>DASRWB010000017.1:0-110812 GCA_035654775.1 Flavobacteriaceae bacterium | reverse complement strand
ATTTCTACAAAAGCCGCTTTAAAAGAAATGTTGCTGCCGGGCTTAATAACCATTATTACACCAATCATTATTGGGTTAGTGTTTGGTCCTGAACCGTTAGGCGGATATATGGCCGGAGTATGTGTTAGCGGTGTGATGTGGGCTATTTTTCAAAATAATGCCGGTGGTGCTTGGGATAATGCTAAAAAATCTTTTGAAGCCGGTGTTGAAATTAACGGAGAAATGACCTATAAAGGGTCAGACGCACATAAAGCTGCCGTAACCGGAGATACTGTTGGTGATCCTTTTAAGGATACTTCCGGACCATCCATGAACATTTTAATTAAACTTACCTGTTTGGTAGGATTGGTTATTGCGCCTATTTTAGGAGGTCATAATGTGACCAGTGAAGGTGTTCAAACAGAAAATGTAGAGGTTATTAAAAACGCAACTTCTAAAATTCAGGCAACTATTTACGCCGAAAGCCCGGAGAATGCGAAAGCTCTAATCATTAAAACCTTTAACAAAAGCGGAGAAATCGTAACCGAGGAAGAAGTAATTTACGGAACACTAAAAGAAGTGGAAAGAAAAATTGAAGAATTAAAATTGGAATACAAAAACGTTGAGGTAAAAGCCGAACGTTCTTTTTAAGTATAAAATGTATAAAAAAAAGCTGCGTTGAACAACGCAGCTTTTTTTTTGTCTCAGAGATTGTATTAGAACAATCCGTTTATTTCGGCATCAATTTTATTGATAACACTTCCCAAATCTTCAGGCTTGGTAACAAAATCTATGTGGTCTACATCTATAACCAGCAAGTTTCCTTTGTTATAACCATGAATCCATGCTTCGTAACGTTCATTTAATCTGCTTAAATAATCAATGCTTATGGAGTTTTCGTAATCTCTGCCACGTTTGTGAATTTGAGAAACAAGATTCGGTATGGAACTTCTTAAATAAATCAGTAAATCCGGACCTTTCACCAAAGATTCCATCAAGTCAAACAACGATTTGTAGTTTTCAAAATCCCGATTTGTCATTAAGCCCATGGCGTGTAGGTTGGGTGCAAAAATATGAGCATCTTCATAAATGGTTCGGTCTTGAATGATGTCTTTGCCACTTTGACGTATTTGCAATACTTGTCGAAAACGGGAGTTTAAAAAGTATACCTGCAGGTTAAAACTCCAGCGTTCCATCTGGTTGTAAAAATCGTCTAAATACGGATTGTCTACAACATCTTCCAGTTGTGGTTCCCATTTGTAATGTTTTGCAAGTAATTTTGTAAGCGTAGTTTTTCCTGCACCAATGTTTCCTGCTACTGCTATGTGCATAGGTTTTTTTAGTTGATTGTTAATTGAAATTCATGTAGTTTATTAGCGTCGTAAATATACAAGGTTTCATTGGTTACTGAAAACTGTTTTATTAACAATTCGCCTAAAGGAAGTGGTACGGGAAACTGACTCTTGTTTGATAAATAAAAAAGACTGTCATTTTTTTGTAAAAATAAATTAGCGTTGGACTGTTTAATCTTACGGTATCCGTCATTTTTTATTTTCAGAAGCAAGCTTCCCATATAGTTGTATTTATACAAATGGTTTTCTGTGAGCAACCAACAATAATTATAATTACTGGTAAGGTCTAACACACTGGATTGAACGGGTAAGGTTATAAGTTTTGTTGCCCCTTTTTTATAGTCAAACAGTTCCAGTTGCTGCTTTTCAGTATTAAACAGCCACAACGTATTGTCAAAACCGGCGCTTATATGACTTACATTTTTAAAAGGAGAAAGAGAATTAAAATCGATTTTAAAAATTTCAGCCAGTCTGTTATCCAGGACAATTACCGTATTGAAATTTTTATAAAAAACAAGAATTTTTAAAGTGTTAAAAATATTTACATCGATAATTTTACCAAGTTGAAGGTTACTGTAGTTTACATTAGACAGTTCGTTTAGTTTATAAAGCGTATTGTTTTCTATATGATAAACACTGTCAAAACTGTCTAAGCCAACAAAAGTTTCTGTTTTAAATTCTTTAGAAGAAACTAAAATAGGCACCAAGGAATCCTGACTATACGAAGCAAGCGAAAACAAGAATAAAAACAAACAACAATACTTCATAAAGCCTCAGGATTAAATTTAGAAAAGTTAAATTTAATATAATTTTAACGATATAAACTTAAACTTTATGTCAAATTAAATGTCAAATTACCGTTTAAAGTTTACTTTTATTTCAAAATATAAACACAACAGCATGAAACGTATTTACAACACTGCACTTGTTTTTCTTTTCTTTTTACTGGCCACAACGTTACAGGCACAAAACTTTCAAGGAAAAGCCTTTTACAAGTCAAAAACCACTGTAGATTTAGACAATTGGGGCGGAAACCAATTTTCTGAACAACAAAAAAAGCAAATTATGGAGCGCATGAAAAGTGCCCTTGAAAAAAGCTATGTGCTTACTTTTACTCAGGCAGAATCTATATACAAGGAAGAAGAGGCATTGGAAACTCCCGGACAAGGTGGCGGATTTAGAATGATGATGAGTGCCGCCGGTGGTGATGGAAATTTGTATAAAAATGTAAAAGAAAATATACTCTTGCAGGAAAAAGAATTTTTTGGCAAACAGTTTTTAGTTAACGATACGTTACCAAAGCTAACTTGGAAAATGGAAGGTGAAACCAAGCAAATAGGTCAATACACCTGTTTTAAAGCCACTGCAGTAAAGTCAGTTAATGAATTCGACTGGCGAAGCATGCGAAGAAGAAATAATACTTCAGAAGAGAAAAAAGAAAATCAGAAAGCAACCGATTCTACAAGTAAAGACCCAATGGATGAAATAGAAATTCCGGAAGAGATTGTAATAACAGCATGGTATACGCCCCAAATACCGGTAAGTAACGGACCGGCAGATTACTGGGGATTGCCGGGATTAATACTCGAAGTAAATGCCGACAGAACTACTATTTTGTGTACTAAAATTGTAATGAATCCTGAAGAAAAAGAGGAAATAAAAAAACCTTCAAAAGGAAAAGAAGTAACACTTCAAGAGTACAATGAAACCATCAAGCAGAAAATTGAAGAAATGCGCGAAATGTACGGTGGACGTAATGGCGGTCGTAGATTCTAATAACTAATCAAAGAAAAATCAATCAAAAATTCATGAAAAATCTTTTTTTCCTAAGCTTGCTTTTTGCCGGTTTTTTAGGCTATTCACAAGTGCAGATACAAGGTACAATTAAAGACAGCATAGGCAATCCGTTGGAACTGGCAAATGTAATTGCCATAAATAAAACCACCCAAACGCTGGAATCATTCGGAATTACAAATGACGCCGGAAAATACAAGCTCTCGCTAAAACAAAATACCGCTTACACTATTCAAGTAAGTTATGTAGGGATGAAAACCGCTGAAGAACAGGTAGACACAAAAGAAACCAATTTAGTTAAGGACTTTACCTTACAGTATGACAATACGCTGGACGAAATTCAGCTGGTGTATGAAATGCCTGTGACCATCAGTGGAGATACCATAGTGTACAATGCCGATTCTTTTAATACAGGTACAGAACGCAAACTGGAAGATGTACTGAAAAATTTACCCGGAGTTGAGGTTAATGATGACGGGCAAATTCAAGTAGAAGGAAAAACAGTTGGTAAAGTTATGGTAGAAGGCAAAGACTTTTTTGACGGAGACTCAAAACTTGCCACAAAAAATATTCCCGCAAACGCTGTGGATAAAGTTCAGGTACTTAAAAACTACTCAGAAGTGGGACAATTAGGCAGTGTTACAAACAATCAGGATAATATTGCCATAAACATAAAACTCAAAGAAGGAAAAACCAATTTTTGGTTTGGTGATGTTACCCTAGGTAGTGGTATTGCAGACAAAGACGGTTTATATTTAGTCCAGCCAAAACTTTTTTACTACAGCCCTAAGTACAGCATTAATGTCATAGGCGATTTAAACAACCTTGGTGAACCGGCTTTTACAAGACGCGACTATTTTAATTTTTCCGGCGGATTTAGAATGCCCAGCACACAAAGCGGAACCAACATTAACTTAGGAAGCAATGCCCTTGGGTTTTTACAATTGCAAAACAATCGTGCAAAAGAAATTATCTCAAAATTTGGAGCAGCCAATTTCAGCTATTCCCCAAAAGAAACCCTGGACTTAAGCGGATTTGCAATTTTTTCTAATACCAAAACCCAATTGCAGGAAAACAACGAAATAATTTATACAAACGACAGTTTCGGGATTAATGAAGACACTCAAAGCAATACTGTGCAACGAAGCGATTTAGGAATGCTTAAGCTAAGCGCCAAGTATAAGCCTAATGTAAACAATCAGTTGGATTACGATATTCTTGGAAGAGTTTCCAAAGAATCGCAAGATCAAAATTTTTTGTCCTCAGTAATTGGAGCTACAGACCAAGCTGAATCCACAAGTCCATATAGTATAAATCAAAATCTTAACTATTATTATACTCTAGATGAAACCAATATTTTTGCAGTAGAAGCGCAGCATTTACTACAAGATGAAGATCCTTTTTACAACGCTATTATCGAAAATGCTGACGGGTCAGGGAATACAGACAGTTATTATGCCACAGCTTCAAATTTAGGTTTGGATGTTAATCAAGCAAACTACAACGTAACACAAGATAAGCGCGTGCAATCCAATCAGCTGGATGCTAAAGTTGACTATTGGAATATTTTAAACCCAAAAAGCAATATCAACTTCACGCTAGGTACCATATACAGCTATCAACATTTTACCTCAAATTTATTTCAAACTCTGGACTCCGGAACACAAATTACACCGGTTCCTGATGATAATGACGGCTTGGTAAACAACAATATAAGATACAGTTTTACGGATGTTTACTTGGGCGCACATTATACCCTAAAATCAGGAAAGTTCACCTTTACGCCAGGTTTTTCGGCTCATGCTTACAATGTAAACAACAGTCAGTTTGGCCAGAAATATACCGACAACTTTTTTAGACTGCTTCCCGATTTTGATGTACGCCTGCAGCTAAAGAATAGCGAAAATCTAAACTTTAATTACCGCATGCAAACCCAATTTACGGATGTTACCAATTTTGCTCGTGGTTATGTAATGAACCGCTACAATTCTTTTTTTGCAGGAAACGCTGAACTGGAAAATGCCATATCACACAATGTAAGGCTGAGTTATTTTAGCTTTAATATGTTCAATTATACCAATGTGTTTGCCTTTGTAAACTACAGTAAACGTATTGATCAAATTCGAAATTTAACCAATTTTGAAAGTGTAGTTCGCAGCAGTACGCCATTTAATTCTGCTTATGCAGATGAAACGCTGAGTGCTAATGGTCGTTTTCAAAGACGCTTTGGCAAGTTACAAGCCAGTATAAATGGAAATTTTACCTACAGTAAGTTTAACCAGTTTATCCAAAATAATCGTACGGTAAATGAGAATTACACGCAAACTTACGGCACACAGTTACGCACCAATTTTAAAACCGCTCCAAATGTGTCATTGGGATACCGATTAACTATTCAGGATAACGATCAAGGCAATAACCGTACGAAATTTTATACCAATGCGCCATCAATAGAAGTTGATGCGTTGTTTTTAAAAGCATTTACCTTCAGAACCGATTTTTCTTACAATCACTTTAAGGCTGAAAGTGGTAATGCCGAAATTTATAAATTTTGGGAAGCTTCTCTTTCCTATAGAAAAAACAAAGATGCCAAACTGGAATATGAAATAAAAGCTACCAATTTACTGGATACAGGCTCGCAAATAACAAGTAACGCCAATGATTTTTCAGTAAGTACCAGTGAATATTTTGTACAACCTCGTTTTGTCACCTTTAGACTAATTTACTCCTTGTAAATAAAAAAAGCCTTGTGTAAAAATCCACAAGGCTTTTTCAATTAAAGGTTTAATAGCTCCTTTTACTTAAAACAATTTAATCTTATATTTTCTTGTGTTCCTTTTTTGGAAACACCGTTTACTTTAAAGTCTGTAAAAATATTTGCAAATCCGGAGTTGGTTTGCTCGCAATCAGCATCAAAACGAATAGCAAAAGTTAGTTCTTGACAGGCGTCTATATCTCCATTCCAGGTTAAAACCGTAGGTGCGCCGTTTCTTTTTCCGGGGTTTACACTGTATATTTTTCCATCTAAAGCTTCAAAACCGGTGATGTGTGGAGAAGTGAATTTTACTTCAGCATTATCCAGATCTTCTTCACTGGTGTAGAAGAAGGTATAGCTTCCATCCAGATTTAGTCGATAAGAAAAGTTTTCTTCACAAGAGCCACAAATACCAACTAAACTGTATTCTTCATCAAACGAAACAGGCATTGATAAACCTTCTTGTAATACACTAAACGATACTACATCACAGGCTTGCCAATCACTAGCTAAAGCTATCGAATGTCTTACAGTATTTCCTGAAGGAACATTATCAAACACGCGCGTGTCTCCGTTAATATCTATGGTGATGGTTGCTTTTGCATTAGCATTTCCGGAAGTGATAGTATAGGTCGCATCTACAAAAAATCGGTTTGAAGTGTTGAAGGCTACATAGTTTACTTCTTTGCTGTTTGGTCCTGCAGCACGTGATTGTGAATCCGTAATGGAATAAAACAGTTCATTTTCACTGTCAATACAAACTTCAGCACAATCTGTATAGGGTAACAACTCGGGAGTAAACAACAAAGCATTGTTAATTAATAAAGGCCTTGATGCATCGTCAAGAAGCTCATGATTTTGATCAATTTGATCATACAGCGATTCTTGTTCACAAGAAGTAAAAGTTATTGAGATAATAATAATACTGCATACTACAGTAAAGAAACGATTGATTTGGGGTAATCTTTTCATTATAATTTATGTTTTGTAGGTTAATATGGGTGTAAATGAAAAAAGAATATTGGGGATTCCTACAAAAAACAGACAAAACCAAAAAATAACTCGTTGATTGAAAAGAGCTTGCAAAAAATATCGATGAAATGCATGGTTGTTTTTACAAGTATCTAGTGTAATTTGGCTTAAAGCTTAACACTATTAGGTACCAACTGTGTATAATCGCCATGATTTCGAATTACCTCACGCACTATAGAGGAAGATATATAGGATGTTTTGGCAGCGGTAAGTAAAAAAACAGTTTCTATTTGAGATAATTTTCGGTTGGTATGGGCAATGGCTTTTTCAAATTCAAAATCGGCCGGATTACGTAGACCTCTTAAAATAAATTGGGCATTTACCTTTCTGCAAAAATCTATGGTAAGTCCTTCATAGGTCATCACTTTTACCTTGTTGATGTCTTTAAAGGCTTCTTCAATAAACGTTTTGCGTTGTTGCAGCGGAAACATATAGTTTTTTTCAGAATTCACTCCAATGGCTACAATAACTTCATCAAAAAGGTGTACACCACGGCTTATGATATCATAGTGGCCTAAAGTTATGGGATCAAAAGAACCGGGAAAAAGTGCGCGTTTCATCAGTGAGTTGTTTCGTGTAAAGATACTTATTATTTTGTATTGGATTATTGAAGTGCTTCTTCAATGGCATTGTCAAAAAGTTCATTTAACGATATACCTGCATGTAGGGCTTGTTGAGGCAAAATACTTTCGTTGGTCAATCCCGGTACGGTATTCATTTCGAGTAAATGAGGTTCGCCGTTTACGATGATGTATTCACTTCTTGAAAATCCTTTCATGCGTAAGATATCATACACTTTACGAGCTACTTCTATTACTTTTTCTTCAGTTTTTTTGTCTAATCGTGCCGGAGTTATTTCTTCGGACTCACCAAGATATTTGGCCTTGTAATCAAAGAAATCGTTGTCACTGACTATTTCGGTAATAGGCAAAACTTTTGTTTGTCCTTTGAAAGAAATAACACCGACAGACACTTCGGTTCCGTCTAAAAAAGATTCAATTATGACTTCGTTGTCTTCTTTAAATGCAACCTGTAACGCATGCTGTAATTCTTTCTTTTTGTAAACTTTGGTAATGCCAAAACTGCTTCCTGCACGATTGGCCTTAACAAAGCAAGGCAACCCAACGGTATTTAAAATTGTTTCTTCATCAATGGTATCACCTTCATTTAAGAAGAAACTTACTGCGGTTTTAATGCCGTAAGGTTTTACCACGCTTAAGGTATCCCGCTTATTAAAGGTAAGTGCCATTTGATAGGAAGGTGCCGAGGTATGCGGTATGCCTATAAGTTCAAAATAGGCAATAAGCTTTCCGTCTTCGCCCGGTGTACCGTGAATAGCATTAAATACACAATCAAAAATTATTTTTTTGCCATCAATTTCAGTAGAGAAATCGGCTTTGTTAATGGGATATTCTTGATTGTTGTCAACCAAAACCCATTTGTTTTTCAGAATATGAACACAGTACAAATTATACTTTTTTGTATCTAGGCTGGAATATACGATGTTGCCACTTTTGAGTGAAATCTCAACTTCACTGGAATAGCCACCCATAACAATAGCAATGTTTTTTTTCATAATAACACGAAACGTTGGAAAAAACCGTTAAGCTAAAATATCATTAATTAACTGAAAAGTAAAAACCCTTTGGATTTTTATATCTTTGTCTATTAAAAGTAATAAAAAATGAGTCTTGTAAAGTTTTTTACCAGTAAAGTTTTTTTTAAGCAAGTTTTACTGGCAATGCTGGCTTTAATCGTGCTGAGTTTTCTCGCTTTAAAATGGCTAAACATTAAAACCAATCACGGAGAATTTAAAATGGTTCCTGATTTAAAAGGGAAATCGGTAGAAGTGGCTAAAATGGAACTGGAAAAAAATAGTCTGGAGCTAATCGTTCAAGACTCAGCAAATTACAATCCAAACTATCCACCGCTATCAGTTATAGAACAAGATCCTATATCGGGATCAAAAGTGAAGGAAAATAGAAAAATATACGTAAACCTGAATCCTTCTAATTATCAAAAAGTATTGGTACCTAACTTAATAGAAAACACCTTTAGGCAAGCAAAACCTACTCTGGAAGCTTTGGGATTTAAAATAGGAGAAGTATCCTACATAGACAATATTGGGAAAGATATTGTGTTGCAAATGCAACATAAGGGAAAAGTGATTAACAGCGGAGAAATGTTGCCTAAAACTTCAAAAATAGACTTGGTGTTAGGCAATGGCAACAGACCAGGAACGATTTCAAATGAGTAATATAGATTTACAAGAAGACACGGACGATGAACTTTATGAGCATTACTCATTTACTGCCGAAAAAGGTCAAACTCCATTACGGGTAGACAAATACCTGATGAATTTTATAGAAAATGCCACACGTAATAAAATTCAGCAAGCTGCAAAAAACGGAAATATTTATGTAAATGATGTACCTGTAAAGTCCAACTACAAAGTTAAGGCACATGATGTAGTCAAAGTGCTGTTTACACATCCACCTTATGAAAATTTACTGGTAGGCGAAAATATTCATTTGGATATTGTTTACGAAGACGATGCACTGCTGGTAATTAATAAACCTGCAGGAATGGTAGTACATCCCGGACACGGAAACTACACCGGAACACTTATTAACGGGCTGATTTATCACTTTGACCATTTGCCGAAAAACGCCAACAACAGACCCGGATTGGTACATCGTATTGATAAAGATACCAGCGGATTGCTGGTCATTGCCAAAACAGAAGAAGCCATGAATCATCTGGCTAAGCAATTTTTTAACAAAACCAGCGAGCGCGAATATATAGCTTTAGTTTGGGGAAATATTGAAGAAGATCAAGGCACAATTACCGGAAATATAGGACGTCACCCTAAAAATCGCTTGCAAAATACTGTGTTTGAAGGCAACGATGCTGAAAAAGGGAAACCCGCCGTGACCCATTACAAAGTATTAGAACGCTTTGGGTATGTTACCTTAGTTTTGTGTAAACTGGAAACCGGAAGAACCCATCAAATACGCGTTCACATGAAGCATATAGGACATACCTTGTTTAATGACGAACGCTATGGAGGAGAAAAAATACTAAAAGGTACCACATTTACTAAATACAAACAGTTTGTGGAAAATTGTTTCAAAATATTACCCAGACAAGCACTTCATGCCAAAACCTTAGGATTTGAACATCCGGTAACTAACGAATTTTTACGATTCGATTCTGAAATTCCTATGGATATGCAAGAATGTATAGAAAAATGGCGAAATTATGCCAAACATAAAAATCAATAGAAACTATTGTTACTTCTCAGAAAAAAAAATGTACATTTAGTTTACTTAAACAGCAAGGGCATGAACAGAAGAAATTTTTTAAAAAAAACAGGCCAAACATTATTAATAACAGCCGCAGCTTCAATTGTTGGACTGTCTGCGAATTCTTGTGCCAGCGATGATGATGGGTTTTTTGACGATGGTTACTACGATGACGGCTACTATGATGATGGTTATTATGACGATGGCTATTATGATGATGGCTATTATGATGATGGTTACTACGATGATTGATTCTATGAGGTTTAGCGTTTGAAAAACATTTTATTTTTACATGACACCAACATCTCCCTAAAACGAGGTGCCGAGCTAACTTTAACCCAACTTCTAGCAAAAGGCAAAGCCTTGGGTTTTACCTCGGAAGTAGATTTACTTCTCGACCTTGAGCAAGTAAAGCAAAAAATACAAAAAGCCGACTTAGTAATTCTAAGCAGTACATCACGATGCAAATTTGAGATTCAAGTATTACAATATATCCTTCAATATAAAATAGCCTATGTAAAAATTGAATTTGATTATAATTTTTGCATTAGAAGAAATATTTTATGCACGGTAGATACCGGAATAAAAAATTGTTGTAATTCCGAAAAGTTTCACCTCTACAGAAATATATTTGCGAATGCAAAGCTCAATGTTTTTCAGTCACCCAAGCATTATCAGGACCATTACAGGTTTTATGGAGAAGCCATTGTAAATGGGCATATAGCCTGCCCAACGGTAGAAGTGGATAAACTTCAAATTCAAAAAAAGAAAAAAGAAGAAATTCCTTTTTTTGGAGAGCTAAACTACCTGAAAGGCGGACATGCCTACGTAGACTATGCCTTGGCTCATCCCGATAAGAAATTTGTTGTATACGGAGAGAATAAACTACAGAGAACACTTCCGGAAAATATAAAATTTAAAGCGCCTGTAACCAATGAAGAAGTGCTCAAAATTTTAGGCCAAACAAAAACCATCATCATTAAACCGGTATGGCCGGAACCTTCTGGGCGATTGGCTGCTGAAGCGTTTTTGTCAGATTGTGAGTTGATAACTAACGATAGAGTAGGTACGTGGTCTTTCGATTTTTATCCAAACCATAAAGCCAAAGCTATAAAAGAAATTGGCGCTACCATCAGCAATTTATGGACGCATTTTACGGCACTGGCAAATACTAAAAAAGCAACGAACATACCTAAATTTAAACGGGTTTTGGTACGAAAAAATTATGGCGGATTAGGGGATATTTTTTTTACTATTCCTGCGGTATACAAACTCAAGGAAGTGTCCGAAAGCTTAACGTATGCCTTGCATCCCCGATTGGTACATTTTTTTAAAACACACTTAAAAGAAATAAACGTAATTAGTGAAAACGAAGTAGAAACATCCCATTATGATAAGGTCATAGAATTAGGGAATTATCCAAAATTCTCCGAAGTGAATCATCATTTAAGTTACATCACTTCCAAAAAAGTTAAACAACACGCTATCCGCCATTATATAGATGGTGTTTCAAGATTACATCCTCTAATTTCAAATGAAAACTCCAGATACCCATATTTTGAAAAACAAACCCAAACCAAAAATCCATACTATACCATACATCCCGGAGCAGGTTTTTTGCTTAAGGCGTGGCCTGCATCCTATTTTGCTCAATTGGTAAAATTAATCCACGATTATTACCCGCAGTTAGGTATCAAAATTATCAAAGGTCCAGACGATCCCGATATCACGCCACACCTTGAACTGAAAAACTATACTCTTGTTGATGGAGATATTGACGATGTGGCACAGGCAGTTTCGGGTGCACTTTTTCACGTAGGGAATGATGCCGGAATTACCCATTTAGCGGCAGCATTTAATATTCCCATAGCAACTATTTATGGCCCGACCGGTCCGGGTTCTTGGGGTGCATTTTCTGACCACACCGAACTCATTTGGGGAAAAAGAGGAAATTGTAATCTAAAGTGTAATTACAATGTGATTATTAATTGTAAAGATCGCGTGTGTCTCAATAAAGTTTCTCACCAACAAATGTTTTACAAGGTACTTAAATTACTAAACAAACTAAAATTCAAACCGACTAAATATTATTTTTTCAATCCGGAATATACCCTAACTTCAATCAGGAACAGCTACCTTTTTACAGGAATGGAAAATGAATACTTGGTAGAATTTACCGATAATGAAAGCCTTGAGTTTTTTCAGGAAAATTTGAAAAATAAACACATAGATATTTCAATGCTTCCCGTTCAGTTTAAAGAAGTTTTTCAAGGTTTGGTCAATTTAAATCTCATAGAAGCCATTCCCGAAATTGCGTTTCCAATTAAAGCATAAAGAAGAAGCTGAAACGAATACTTGATAAAAAGCTCTTTAAGCATTAACTTTACCACAAATTAAATCTAATAAGATATATGAAACTCGTACTGTCTCCGGCAAAATCTCTGGACTTTGAAAGTAAACTACCCATCTCGAATTATACCGAAGCTTACTTTTTGGCAGAAGCCGAACGCCTAAACAAACTACTTAAAAAAAAATCGGCTAAAAGCTTGTCAAAACTTATGAATATTTCGGCAGATTTAGGGCAGTTAAACTACGAACGCAATCAAGAGTGGAGTTTGCCTTTTACCGAAAAGAATGCAAGACCGGCAATTTATGCCTTTTCCGGTGATGTATATAGAGGGCTTGATGCATATTCTATAGAAGTTGAAAAAATGGAATATGTTCAGGACACCGTGCGAATTATTTCCGGACTTTATGGCTTGTTAAAGCCCTTAGATTTAATACAACCTTACCGCCTAGAAATGGGTACAAAATTTCCGGTAGGAAAAAATAAAAACCTTTATGAATTCTGGAAAAAGAAAATAACTCAAACATTGAACGATGAATTAAAAGAAGATGATTTTTTGCTTAACCTAGCCAGCAATGAATATTTTAAAGCTATTGATACTAAAGTGCTTAAAGTGCCTGTAATTACTGCTTCATTCAAAGATTTTAAAAACGGAGAGTACAAAACCATTATGACCTTTGCCAAATTGGCACGAGGCTACATGTCGCGTTACATCATAGATACTGAAGCGAAAACAATACAAGATTTAAAAGGATTTAACTACGAAAGTTATAGCTTTAGTGAAGCGATGTCCGACGAAACTGAGCTGGTATTTATACGGTAAATTATTTTTTCGCTTTCGCTTTTTTAGAAACACTTATTTTGGCTTCCGGTGTGGTACGTTTTTTTATTTTAGGTCTTAAAACACCGTAACTGCCACTAAAAATTTTACCTCTGCGTGTTTTTTTATCTCCTTTTCCCATGTTAGATTGTATTTTAAGATTTTACATAAAATACTATTTTTTATCAAAGTATCAAAAGAAAATAGGCTAGTTTATACGAAATGCGGCCTTTATCTTATCTACATAATCTAATTTTTCCCAGGTAAACAGTTCAACATCTAGAGTTACCACTTGTCCGTCAGGCGATTCGAAGGTCTTGGTTTTTAACTCATAAGCTCTACCCATATGCCCATAAGCGGCGGTTTCGCTGTATATTGGGTTTCTGAGTTTCAGTCTATTTTCAATGGCATACGGACGCATATCAAACAAATCCTCCACCATTTTTCCAATTTCACTGTCTTTCATAGCTACTTTTGCCGTGCCAAAGGTTTGAATATTTATTGAAGTTGGCTCTGATTTGCCTATGGCATAACTTACCTGAACCAGCACTTCATCGCAAACGCCGGCTGCTACCAGGTTTTTAGCAATATGTCGGGTGGCATAAGCGGCACTTCGGTCTACTTTACTAGGGTCTTTTCCACTAAATGCACCGCCGCCATGTGCACCTTTCCCGCCGTAGGTATCAACAATAATTTTTCGACCTGTCAGACCGGTATCTCCGTGTGGTCCGCCAATAACAAAAACACCGGTGGGATTGATATGATAGGTGATATTATCATCAAAAAGAGGTGCATATTTTGGGTATTTTTCTTTTACTCGCGGAATTAAAATGGTTTTTAAGTCATTTTCAATTAGGTTCAGCATTTTGTTGTTTGCTGCTTCTTTGTCTTCTTTGGATGTAGAAACTGGTTTTATAAAATCGTCATGCTGTGTAGAGATTACAATAGCAGCTATTCGCTGTGGCTTGTTGTCATCAGAATACTCTATTGTCACCTGACTTTTTGAATCCGGGCGTAAATAGGTGATTTCTTTGTTTTCTCTGCGTAAAGCGGCTAGTTCAATTAAAATTTTATGCGAAAGATCCAATGCCAGCGGCATGTAGTTTTCGGTTTCGTTCGTAGCATAGCCAAACATCATGCCTTGATCTCCGGCACCTTGATCTTCTTTATTGGGTTTGTCGACACCTTGGTTTATATCCGGACTTTGCTCGTGAATGGCGCTAAGTACTCCGCAGCTGTTTGCTTCAAACATGTATTCGCTTTTGGTGTAGCCGATGCGTTTTATAACTCTTCGCGCTATGTCCTGAACATCGAGATAAGCTTTAGATTTTACTTCACCGGCAAGCACTACTTGACCTGTGGTTACCAAGGTTTCGCAGGCTACTTTTGAATCTTTGTCAAAAGCTAAAAAATTATCGATTAATTCGTCCGAAATTTGGTCGGCTATTTTATCCGGATGTCCTTCTGAGACACTTTCTGAAGTAAAAAGATATGGCATAAGCTAAGGTTTATTAAGAAAAATATAAGGTTTTACAACAGATTGAAAGACTCTGTTTTTTTGCTTTATTTTATCAATTGAACAAATGTATAAAGTTAAATTTAAGAATGAAAGTATTCCTGTTCAAATAATCCTTTTTTTGTATAGAAAGATTAACCTTTTTATAAATTTAAATTAACCTGACATCAACCCAAAAGAAGCATTTTTGCTTTGAAAATATAAAATCAAACTCCAATGAACCGGGTAAAAAAACACAAATCAGAAGTAAAGTTTTTTTTGCAGCTTTTTGGGTTGACTCTTTTTGCTTTATTTGTAGCCTATTTTTTAGGTATGTAGGTAATTACAATTATTCTGCTACTTTTGTTCCATTAAAGTAAAGCATGCAGAAACTATTTAGTTGTCTTTTTCTGGTTTCATTACATCTGTATTCACAAGAGCAACAAGTGAATGCCACGCTGGATGTAAACTACTTTAAAGGAAACATTGCACTGCACAATAATGATATTTTACATTTAATAACCGGTCATCCGGAAGGTTTTATTTTAAGCTGGAACAAAAAAACTTTTGGAGAACAGCAGTGGCAACAGCGTTATAACTATCCGGATTACGGCTTTTCGTTGGCTTATCAAAACCTGAAAAACAACGCTTTGGGCAATAATTTTTCGGTTTATGGGCATTACAATTTTTACTTTTTAAAAAGACATTTAATGTTTCGAATCGGACAAGGATTAGCCATTACCAGTAATCCGTATCACAAAATCACAAACCATAAAAATATAGCCTTTGGCAGCCGTATAATGAGCAGTACCTATGTCATGCTCAATTATAAAAAAGAACGCATAATAGATAATTTTGGTATTCAAGCGGGTTTTAGTTTACTGCATTATTCTAATGCCAACGTAAAAGCACCCAATACTAGTGTGAACTCTATTACTTTAAATTTAGGCATTGTATATAATCTGGAAGAAGAAAATCCGAAATATATTTTTGATTTGCCCGAAGAAAAAGTCACCGAACCTATAAAGTACAATTTGGTTTTCAGAACAGGAATTAACCAAAGTGATGTCATTGGCAGCGGTCAATATCCGTTTTATATTTTCAGTGTATATGCCGATAAACGGATTAATGCTAAAAGTGCATTTCAGTTGGGCACGGAAGTTTTTTTCTCTAATTTTTTAAAAGAATTAATCTATTACCAAGCCGTGGCTTTTCCTGAAGAAAGTACAAACCAAAATGCCGACTATAAACGCGCAGGTGTTTTTGCCGGACACGAATTGTTTGTCAATACACTATCTGTCGTTACACAATTAGGATACTATGTATATTACCCTTATGATTTTGAAGGTAGAACCTATTTCAGAGTGGGAATACAAAGATATTTTGGACAAAAATGGTTTGGTGCATTAACCCTGAAATCTCATGGGGCAAAGGCCGAAGCCGTTGAATTTGGAATTGGGATAAGACTGTAATTATGAAAAAGCACCTTTATTTATGGCTCATTATTTTAAGCTTCAACTGCAATAGTGAAGATGCAGCCGATTGTTTCCAAACGCGAGGAACAACAGTGCAGCAACAAATCGATGTGCCTGAGTTTACGAAAATACTAGTTAATAGAAATATACAACTCATCGTAAAACAAGGAGCTCAAACGCAAGTTGTTGTTGAAACCGGTGAAAACTTAATAAGCGATGTGGAAGTGGAAGTAGTAGCAGGCAAACTGATAGTAACCGACAACAATACCTGCAATTATGTACGTCACTATACAGCAACAAAAGTCTATGTTACCGCGCCAAACCTAACTGAAATAAGAAGTTCTACTCAACATGAAATAACATCTGACGGAACACTAACATACAACAACATTACATTACTGAGTGAAGATTTCAATCATCCGGAAAGCTTTACTGTAGGTGATTTTAATATGCAATTCAATAATTCACACATTCGTGTGGTTTCAAACAACATAGCTTCGTTTTACTTTTCAGGTCTAACCGAAAATTTATCGGTTGAATTTTACTCCGGTGCGGGTCGTTTTCAAGGCGAAAACTTAATTGCTCAAAAAGTAACCGTTTTTCATCGCGGCAGTAATGATATGGTAGTAAATCCACAAGAAGAATTGAACGGAGAACTTCGAGGCACCGGAAACTTAATAGTGGTAAACCAACCACCGATTCTCGATGTGGAACAGTTTTACACCGGACAGGTGATTTTTAATTAATCTTGGGTCAATTCCCAAAAAAGGGTTTCTAAACGGGTACTTTTTTGGTTGAGTTGTAGAATTTTCAATTGATTGTCGTGTGCAAAGTCAAATACATGAGAACGCATATCTTCACTGGTATTGAAGGTAATTTCATATACAAAATCATGAGTGTTTGTTACCTTTTTTACTTTCGGTAGATTTACTAAAAAAGCATCTTCAACCCGATAATCAAACTCAACAACAACGATTTGTTCCTTTTGGTTTTGTAGCTCCTTGAGCGATTTGTCTGCAACTATAGTTCCTTTGTTGATAATAATCACGCGGTCGCACATGGCTTCTACTTCTTGCATAATGTGTGTGGACAGAAAAACCGTTTTTTCTTTACCAAGGGTTTTTATCAGATTTCGGATGTCTACCAACTGATTTGGATCCAAGCCTGTTGTAGGCTCATCCAGAATTAAAACTTCAGGATTGTGTAATAATGCCACGGCTAAACCTACACGTTGTCGGTAGCCTTTAGAAAGTTGCTCTATTTTTTTGTGTGCTTCTGAAGCTAAACCTGTAAGTGCAATTACTTCATTGATTCTAGTAGGTGATACGTTGTAGATGCCTGCGTTAAAAGCCAAATACTCTTTTACATACATTTCCAGATATAATGGATTGTGCTCCGGTAGATAGCCAACACTTTTTTGAACTTGTACTTTTTCGGTATAAATGTCATGTCCATTTACCGTAGCTTTGCCTTTTGTGGGTTCTATATACGTGGTTAAAATTTTCATTAAAGTAGATTTTCCGGCACCGTTTGGTCCAAGAAAACCTACTACTCCAGGTTTATTAATTTTAAAATTTATGTGGTTAAGCACTTTTTGAGTACCGTATACTTTATTGATATCAATAACTTCAATAGCCATGGAGATTATGTTTTTTCAAAAATACAGATTAACTTAAATCTTAACGCATTCCCAAAAGATTATATTTCAAATTGTAAAAAAAAGATTGATTTTTTAAATTTATTAGTTACATTAGCAAGTATAACAATGAAGCAAAGTGTTTATACATATCAAAAATCGTATTATTTCTTTTTGAAAGAAAACGAGACGCTATGTGTATAACATCACGGTATACAGTAATTCAAAGGTCTCGATAAAATCGGGACTTTTTTTTTAAATATAAAGAATGATACAAAGCGCAAAAAGGTTGCAAACCGTAGAAGAGTATTACTTTTCTAAGAAACTCAAAGAAGTAGAGTTGCTGCGTGCCAGCGGAAAACCTATTATAAATTTAGGGGTTGGAAGCCCCGATTTACAACCGCCTCAAAAAGTAATTGCCGCATTGCTGGAAGGTTTGCAGCATGAAAATGCACACGCTTATCAAAGCTATTTGGGCATACCTGAATTGCGAGAAGCCATGGCCGCATTTTACCGAGACCAGTATCAGGTTTATGTAAGCCCAATTACCGAAATTTTGCCGCTTATGGGAAGTAAAGAAGGCATTATGCATATTTCGATGGCCTTTTTAAATAAAGGCGACAAAGTTTTAATTCCCAATCCCGGATATCCTACCTATACCTCGGTAACCAAATTACTGGAAGCACAACCTGTATTTTACGATTTGGATGAACAAAACCATTGGCTTCCTGATTTTAATGAACTGGAAAAACAAGATTTAAGCAAGGTAAAATTGATGTGGGTAAATTACCCACACATGCCAACGGGTGCCGTAGCAACAAAATTATTTTACAGACAACTTGTCGATTTTGCCAAGCGTAACAACATACTGGTTGTAAACGACAATCCGTACGGGTTTATTCTGAATAAAAATCCACTAAGTCTATTAAGTATTCAAGGAGCAAAAGAAGTTTGTATGGAACTAAACTCGTTAAGCAAAACCTTTAATATGGCGGGTTGGAGAGTTGGTATGGTTTTAGGAAATGCTTCTTTTATAAAAGAAATTCTAAAAGTAAAAACCAATGTAGATTCCGGCATGTTTTACGGCATTCAAAAAGGTGCTGTGGAAGCGCTAAAATGCTCTAAATTATGGTATTACAGCCTGAATAATGTGTACCAAGAAAGACGCAAACTTATATGGAAACTGGCCGATGCCTTAAATTGCTCCTACAATAAAGAAAGTGCAGGATTATTTGTATGGGCAAAACTACTTGACCATGTAAACACCGAAGAGTTCATAGATGTACTGCTTAAAAATCATCACATCTTTGTTGCTCCGGGAAATATATTTGGAACAAACGGCAATGGCTATATTCGATTTTCACTTTGCACACCCACAGAAACTATTGAAGAAGCACTAGCAAGAATAAAATGAAACAAATTGTAAGTATTGGTATAGGATTAATAGGTGGAAGCCTAGCAAAGGAATTAAAAAAACTTTATCCTGAAGCAACCCTATTTGGAATAGATAACAACGCCAGACACATGGAACAAGCTCTCAAATTGGGTTTAATAGATGCTGAGGCTACTTATACTGAGTTGGCAAAGGCCGACCTGGTTATACTTTCTGTTCCGGTAGACGCTGCGGCAAAACTTTTGCCTGAAATTTTAGACCACATTGCCGACCATACATTAGTCCTTGATATGGGTTCAACAAAGCAAAATATTTGTCAAACCGTAAAAACACATAAAAACAGAAGAAACTTTTTAGCCGTGCATCCCATTGCCGGAACTGAATTTTCCGGACCCAAAGCAGCAACAGACAACCTTTTTAAAAACAAAACTATTATTATCTGTGAAGTTGAAAACACTGCTTTTAAGCTTCAGGAAAAAGCTCTGCAACTCTTTGCTCAGCTAGGGATGCGAATTCGGTATATGAATCCAACGGCACACGACAAGCACATTGCCTATGTGTCCCACCTGAGTCATATTAGTTCTTTTATGTTGGGGAAAACCGTCATAGAAAAAGAAAAAAATGAACGCGATATTTTTGATATGGCCGGAAGCGGATTTGAAAGCACCGTGCGCCTAGCCAAAAGTTCACCCGATATGTGGACGCCCATATTTAAAGAAAACAAACAAAACGTTATCGAAACACTTGAAGAATATATCCAGAACCTGATTGCTTTTAAACAGTTGATGCAGCAAGATGACTTTGACGGTATTTATAACGAAATGAAAAACACAAACCACATAAAAAATATACTCAACGGAATAAGCTAAAAACAGATAAGGCGCTATGGAAAACAACAAAGAAATTAGAACCTGGCTGAACAATTTGAACCTAACACATCCATTGGTTATTGCTGGACCTTGCAGTGCAGAAACAGAAGAGCAAGTTTTGACTATTGCTCATCAGCTGAAAAATACAGATGTAAATTTTTACCGTGCCGGTATTTGGAAACCCAGAACAAGACCTGGAAATTTTGAAGGTATTGGTACATTAGGTCTAAAATGGTTGCAAAAAGTAAAAAAAGAAACCGGATTAAAAACCGCAATAGAAGTAGCAAACAGGACACATGTAGAGCTGGCATTGGCCTACGACATCGATTTATTATGGATTGGAGCACGTTCCACAGTCAGCCCTTTTATTGTTCAAGAAATTGCTGAAGCCTTGCAAGGAACAGATAAAATAGTATTGGTGAAAAATCCGGTGAATCCTGATTTAGCTCTTTGGTTAGGTGCCATAGAACGGTTGGCTTCCGCAAATATCAAAAAGTTAGGTGCCATACACCGCGGCTTTTCTACCTATGAAAAAACGAAATACCGAAACAACCCCGAATGGCAAATAGCCATTGACCTTCAAACCAGATTTCCCGATTTACCCTTGCTAAATGACCCTTCACATATTACCGGTAATAGAGAAATGATTTTTGATGTTTCACAAACTGCTTTAGACTTAAATTTTGACGGGTTGATGATAGAAACCCACCATAATCCTGAAAAAGCCTGGAGCGATGCCGAGCAACAGGTTACTCCGGAAACCCTGGTGCAAATCATGAAAAATCTTAAAATCAGAAAGCAAACCGACCCGCAAGCCGAATTTGTAAACACCCTAAACAACTTAAGAGCTCAAATAGATGTAGTTGACAATCAGGTTATGGAATTGTTGGGAAAACGAATGAAAATAGCGGACAGCATTGGGGCACTTAAAAAAGAACGAAATGTTGCAGTGCTTCAAACCAAACGCTGGAGCGAAATATTAAACAAAATGGTGCTGGAAGGCAAAGAAAAAGGCTTGAGTGAAGAATTTATTCAAAAACTGTTTAAAGCCATACATCAAGAATCAATAAGTCATCAGGAAAAAATTATTAAAACATAATGCTAAAAAAAAGACCTCTATGCGAGGTCTTTTTTTTTAGGGCTTGTTGCGTTTAAAAATGTAACGGGTAATAAAAATACCGTTTCCGTCACCTTTTCCGCCTTCACTTTCAACACCACTTACTACAAAAGCTAAATCCCAGCCTTCGGCAATCATGGTGTTAATTTTAGAAGTGATTACTGCATCGTTTGCTGCAATATTTTGAAAACGAATACCTCCTAAATTGTAAAAATTAAGGAGTTTGGTTTCTTCAAAATTTTTAACTCGTATTTCACTTCGGTCAGATTTGTTTCGCGAGTCTTCATCCTTATCTTCAGAGCGGGTTGAGGTAAATTCCTGATAGTCTCTTTCGTCTGAAGTCGAGATAAGGCGCGATCTGCCCAGACCGTTAGGAACAATGGACTCAATGCTGGTAATCACTTTGTATTCTATTTGAGCAGTGGCTTCGGCCAGGCATACAAAAGTGATTAACAAGAGGAATACAATTTTTTTCATTTGCTGGTTAATTTTTGTTTAGCGGCCAAAAATATACATTAATTTCGTATTAATACTTATTTTGCAATATGAAATCAATCTATGACAGGAACTGTTTATAAATCTACAGGAAGTTGGTATACTGTAAAAACCCAGTTGGGCACTTTTTATCAATGCCGGATAAAGGGTAAATTCAGAATACAAGGCATTAAAAGCACCAACCCTATAGCCGTTGGCGATAAGGTGGATTTTGAAGTAGAAACAGTAGATGGCGTAACAACAGGCATAATTTTCAACATTCACGATCGTGAAAATTACATCATCCGAAAATCGGTAAACCTTTCTAAACAAGTTCACATTATTGCCAGTAATATTGACCAGGTTTTTTTATTAATAACCATTAACAATCCGCCAACACTTACCAGTTTTATTGACAGATTTTTAGTCACAGCAGAAGCTTACGAAGTTCCTGCAGTTTTATTGTTCAATAAAATAGATGCCTACAATGAGGAAACTTTAATGGAGGTAAAATACCTGGCACATATGTACAGGAAAATAGGTTATCAGTGTATAGGAATTTCAGCAAAAACAGGAGAAAATATTGAAAAAGTAAAGGCGTTGATGCATCAAAAAACCAGCATGTTTTCCGGCCATTCGGGAGTTGGAAAATCTACGCTTATTAATGTCATAGAGCCTTCCTTAAACCTAAAAACCAAAGAAATTTCAGAACAACACTTGCAAGGACAACATACCACAACCTTTGCAGAAATGTATGACCTTAGCTTTGATGCCAGAATAATTGATACCCCAGGAATAAAAGGTTTTGGAGTGGTAGAAATGGATAAAGAAGAAGTAGGCGATTATTTCCCGGAGTTTTTTGCTTTGAAACAAGAGTGTAAATTCAACAATTGCCTGCATCTGGAAGAACCCGGCTGTGCTGTAAAAAAAGCCTTAGATACCAACTTGATTTCATTTTCAAGATACAAAAGCTATGTACAAATTCTGGAAGGTGAAGACGAGCAATACCGAACGGATAATTGGAATTAAAATGAAAGTAGTAATACAGCGAGTATCTAAATGTAAAGTAAAAAGTAACGGTAAACAAACGGCTAAAATACAGCGCGGGCTTTTGGTTTTACTGGGTATTGTTGCAGAAGACACACAAGAAGATGTGGATTGGTTAATACAAAAAATCCTGAACTTACGCATTTTCCCTGATGAAAATAACATTATGAACAAATCGGTGCGGGATTGCAATGGAGACATCGTTGTGGTTAGCCAGTTTACTTTACACGCCAGTACCAAAAAAGGAAACAGACCAAGCTACATAAAAGCGGCAAAACCTGAAATAGCAGTTCCGCTTTATCAATCATTTCTAACCCACTTGCAAGATGAACTCGGAAAAAAAATATATGCCGGAATTTTTGGGGCCGACATGCAAGTGAAATTAATAAATGATGGACCGGTAACTATAATTATTGATACACAAAATAAAGAGTAAATTATGAACATACAAAACGCACAACAGGAAGTTGATCATTGGATAAAAACACACGGTGTTCGCTATTTTAATGAACTTACCAATATGGCACAGCTCACCGAAGAAGTAGGCGAAGTTGCTCGAATTATCGCCAGGCGCTACGGCGAACAAAGCGAAAAAGAAAGCGACAAAAACAAAGACCTTGGTGAAGAACTAGCCGATGTGCTCTTTGTAGTGTTGTGTTTAGCAAATCAAACCGGAGTCAATTTACAAGAAGCATTTAATGCACGTATGGACAAAAAAACCAAACGAGACCACGACAGGCATCACAATAACGAGAAATTAAAGTAACTTTACCTTTCGCTTTACACGATGCTCTATGCTACTCAACATTTTAACTTCGCAAATTTATACGAATAAAACCCTCATCATTTCTGGTTCAAAAAGTGAAACCAACAGACTCTTGCTCCTGCAAGCCCTGTATCCTGAAATTTGTATTGAAAACCGATCCACTTCAGACGACTCAATATTGATGCATCAAGCATTAAACAGCGAGTTATCAACCTTAGACATTCATCATGCCGGTACAGCCATGCGATTTCTTACAGCCTATTTTAGCATTCAAGAAGGCAAAGAAGTTGTACTTACCGGTTCAGAACGAATGAAACAACGCCCTATTTACATTTTGGTGGATGCTCTTAAAGCGCTTGGCGCATCCATAGAATACATGGAGAATCCGGGATTTCCTCCATTAAAAATTAAAGGTAAAAACCTGAACAACGCTAAGGTGAGTTTGGAAGCCAATGTCAGTAGTCAATATATTTCTGCATTGCTTTTAATAGCACCCAAGCTGCCAAAGGGCTTAGAAATAGAAGTAAAAGGCAAAATTACCTCAAGACCATATATAGAAATGACCTTACAGTTGCTGAACAAAATAGGAGTTGAAACGTATTTTAAAGAAAATCTCATCAAAGTTTTACCAAAAAAAGAAAGCAATGAACCCTTACACATTACCGTGGAATCAGACTGGTCTTCGGCATCCTATTATTACAGCATCATTGCGCTTAGCAGGCTAAATACCAAAATTCACTTAAAGTATTACCAGATGCATTCACTGCAAGGAGATTCAGTTTTAGCCGAACTTTACGAACATTTTGGAGTCAAAACCATTTATGAGCAAAACGGAATTACCCTAACCAAATATCAGAATGCTAACTCAAGCATCACTTTTGACCTGAACTCTTGCCCTGACATTGCGCAAACCATAGCCGTAACGGCTTTTGCTTTGGGATTGCCATGTAGCCTTTACGGATTACACACATTAAAAATTAAAGAAACCGATAGACTTTCCGCACTAAAAACTGAAATAGAAAAACTGGGGGGAAATGTTACCATTACTAAAGAAGCTATCCATATACAAGCATCAAGCCATATAAATCCTCAGGTTACGCTGGAAACCTATAACGACCACAGAATGGCAATGGCTTTTGCGCCACTGGCCTTAAAAAGTTCATTACAAATCAATCACGCTGAAGTAGTTTCAAAATCATACCCGGGTTTTTGGGAAGATTTAAAAAGCATCGGTTTTCAAATAACTCAATAATAATCCTGTAAATACTTGACAACGCCTAGTTCAAGATTGTATATTTGCAGCTTGAAAAAAATCAAAATAAGCAAATGAAATTATCAAACTTCAATTTTAAATTACCTGAAGAACTTTTAGCCGAATACCCATCAGAAAGCAGAGACGAAGCACGTCTTATGGTGCTTAATCGAGCCAAACAAACCATAGAGCACAAGCAGTTTAAAGACCTTATTGACTACTTTAATGAAGACGATGTCATGATTTTGAACAACACCAAGGTATTTCCGGCTCGTCTATATGGCAACAAGGAAAAAACAGGAGCAAGAATAGAAGTTTTTTTACTTAGAGAACTTAATGAAGAACAACGCCTTTGGGATGTCTTGGTCGATCCTGCACGAAAAATAAGAATAGGTAACAAGCTCTATTTTGGTGATGACGAAACCTTGGTTGCTGAAGTAATTGACAACACCACATCTAGAGGAAGAACCTTACGGTTTTTATATGACGGTTCTTACCGCGATTTTAGAAACAAATTAACCGAGCTTGGCGAAACACCACTGCCCAAGTATATTAAAAGAACAGTAGAACCGGAAGATGTAGAACGCTATCAAACCATTTTCGCAAAACACGAAGGTGCAGTAGCCGCACCAACAGCCGGACTTCACTTTTCAAAACATTTGTTAAAACGACTGGAGATAAAAGGCGTAAATTTTGCTGAAGTTACTTTACATGTTGGCTTGGGTACGTTTAACCCGGTAGAAGTTGAGGACTTGTCTAAACACAAAATGGATAGTGAGGAAGTAGTGATTGATACCCGAGCAGCGCAAACAGTAAACAGGGCAATTAAAGAGAAAAAACGCGTTTGTGCCGTTGGAACTACAACTATGCGGGCTATTGAAAGTTCTGTTTCTTCAAACGGAACGCTTAATGAATTTGATGGCTGGACCAACAAATTTATCTTCCCACCATACGATTTTAGTATTGCCAATTGTATGATTACCAATTTTCACACTCCAAAATCAACCTTGCTGATGATGGTTTCTGCTTTTGCCGGACATGACTTTATAAAAAAAGCCTATGAAGAAGCCGTAAAAGAAAAATACAGATTTTACAGCTATGGTGATGCCATGCTAATTCTTTAGTAAACCTTGAAAGAAAAATTCTTAAACCTTGTGCGAGCAAGGTTTTTTTATTTCTGATAGTGAAATCTTTACGTACTTTTGTACTATGAGTAAATCAAAAAAAGACATACGAGCCTTAAGCAAAGAGCAATTGCGCGAGTTTTTTGTCATGCATGGAGACAAAGCCTTTCGGGGCAATCAAGTATATGAATGGTTATGGAGTAAAGGCTTACATTCTTTTGAAGAAATGACAAACATCTCAAAAGAAACCCGAAAAATGCTGGAAGACAATTTTGTCATTAATCATATAGAAGTCGACACCTTACAAAAAAGTTTAGATGGAACCATAAAAAATGCCGTAAAACTCCATGACGGACTTGTGGTAGAATCTGTTTTAATTCCAACCGCAAAAAGAACAACAGCTTGTGTTTCCAGTCAGGTAGGATGTAGTTTAGACTGTACCTTTTGTGCAACTTCAAGGCTAAAAAGAATGCGAAATTTAAACCCTGATGAAATTTTTGACCAAGTGGTAGCTATTGATAAAGAAAGCCGGCTTTACTATAACAGACCGCTTACCAACATTGTATTTATGGGCATGGGCGAACCCCTTATGAACTATAACAATGTGTTAAAAGCCATTGACAAAATAACTTCTCCGGAAGGACTTGCTATGTCACCAAAGCGAATAACCGTTTCTACTTCAGGTATTCCTAAAATGATAAAAAAAATGGCCGATGACGAAGTGAAATTTAAACTGGCCGTTTCCCTGCATTCAGCTATTGACGAAAAACGCACCCAAATAATGCCTTTTAATGCGCATTTTCCGTTACACGAGCTAAGAGAAGCCTTGCAATATTGGTATGCAAAAACCAAGAACAGAATTACCTATGAATATGTCGTATGGCAAGGCATAAACGATACACAGGAAGATATTGATGCCTTGATTCAGTTTTGTAAATTCGCTCCCAGTAAAGTGAATTTAATAGAATATAACCCTATTGATGACGGTACGTTCAAGCAAGCCAGTGATGCAGCAGTAAAACAATATGTATCACAGCTGGAAGCCGGTGGAATTACCGTAACTATCAGGCGATCGAGAGGAAAAGACATTGATGCCGCTTGTGGACAACTTGCCAATAAATCATAAAAAAAGCCACTAACTAGTGGCTTTTTTGTTTTTAAGTGTTACACCTAAAAAATTAGTTTTTGATAATTTTTATAGTTTGTGTTCTTCCGTCTAAAGTGACTTTAGCCAAGTAAATACCATTCTTTAGCGAAGACATGTTAATCACCTCGGTAGTTTGAGATAAATTTTTGCTAATTACTTGCTGACCCAAAAGGTTGTACATTACTATACTTTCAAATGCAGCATTTGAAGATTGCATGGTAAGTGCCTGATTGTTTGAGTCATAAAAATGAGTAAGACTGTTTCTGTTAAAGTCATCAACAGATAATTCTGCTTCAGTTGTAAAACTAAATACAGCACTGGCTGAAGAAGTTCCTCCACAGTTTTGAGCTGTTACAAACCAATAATAGGTTGTTTCGTATTCCCAGGCGAAATTAATATCAATTGTGCTTTCACCATCGAGTGTGCTTACTGTTCCAATATCATCACCTGTAGCAGTAGTACCTAAGCTAACAATATAGTTTGTTGCAGGATCACCAGTAAGGGCTTCATCCCAATCAAACGTGATAGATAAGTTTTCAGGGTCTGTATTGTCAATTTCTACACCGGTTGCCATATTTGCGGGTGATTGTACCGATGTAATAGTACCGGGAGCTACTGAACTACATGAAGAAGTTGTAAAGCTCCATACCGAACTTGTAGCGCTTCCTGCACAATTGATTGTTTCTACTTTCCAGTAGTATTGGGTGCCTTCTGCCCAAGTATAGTTTAGGAGCACTTGGCTATTGCTAACTGATAAACTACCGATATCATCACCGGTAACAGTTTCTCCAAGTGAAAAAGTATACGATTGTCCTTCGCCACCAACAGCATTATCTTCCCAATCAAAAGCTATTAGGAGATCTGCGTCATCATAAATGATTTCTACTCCTGTAGCTGAATTAGCAGGTACTGGATTTATTGCGGCAAGCGGAGCGGTTGTGTCACAAATACAGGTGGTGCAATTAATTTGGGTAAGAGTATTTGTTGAAGGGCCGTTTGTACAAATTGCATCTGCAGTCCAAAAGCAAGCAATTTGAGTTGTTGTAGCTACAAAAGACACTGAACCTGCTCCATGCGTAATTACAGTAATTCTATCATCTTCAGTAACTGTAATGTATGCAGATGGAGTTGCAGTTACTGTGTAAGATTCGCCAATTACTAGACCATCAATTACAGAAAACTCATTCTGTGGCCAGTTATTGGTTGCTATAGTTTGTGGACCTGGCGCTGCTACTATTGAAACAATTGATTGTGGCCATTGATAAACTTGGTTTGTACATTGGCTATACGACCAATAAACGAATGTAAAACAAAGAATAAAAAATAAAGTAATTTTTTTCATAAATAAAGTTGGATTAAATTAATTGCTTCAAATATACTGTTTTTAAATTAAAAATTTAAATTATTTATAGCTGAATCGTTATGTTTATAGTCGTAGCCTCGCCATAGATTTACGTTTTGACTATTGTATTTCCATGCTATTTCACCGTTTTGTGTAATCTCCCAAAAACCATAATCTCCTTCGCAGATAAGTGTATTTCCATTTTCTAACCTAACAGCTCCTGAAATTATTCGGGAATACATGTCAGTATCAGTAAACTCCCATACGATATTGGGTTCATTATTATTGTTTGGCATTAAATTAAAGGTATCCGGTAAATCTATTTCATAAACAATTGATTGCTCGGTATTGTTATATTTGTTTACAAAAACCAACATATTGTCTTTTCCGGGAACGTTTTTTTCTATCAGATTTGGAAAGTGATTGTTGTAAAAAAGCCTGTTGCCTAGGCTGTTATAAGTCTCAGGGTTCCCAAACCGATAAATTAAATCGCCGCCTTTGTTGTAGTTTCCACCAGAATTAGAAGCTGCTTCATCTGTAGTTGTACTATGATCAATTACCCAAACCTCACTATAAAAATTAACACTTAAATAAATAAGATCATTTACTTCATCATAGTCCAATCCATTGGCATGCATAATATTTCCATCATCTGAACTGCTATTGTAATTAATATTAATAAGGTTTGGGTTTTCGTTGATGTTTCCATAGTTAAGGGCATTGAGGTTAAAGTCTTGTACAATGTGATCAAAACTACTCCATTTCCATACAATTTGATTTGTATTGGGGTTTACTTCAACTAAAGTTTCAGGGAAAATATCGACCGAGGTATTAACTCCATGAGCTTGAGCGGTTAATGCACTTACTCGTTCCCAAGCTATAAAAAGCACATTTCCATTAGGTAAAAATTCCACATCGTGGTGTGCCATAACATTTTGAGATGCATAGGTAAACTGCCATTCCAATGCTGAAGAGGAATTTAAAATTTTAATTATGCCTCCGGCACCGCCAAAACTGATGTCGTTATTTTGAGTTTTAAAAATACCCAAAAGTTTTCCGTTAGGAAGTAATTCAAGGTCATTTCCTAATCTCGTATCAAAATTCCATTGATAAATTCTTTCGCCTTCTTTGTTTAGTAAATATGAAGCGTTTCCCCCGTTTTCAACGGCAAGGACATAGCTGTCGTCAATTAATTGTTGGTTGTAAACTTCAATGTTTTCTGTTAAGTTTATTGGGTTAGAGCTTACTGAATCGTCAGTATTACAATTGTATAAAAACAGAGAAACAGTTATAATTATAAATTTACGCATTTTAGCTTTTTAGGCTAAAATAAGTATTAATGATATAAACTAGAAAATATTTAATTTATTTTTTCCTCTTAAACAACGACATATTAAAAAATCATTCAATAATAATCTTTTGTCTAACAGTAGCGTTGTTCGCCACATCATTAATCTCAACAATATATACGCCTGCAGATAACCCTGAAACGTCAACATTTTGAGAAGGTAAACTCGTGTTTCCGATAATAATCTGTTGACCGGTTAAGCTGTATATGCTATATCGAATTTCTCCTTCAAGGTTTGAAAGAATCACTGTTCTATCTTTACACGTTATTTTATAAGTTTCATTCTCAGCAAATTCATCTGTATGTAACGTTTCAGCTACTATGGCAACGTCATCTATATCAAGAATAAACTGGTCAGAAACATTATGATGTCTAAAGGCTACATATAAGGTAGTAGCTCCATCCAAAGCTGAAATATCTACTGACCTTGGAACCAATACTCCCGCAGCATTTGGATCATCACCTAAATTTTCAGTAAAGTTTACAGAAATCGCTGTATTCATAAAGTCGGTAATTGTATTTCCGGTTGAAATATAAACGGTGTAATTTTCTGCGGCCCATTCAGGGTCTTGACCAGCTACCATATAATTTAATTCCAAGTTGTAATAACCTGTAACATCAATAGCCGAAGAAATGGCATAATTATCAGGTGTTAACGGGTCATTGTTCCAAGATGCTGAAGCCAACATTGGTGAAGGTTGGCCGGTTGGGAAGTAGGAAAAGAAAGTTTGTCCATCACCATCTTCGTCTAATAATGTCCAGTCAGAAATATCTTGGTCATCAAAATTATCTTCCCATACTACACTTTGAGAATGTATCAAATGTGCCATAAAAACAAAAAGCATTAGCGTAATTTTTTTCATAAAGATTGATTTTTAGCTTGTTAACAACAGTTGAAAAATACAATTTTTTGACCAAACACAACCATTCACACGGTAAAATAGTTTTTCACAGACATTTTTAGTAGGTTTGTTACCCGCTTTTATACCTGTATTCTGTTGAAGATTGTTGAACAAATAAAACAGCCCATAGCCTTTGAAATGGAACTTTTTGAACAAAAGTTTCAACTCTCCATGTCTTCAAAAGTGGCGCTGCTCAATCGCATCACACACTACATTGTAAATCGAAAAGGAAAACAAATGCGACCCATGTTTGTTTTTCTTACGGCAAAAATGATTTCCAATGGCGAAATTAGCGAGCGTACCTATCGAGGAGCTTCTGTTATAGAGCTTATTCATACCGCCACACTGGTGCATGATGATGTGGTAGACGACAGCAACCGTCGTCGCGGGTTTTTCTCCATAAACGCTTTGTGGAAAAATAAAATAGCCGTTTTGGTAGGTGATTATTTACTGTCAAAAGGATTGCTTTTAAGCATTGATAACAACGATTTTGACTTACTGAAAATTATATCCGTAGCTGTTAGAGAAATGAGTGAAGGTGAATTGTTGCAAATTGAAAAAGCTCGAAAGCTAGACATTACCGAGGACATTTACTACGAAATTATCAGGCAAAAAACAGCTACGCTTATAGCCGCTTGCTGTAGCCTGGGCGCCGCCTCAGTTAAACCCGGTTCTTCCGAAGTGGAAACCATGCGAAAATTTGGAGAACTCATCGGGATGGCTTTTCAAATAAAAGACGATTTATTTGACTACACCGAAGACAAAATAGGCAAACCTACAGGAATAGATATCAAAGAACAAAAAATGACCTTACCACTTATTCACGTGCTTAATACTTGTACAGCCAAAGAACGCAGTTGGTTGATCAACGCCGTGAAAAACCACAATAAAGACAAAAAACGCGTGAAAGAAGTGATTGCCTTCGTAAAAGAACGTGGCGGATTGGAGTATGCCGTAACCCAAATGAAACACTTTCAGGCACAAGCCTTAAAACTTCTGGAAAACTATCCCGAAAGTCCATACAAAACTTCTTTGATTTTGATGGTTGACTATGTGATAGATAGAAAAAAATAATTTTTTTATATCTTCAAATCGTAAACCTATAAGAGATTAACCCAAAAGGTTTTCTTATTTTTACGGTTCGAAAAAAGCACACATTTTTTGATATCAAGAACAACCATAGATCAGGTATTTGCAACTTCCCGTGTAGAGGAAGTAATAGGCGACTTTGTACAGCTTAAAAAAGCAGGAAGCAACTACAAAGGCCTAAGTCCGTTCAGCGACGAACGCACACCCAGTTTTATGGTCTCTCCGGTAAAACAAATATGGAAAGATTTTTCCAGCGGTAAAGGCGGAAATGTGGTAGCCTTTTTGATGGAACATGAGCATTTTACCTATCCGGAAGCCATAAAATACCTCGCTAAAAAATACAATATAGAAATAGAAGAAACTGCGCAAACCACCGAGCAAAAAGAACAGGAAAACGAACGCGAAAGTTTATTCTTAATCAATGAATTTGCCAGCAAATACTTTCAAAAAAACTTATTAAAAACCGACCCGGGTCAAGCCATAGGGTTGAGTTATTTTAAAGAGCGTGGATTTACCCTGGAAACTATTAAAAAATTCAACTTGGGCTATTCTCTGGACGAATGGCAAGCCTTTACCGACGAAGCTTTAAGCAAAGGATATAATATAGACTATCTGGAAAAAACAGGTCTTACCATCGTAAAGGACGAAAAACGGTTTGACCGTTTCAAAGGTCGGGTGATGTTTCCTATACAAAGCATGAGTGGCAGAGTGTTGGGCTTTGGAGGAAGAATTCTTACTAACGATAAAAAAGCAGCAAAATACCTGAATTCGCCCGAGAGTGAAATTTACCATAAAAGTAAAATTCTATATGGTATTTTTCATGCCAAACAGGCTATAGCCAAAGAAGACAATTGCTATCTGGTAGAAGGCTACACCGATGTTATTCAGTTTTACCAAACCGGTATAAAAAATGTTGTGGCATCCTCAGGAACCGCTTTAACTTCGGAACAAATACGGCTTATTAACCGGCTGACCAAAAACATTACCGTGCTTTTTGATGGCGATGCTGCCGGAATTCGAGCTTCGCTACGCGGTATTGATTTAATCTTGGAACAAGGGATGAACGTTAAAGTATGTACTTTTCCTGAAGGAGAAGATCCGGATAGCTTTGCGCGAAATAATACCCTGGAAGAACTCACTTTATTCCTGGAAACAAACCGTAAAGACTTCATTCAGTTTAAAGCTTCTTTACTGGTAGAAGAAGCCAAAAATGACCCCATAAAAAAAGCCGATACCATTCGGGATATTATCCAAAGTATTTCAAAAATACCGGATAGAATACAACGCGAAATTTATATTCAGGAATGTTCTAAAATAATGGATATAAGTGAAGAAGTGCTGTTTAGTTCATTGGCACAGCTAAATAAAAAATACATTCAGGAAACCAACAAAGCATACAAGAATCAACAAAAAGCCTTTGATGTTATCAAGCCTGAAAAAACCATCGCCAAAGTAGATGTACAGTACGAATTGGAGCGAAAAATCATTGAAATACTTCTACTTTATGGAAATAAAACGGAACAATTTGAAGATTTGGTTTTAAAAGAAAATGAATTGGGCGATTTAGAGATGGAGCCTGTAATACAGTCCAGTAAAGTGTTTGAAAAAGTGTATCTGGATTTGCAGGAAGATGAAATGCAGTTTTCGAACCCTATTTTTAAAACGCTTTATTACACCATAATTGATACGTTAAACCAAAATCCCGATACTTCGGTAGAGCATTTGGTAAATACGCTATCACCAGAACTGGCTTCTGAAATCACATCAATTCTCATGGAAGATGAGCGTTATAATTTACACAATTGGCAGCGAAAAAATATTTACCCAAAAGACAAAAACACTAATATCTCACAGTTGGTAAGTGAAACGATTCTAAGTTTACGGTGCTTTTTAATAGATAAAAAAGTAAAAGAATTTCAGTATGAAACGATAGAAAAAAGAGCCGAAGTAAACACATCTATTCTGGAAGAAATAAATGACTATTCGGGGTTAAAAAGATTGCTTTCCCGAAAGTTAAATCGCGTGTTATGATTCAAGCAGTTTGGCTTGGTTAATTAAATCTACCAGATTATTCACATTCAGTTTTTTCATAAGCCGGGCTTTGTAGGTACTTACCGTTTTTTCGTTAATGTTTAATTCCTCGGCTACTTCTTTGTTTTTTTTCCCTATAGAAAGCAGTTTGAGCACTTCAACTTCACGGGTTGATAGTTTTTTATAGTGAGCTCCGGCACGATTCACTTTTTTACCTAAAGCCATGCTGTGGGCCAAATCCGGGCTCAAGTAGATTTCGTCTTTGGCTACTTTCATGATGGCTTCTTTTACAGTGAGTACATTAGCCACTTTGGGCAGGTAACCCGAAGCTCCAGCCTTTATGGAGCTTATGGCATATACTTCTTCCGGTTGTGCACTGAAGATGAGTGTTTTTATGTTCGGGTAGTCGCTCCTTAAACGTCTTAAAGCAGTAATCCCATTTAGTTTAGGCAAATCCAATTCCATTACTATAAGGTCTACTTGGTTTCTGCGCAGAAAATCAAAAATAGCTTCACCATCATCAAGTGCACCTACAAACTGTACACTGTTTGATGCAATAAACAATAACTCAAAACCCTTTCTGATGATAGGATGATGGTCAACTACTAATAGTCTTATCATGACCTTAAATATTTATGAGGTTGGTTGGTTAAATAAGGTGCAATATGTAATAAAGATAAGAAATTTTTAAAGATAAAGAAATACTTATTTCAAATTGGCCGGAATTTCACACATAGGAATTGGAATCATTTTGTGCTTGTTTGCTGTGTTCAGGCGTTTGTAAAGGGTAAACACTTCTTTTTGTCTGCCGGTAAAATCGGGTGCCGTTTTACCTTTTTGGTCCATTTTCATGGCCCATTCCAGTTCCGGATAGGTAGCGCCAATTTGGTCTTCGTCGGTTCTGTCGTCGCCCCACAAACCGTCTGTAGGCGCAGCATCCATTATGTCTTGATTGATGCCTAAATATGCGGCAAGTTCATAGACTTCTGTTTTAAGCAAATCGGCTATGGGGCTGATATCAACGCCACCGTCACCGTATTTTGTAAAGAAACCTACTCCAAAATCTTCTACCTTGTTTCCTGTGCCGGCAACCAGTAGTTTTTCTGCTGTGGCAAAATAGTATAAGGTGGTCATGCGTAATCGTGCTCGGGTGTTGGCTAAAGAAAGCAAACGGGTTTCTTCGTTTTCAATTTCAGGAAGCGAAGCTACCAGACTGTCAAAAACAGGAGTAAGGTTTGCCTTTTGCATAGACACTTCAGGAAAATGTTTTTGAAGCCACGAAATATGATTCAACGCCCGGGTAACTTGTGCTTCAGCCTGATGTATAGGCATTTCCAGACATAGTACTTTTAGTCCCGTTTGGGCACATAATGTTGAGGTAACCGCCGAATCGATACCGCCGGAAATTCCTATAACAAATCCATTTACTTTAGCGTTTAAGGCATAAGTTTTTAACCAGGATGTAATATATTGTGCTACTTTTTCAGTTTGCATTTAGGTGTCGATTTTTAAAACAAAGAATAGTACCTTTGCCAAACAAAAATACGTGAAAGCACCAATTAATAAAAATTGAAAACAACTTACTTAGCTATGAAACCCTATTTTATATTCTCTTTATTAAGCTTTGTTTTATTTTCTTGTAAAAAAGACAGTGCTATTGAAAGTAAAATAGCCAATATTAACGTTTCGGTAAATATTGAACGTTTTGATCAGCTTTTTGATAAATCTACTCCAGCTGATTTGCCTCAGTTAAAGGCAAACTATCCCTTTATGTTTTCAGAAACATATAAAGATTCATTTTGGGTGGCAAAAATGCAGGATACCCTACAAAAACAGATAAGTAGTCAAGTAGCTCTTAAAATTGAAGATTTTTCTGAAATAAAATCAGAAATTACATTGCTGTTTCAACATTTAAAATATTACTTCCCGGAGTTTAAAGTGCCTAGAGTTATTACGCATATTTCACAGGTAGATTACAGAAATAAAACCATAGTAACCGATTCACTTACATTTATTGCTATTGATACCTACCTTGGTAGCGATCATGAATTTTACAAAGGGATTTCGAAATATATTAGAGACGGTTTTAATAAAGAACAAATAGTAGTGGATTTGGCCACAGGTTATGCCGAAAATTATATTTTTCAAACCTCAAAGAGAACACTTTTGGACGAGATGATTTATTACGGAAAACAACTGTATTTTAAAGATAAGGTAATTCCGTTTAAAACAGATGCCGAAAAAATAGGATACAGCCCGGAGCAACTGGATTGGGCCATGGCTAACGAATTTGAAATCTGGCAGTATTTTATAGACAGAGCGTTGCTTTACAGTACCGACTCGAGTCTTCCTAGCAGGTTTATTAATCCTGCGCCATTTTCAAAATTTCAACTTGAGCAAATAGATAACGAATCTCCGGGCAGAATAGGCCAATATATAGGCTGGCAAATCGTAAAATCATATATGAAAACCAATGCAGTTTCTTTTCAAGATATGCTACTGAAATCTTCGGAAGAAATATTTACAAATTCAAATTTTAAACCTCGAAAATAATGGCAAACACAACATCTACCATAACTCTCAATATTGAATTGGACGAAAACAGAATTCCCGAAAAACTACAATGGTCTGCAGAAGATGGCGGAATCACCAACGAAGAAGCCAAGGCTATGATGCTTTCGGTTTGGGACAGTGAAAATCAGGAAACTTTGCGTATAGATTTATGGACAAAAGATATGCCTGTAGATGAAATGAAACAGTTTTTTCACCAAACACTGGTAGCGATGAGCGATACCTTTAACCGAGCTACTCAGGATGAAAAAATGACGGCTACTATGAAGGATTTTTGCGATTATTTTGCCGAGAAACTTGAGTTAAAAAAATAAACCTTACCATTCATTTATTTTATTGGCGTCCAGTTTTATAAAAATAAAAAGCAGTAGTGTAAATGCCCAAAGTCCTGAACCTCCGTAGCTGAAAAAAGGTAAAGGAATACCGATGGTAGGAATTAAACCCATAACCATTCCTATATTAATCATAAAATGAAAAAAGAGAATGGAAGCCACACTATAACCATAAACTCTGCTAAATTGGGATTTTTGAAGCTCCGCCAGATGAATTATTCGTAAGAGCAACAACACAAAAACCACAATAACCAAACTGCTGCCTACAAAACCCCATTCTTCTCCTACCGTACTGAATATATAATCTGTATGTTGTTCCGGTACAAAATTTCCAATCGTTCGCGTACCTTCCATAAACCCTTTACCGGTTAAACCGCCGGAACTTATGGCTTTTTCCGATTCGTTTAAGTTATAGGAAATACTTTGTTTCATTTTTTCCAAGACTATCGGATCTTTTTCCAGTCGTAACCAAATGGTAATTCGGTCGCGTTGATGTGAAGGAATAATGTCTGTATAAAAATACCGTACACCAAAAGATATACAGGCAAAAGCCAAAACTAAAAGAATAGGCTGGTAGATTTTTTTTCTTTTTTTTCGGATTAAAAAATAATGCAAAAAAACAAGTACAGTTGAAACGAGTAGTGTTGGAATGGGTAAAAATTTTAATGACGAAATAGCAAGTAACAAGAGTATAAACCCTATGGTAAGATAAATTTGAGGAATACCTTCGCGATAGAAAACAAAAAAGAAAGAACCGTAAACCAAAGCACTTCCGGCATCGGGTTGTAAGGCAATAAGTATAGCGGGAATAAGCAAAATAAGAGAAACGCGAAGTTGATGTTTAAACTCATGGATGTTGGTTTGTAGGTCGCTAATATATTTAGCTACGGCAAGTGCAGTTGCAAATTTGGCAAACTCACTGGGTTGAATGGTCATACCACCTATAGCATACCAGGCAGTGGCTCCATTTACATTTTTTCCGAAGAAGAATAAACCAACAAGAGAAAGCATTGAGACCAAATATATAATACTGGCAAAGCGTTCATAAAATTTTGCTTCTATGGAAAGAAGTAAAATAATAAGCAAAAAAGTGAAAAGAATAAATACCAATTGTTTTCCGTAGGAAGTAGAAAAGTCAAAATAATTAATTATTTCACCACTGGATGAGGCTGAAAGGATATTGAGATAGCCAAAACCTACCAGTAGTAAAAATAAAATAATGGTAATCCAATCAAAATTTAAGCCTCTTCGTTCTCTGTTCATTAGGTTTTTTGTTTTAAACGTTAAAGGGTTTCTTTGGGTTTGTTTTTTTGGGCTTCGTATTCTTTAACGGTTAAAATTCGAGATTCGTTGTTAATTTTAAACGGTTTACCCGAATGTGGTTTTTCATACTCGTGTTCTAGTGTATGATTCAGAATCCAGTTTTCCAAATCTGTTCGGGTAATGTCGTTTTTTAAATATTTCTCAATCATTAAACTGGCTATTTTACCGGCAAATCTGCTTCCCCAATATCCATTTTCAACAAAAACCGCAAGGGCAATTTTTGGGTTGTCTTTTGGAGCAAAAGCCACAAAAATGGAATGGTCGGTAAGCTGGGTTTTTTTACCATCAATTTTCACAAAGTTTTCAGCAGTACCTGTTTTTCCACAAATTTCGATACCATCTACTTTAAGCATGGAAGCGGTTCCTTTGTTGTAAACATCAAACATGCCTTGAATTACCGGCTCAAAATGCTGTTTGTCTATTGTGGTGTGTTTCGGTATGGTAAACTGAGGGTTAATGGTGTCTCCTTCAATAGATTTAATAATATGAGGTGTATAATAGTAACCTCTGTTGGCAATTGCGGCTATCATATTGGTTAGTTGTATAGGTGTGGCTTCAACTTCTCCTTGTCCAATAGCATTTGAAACGATATAGGTTGAAGCCCATCTGCCTTTGCCATAGGCTCTGTCATAATAATCTCCATCCGGGATTCTTCCTTTTCTTCCAACGGCTAAATCATTATTTAAAAATTCACCTAAACCAAAGCTTTTTACGTGCTTACTCCAGGTATTCATGCCTTCAGAAGGATGGTTGTATTTGTCTATGGTTTTTCTGTACAAATTAACAAAATAGGCATTACAGGAATGATAAATGCCTGAATTCATATTTACCGGACTGCTGTGATGATGACAACCGGTAAGTTTTCGGCCGTTATAATAATAGCCCATTCTGCATGGGTATGTTTCGCCGGGTGTGGTTACATTTTCTTGAAGTCCTATAAGGGCATTTAGTACCTTAAAGGGTGAACCCGGAGGATATTGTGCCAGTAAACTTCGGTCAAACAATGGTTTTGCGATGGTGTCTCTAATTAGTTTATTGAAGTTTGCCGAGCGTTTTCTGCCTACCAGAATATTGGGATTATAACTAGGTGCAGAAACCATAGCCAGAATTTCTCCACTACCGGGCTCTATGGCTATAATTCCACCTCGTTTATTTTCCATCAATTTTTCGCCATAGGCTTGTAGTGTTGCATCTATGGTAATGGTGATGTCTTTTCCGGCTTTTGGGGATACATCAAAAGCTCCGTTTTTGTAGGCGCCAATGTCTCTGTTAAAACGATCTTTTTGGATGTATTTGATGCCTTTAACACCGCGAAGTTCTTTTTCGTAGGACAGTTCTATACCTTGTTTTCCTATTAAATCACCTATTTTATAATACGGGTCGCTTGCAATGTCTCTCATGTTTACTTCGCCAATGTCGCCTAAAACATTAGCCCCAATTTCTGTTTGGTAGTGTCTTAAAGACCGTTTTTGAATATAAAATCCATGATACTTTCGCATCTTTTCTGAAAGATAGGCGTAATCTTCTTTGGATAAATGCGGAATAAAAACCGAAGGCAATCTAGGGGAATAGGTGTAGGCTTTCTCATAGGTTTTTATAAAATGGTCTTTGGTGATTTTAAGCAATCTGCAGAACTCTAATGTGTCCAGTGGTTCTACCTCGCGTGGGATTACCATAACATCATAGGAAGGTTGGTTGGCTACCAACAGTATGCCATTTCGGTCATAGACATAACCTCTTTTTGGGTAGTGAAATACTTTTCGAATTGCATTATCTTCGTCTAGTGAGTATATTTTTCCTTCATATACTTGCAGGTAAAATAAACGTGCTATAAAGAGTAAGCCAACAACAATAATAATAGAAAAGAGTAAAAGTTTTCTCATTTCGTATTTCTAGTAAACAAAACGGTAAAAATTAAACATAATAGTATGGTAAAAATACTAGAAAATAACGTTTTTTTTAGGGTTAAAATTATATGTGATGAACTAAAAACTTCCAAACTAAACAAAACCAAGTGGTGCAAAACCACAACTAGGGTGAAATAGGTTAGGCGTTGGCCAAAATCGGAAGTGCTTATTTTTACAGTTTGATGTTCATAACTTGTGCCGAAAGCAAATTTTAAAAATAAAGGTCTAGTATAGGCTGCGGTAACACTGGCTGCTGCATGAATACCGCCGGAATCTGAAAACAAATCAATAGTAAGCCCAAGTAAAAATGAAATAAAAATAAACAACTGCCGATTGTTGCTTATGGGGTATAATAAAATAAACAACAGATATGCATAGGGATTAATATAGTTCAGGAAATTAATATGATTTAGTATAAGCACTTGTAGTAAGACTAAAAGTATAAATCGGGTAATATGCATTCCTATACTACTGTTCATTTTGGGTTTCCAGTGTGTTTATTTCTTCAGTATCCAGGTTTTTTATGATGTAAACATGTCCTAAATTGGTCATGTCGTTAAATAGCTTTACTTGTACAATAAAGTAATTCCCGGTTTCGTCCATTTCAAAAGAAACTACGCTTCCAATAGGAATTCCTTTTGGAAAGATCGTCGAGCGTCCGCCGGTGATAATGGTATCCCCTTTTTGAACAGGCGCTTGTTTTGGGATATCAACTAATTGAACAAGTTCGGGAGATTTTCCTTCCCATTTTAATGTGCCAAAATGATTGGTTTTCTTTAGTTGTGCATTTATTCTTGATTTGGAGTTTAAAATGGACATTACCCGTGAAAATTTAGCAGATGTTTGATCTACTATACCCACAATTCCATTGGATGAAATTACACCGTAATCTTGATAAACACTATCTTTTTGACCCTTGTTAAGGGTAATGTAATTATTTAGCAAACCGAAGCTGTTTTTAATAACCGAGGCTTTACTGAATCTATACGGAGATGTATAAGTAAAGCTGTCTAATGAAACGGAATCAGGGTCGGCAGCGTCCTTTGAATATAGCAATTGTCTTAATTTTTTGTTCTCTTCAGACAGGATTTCGTTCTGTATTTTTAAGTCAAAATATTGCGAAATACCATGCGTGGTTTTATAAATATTTCCGGATAAAAAATTTGCCGAATTGATGAATTTACTCTTGTGGTAAGTGTGTGATTGAATAGTTAAAAACAACGAAACTCCAAACAACAAAGCAAACAACAAAAAACTTCGGTTTCTTAAAATAAAGTTTATAATTTGTTGCATGGGTTATGCTATTTTATCAATACGCTCTTGTATTTAGGTAAATTTTTTAAGGTTATTCCTGTTCCTCTTACTACGGCACGCAACGGATCTTCGGCAATATAAACGGGCAAATCGGTTTTTTGTGATAAACGTTTATCCAAACCTCTAAGCATTGAACCGCCACCGGCTAGATAAATACCTGTGTTGTATATATCGGCAGCCAATTCCGGTGGTGTTTGTGAAAGCGTTTCCATAACGGCGTCTTCAATTCTTAGAATGGATTTATCCAAAGCTTTGGCAATTTCCCTAAACGATATTTGTACTTGTTTAGGTTTACCGGTGAGTAAGTCTCTACCTTGAACACTCATGTCTTCCGGAGGAAGCTCTAAATCTTCTGTGGCTGCACCTATTTGAATTTTTATTTTTTCTGCAGTACGTTCACCAACATATAGGTTGTGTTGTGTACGCATGTAGTATATAATGTCATTAGTAAATACATCGCCTGCAATTTTAACCGATTTATCACACACTATTCCGCCAAGCGCAATAACTGCAATTTCGGTAGTACCGCCGCCAATGTCAACAATCATATTTCCTTTAGGTTGCATGATGTCTACACCAATTCCAATAGCTGCAGCCATGGGTTCATGAATAAGGTACACTTCTTTTCCATTAACGCGCTCGGCACTTTCCTTTACGGCACGCATTTCTACTTCGGTTATTCCTGAAGGGATGCATATTACCATACGCAAGGCCGGTGTAAAAAGCTTCTTTTTAAGCGCGGGAATGTTTTTAATAAACATACTTATCATTTGCTCACTAGCATCAAAGTCGGCAATTACGCCATCTTTTAGCGGCCTGATGGTTTTAATATTTTCGTGAGTTTTCCCTTGCATCATGCTAGCTTCTTTTCCAGCAGCAATAATTTTTCCGGAAATTCTATCTCGGGCAACAATAGAAGGACTATCTACAACAACTTTGTCGTTGTGAATAATTAACGTGTTTGCAGTTCCTAGGTCTATGGCAATTTCCTCGGTAAGGAAGTCAAAAAATCCCATGCGTTTAATGTAGTTTATCAGGGTTAAAATTCAATTCTTGTAAATGTAATAAAATTAATGTTTAAAATGACGTGTTCCTGTAAATACCATTGCCATATTATTTTCATTACAAAAAGTGATGCTTAATGGGTCTTTAATGGAGCCGCCGGGTTGTATTACGGCATTAATGCCGGCATTTTTTGCAATTTCAACACAATCTGGAAACGGAAAAAAGGCATCGCTTGCCATTACTGCACCGTGCAAATCAAAACCAAAAGATTGGGCTTTGTGTATGGCTTGGTTTAAGGCGTCTACGCGACTGGTTTGTCCGGTTCCACTGGCACATAGCTGTTTGTTTTTGGCCAATACGATAGTATTTGATTTGGTATGTTTACAAATTTTTGAGGCAAACAATAAGTCTTCTAACTCTTTTTCAGAAGGAATATTGTTTGTCACGTTTGAAAGTTTCTCGGCAGTATCTGTTGCTGTATCTTTATCTTGAATCAAGTAGCCGTTCAGACAACTTCTTACAAGGGTTTGCGGCATGTGGTAATGATTTAAAACCAAAAGAATTCGGTTCTTTTTTTCTTTTAAAACGGCAAGCGCTTCAGGTGTATAGGCAGGTGCAATAACCACCTCGCAAAACAGAGAATGGATTTCCCGGGCGGTTGCAGCATCTATTTCGGTATTGCTTATTAAAATACCGCCAAAAGCCGAAACCGGATCGCCGGCTAAGGCGTCTAGGTAGGCTTGTTTTAAAGTTTCTCTTTGTGCCAGTCCGCAAGCGTTGTTGTGTTTTAGAATGGCAAAGGTTGGTTTTTCGTTTTGAAACTCGCTCATCAGGTTTACGGCGGCATCAATATCCAGCAGGTTGTTGTAACTTAGTTCTTTTCCGTGTAGTTTGGTAAACATGTCGTTAAAATCTCCAAAAAAATATCCTTTTTGGTGTGGGTTTTCGCCATAACGCAAGGCGTTTCCTGAAGGTTCACTTATTTTTAATGAAGTGAGTTCGTTTTCTTTGTTGAAATAATTGAAAATAGCGGAATCGTAATGTGAGGATATGTTAAAAGCTTTTGTGGCAAAATGTTTTCTGTCGTCCAGACTAGTTTCACCGTGTTTTGATACCAATAAGTTTAAAAATTCTTCGTAGTCGTGAACGGAAGATACACAAACTACATCTTTGTAGTTTTTTGCAGCAGCACGAATTAAAGAAATTCCACCAATATCAATTTTTTCAATAATTTCTTCGGCTGTTGCTCCGGAAGCTACCGTTTTTTCAAAAGGATACAGGTCTACAATAACTAGGTCTATTTGCGGGATTTCAAAAGAAGCCAGTTCAGCAACATCACTTTTATTGTCTTGCCGGTTTAAAATACCTCCAAAAACTTTTGGGTGTAAAGTTTTAACTCTTCCGCCTAAAATGGAAGGATATGAAGTAATTTCTTCTACAGGAACTACATCTATACCAAGATTGTTAATGAAAGTTTGCGTGCCGCCGGTTGAGTAAATGGTTACACCTGTTTTTTTTAATTGTTTTACAAGGGGTTCAAGACCTTCTTTGTTAAATACAGATATTAAAGCAGATTTGATAGGTTTTGTAGTTGTCATGGATTGTGCTGTTTGAACCGCAAAAATAGGGATTTGAGAAGAAAAAAATAAAGATGCAAGGGATTAGTTTTTAACTTTTTTTTGTAACGAATGTTTAAACAAAACGTCCTATCTTTAACCTTGCAAATTAATGAATTTATACTTGCCGAATGCTAGTTTACTTACGTCTTTTTAAAGAGAGTTTTAGTTTTGCAATAAATGCACTGCGTAACAACAAACTCAGAACTTTTCTCTCACTTTTAGGGGTAACTGTAGGTATTTTTTCCATTATAGCAGTTTTGGCTGCGGTAGACTCTTTGGATAAAAGTATAAAGGACAATCTTGACGGGCTGGATAAAAATACAATGTACATTTGCAAGTACTCTTTTGGGCCAACCTCTGTTCCCAGATGGCAATACGAAAATTTTCCACAAACCACATACAAAGAATATGAATTTATAAAAGACAATGTCCCCAAAATTCAGGCAAGTGCTTATGCCATATTCGGAAGTGGACAGAACGTTCGGTATCAGGATAAATTAATAGCCAATGTTGAAGTTACTCCGGTTACCTATGAAATTGTGGAAATAGACAATTTAGGAATGTCTAACGGAAGGTTTTATAATGAGTTGGAGTCGGTTACAGGTGCGCCCGTGGTTGTAGTTGGGTATGCGCTGGCTGAAAACTTATTTGAAAATGAAGATCCAATTGGTAAAACGGTAAGAATTTATGGAAGGAAGTTAACAGTTATAGGAGTATTGAAAAAATATGGCGGAATGTTTGACTCTCCGGATGAAAAAGCTTTTGTACCGGTAAATTTTGTGCGCCAATTTTATACCGGTGGAAAATTCAGTGCACCTGAAATGATTATGATACGTCCGGAAAGAGGAATAGATGTAGGTGCTTTGGAAGAGGTAATTAAACAAAAACTCAGGGTTTATCGAGGGTTAAAGGCTGAAGAACCGGATGATTTTTTTGTAAATAAACTCTCCGGGTTAACCGATTTTATAGATGGCATTATCAGTGTGCTTAATATGACCGGTTGGATTATCAGTGCTTTTTCGTTGCTTGTCGGCGGCTTTGGCATTGCCAATATAATGTTTGTAAGTGTTAAGGAACGTACCAATTTAATAGGGATTCAAAAATCGTTGGGCGCCAAAAACAGGTTTATTTTGTTTCAGTTTCTGTTTGAAGCTATTGTGCTGGCTTTTATTGGTGGTTTAATTGGGATTGTTCTGGTTTGGATTGCCTCGTTAATAGCCTCAAATTTTGCCGGAGATTTTGAGTTTATTTTATCTTTTACCAATATTTTTATTGGTTTTGCGCTGTCAACCTTTATTGGGTTAATATCGGGAATTATTCCGGCGATTTCGGCTTCAAAACTAGATCCTGTGGAAGCAATAAGAACCGGGATTTAAAAGAAATTACAAAAAAGTACTTACCTGTTTACAAACAAATTCCAGAAAGCGTTCATCTTGTTCAGTAAACGGGTTGAGAACATTGGAATCTATATCTATTTGTCCAATGTTTTCTCCATTGACAAAAATGGGGATTACAATTTCAGCTTTTACACTAACGCTGCAAGCAATATAGTTGTTTTGTGCAGAAACATCAGGGACCACAAAGTTTTTATTACTAACCGCGACTTGTCCACAAATTCCTTTACCAAACGGAATAATGGTATGGTCTGTTGGTTCTCCAACATACGGGCCTAATTTAAGTTCATTTTTATCCCCATTTTTAAAATAAAAACCTACCCAGTTGTAATGTGGAACATGTTGCTCTAACAATTGGCAAATGTTTTGTAAACGCTCATTTTTAGTAAGTAAGGGTTGGGTAACTATTTTTTTTATTTCAGTTTTTAAGACCTGGAAATTCATCTGTTGAAAATTTTATCAAAAGTATTTAAAAAGTTTTCTTTTCCTGTATTCAATTTATATAAATTTAACACTAAATAAATGATGTTTATTGAAGTCTCTTTTTAAAAAATACAAATCAGTACTAAAATTTATAATTACATTTTTGCTGGTGTATGGTGTGTTAACTATTGGGTATAATTTTTATTTGAACGTTTCTAAAGGGTCCAAATATTATCCCGATTATGTCACCCATTTGGTAGCCAAACAAAGTGAAACGTTGCTTGAGGCTTTTGGGTATCGAACTAGAGTGGAAATGCATCCTGATGAGCCTTCCATGAAATTAATAATTAACAATAAGTTTGTAGCCCGCGTAGTAGAAGGATGCAATTCGCTTAGCGTTATTATTCTTTTTGTTTCTTTTTTAATAGCTTTTTCAGGTAGACCTAAAACCACATTTTTTTATGCGCTTTCAGGAAGTGTGTTAATTTATGCAGTAAATATTATACGAATAGCTGTTCTTTCTGTAGGATTGTACCATTACCCTTGGCGCAGAGATGTATTGCATACGGTAATTTTTCCATTGGTAATTTACGGATTGGTATTTGTTTTATGGATGGTTTGGGTGAAATGGTTTTCAACAATAAACAAAAAAAATGAATAAAACGCTTAGGTACATTCTCATTGTTTTTTTGATTGTTTTACTGGCAATGGTCAGGCAATTTGAAGATTTTTTATTTTACGATCCATACCTTCTTTTTTTTAAAAACGACTATTTGTATATAGATTCTCCTAGACAGGAAACCCTAAAGCTGGTGTTAAATACCACATTGAGGTATGGGATAAATACGGCACTTTCACTGGGTATTATTTTTTTAGTTTTTATGGAGTTAAGCATCGTTAGGTTTTCGGCTGTGCTTTACGGTATTGCGTATTTGGTATTGATTGTTGTTTTTTTGTACTTTGTATTGAACCCAAGAAAAGAAGACTATTACCTGTTTTTTAATATACGCAGGTTTTTGATTCAGCCTATACTGCTTTTACTGCTTTTGCCTGCTTTTTATTATCATAAACTCAAAAAGTAATGTTAATCCTTTTTTAAAATTGATTTACACACCTGTGATATTTTGTATATTTGCACTGTGATAAAACAAGTAGCACATAAAATTACTTCTATAATGCTGTCGTTTTTAGTGTTGTTTTCTACACTTTCTTTTACTGTAGAAAAGCATTATTGTGGCGACCGGTTGGTAGATATTGCCATTTTTAAAGAAGCTCAAAAATGTGCAATGGAAACCCTTCAACCCGAACAGGAGACTGCAACCAAAATTGAAAAGTCTTGCTGTAAAGATGAAGTAAATATAATTTCAGGACAAGACGAACTAAAACGTAATTCCCTGGAAGATTTAAAGCATAACCCACACGTGTTTTTACAAGCCTTTGTGGTTAGTTATACCAACCTGCTTGAAGGATTACCAAAACATATTGTTCCTTTTAAAAACTATATTCCACCAAAATTAGTCAGGGATATTCATATTCTTGACCAAGTATACCTCATTTGATTTTTTTAGATGTTTCCGCAGTTAATGTGGAGTAATTTCAAAATGTAATATCTTATTATCATCTAAAAAAAATTAATATCATGAAACATATATATACCGTTACAGGAATGACTTGTAACAACTGTAAAGCCAAAGTGGAAGACGCTTTGAAAAACATTCCGGCTGTAGAAGCTGTGTCTGTTAATCTCGAAAACTCACAGGTTGAAATCAGTATGAATACACATATTGCCACTCAAGTGCTGCAAAAAGCCTTGCCTGAGAAATACACTATTAAAGAAAAAGAAGAAAAAAACATATTTAGTCAAGCCGATGAAAATCAGGAAAAAAGCGAATTAAAACAACTTTTTCCTTTGTTTTTAATCTTTGGATACATCATCATCGCGTCCGGTTTGCTCAATTATAAATCGTGGAACTGGGAAGCCTTTATGCTGGACTTTATGGGATTGTTCTACATCATATTCAGCTTTTTTAAGCTGTTGGACTTAAAAGGCTTTCCCGAAAGTTTCAGAATGTATGACCCTTTGGCCAAGGTAATGCCTGTATATGCCTGGATATATCCGTTTATAGAAGTTGTTCTCGGACTCATGTTTTTAATGCGCTTTCAAGTAAATTATGCTTTATTGCTCACACTTTTTATCTTAGGAATGACCACTATAGGTGTAACCAAAGTTTTATGGAGTAAAAAAAGTATTCAATGTGCTTGTTTAGGTACCGCCTTAAAATTACCTATGACCAAGGCCACTTTCATTGAAAACTCCATTATGATTGTCATGGCCATAGTTATGTTAATCAAAACATTTGTATCATGAAAAAGGTGTTGTATATAGTACTGTTTTTGCCAATTTTCACTTTAGCACAAGATAAAATATCCGGAATGATAATGGAAACCAATTCAAATAAGGAAGACGTTCCACTGGCCGGAGCAAATGTATATTGGTTAAACACAACTATTGGAGATGTAACCGATTTAGAGGGGAAATTTACAATTCCGTATAAAAAAGAATACACAAAATTGGTAATTAGCTTTGTAGGGTATAAAACCGATACCCTTGATGTTACAGCGCCCAAGTTTATTCACCATTGGCTGCAATCAGAAGATACGCTGGAGGAAGTGAACATTTCTGTAAGAAAAAATACGGCACAAGTGTCTTATCTGGAAGCCCAAAATGTCCTTAATATTAGTAGTGATGAACTTTTAAAAGCAGCTTGTTGCAACCTGTCTGAAAGCTTTGAAACCAATCCCTCAATCGATGTTAATTTTGCCGATGCCGTTTCAGGAACACGCCAAATACGAATGTTAGGACTTACCAATCCGTATATCCTTATTGCCACTGAAAATATTCCCACGGTTAGAGGCGCAGCTCAAGCTTACGGAATGAGCTTTATACCGGGAACTTGGGTGCAAAGCATTCAAGTAACCAAAGGTGCAGGAAGTGTAATAAATGGTTTTGAAAGTATTGCAGGACAAATCAATGCCGAATTGCAAAAACCTACTATGGATGATAAACTGTTTATCAATGCTTATGCAGGAATGAATGCCAGACTGGAACTCAATACGCACTTCAATACAAAATTGAGCAATAAGTGGAGTACAGGCTTGTATTTACACGCAAACTCAAGAGATGTAAAGTTTGATAAAAACAAGGATTCTTTTTTAGATATGCCACTACAAAGGCAGCTAAACCTGCTAAACAGATGGCAATACACCGATAATGAAAAAGGATACATCGCTTTTTTAAACTTCAGATACCTGGTGGATAATAAACAAACCGGACAAGAAAATTTTAACCCTAAAACAGATAAATTAACCACCAACGTCTGGGGAAGCGAAATAGATACAAAACGTTTTGACTTTTCAGGAAAAGTAGGTTATGTAAACCCCGATTTGCCCTGGCAAAGCATAGGTGTACAATTTGCCGTGAGCAACCATCAACAAGAATCGTATTTCGGGTTAGGTATTTATAATAACGAACACAACAGTATCTATTCAAATGCCATTTACAGCAGTATCATAAGCGACTCAAGACATAAAATAAAAACAGGATTAAGTTTTACTTACGACCGTTATGACGAGTTGGTGGCAACTGATGTGTATCAACGCACAGAAAATTCGGTAGGCGGTTTTTTTGAATACAATTTTGACAATTTGGAAAAGCTGAATTTAACAGCAGGTATTCGAGCAGATTCGCATAACCGATTAGGATTTTTCATTACACCGCGCCTGCATGTGCGTTATACACCTTGGGAAAAATCAGCGTTGCGGTTTTCTGTAGGAAGAGGAAAGCGAAGTGCAAATATTTTTGCAGAAAACCAGCAAATGTTTGCTACGTCAAGAACCATTAATATCAATAATACAGAAGGGAAAATTTATGGATTAGATCCGGAAATAGCCTGGAATTACGGAATGTCATTTTTACAAGGATTTACACTATTTAACAGAAAGGGAAATGTAACAGCAGATTATTACAGAACCCATTTTGAAAATCAAGTGGTAGCCGATTGGGAAAATCCGCAAGAGGTTAATTTTTATAATCTAGACGGAAAAAGTTTTGCAAACAGCTTGCAATTGGAACTTAATTACAACCTGTTTGAAAATTTCGACCTGCGAACAGCTTATAAATTTTATGAGGTAAAAACAGACTATACCGGTGGCAGATTAGAAAGACCTTTAACCCCAAAGCACAGAATTTTTGCCAATGCTTCTTTTGAAACTAACAAACGTGATAACCAAAGCCAATGGAAGTTTGACGCCACATACAACTGGTTAGGGAAACAAAGATTTCCATCAACCGTTAGTAATCCGGAAACTTTTCAGCTTCCTGAATATTCGCCTACAGTAGCTACGGTAAATGCACAAGTAACCAAGGTGTTTTCTAAAAGTTTTGAAGTATATTTGGGTGGAGAAAATATAACCAATGTGAGGCAAAAAAATCCTATTTTAGGAGCTCAAGACCCATTTGGTCCGTATTTTGATAGTACATTAGTATATGGACCCATTTTTGGAAGTATGTATTATGCAGGGTTACGTTTCAGAATAGAATAATAAAAAAAATAAAAAAGATGAAAAAATTAGTATTTGTATTATCCTTTTTAGTTACCACAGTAAGCTTAGCACAAGACAAAAACACTAAAGCCTCTATAGAAGTAGATGGCGTTTGTGAGATGTGTAAAAAGCGTATTGAAAAAGCATGTATAACTTCAAAAGGAGTTAAAAGTGCTAACTGGAACATTGATACACATGAGTTGCAACTCATTTATGATGCACGAAAAACCAATTTAAAGACCATACAAAAACGCATCGCAAGTGTTGGACATGATACCAAAGAAGTTAAAGCTACAGATGAAGCCTATAACTCCATTCATGCGTGCTGTAAATATAGAGATAAGGAAATCGTTGATGACCACGAGGAGTAACAATAAAAAAACCAGCGTGAAAGCGCTGGTTTTTTTGTGCTAACAAAGCGTGAATTTTGTGCTTTTTTAGACGAGTAAATTGCGGTTTTAATTTTAGTTAAATTTTTCTTAATGAAATCCTTAACAGGCTGTTTTATACATACATTTACTGTATTCTTTTAAATAAGAAAACTATGGCACAATCAAAGTCAAAAGGAAAGTCTGTTTTACCAAAACAAGCGGTAAAAAAGACGCCACAGGCTCCTGCTAAAAAGAAGTAGTCTGTGTTTAGGTTTATTGCGTATAAACCTTACTGTTTATGAAAGTAAAAGTAAAAATGCCACCTAGAAATAGGTGGCTTTATAATTAAAAAAAAACGCTTCAGGAATAGACCTTGAAGCGTTTTTTGTGAATAAACAATGTATGGTTATTACATCATTCCGGGCATTCCGCCGCCCATTGGTGGCATTCCGCCTGCGGGATTGTCTTCTTTTATGTCAACCAAAGCGCATTCGGTAGTTAAAATCATACCGGCAACTGAAGCCGCATTCTCCAAAGCAATACGAGTTACTTTTTTAGGGTCTATAATACCGGCTTTCAGCATATCTACATAGGTTTCGGTTTTTGCATCAAAACCAAAGTCTTTTTTTCCTTCCAGAACTTTGTTTACTACTACTGAGCCTTCGCCACCGGCATTGGCAACAATAGTTCTTAAAGGAGATTCTATGGCTCTGGCAACAATTTGGATACCTGTGGTTTCGTCTAAATTGTCAGTGGTTAATTTTTCTAGAACAGCTTTTGCGCGTACTAATGCCACGCCACCACCGGCAACAATTCCTTCTTCAACGGCTGCTCTTGTAGCGTGTAGTGCATCGTCAACACGATCTTTCTTTTCTTTCATTTCCACTTCACTTGCTGCACCTACATATAAAACGGCTACGCCACCGGCTAATTTTGCCAAACGCTCTTGCAGTTTTTCTTTGTCATAATCAGAGGTTGTGGTTTCTATTTGTGCTTTAATTTGATTTACACGTGCTTTAATGTCTGCCGCATTTCCGCTACCATTTACAATAGTAGTATTGTCTTTATCTATAGTAACGGTTTCGGCTGTGCCTAACATATCGAGTGTAGTGTTTTCCAGGGTAAAGCCTCTTTCTTCTGAAATAACAGTTCCACCGGTTAGAATAGCGATGTCTTCCAGCATGGCTTTACGTCGATCGCCAAATCCCGGAGCTTTTACAGCTGCAATTTTTAATCCGCCACGTAGTTTGTTTACCACTAAGGTAGCTAAGGCTTGACCTTCTACATCTTCAGCAATAATTAACAGCGGACGACCTGATTGGGCTACGGGCTCAAGTATTGGAAGTATTTCTTGTAAGTTGGAAATCTTTTTATCAAATAGTAAGATATAAGGATTTTCTAAATCGGCTATCATCTTATCTGCATCAGTAACAAAGTAAGGCGAAAGATAGCCTCGGTCAAACTGCATTCCTTCTACTACATCTACATAGGTGTCGGTGCCTTTGGCTTCTTCAACGGTAATTACACCTTCTTTTCCTACTTTACCAAAAGCTTTAGCAATGAGTTCGCCAATGGTATCATCATTATTTGCTGAAATGGAGGCAACTTGTTTGATTTTTTCTGAGGAGTTTCCTACTTGCTTGGCTTGTTTTTCAAGGTCCTTTGTAATAGCTTCAACGGCTTTGTCTATACCGCGTTTTAGGTCCATTGGGTTGGCTCCTGCAGCTACGTTTTTTAGTCCTTCTTTTACAATGGCTTGTGCCAGAACGGTAGCTGTTGTGGTTCCATCACCGGCCAAATCATTAGTTTTTGAGGCTACTTCTTTAACCATTTGAGCGCCCATGTTTTCTAACTCGTCCTCAAGTTCTACTTCTTTAGCGACGGTTACGCCGTCTTTGGTAACTTGTGGTGCTCCAAAGCTTTTGCTGATAATTACATTTCTTCCTTTGGGTCCTAAGGTTACTTTTACTGCATTTGCCAAAGCGTCAACACCGCGCTTAATGCCGTCACGTGCTTCTACATCAAATTTTATATCTTTTGCCATAATATTCTGTTTTTTTAATAGATTAATAAATTAATAATAACTTGGGTTAAACAATAGCTAAAATGTCGCTTTCTCTCATCATGAGATAGTCTTTACCTTCCAGCTTTAATTCGGTTCCGGAATATTTTCCATAGAGAACCATATCACCAATTTTTACAGTTAAAGGCTCGTCTTTTTTGCCTGTACCTATGGCAACAACTTTACCTTTTTGTGGTTTTTCTTTAGCGTTGTCCGGTATAATTATTCCTGAAGCTGTTTTGGTTTCGGCTTCAACAGGTTCTACAAGAACTCTATCTGCTAATGGTTTAATGTTTAATGCCATTTGTTTTTATGATTTTTTAATTAATAAACTTTTTTAATGTCTGTGTCATAGAGCTAAAAATATGCCAACAAGAATAGACTGACAATTTTTCATTTTAGGGATAAAAAAATGCCAACTTGTGTGTTGGCATTTTTAATTTTTTCAGTAGGCTTATTATTGAACGGTATCTACAGCTGTTGATGTGTCGCTGGTTTGAGCAGGTGTACTGCTAGGTGTTGTGGTGCTTTGTACCGGAACTTCGTTGGGGTCTAAAGCTTTAGAATCACCTGTGTTTGACCCAAAATCAATAGTAAGGTTTGACAGTAAAATGAGCACAAGCATGAGTGCAGCCAGTGTCCAGGTACTTTTGTCTAAAAAGTCGGTTGTTTTTTTTACGCCACCCAATTGTTGAGTTCCGCCACCACCAAAAGAGGAAGACAATCCACCGCCTTTGGGATTTTGCACCATAATTACTACTATTAATAGAAAGGCCACAATAACGATAAGGGCTAAAAAGATGGTAAATGTATTCATTACTTAGTATTTTGATCTTCTTGTAATTGTTTTATTGCTTTAATTTGGTCTGCAAAGAAACCACTTTTTTCTGGATATTTCAAACTTAATATTTTATATGACTGAATGGCTTTTTCATAATTTTTTTGTTCGACATAAATTCGGGCTAAAGTCTCGGTCATTAAGGCTTCGGGTTGTATCATGCGCTTGTTTGCCATGTTGCCCGAATGTGAAACTTCTTGAGATGGGTTTATTTTAGGATTTGTGGAAATGAACTTGTCTATTAGCTCAAACTTTTGTTCACGAGCCAAATGGGTTTCACTTGCTTTGGGTTCTTTTATCGTGTTGGTTTCTTCTCGCTGAATAGGTTTTGCTCTTGTAAGTTTGAGCCACTCATTGAATGAGTGTTTTTCTGAGGGATTAAACGCCAGAGGTTTTCCTATGCCTAAAAGTGTTTCAGGAGAAGGTTTTTGAGGTGATACGTCGGCGTCTTGCTTTAGTCCTGCTACTTGATGAGCTTCAATTTTTGGTTGGAAAAGTTCGGGGTCTAATATGTTTTGTGTTTCTTTTAGTTGTGTTCGTAGTGCATGGTCTATCTCAACACTTTTTTGACTCGAAATATCTTGTGCATTTACTTCTATGTTCTTCAAATTTTCAAGATTGTGCTTGATGTTTTTGGATACTTCGTTCTGTAAAAAGGAAGCAGAAGTAATGAAGTCAAATAAAATGCTTCTGTCGGTAGTATATGCAGCAGTTCGTTTTAATGCTTGGTTGTACTTATAGCTGTCTTGATTTTTTAAACCTTTTAGATACACGGCTCTGGCCGATTGAAAGTACGGATACGTTGAAAGTATGTTTTCCAAAGCATTTGTTTGTTGTTTGGTGATGCTTTCAGGATGCTGGAGCAGGTATGTTATTTCTTGTGTGTTCAAGGCGTTTTTACCATTTTGCCAAAGAGGCATTAAAAATATCTTGAGTTATACGTTCAAAAATTTCTTGATGAGCCGTGTCTTTTTGAGCTCCAACCAATTGATCACTGCCGGAAAAGTCGTAGAAAAAGGTAAAGGATTGTTCAAAATTATCTTCTTCTTTCTTTTTATTGTAGAACCTGACATTAACACGCATAGTAAGTCTGTTTTGTGCAGCAGTGTTTTGAGCTGTGGCGGTAGTTGGAGAAATGCGATATTCTGTGATTTCTCCTTCGTAGGTTAGGTCGCCGTTTGAACGCACTAAAGAAAGGTTGGTTTGATTTAATAACAAATCGGTAAGTGCATTGGTGAAGTCTCTGTCTAATCCCGGTTCAACTAAAACGGCGTTATTTTGAAAGTAATTCACCTGAAAGGTTTCGACGCCTGACAAATCTTGTACACCGGTAAAAGAATATGGACCGCAACTTATAAGTGTGACAAGTGAGATAATTGCTGTTAAAAGCTTTAAGGAGTTTAGCTTAAAGGTCATATTGTTTAATTTTTCTGTAAAGAGTACGTTCGCTAATGCCTAATTCTTGTGCGGCCAATTTGCGTTTTCCTTGATGGCGTTCAAGCGATTTCTTTATAAGTTCCAATTCTTTGTCTTGTAAAGATAGGGTTTCTTCTTCTTCAATTTCCTCAGCAAAGTGATATTTGTCTTGTTTTTGTTCTGTGTTTTGATCTGTTTGCTGCGGAATGGGTAAAACTTCCAGGTTTTCTATGGCTTCTTCTATATCTGTCGGTTCTTCTTCACCATATATTTTTTGAATGAGTCCTTGGTTTTCTTTTTGAACATCTTTGGCATTTCCACTTTTCATAAGTTCCAAAGTGAGCTTTTTTAAATCGTTTAAATCGGCTTTCATGTCAAAAAGTATTTTGTAGAGTATTTCGCGTTCGCTGCTAAAATCGCTTTCTGTTTTGGAGCGGTTTACTACAGCGGGCAAGTTGTTTCCTGTGCTAGGTAAATAGCTCTGCAAGGTTTCTAAAGTAATGGTTCTGTCTTGTTCTAAAACGGAAATTTGTTCGGCTACGTTGCGCAACTGTCTGATGTTTCCGTTCCAACGGTATTTCAATAATAAATTTACCGCATCATCCTGAAGTTTTATGGTTGGCATTTTATATTTTAAAGCGAAGTCACTGGCAAATTTTCTGAATAATAAATGAATGTCTTCTTTACGTTCCCGCAATGGAGGCAAATGAATTTCTACAGTACTTAGTCTATAATAAAGATCTTCTCGGAATTTTTCTTTTTTAATAGCTTCAAGCATATTGATATTGGTGGCTGCCACTATTCTTACGTTTGTTTTCTGAACTTTACTGGATCCTACTTTTAGAAATTCCCCATTTTCTAAAACACGCAACAAGCGTACTTGTGTAGGTAAGGGCAATTCGCCTACTTCATCCAGAAAAATGGTGCCGCCATCGGCTACTTCAAAATATCCGTTTCGGGTTTGGGTAGCTCCTGTGAAAGCGCCTTTTTCGTGACCAAAAAGCTCACTGTCTATAGTGCCTTCCGGAATGGCACCACAATTTACGGCTATGTATTTTCCGTGTTTTCGGTGGGAGAGTGAATGTATTATTTTCGGGATACTTTCTTTACCTACACCACTTTCACCGGTTACCAAAACCGAAATGTCGGTAGCAGCCACTTGCATGGCTTTTTCTATGGCGCGGTTTAGTTTTGGATCGTTTCCAATAATTTCAAAACGTTGTTTTATAGATTGAATGGATTCCATGTATGTTAATTGTTTTCTGAGTATCCAACAGCTTCACCAAGCAATGTAGCACTAGTGCAGTCGTTAATCTTTACCTTTACAAAGTCGCCTACCTTGTAATTTCCTTTTGGGAATACAACTACTGTATTTTGACTGTTTCGTCCGGACCAATGCGCGTCTGATTTTTTTGACTCTTTTTCAATTAGTACTTCTTCAATTTTACCAACATGTTGTTGTGTTCGGTATAAACTGTGTTTTTGTTGTAGTTGAATGATTTCGTTTAAGCGTCTTTTTTTGGTTTCTTCGGGGACATCATCTTCCATTTTACGTTCGGCTAAAGTTCCGGGTCTTTCAGAGTAGGCAAACATAAAACCAAAATCATACTTTACGTATTCCATTAAGCTTAAGGTGTCTTGATGGTCTTCCTCGGTTTCGGTTGGGAAACCGGCAATCATATCCTGTGAAATGGCACAATCCGGAATTATTTTTCTGATATTGTCAATCAATTCAAAATATTCCTCTCGTGTATGCTGACGATTCATTTCCTTTAAAATACGGTTACTGCCACTTTGTACAGGCAAGTGTATATAGTTGCAAATATTTTTGTGTTTTGCCATTGTTTCAATTACATCCAATGTCATGTCCTGAGGATTGGAAGTGGAGAAGCGAAAACGCATTTTGGGTTGCGCCACGGCACACATATCCAGCAGATTTGCAAAATTTACAGCCGTTGCTTTTTGCATATCGGTAGCCTTATCAAAATCTTTTTTTAGGCCACCGCCATACCACAGGTAGCTGTCTACATTTTGTCCTAATAGGGTAACTTCTTTAAAACCGTTTTCCCATAGGTTATTAATTTCCTCTATAATACTTTGCGGATCTCTGCTTCGTTCACGACCACGAGTAAAAGGGACCACGCAAAAGGTACACATGTTGTCGCAACCGCGGGTAATGGATACAAATGCGGTAACGCCATTACTGTTTAATCGTACAGGAGAAATGTCGCCGTAGGTTTCATCTTTGGAAAGAATTACATTCACGGCATTTCTACCTTCGTCAACTTCGGCAACAAGATTTGGTAAATCTTTGTAAGCGTCAGGACCTACAACAAGGTCTATCATTTTTTCTTCTTCTAAAAACTTACTTTTCAAACGTTCTGCCATACAGCCCAAAACGCCAATTTTCATTTTTGGGTTTATTTTTTTTACAGCATTGTATTTTTCCAGTCTTTTTCTTACGGTTTGTTCTGCTTTATCTCTGATGGAACAAGTGTTTATCAAAACCAAATCGGCCTCTTCCATACTCAGGGTAGTGTTAAAACCTTCTTCTTGAAGAATAGAGGCAACAATCTCACTGTCGCTAAAGTTCATCTGGCAGCCATAACTTTCTATAAAAAGCTTACGGGAGTTGCCTTTTCTTTGTTCCAAAATGAGTGATTCACCTTGTTTAGACTCATCAATGATTTTTTCCATAAATGGGGTGTTGTTTTTACAAAAGTCAATTAACGTGCAAAGATACTATTATTTTATATAAAGTGACAAAATGACATGAATTTGTTGAAGTTAAAAAATAGTTTTACTGAAAGAAAACCGTCGTTGGGTAGTTTTATGGAGTGACTTGTGGTTTGTATCTTTGGTAGTGAAAAAGAGGTTAAAAAAAATCAGGAATAAAAGTTAAAATTAAGTGTATAAAAAAAAATCTGTTACATTTGCGAATCACAAAAAGTAAATTATGGCGAAAAACTTAGTCATTGTAGAGTCGCCTGCCAAGGCAAAAACTATTGAAAAATTTCTGGGAAAGGATTTTAAGGTAGCTTCTAGTTTTGGCCATATAGCAGACTTGCCTACAAAAGAATTAGGTGTTGATGTGGAAGGAGATTTTAAACCTGAATACATTGTTTCTAAAGATAAAAAGACGGTTGTAAAACAGCTGAAAGAACTGGCCGCAAAAGCGGAAACCATATGGCTGGCCAGTGATGAAGACCGCGAAGGAGAAGCCATTGCCTGGCACTTGGCCGAAACACTGCAGTTGGATAAAGAGAAAACCAAGCGTATAGTATTTCACGAAATTACCAAAACAGCTATTCAAAAAGCGATAGAAAACCCCAGAGGAATAGATTATAATCTGGTTGATGCCCAACAGGCCAGAAGAGTTTTAGACAGAATAGTAGGATACGAGTTGTCGCCGGTACTTTGGCGAAAAGTAAAAGGCGGATTGTCTGCCGGAAGAGTACAGTCGGTTTCCGTGCGGTTAATTGTTGAACGCGAACGCGAAATCCAAGGTTTTGAAGCCGAAACTTTTTATAGAATAGATGCAGCGTTTTTCAACGAAAACAAGCAATTGTTTAAGGCTAAACTCCCTAAAAACTTTTCCACTTTTGAAGAAGCACAAAAATTTCTTCAGCATAATATTGATGCCGGATATCAAATTTCCAGTTTAGAAAAAAAGCCGGTAAAAAAATCACCTGCGCCACCATTTACCACTTCAACCTTGCAGCAAGAAGCCTCCAGAAAACTTTTTTTCTCGGTAAGTAGAACCATGACAGCGGCACAAAGACTCTATGAAGCCGGACTAATTACCTATATGAGAACAGACAGTGTAAACCTTTCTGAAGAAGCAAAACAAGGTGCAAAAAGAGAAATAGAAAGTGCTTTTGGTAGCAAATATGCCAAATCAAGAAATTATAAAGGAAAAACTAAAGGAGCACAAGAGGCTCACGAAGCCATACGACCTACAGATTTTTCCAGACAAAATATAGTTGCAGACAAAGACCAATCAAGGCTTTACGATTTAATTTGGAAACGCGCTATAGCTTCACAAATGAGCGAAGCCGAGCTGGAACGCACCAATGTTAAAATTGACATTAAAACGAACGCCAAACTGGACGAATACTTTGTTGCCAATGGAGAAGTAATCACTTTTGACGGTTTTTTAAAAGTGTATATGGAAGGCAGTGATATTGAAGATGAAGAACAAGAAGGAATGTTGCCTGCCTTAAAAGTAGGTGAAACTCTGGAAACAAACTATATTACCGCAACCCAGCGCTTTACAAGACCACCATACAGATATACCGAAGCCTCTTTGGTAAAACAACTGGAAGAGTTAGGTATTGGTCGTCCTTCTACTTACGCACCAACGATATCGACCATACAAAACAGAGGTTACATCGAAAAAGGGACAATAGAAGGTACAGAAAGAAAATACAAGCAAGTAACACTTCAGAAAAACGAAATAAAAGAAAAAATACTTACTGAAAAAGTAGGTTCCGATAAAGGAAAACTCGTTCCAACTGACATAGGTTTTATTGTGACAGACTTTTTGGTAAATCACTTTGAAGACATATTAGACTATAACTTTACAGCAAAAGTAGAAGAAGATTTTGACGATATAGCTGAAGGAAAAGAAGATTGGACTAAAATGATGAAATCGTTCTACAAAAAATTTCATCCGCAAGTACAAGATGTTCAGGAAAATGCCGATAGAGAATCCGGCGAACGAATTTTAGGCAAAGATCCCAAAACCGGAAGACAACTCAGCGTTCGGTTAGGAAAATTTGGACCTATGGTGCAAATTGGCACTGTAGATGAAGACGAAAAACCCTTGTTTGCAAGCCTCACACCGGAACAACAACTTAATACCATTACCTTTGAAGAAGCACTGGATTTGTTCAAATTGCCAAAAAAACTGGGAACATATAAGGACAAAGAAGTAGAAGTAAATAATGGTCGCTTTGGTCCGTATGTTAAGTATGGGAAAAAATTTGTTTCATTGCCCGCAGGAGTTGACCCGTTAAGTGTTGAACTTGAAGACGCTAAAATCTTAATAGACGAAAAAGAAAAAATAGATGCCCCCATTTACACCTATAAAGAAAAAGACGTGACCAAAGGAAAAGGCCGGTTTGGTCCTTTTATAAAGTGGAATGAAATGTACATTAATGTAGGGAAAAAATACGATTGGGACCATTTATCAAATGAAGACATCATTGAACTTATAGAAGATAAAATTCAAAAAGAAAAAGATAAAATTGTACACCACTGGGAAAGCGAAGGCATAAAAGTTGAAAAAGCACGTTGGGGAACACACGTTATTACTAAAGGGAAAACCAAAATTCAGCTGCCCAAAACAGTACAAGCAGAAAAACTCACTTTAGAAGAAGCTAAAGAAATTATAGATAAAAACGCTCCTAAAAAAGCCAGTAAACGCAGCGCGACTTCCAAAAAGAAATAGTATAGTATTAATAATAAATGAATTTTAATTTTTTATCTCCGGTTTCAGATGCTGTTTTAGCTCATAATGAATTGCTGAATCAGCAGGCATTAGGCCAAAAAATAAAAATTCATACCAAACGCTCCGGATTACCGGAACTGGAAGATGCTGACATTGCCATACTTGGTGTTGTTGAAACACGCAACGATATAGATTATGCCGGAGCTGAATTACACTTTAATAATATAAGGCAAGTTTTCTATTCTCTTTACCCTGGAAACTGGAAGAAAAAAATAGTGGATTTGGGCGATATAAATCAGGGAGAAACCGTAGAAGACACATATTTTGCCGTAAAAACCATTATCACCATATTACTGGAAAAAGGCATTATACCTGTATTGTTAGGTGGAAGCCAAGACATAACCTATGCCAACTACAGAGCCTATGACGATTTTCTTCCTATGGTAAATATGGTAAATGTTGATGTTAAATTCGATTTAGGCGATTCATCAAAACCAATTAAAAACGATAGTTTTGTAGGAAAAGTAATACTTGATCAGCCTTATAATTTGTTCAATTACGCAACGCTAGGTTACCAAACTTATTTTAATTCTCAAGAGGAAATTGATTTAATGGAAAAGCTTTATTTTGAAGCCTACAGACTGGGAGAAATAACAGGCAATTTAACACTTGCAGAACCTGTAATGCGCGATGCTAATATCGTGACGCTGGATTTGAAATCCATAAAGGCTTCTGACGTAGGAAATAATCAAAAATTCTCACCCAATGGAATAAGCGGAAAGGATATTTGTGCCATTGCCAGATATGCCGGTATTAGTGATAAAGTTACCTCTTTTGGGATTTATGAATATAAACCTTCTAAACAAGACGAAACCACAGCCATGCTTATTTCGCAAATAATTTGGTATTTTATAGAAGGTGTAAATTTAAGAGTGAAAGATGATGATTTTTTATTAACAAATAATTATCAGAAATTCATTACCTTAGCAGACTCTCAGGAGTTAGTCTTTTACAAGAGCAATAAAACCGACCGTTGGTGGATAGAAATTCCTTTTTTAAAAGATGTAAATAATAAATTAAAAAGACATACGTTATTACCATGCACGCATCAAGATTATATAGATGCAAGCAACGGAATTATACCCGAACGTTGGTATAAAGCGTTTCAAAAGAATTTTGTTTGAGAAGTTTATAGTGTCAGTTTGAGAATTAATGTCAATTTTATCGACGAAATGCATGTTTTTACGATAAAATGTATTTTTTTTCAAAAAAAAGTTGTTTTTTAAAAAATATATAAATATGTTTACGCTCTTAAATTTTTTAAGACAAAGTATTAACCTCGAGTTTTCTATGGATATGAAAAGAATTTTAGTATTAACCGCAGTAATGACTTTTTTACTAAGTTGTGGCTCTAAAGATAGAGGCGAACTAGTAGGAGTTAAAGGGAAAAAATGGCACCCTGAAAAACCTTATGGTATGGAGCTGGTTCCCGGTGGAGCTTTTATAATGGGTAAATCGGATGATGATTTAGCCGGAATTCAAGATGCTCCGTCAAAAACCGTAACCGTACGTTCCTTTTATATGGATGCTACCGAAATTACAAACTCTGAATACAGACAATTTGTAAATTGGGTTAGAGATTCCATTATCAGAACTGAACTGGCAGAAATGGCCGACTTAGAAGGAAAAACACCTGGCAACGGTGATATAGGAGACTTTGCTTATTTGGCAACAGATCCTTCTGATCCCAATTTAACACCGTATCAGCAATACATGTTAGATACTTACGGGGATGAACAAAGAAGACTTAATAACGATATCGATCTGATATTTGAAACTGACCAGTATCCGGATGTTTTATATGCTGAGGTAATGGATGGAATGTACCTTCCGTTAGAAGAATCATATAACGGGCAACGAACCATGGATGTAAGAAAATTTAAGTATCTATACACCTATCTGGATATTCAAAAAGCAGCAAGAGACCGAAAACTGGAAAGAAAAGATGTCATTGTAAAAGAAGAAGTAGAAGTATATCCCGATACTACGGTTTGGATTCGTGATTTTGCATACTCCTATAACGAGCCCATGCACAATGATTATTTTTGGCACGATGCATACAGTGACTATCCAGTGGTTGGTGTAAAATGGCAGCAAGCCAAAGCATTTTGTCACTGGAGAACTTTAAATAAGAACACCTATCAAAAAGAAAGAGGCAGACAGTTTGTAAACTCCTTCCGCTTACCTAGTGAAGCCGAATGGGAATATGCAGCTCGTGGTGGTCTGCAAGCAGCAACATATCCTTGGGGTGGACCATATACCAAAACCGACAGAGGTTGCTTTATGGCAAACTTTAAACCCTTGCGAGGTGATTATGCCGCAGACCAAGCATTATACACCGTAGAAGCAAAATCATATGAGCCTAACGATTTCAACCTGTACAACATGGCAGGAAATGTATCCGAGTGGGTAAATGCTTCTTACGACCCTTCTTCCTATGAATATGTTTCAACCATAAACCCAAGCGTAAACGATAATGACAACAATCGTAAAGTAGTACGTGGTGGTTCTTGGAAAGATGTAGCCTATTACCTGCAAGTAAGTTCAAGAGACTATGAATATGCAGATTCTGCAAGAAGCTACATAGGCTTTAGGACCGTACAAGACTATATGGGAACTGATGTAACATTAAACGCGCAAAATTAAACTAAAACTAAATATTAATTATTAAACCACCTAAGTATCACACTTATTAAAAACTGAAATTATGGCACAGTCAAAAGCAAGCAAAAAATTTATGAACATGGCTTACGGTTTGGGAGCCTCTATTGTAATTGTTGGAGCATTATTTAAAATTATCCACTTTGAAATAGGACCTTTAACAGGTAATGTTATGTTAACCATCGGTCTAGTAACAGAAGCAATCATATTTGCTATATCAGCCTTTGAACCGGTTGATGATGATTTAGACTGGTCACTTGTTTACCCTGAATTAGCAGGCGGACAAAGCAAGAAAAAAGAAGACTCTAAAGACGCTCAAGGAATGCTCTCTAAAAAATTAGACGAGTTATTAAAAGAAGCTAAAATAGACGGAGAATTAATGGCAAGCTTAGGTGATAGCATAAAGAATTTTGAAGGTGCCGCCAAAAACTTATCTCCAACGGTAGATTCTATAGCCGCTACCAAAAAATACGGTGAAGAATTATCATTAGCTGCAGCACAAATGGAATCTTTAAACAGCTTGTACAAGGTGCAATTAGAAAGCATAAATCGTCAAGCCGCTATTAATGAAGAAGCCGTAGAAAATGCTTCAAAGTTAAAAGAGCAAATGCAATCACTTGCATCCAACCTGTCATCGCTTAACGGAGTGTACGGCGGAATGCTGTCTGCAATGAATAAAGGTAATTAGTACACATAATTACAATTAATTAATTCAATTAAACTAACAAAAAACTAAGAAATAAGATGGCCGGAGGAAATTTATCACCAAGGCAGAAAATGATTAACTTGATGTATTTAATATTCATCGCCATGTTGGCTTTAAATATGTCTAAAGAAGTTCTTTCTGCATTTGGATTAATGAACGAAAAACTTACAGAATCCAACCAAGCTACCTCAGAGCGAAATGCTGCTTTTATGCAAGGATTGGCCGAAAAAGTTGACGAACAACCCGCTAAGTACAGACCACTAAAAGCTCAAGCCGATCAAGTAGATGTTTTAGCCAATAATTTTAACGCCTATTTGGAAGAACTAAAAGGTAAAATGACAGCCGGTTTAGAAGACCCTACCGATTATGAAATAATGGATAAAGGTGATTTTCTGGACAATTACTTTTTTAAAGGCGACAAACTTAAACCTGAAGGACAACAGTTTATAGATGAAATGGCAAAGTTCAGAGATGGAGTAGTTGCAGTTTTAGGAGAAAACCCTGATATGAGATCTATTGTTGAAGATGTTAAAACCAAATTTAATACAAACCCCGTAAAGGTTAAAGGAGAAGTAAATCCTAAACCTTGGCTGGACTACCATTACAGAGGATTTCCTTTAGTTGCTTCCTTAACCAAAATGACTCAGCTACAAGCCGATGTTAAAACAACAGAATCAGAAGTTTTATCCTCTATGCTGGCCGGAAAACTTAAAGTAGAAGCCTCATTAACAAACTTTGAAGCCATTGTAGTGCCTGATAAAACGGCATTCTTTAACGGAGAAAACTTTACCGGGAAAATTATTCTAGGTAAAAAAGACAATACACTTAAAGCCCACAAAGTAATTATAAACGGACAAGAACTGCCTGCTGAAGCCATGCAAGCCGGTCAAACATTGTTAGAATTCCCCGCAGGAGCTGTAGGTGAAAGAGAAATTAAAGGAGAATTTCAGTTTAAAGAAGGTGACTCTATTATCAAGATAGAAGTAGATGACGTTTATGCGGTAGTACCAAAGCCCAATTCAGCGACTATTTCTGCAGATAAAATGAACGTAGTTTATCGCGGTGTAACCAATCCAATGACCATATCTTTTGCCGGAGTATCCGATAATAATGTATCTGCATCAGCGCCCGGATTATCAAAAGGAAACGGCGTAGGAAAGTACGTTATGAATCCCGGTGCCGGTAGAGAAGTTACCATTAATGTAACCGGAACATTGCCCGATGGAACTAAAGTAAGTGATGCCGCCAAGTTTAGAATTAAAGATATTCCTAAACCTACCGGAACCTTTAACGGACAAGACGGAGCAGTGAGCTTACCGAGAAATAATATTGAAATAGGTAAAGTAGGAGCCAAATTATTTGATTTTGATTTTGAGTTAAACATTGAAGTAACTTCTTTCAAAATGAAAGTGCCCGGACAACCTACAATAAATTGTACAGGAACACGTTTAAGCTCACAAGCCAAAGATGCCATACGTAGAGCAAGAAGAGGCGACGGAATTCAATTCTTCGAAATAAAAGCTAAAATTGTTGGAAACGACAGCTACAGATTGCCTACAGTATCTCCGGTATTTGTTGAAGTTGCAAACTAAAAATATAAGTGATATCTTATAAGGAGTCGAGCCCTAAATTTAAAAAATTAAGTAAGATGAAAATTAAATCTTTTGTATTAACCATAGCTAGTGTTTTTCTTGTGAACACACTCTTTTCCCAAGCTAACATTCTAAATGCTAAAGCTCCGGAGGAAATAGGTGTGCGAACAGAAGCACAAATAGCCATAGATAATGATAAACCATTAGAATACGGCTATGTAGATGACAGAGATATTATGTTCTCTAAAATGACTTGGGAAAAAGTGGTTTTAGACGAGCGCATCAATTTCCCGTTATACTACCCTGTTGACACCATGAATATAGGGAAAGACAGACGATCCTTATTCGATGTGCTTTGGAAAGCCGTTAAAAGTGGAGAAATAGAAAACATCTATTCAGACTCTTACTTTACTACTAAACGTACCTTAGAAGATATCAAACCGGCTATGTCTAAAGTGGATACCTTAGATATCGGATTTCAGCAATACAACGCTGACGGATTTGTAGATCCTGAGTATATTTTGAAATACAATATTTCATCCTATGACATTAGCGCCTATTTAATCAAAGGACTATGGTATTTTGACAAGCGTCAAGGAGAATTAAAGTACAGACTGTTAGGAATAGCTCCTGCAGCACCAGACGTAAACTTTATAAACTCTGATGACGAAGCGAACAAAGAACCCATTCCATTATTTTGGGTGTTTTATCCTGATGCTCGCGATATTCTACACACTGCAAAAGCGTTTAATAACGACAATAGTGCCATGCCCTTTTCTTTTGACCATTTGCTTAATGCCAGAAGATTTAACGGTCATATCTATGCCGAAGAAAATGTTTACGGTGATAGAACTATAGACAGGTACATACCTGAAAATGCACTTATGCAACTTATGGAATCCGACCGCGTTAAAGAAAAAATCAGAAATTTCGAACTCGATATGTGGTCCTATTAGCCACATCGTGATAATATGAAAAAACGCTTACCTTTGGGTAGGCGTTTTTTATTTAACCCTATTTTTATTGTGTATGGAAGTAGATTTTATTATTGTGGGTTGCGGATTGGCAGGGATTCATTTTTGTGAACTGGCTATTAGGCACAACAAAACCGTATTGGTTATAGACAACAACTCACAACAATCGTCTACTGTTGCCGGTGGACTGTACAATCCAGTGGTTTTAAAACGATTTACACCGGTTTGGAAAGGTGAAGAACAGCTTGAGTTGGTTAAAACAACTTATGATGCATTAGAAAAAAAATTACAAGTAAAGTTAGATTATAACATTCCCGTAAAACGAATATTTAAATCTATTGAAGAACAAAACAATTGGTTTATCGCTTCAGATAATGAAAACTTGACTCCATTTCTTTCCACTGAGATTATTAAAAACACCAATTCGGACATTCAAGCTCCGTTTGGTTTAGGTCAGGTAAACCATACCGGAAGAATAGATACATTATTACTAATTCAATCCTATAAAAAATATTTAAAAAGCAAACAAGTCTTACTACAAGAAGAATTTCAATATCAACACGTACAGGTTACAAACCATAAAGTAGCATATAATAAGTACACAGCAAAACATCTTGTTTTTGCAGAAGGCTTTGGATTAAAGAGCAATCCTTTTTTTAACCATTTACCTCTAAAAGGAACCAAAGGAGAATTATTGACTATCTATGCACCAAAACTTCAAATAGACTACGTGCTTAAAGGAAGCGTATTTTTAATTCCCTTGGAAAAGGATTTATACAAAGTTGGCGCCACCTACGAATGGGAAGATAAATCCAATACAACTACAGAAAAAGGAAAAATGGAATTGCTAACTAAACTAAAAACCGTAATTCGTTGTCCCTTTGAAATAGTAGAACAACAGGCAGGCATCAGGCCTACGGTAATTGACAGAAAACCATTGGTAGGCACACATCCGGAATATAAAAAACTACATGTTTTAAACGGATTAGGAACAAGAGGCGTAATGATTGCGCCTTATGCAGCTAAAGCATTATATAATCATATAGAGCACCAAATACCACTAGAAAACGAAATTAACAGCAACCGCTTTTAATTCTTTTTAGAGACTAAATTTTTGTCATAAGACATAAATAAATTAATCCAAATATTTCGGGAAAGTCGCATTATTACCGGCATAAATACAATTAATGTGCCTACAATACTTATAAAAGCCGTGATTAAATTACTATTAAACAGTAAAAAACTCACTACAAAAGCCGCTGTAGCAAAAGCAACACCTACGGCATAACTTACATACATTGATCCGTAAAAGAAGGAAGGTTCAATGCGGTATTTCGTGTTACAGTGTGAGCAACGCTCGTTAATTTTTAAGGTATCTGTTAGAATATAAGGATTTTTTGTGCTATACATAGATTCCTCGTGGCATTTGGGACAAACACCAGTTAGAATACTATATAACTTTGTCCCTTTTTTTATCATGGTTAAAAGCTTAATTTTGTTTTTTTAATAACAACACAAAGGTAGTAGTATTCTGCCAATAAAATGTAACAAGAGTAACACATGTTAAACATTCATAATCTGTCAATTAGTTTCCAAGGCGAAAATTTATTTGAAGACATCACATTTAAACTCAATGCAGGAGATCGCGTTGGACTCATCGGAAAAAATGGAGCCGGAAAATCTACTTTACTCAAGATTTTAGCTAAAGAAGTAGTACCTGATACCGGTCAAATTGCAGCCGATAAAACACTCAAAATAGGTTTCTTAAAACAAGATATTGATTTTACCTACGGAAAAACGGTTTTAGACGAAACCTATGAAGCCTTTTACGAAATTAAAGTTTTGGAAAATAAACTGAATGAAGTAAATCGGCAACTTGCAGAACGCACAGATTATGAAAGCGAACAGTACCATCAACTCATGGTAGATGTCAATGAAATTCAACATCAGTACGAAATCATTGGCGGATACAACTATCAAGGCGACACCGAAAAAGTATTACAAGGATTAGGATTTAACAGAGCCGATTTTGATAAACTAACCGATACCTTTTCCGGTGGTTGGCGTATGCGAATAGAGCTCGCTAAACTGCTTCTGCAAAACAATGATGTCTTGCTTTTGGACGAACCTACAAACCACCTGGATATAGAATCTATCATTTGGCTCGAAGGATTTTTAAAAAGCTATCCCGGTGCAGTAGTTATCGTATCACACGACAAGATGTTTCTAGATAATGTAACCAACAGAACAATTGAAATTTCTCTAGGTAGAATTTACGATTACAACAAACCCTATTCTAAATACCTCATTTTAAGAAACGAAATTAAAGAACAACAACTGGCAGCTCAAAAAAATCAAGAAAAATATATAGAACACACCGAGAAATTAATTGATAAATTTAGAGCCAAACAGTCCAAAGCTTCAATGGCACAATCGTTAATTAAAAAACTGGACAAAATTGATAGAATAGAAGTAGACCAAGATGATAATAGTACCATGTCACTTCACTTTCCGGTATCTGTTACTCCCGGAAAAGTAGTTGTAGAAGCACACCACATTTCAAAAAACTACGGCGATTTACAGGTGCTGAACAATATTGATTTACTCATCGAACGCGATAGTAAAACCGCTTTTGTAGGACAAAATGGACAAGGAAAATCTACATTGGCAAAAATTATTGTTGGCGAAATAAAACACCAGGGAAAACTAAAACTCGGACACAATGTACAAATAGGATACTTTGCTCAAAATCAGGCCGAGTATTTAGACGGTAACAAAACCGTATTGGATACTATGATTGATGCTGCAAATGAAACCAACAGAAGCCGTGTGCGAGATATTTTAGGAGCTTTTTTATTCCGTGGCGATGAAGTGGAAAAATTTGTAAAAGTGCTTTCCGGTGGTGAACGAAACCGATTGGCTTTAGCCAAATTATTACTTCAGCCACTCAATGTATTGGTTATGGATGAACCTACTAACCACTTAGATATAAAATCTAAAAATGTACTTAAGGAAGCTTTAAAAAAGTTTCAAGGAACACTTATATTGGTCTCACACGACAGAGACTTTTTACAGGGATTAACTAACAAAGTATACGAATTCAAAGACCAAAAAATAAATGAATATTTGGGTGATATAGAGTATTATCTGGAAACACGAAACCTTCAACACTTAAGAGAAATAGAAAAGAAAACAGAAGAAAAATCAACTCCAAAAACCTCCAACAAAGCAACCTATGAAGAGCAAAAACGAATAAAATCACTAAACAATAAGTTGAGTAACCTGGAAAGTAAAATCCAGGACTTGGAAAAAGAGTTAAAACAATGGGATGCAGATTTAGCCGTAAACTATGATAAAACCGTTGCAAACCCTGACTTTTTTACAAAGTACAACCATAAAAAAACAAAGCTGGAACGCCTTATGCAAGAATGGGAAACCGTATCTCAAGAGCTTGAAAACTAATCTAGAAAAAAAGCAATAGTGCATTTCGTCGAAAATATTTGTTTTTTATCTAGTAATAACCTAATATTGTTTCAGATTAATCCCAAATCTATTCGATATGAAGGCTATAAAAATTACACTAACCTGCATCCTTTTTACGGCATTTGCATTTGCAAACGTACCCAACACCGAAAAAGAAGCTTTGCTAAGCTTGTATAAAGCTACCCAAGGAAACCAATGGAACATCACTTGGAACACAAACGAACCGGTGGAAAACTGGTTTGGCGTTACGGTTGAAAACAACCAAGTAGTAGAGCTTAATCTGCCGGCCAATAACCTGACCGGAACATTACCTCAAGAAATAGGTGACCTATCTTCTTTGCGAAAATTAAATCTTAGTTTCAATAATTTAAACGGAAAATTACCATCGACTATAGGCAATTTAAAAAACTTAACTTCTTTAGAATTGTTTTTAAATAAGCTTGAGGGACAAATACCCATAGAAATAGGTGGTCTTAACGCATTGGAAACCTTGAGTCTTTACAGCAATGCTTTTTCAGGAAGCATTCCTGAAAGCATAGGTAATTTGCCAAAACTTAAAGAACTTTTGTTAGGAAGTAATTTTTTAACAGGAACTATACCTACATCTATCAAACAATTAAAGAATCTTAAAAAACTAAGTTTAATAGATAATAAACTAAACGGTAATATACCAAGTGAAATAGGAGAATTGGTAATGTTGGAAGAATTGGTTTTATCCCAAAACCAGCTTACGGGCGATTTGCCTTTTGAAGTTCATAAATTAAAAAGATTAAACACGCTAATGGTTAGTGATAATATGCTTAACACTGACTACGTAAGTGTTTCAGGAAACAGACCTCCAAGTTTAATGATTATACCCGATGCTCAAGAAGCTGTAGCAACAGAATATGAAGAGGATTGATTAATAGCAAATTAAATTAAAAAAGAGGCTTTTAAATAAAGCCTCTTTTTTATTGTATATCCCGGTAACTGCCAAATTAATTTTAAGGCATAATATTTGTTAGAACAAAAAAGGCATTGTATATTTGCTGTCCAATATCGCGGGATAGAGCAGTAGGTAGCTCGTCGGGCTCATAACCCGAAGGTCACTGGTTCGAGTCCAGTTCCCGCTACGACAAGCCACCAAATAGGTGGCTTTTTTAATTTAAATCACTATGCATAAAGCCGGATTTGTAAATATTATTGGCAACCCTAACGTAGGTAAATCTACCTTAATGAACGCGTTTATTGGTGAAAAACTTTCTATTATTACCTCCAAAGCGCAAACCACCAGACACCGTATTTTAGGGATAGTGAACGGTGAAGATTTTCAAGTAATCATAAGCGACACGCCCGGAATCATTAAACCGGCTTACGAACTACAAGCCTCTATGATGGATTTTGTAAAATCGGCCATAGAAGATGCCGATGTATTGCTCTATATGGTGGAAATTGGCGAAAAAGAACTGAAAGACGAAGATTTTTTTAAAAAAATAACCCACTCAAACATACCGGTTTTACTGCTTTTAAATAAAATAGACACTTCTAATCAAGAAGAACTGGAAGCTCAGGTAAACTTTTGGAAACAAAAAGTACCCAACGCAGAACTCTATCCTATTTCTGCTAAAGAAGGATTTCAAGTACAAACCGTTTTTGACCGTATTATTGAACTTCTTCCCGAATCGCCGCCATTTTATCCCAAAGATCAGCTTACAGACAAACCCGAACGTTTTTTTGTGAATGAAACCATTAGAGAAAAAATTCTGCTAAACTACAAGAAAGAAATTCCCTATGCCGTTGAAGTAGAAACCGAAGCCTTTCTTGAAGATGATGCTATTATACGAATACAATCGGTAATCATGGTTGAAAGAGAAACGCAAAAGGGCATCCTTATCGGGCATAAAGGATCAGCGTTAAAAAAAGTAGGTATAGAAGCCAGGAAAGATTTAGAATTGTTTTTTGGAAAACAAATACATTTGGAGCTATTTGTTAAAGTGAATAAAAACTGGCGAAACAATGAGCGTCAATTAAGGCGTTTTGGCTATAATCAAAAGTAGACTAATTCAGCGTGTGAATCGCTTTACTCCGTAACGTATCTCGCATAAAATGATGCAATTTGTGCATTTCATCCATTCCTGCTTTTTTACCAAGTTGCCCCGCAAAATAAAGAATAAACCAAGCTAAAACCATAAGAAACATAACGCCTATCTGCAACCCAAAAGAATTTTCCAAAGACCAGTTAGAATATGCCCAGGCTCCAAAACCTATAAAAATAACTGCGACAAAAAAATGGAGAAACATAAAGAGCGTCCACACCGTAGGATTAGGACCAAATAGACCACGGATAACACTACTGTTTTGCGTTTCGCCTTCGCTTATTTCCAGATGCAACTGAGGCGACCAAAAGTGTTGATTCTTTTTGGGAATTCTAATAAAAACATGATGGTCAACACAAGAAATTATAAACTCCTTTTGCGTATGCTTGCTTTCTTCAAATAGAGCTAAAACTGTTTTATGGGCTGCATTCACATTAAATGTAAATCGAGGTCTTAAAACAACTTCATTAGGTAAAGACATATAGGTTTCTATTTAATGTGTCAAAATAGTGTTTTTTCTTCAATTTGGAAGTAGTACCTTTGCAAACAATAAAAAGGTGAAAATGAGTATAGTTGCTATAGTAGGAAGACCAAATGTTGGAAAATCCACATTCTTTAACAGGCTAATTCAGCGCAGAGAAGCCATTGTAGACGCGGTAAGTGGTGTAACCAGAGACAGGCATTACGGAAAAAGCGACTGGAACGGAAAAGAATTTTCGCTCATTGATACCGGCGGTTATGTACTGGGAAGTGACGACGTATTTGAGGCCGAAATAGATAAACAAGTAGAACTTGCCATAGACGAAGCCGACGCCATTATATTTATGGTAGATGTAGAAACAGGCGTTACAGCCATGGATGAAGACGTGGCAAAACTCCTTAGAAAAGTTGAAAAACCGGTGTTTTTAGTCGTTAATAAGGTGGACAACGCAAAGCGCGCTGAAGACGCTGTAGAGTTTTATCAACTGGGTTTAGGAGATTATTTTACCATAGCCAGCATCAATGGAAGTGGCACGGGCGATTTACTTGATGCCTTAGTAAAAGTACTTCCCGATACCCAAGAAAAAGAAGAAAACATCCTGCCCAGATTTGCCGTAGTAGGTAGACCCAATGCCGGTAAATCCTCTTTTATCAATGCGCTTATTGGTGAAGAACGCTATATTGTAACCGATATAGCCGGAACCACGCGTGATTCCATAGATACAAAATACAATCGCTTTGGGTTTGAATTTAATTTAGTTGACACTGCCGGAATAAGACGTAAATCTAAGGTGAAAGAAAACCTTGAGTTTTACTCGGTTATGCGAAGCATAAGAGCCATAGAGCATTGTGATGTTTGTTTACTGGTGCTGGATGCAACTCGGGAATTTGACGGCCAAGTACAAAATATTTTTTGGCTGGCAGAACGCAACAGAAAAGGAATTGTAATTTTAGTAAACAAGTGGGATTTAGTAGAAAAAGACCACACCTCAACAAAAACTTTCGAAAAGAAAATAAGAAAAGAACTGGAGCCTTTTGTAGATGTTCCTATTGTATTTATTTCTGCATTGACCAAACAGCGTATCTATAAAGCTATAGAAACGGCAGTAGAAGTCTACAAAAACCGAAGCCAGAAAATAAAAACACGCAAACTCAACGATGTGCTACTGCCAATTATAGAGCACAACCCGCCACCGGCATACAAAGGGAAATATGTAAAAATTAAGTTTATTACTCAACTGCCAACACCACAGCCTCAATTTGCTTTTTTTTGCAATCTTCCTCAATATGTAAAAGAGCCGTACAAACGTTTTCTTGAAAATAAATTACGGGAAAATTTTAATTTCCATGGTGTTCCCGTTTCTGTATATATGCGAAAAAAATAATGAGTAAAAACCAGGAAAGATTCAACAGAAAAACCCACTGGGAGCGTATTTACGAAAATAAAGCGAGTAATGAAGTGAGTTGGTATCAGGAAAAACCTGAGGCATCACTACAATTTATTAAAGATTTAAATCTCCCAAAAAAGGCATCTATTTTAGATGTAGGTGCAGGAGATAGCAACTTGGTAGATTTTCTGCTGGAAAACGCCTTTTCAAACATTACTGTTTTAGACATTTCAGAAAAAGCGATTAATAGAACAAAAAATCGTCTTGGCGAAAAAGGAAGAAAAATTCATTGGGCGGTTAGTGATATCCTAAAATTCAAAAGCGATTTTTTATATGATATTTGGCATGACAGAGCCGCATTTCATTTTTTAACTAAGGAAAGTGAAATTCAAAAATATGTGGATTTGGCAAGCAAATTAATTAAACCAAACGGCTATTTGCTAATAGCCACTTTTGCTCATGACGGACCGTTACAATGCAGCGGAATAGAAATCACCCGATATTCAAAAGAAAAGCTGGAAGAAACCTTTCAACATTTTTTTGAATTAAAAGCATGTTTACATCAAACTCACAATACACCTTTTAAAACAAATCAGAAGTTTATGTATTGTTGTTTTAGGCGAAAGAAGCAGTAAACATTACCAGCTGCCACCGGCACCGCCGCCACTGAATCCGCCACCGCCAAAACCACCGCTAAATCCACCGCCGCCGGAGCTTTTCCAGCCACCAAAACTTCCTCCCGAACTTCGTTTAAAACTTCCGCGCCCCATATTGCTTAAAATGATAGCTTCTAACAGGCTGTCCGCAGCAAACTTTTTTCCGCCGGAGCCACCACCTTTACCTCCTTTTATACTTTTACTTAACGCTATAATTAGTATAGCAAAAAAAACAAACAGTATAATAAATGCGCTAAGCGGAAATGCTTTTTCCGGCTTGGCTTGGCTCGTATATGTGCCTTTTAATACATTGAAAATAGCATCGGCACCTTTGTCTAATCCGGAGTAGTAATTTCCTTTTTTAAACTCCGGAATAATAATGTTTCGGATTAGTTCTCCGGTTATTCCGGCAGTAAGTTTGTGCTCTACACCATAACCCGGAGAAATCCAGATGTTCCTGTCATCTTTTGCGAGTAAAATAAAAACACCGTTGTCTTCTTTTGCCTGACCAATGCCCCATTTATGGGCCCATTGTGGAGCCAGTAAACCTATGTTTTCTCCTTTTGTGGTGGCTATTATGGCAATAACTATTTGGGTAGAGGTAGAATCCGAATACTGTAAAAGCTTTTGTTCTAAAGAAGTTTTCTCATTTGAGGAAAGTAACTTTATGTAGTCATAAACGCTGGTTTGTTCTTTAGGAACAGGCGGAATATCAAATTGTGCTACAGCCTTAGAGCTAAAAAAGAATAAGGCGATACACAGCGAAATAAAATGCACCGCTTTTAGGGTAGAGAAAAATGGCGTTACTTTCTTTAACATAGCGGTATCATCCTTTAGAGATTTTGTTCGGCAACTCATTATTGTCCTGTGGATGCCAAGGGAAATAGGTAGCAAGTTCTTTTCCTGCACTTAGTACACCTGCAATTAAGCCTTCTTTAAAATGGCCTTTTTTAAAATGTTCCTGCATGATTGTTTTTGTGCTGTCCCAAAACGTACTGCCTACTTTTTCATGAATGCCTTTGTCTCCATAGATAACAAAGGTTTTATCAACAACAGCCAGGTAAATGAGTACACCGTTTTGCAGTTTGGTATTATCCATTTTTAACAAATGAAATAGTTCCAGCGCGCGTTCAAAAGGATCTATTTCTGTATGGGCTTCAATATGAATCCTTATTTCACCTGAAGTTTTTTCTTCGGCAGTGCGTATGGCCTCTATAATTTCCTGTTCATCATTTTCTGTAAGAAAATCTTCTAGCTTAGACATGGTGGTTTAATTAAAATCAAAGTCTACATCCACGGGTTGGTCTGCGCCGGTTTCTGCATCAAAATAAGGTTTTTCAGCATAACCAAAAATTCCTGATATTAGTAAGTTAGGAAATTTGTTTACGTGTTTGTTGAATGGTTTTATGGCTTCGTTATATCGGGTTCTGGCGGTTTGGATGGTGTTTTCAGTACTGGTTAATTCATCTTGTAGTTTTAAAAAGTTTTGATTGGCTTTTAAATCCGGATAGCGTTCTACTACCAAGAGCAAGCGAGATAAGGCAGAACTTAAACCGCTTTGGGCTTGGTTAAACTGTTCCAGTTTTTCAGGGGTTAATTGATCCAGGTTATCGATATTAATTTCAGGTTTTGTAGCTTCTGACCGGGCTTTAATTACAGCTTCCAGAGTGCTTCTTTCAAAATCGGCGGCACCTTGTACGGTTTTCACTAAGTTTCCAATAAGGTCGTTTCTGCGTTGGTAGGAAGTTTGTACATTTCCCCAGGCTTCTTTAACATCTTCATTGAAAGTAACCGCGGTGTTTTTAAAGCTTACGGTCCATAAGCCTATAAGAGCAATAATAACTATGGGTAGAATCCACTTTTTCATGTTTGATGGTTTTTAAGTGTTAATGCTTGTTTAAAGGTTTCTTTAGTATTAGTTTATGTAAAGGCTAAAATGTTACAATTGTTGTTTTATTTTAATAAGTTCAGTTTTAATAGCTTCTAATTTTGCAATGATTTCAAAGTTGCTCAAGGGTTTTTTCTTTTCTTCTTTCAGATGAATTTTAGCGCCTTCAAGGGTGAAACCTCGTTCTTTTACTAGATGGTAAATAAATTGGAGGTTTTTAATGTCTTCAGGAGTAAATTTGCGGTTGCCTTTAGCATTTTTTTTTGGTTTTAGTTCATCAAATTCTTTTTCCCAAAACCGGATAAGCGAGGTGTTTACATTAAAGGCCTTGGCTACTTCGCCAATGGTATAATATCTTTTTTCTGGCAGTTGTATATGCATTAATCTAACGATTGGTTTTCTTGTGATGCTTTTTCCAGTAGGTCATTAAATTCTTCGGCAGTTAAACTTCCGTAGTAAAAATTAATGGGGTTTATACGCTGTTCATCTTTAAAAATTTCGTAGTGTAAATGAGGCGCTTCAGAACGGCCTGTGCTACCTACAAAGCCGATAAGGTCACCACGACGTACTTTTTGATTTTTTCTTACATTGTACTTATACAAATGTGCATAGAGGCTAACGTAGCCATACCCATGGTCTATTCTAATGTGTCTTCCATAGCCTGCCGAGGCATTGTCAGCACGTACTACGGTACCATCGCCGGTAGCATAAACCGGTGTGCCTCTGGGTGCGGTAAAGTCCATGCCCCAATGCATTTTACGCGCTTTGGTAAAAGGGTCGGTGCGCATACCAAATCCGGATGCCATTCGTGTTAAATCTTCATTTTTTACAGGTTGAATGGCAGGTATGGCTGCAAGCAGGTTTTCTTTGTCTTTGGCTAATTGTGCAATTTCATCAAGAGATTTGGATTGTACTACGATTCTTTTTTGTAACACATCCAAACGTTTGGATGTTTCTATTATAAGATTGGAATTATCAAAACCTTCCAGGTTTTTGTAACGGTTTACACCACCAAATCCGGCTTTTCTTTGTTCTTCGGGAATGGGATTGGCTTCAAAATATACCCGGTAAATGTTATTGTCTCTGTCTTCTACATTGGATAAAACAGCTTGAGCTTCGGTAATTTTTTTATTCAGTATTTCGTACTGCAATTGCATATTTGCCAACTCTCTTTTTAAAGTTTTTTCTTTTGGAGATTCGATATATTGCATACCAACAAAAACAATGAGAAAACCAAAAAGCGCAGCAGCCAGAAGAAACAACGCAATGTATTTCAGGGTTCTTCTTTTTTTACGCTCGATTTTACGGTAAGAAAGCGTTTCAGAATCGTAATAATATTTTACCTTACTCATTACTTAATTTATACTATTTTTGCACATACTTAATGCCGCAATTTTTAAAATATTTAGCATAACGAACAAATATAGAAATTGTTTCGCATTAATAGTAATTTAACGCATACAAGCTATTAACAATATTTAAATGAAATCGCAAGACGTACGTTCGCAATTTTTATCCTTTTTTGAATCCAAAAAACATACTGTTGTACCTTCGGCGCCTTTGGTATTAAAAGACGACCCAACACTAATGTTTGTAAACTCCGGAATGGCACCGTTCAAAGAGTATTTTTTAGGAAATGCTACGCCTAAAAATAAGCGAATAGCCGATACCCAAAAATGCCTGCGTGTTTCCGGTAAACATAACGATTTGGAAGAAGTAGGCTATGATACCTATCACCATACCCTTTTTGAAATGCTGGGAAACTGGAGTTTTGGCGATTATTTTAAAAAAGAAGCCATAGCTTGGGCTTGGGAATTGCTTACCGAAGTTTATAAAATAGATAAAAATATTTTGTATGTTACTGTTTTTGAGGGCGATGAAAATGAAAATATACCCATGGATAGTGAAGCCTTCGAATACTGGAAGGCACTTATACCGGAAGACCGAATTCTTTTAGGAAATAAAAAAGATAATTTTTGGGAAATGGGCGATCAAGGACCTTGTGGCCCGTGTAGTGAAATACACGTTGACATTCGTCCGGATAATGAAAAATCTAAAATACCCGGAAAAGAGCTTGTTAATAAAGACCATCCGCAAGTAGTAGAGATTTGGAATCTGGTTTTTATGCAATACAACCGAAAAGCAAACGGTACACTGGAATCCTTACCCGAAAAACACATTGATACAGGCATGGGTTTTGAACGCCTATGCATGGTGCTACAAGATGTACAAAGCAATTACGACACCGATGTATTTACCCCAATTATACGTGAGATTGAAACGATTACCGGAAAATCTTACGGAAAGCACGAAAAAACAGATGTAGCCATTCGGGTAATAGCCGACCATATTCGGGCTGTAGCTTTCTCTATTGCCGACGGACAGTTACCCGGAAATTCCGGAGCCGGATATGTCATCAGGCGAATTTTACGCAGAGCCATAAGGTATGGGTTTACTTTTTTGGATAAAAAAGATGCTTTTATCTACAAGCTGGTTGCGGTTTTAAGTGATATTATGGGGCAAGCCTTTCCTGAGTTAAAAGCACAAAAGCAACTTGTTCAAAACGTAATAAAAGAAGAGGAAAATGCCTTTTTAAAAACTCTGGATCAAGGGTTGTTACTTCTTGAAGGTATTGTAAAAAACACCACAGGAACTACCATTTCAGGAGAAAAAGCCTTTGAACTTTACGATACGTTTGGTTTTCCCAAAGATTTAACGGCATTGATTTTACATGAAAAAGGATTGAAGCTCGATGAAGAAGAATTTCATCAGGAACTGCAAAAACAAAAAATCAGATCCAGAGCCGCAAGCGAGGTTTCTACCGGAGATTGGGTTGTTTTGTCACAAGATACTGAAGAGGAATTTGTAGGTTATGACACCTTGGAAACTCAGGTAAAAATTACGCGCTACCGAAAAGTGGTTTCTAAAAAAGAAGGCGAAATGTACCAGTTGGTATTTAATCTTACTCCTTTTTACCCTGAAGGTGGCGGACAAGTAGGAGATAAAGGATACTTGGAAGACAGTCACGGCGACGTAATCTATATTCTGGATACAAAAAAAGAAAATAATGTAATTATCCACTTCACTAAAACCCTTCCAACTCACATAAAGGAAACTTTTAATGCTGTAGTTGATGCTAAACAACGGTTTAAAACAGCCTGTAACCATACCGCTACACATTTATTACATCAGGCCTTAAGAGAAATTCTGGGGACACATGTTGAACAAAAAGGAAGTGCAGTTCATGCCAAATATCTGCGATTTGATTTTTCTCACTTTTCAAAAGTAACTCATGAAGAGTTGGAAGCCGTTGAGAATTTTGTAAATGCTAGAATAGAAAGTAAACTTCCGTTTCAGGAGCAGCGCAATATTCCTATGAAAGAAGCACTTCATAACGGTGCGATAGCCTTGTTTGGAGAAAAATACGGCGATGCGGTACGAACGGTTCGATTTGGACAATCTATTGAGCTTTGTGGTGGCACACATGTGGAAAACACCCGAGATTTATGGCATTTCAAAATCACTTCTGAAAGTGCTGTGGCATCCGGAATTCGAAGAATTGAAGCGATAACAGGCGATGCGGTAAAAGATTTTTTTATGGAGAACAACCATACTCTTTTTCAAATAAAAAGTGTGTTAAACAATCCTGCTGAACCCGTTAAAGCCCTTCAAAGTTTACAAGAAGAAAATCAAGAGCTTAAAAAAGAAATAGACGCCTTGCTTAAAGAAAAAACCCAAAACTTAAAACAAACTCTTCAGCAGGAAATACAGGAAATAAACGGCATACAGTTTTTAGCAAAAAAAGTAGACTTAGATGCAGCAAGCATCAAAGACCTGTGTTTTGAAATAGGAAATCAATACAACAAACTGTTCGTGCTCTTTGGAGCCGAAAATAACGGGAAAGCCTTGTTGTCTTGCTACATTTCGAAAGAACTGGTTGCAGAAAAAAACTTAAATGCAGGAAAAATAGTGAGAGAATTAGGTAAATACATAGAAGGCAGTGGCGGCGGACAACCATTTTTTGCTACAGCCGGTGGAAAAAATACCCAAGGAATAAATGAGGCTTTAACAGCAGCCCAAAATTATCTGAGTTAATCTTTTTTTGAAAAGTGATGTTGCTGCAAAAAATAGAACTTCGATATAGCCTCACCAAAAAGACTAAATGTTGAAGATAAACCTATGAAACTGCAAACCCAAATACCTCTTGAGCCACAAATGCAAAATCGGATAGATTACTTTAGCCGTATATTGCTTTTTGGCTCGTGTTTCACTGAAAATATGGGAAGTAAAGTAAACTACTTTAAGTTTCAAAATCTTCAAAACCCTTTGGGAATATTGTTTCATCCCATAGCGATAGAAAATCTAATTTCCCGCACCATTACAGCCAATACATTCAAGGAAAATGATGTTTTTTTTCACAACGAACAGTGGCATAGTTTCGAAGCACATTCAAGTTTAAGCTCAATCAATAAACACAAACTCATAGAGTGTTTAAATAAAAGAACACAAGAAACAGCAATAGCTCTTGACCAAGCAACACACGTTGTTATCACATTGGGAACTGCTTGGGTATACAAGCATCTGGAAACCAATAAAATAGTGGCCAACTGTCATAAAGTACCACAAAAGCATTTTGCCAAAGTGTTATTAAGTGTTGAAGAAGTAAATGCCTCGTTAAAGAATACCATAGCCTTGCTTAGAAATGCAAATCCACAATGCACCATTATTTTTACGGTTTCTCCGGTGAGACATTTAAAAGACGGTTTTGTGGAAAATACACAAAGTAAAGCCCACTTGCTTACGGCTATTCATCAAACCATTAAGCCTGAAGATAAGTTATGTTACTTTCCATCCTACGAAATAATGATGGATGAGCTAAGAGACTATCGGTTTTATAAAGAAGATATGCTGCATCCAAACCAAATTGCTGTAGATTATATCTGGCAACACTTTGTTAACGTTTGGTTTGATCCCAAGACTCATGAAACCATGCAGCAAGTAGACACAGTACAAAAAGGATTACAGCATAAGCCTTTTAATACCCAAACCAAAGCACATAAAGTTTTTTTAGACACCCTTCGTGCTCAAAAAGAAGCACTTAACGCATGCTATCCGCACATCACTTTCTGAAAAATACGTAATTCATCGTATTGATTCCCTGAAGTTTTATATACACTTTTACCAATGTATTAAAAAATTAAAATTTCAATTATGGAAAAATTTCAAAAGTTTATGCTATTAGCAGCAGTAGTTTTATTTACAACAGTTTCATCTTGTTCAAGCGATGATGATGGTGGCGGTGGCGGACAAGCAGCTCAAGGAACAATCACTGCAAAAATAGACGGTGTATCCTTCACCTCTTTAGAGATGACCTCTTTTGCCAGTGTAACCACTGCCGGAGGACAAACTACACTGGTTATGCAGGGAAACACTTCGTCACAAGCAATCAATATCGTGATTAACGGGTACGATGGTGAAGGCACCTATGAACTTTCAGACAACAATGTCTTTAGAACAGCCTCGTATATTGAGCCTAATGTAAATAATCCGGTAGATACACAAACTTGGACAGCTCCATATGAAAACTCAGGTCTTGCCGGAGAAATCAATATTTCTGAAGAAACTGAAACAGCCGTAAAAGGAACTTTCAGTTTTACAGGAAAAAATTCAAATGATGACAGCATTAAAACAATTACTGAAGGGTCGTTTAACCTTGAAAAAATGTAAGGTATGAAAATGCAATATAAACTATTAAAAAATACTCTATGTGTTGCATTCGTGCTGAGTGCAGCATGGGGTATGGCCCAAAAAGCCGAGACTCCTGACGGAACATATGAATTAGGGGCAACCATAAATGAGATGACACTGACTCAAGGTGGTATTTTGGTGGTGGCTACTAATGAAGGATTGGCAGGAATAGACCCCAAAAAAAGTACAGCAACATTTACCTTTAATAATTTTGGAAAACTCAAACCCGAAGAAACAGAATTTATCCCCAATTCTCCCTATATTGTAGTTTCTCAAGGAACAGATTCGAAGTTTTCAGGTATTGGTAAAACCAAAAGAGCAGTTATAGATTATGTAACAGGTACGGTACTGTTTAATTCAGAAGAAGACAACTGGAAACAAATTTACACCTGCAATGTGGCGCTGCCTCAAAACAAAGTAATTGTAAGTGGCTTACAAAAAAGCGACCAGAAATTTGAAAGTCAAGTACCAAAAGTGGCTGTTTACGATTTGGTTTCCGGCAAGCAAGATTATTCCTTTTTCCTAGACAAACCCGGTAGAGTTGGCGCGGTAAAAGACTTTAGTGTTACCGGTACGCCTATGTTGCTTAAGAGTTCTATTTTAATCCCAACAGCACAAGGTATTTTGGCCATGACACATAGTGGCGACGAACTTTGGAGAAATAAAATAAAGGGCGTTAACTGGATGGTTGCCGACGATACTGAAAAAGAAATATATGCCTTTGAAGCCACTTCAAATGGTAAAAATACCCGAATCCATAAAATAGGAAGTAACGGAGCCGAGTTGTGGCAGGATGACCGCAAAGTGAAAGGTTCAGTTTCTAACTTTCAAATTTTACCTCAAGGCCTTGCTGTAGTTAGTGATGTAGCGCCTTCAGGCGGAAGCGGTTTAGGCAAGTTAACGGCTGCTAAAGCACAAAGTCATATCGCATTTTTATCGGCGGGTTCGGGCGAAGACCTTTGGGAAAAAGCACCAAAAACCAATGGGTATGTGCAGCATTTTTACATCATGGATGATGGAATTTTGTTTGGTATTCAGGAAGGCGGTATAAATAAAATAGCTTTTGACGGAAAAACGTTATTTAAAAAACCGCTAAAAACAGGCGAAAACATTATGATTATGGCGCATACACCTCAAGGGCTTATATATATCACCGGTGAAGATACCAATATTGTAAACCTTGAAACCGGAGAACAAGTTTGGTCAAAACCCTTAAAATACAAAAAAGCTTCTTCTGTGGCCTCAACATACGACAGTAAAAATGACAGATACTTAATAGCTGCGGATGGTAAAATTATGGCTATTGCTGCGGAAACAGGTGAAGTGAGTGATTTGGCCAAATGTGATTTTGGTGAAAAAGAAGACCCCAATCACATGGAAATCAGAGATACAGGAATTTACCTCTCTGCAGACCAAAACATGACTTTGCTGGGATTTGACGGTAGTGAAACCTATCATGTTTATCATAAATCTCCGGGAAGAAGTACTTTTGGTAAAGTAGTGGGTGGTTTAACCGCTGTGGCATCTACTGCAATGGCTGTTTCTATGAGTGCTAGAGCAGGAGCAAACCGAAGCGCCTATGGAAGTGTGAACGACCTAAGCACTTATAACGACTACGGTAAAGAAGCTAAACGGGCAGCTGATATGTTTTCCGGTATTGCCAGCGCTTCTTTTGATTATTTGTCAACCCGATTTAAAGCCACTTCTGCTACGGAAAATGCACAATTTATTCTTACAAAGTTAAGCGATGGCGTTGGGTTGGTTAAAGTAAACAAAGATACCGGCGCAACAGAAAAGGAAATCGTTTTAAAAGACAAAAAGCCTGAATATGAGGTAGATGAATTTGGTGGGTATTTATTTTATAAAGCAACCAACAGTTCCATATATGTGTACGATTTAAAAGAATAGGATGCCGCTGTTAAAGATTTTTTATAAGCGTAGTTTTTAAAACTGCGCTTAATCTTTTTTAATTGCTTCTTGTCGAAAATATAGTAACCTTAATTAAGAAAATAGTACTTTTATTTCGCTATTAATCAATTTTATAAAAAAAGGCGTCAAGGTCTTTATTGCTGAAAAGTAATTTAATCTTGATGCTTTTTTTATGCCCAATTCTAAAATTATGAAAAAGGCCACAGCTTTTACGTTCTTTCTGTTTGGTTTTTCACTTGCATTGTTGCAAGCGCAACCCACAGATGTTCAAAAGGACACTACTAAAAAAAACATAGAAATTATAACCTTAAAAGCTCAAATTTCAAAAAGTAACTCAACACAAAAATTTGAAATTTATAAAAAACTCTCATCGATTTATGCTGAAGAAAACGACTCGCTAGCTGCTTTTTATGCCGATGAAATGTTAAAGATTGCCAGGAACAAACAAAACAACACCCAAATTGGGCAAGCACTCTTTTTTTTAGGGAAATCATATACAGAAAGTTCTAAAGTAAAAGCATTAGAATATTACAATGAAGCAGAACCGCTTTTGGTTTCCGCTAATGACGATTTGCTTAAAGATTTATACTATTCAAAATCCAGCATTTATACCATTTTTTCTGAATTTCCCGAAGCCCTAAATTACGGGTTGAAATCGTTGGCGTATAATCAAACGCATAATCATCAAACGAAAATTTTACGAGATATGTCTTTTATTGGATATATCTATGACCGAATGTATGAATTTAACGAATCGATTAAGTGGAACAGGCAGGCACTAAAATTAGCCATAAAATTAAAAAACGTTCAGGGCGAAGCGCTTTGCTATGGACGAATAGGCATTGCTTACGACGAGTTGGCTGAACGCGATAACTTTAACGAAAAGCTATTTGACAGTGCTTTATACTACAATCTGAAAGCTGCGAAAATAAGCGAGCAAAACAACATGCTGGGGTTTAGCAGAACCACCTATTCAAATATTGGAAATACCTACAGTAAACTCAAAAATTATAAAAAAGCCGAAGAATATACTCTGAAGTCACTGGCTGTTCCCGGGTTTGAGTCTTATAAAGGAGTAACTCTGGTAAACCTTGGTAAAATTTATTTGGAAACCAATCGCTTTGTTCAAGCCAAAAAAATACTGGACAGCGCCATGCAAAACACCCTAAAGTATGGCACGCGAAAATATCAACTGGAAGCCTACTATCGTTTACATGAACTGGATGTAAAAAAAGAAGATTACCAGAGTGCGCTTAAAAACTATATTGCGTATAAAGAAATAGAAGATGCATTGCTAAACGAAACCAAAACCAAGCAAATAGCGGAAATGAGTGAGCGCTACAAAAGTGCTGAAAAAGAACAGCAAATTTTAAGACAGCGAGCAGACTTGGCTGAAAAAAATCTTATTATTCAAAAGAAAAATGTGCAAATGTATGGCTTAATTGCATTAACCTTGCTGTTAATCGTATTAGGCTATTTATTTTACAAACAACAAAAGCTTAAAAACCGTCAACTTCAAAACGAAAACGAACTAAAAGAAGCCATTTTAAAAATAGAAAGCCAAAATAAACTTCAAGAACAACGGTTGCAAATTTCAAGAGATTTACACGATAATATTGGTGCCCAATTAACTTTTATCATTTCTTCCTTAGACAACTTAAAATACGGGTTTAAACTTCCGGAAAAACTTAACTACAGACTCGAAACACTAAGTGAGTTTACTACTGAAACCATTACCGATTTACGCGACACCATTTGGGCAATGAACAAAAACAATATTTCTTTTGACGATTTGCAATCGCGGGTTTCTAACTTTATCGAAAAAGCCAACCTTGCAGCACATGAAATAGAATTCAACTTTACCAGTGACGAATCTTTAAAAAATACTACATTCTCTTCCGTTACCGGTATGAATATCTACAGAATTATACAGGAAGCCATTAATAACGCCATAAAATATGCCCATGCAAGTCAAATAGCTGTTAGCTTTACAGAAACTGAAAAAACTATAAACATAACCATTAGGGATAATGGAAAAGGATTTTCTTTAGATGAAGTCCAAACTGGCAATGGAATAAACAATATGAAAAAACGAGCTCAAGACATAAAAGCAATACTGCAAATCAAAAGTGAAGAAGACAAAGGAACGCGCATAACCGTAACCCTAAACAAGTAAAATATACGATAAATGCCGTATTATACATTTTAATTTAATTCGTTAATTTTAAAATCTTAATATCCTTTAAGTAAAATGCATATCAAAATTGCCATAGTAGACGACAACTCATTTTTAATTAGTGCAGTAAAAGAAAAGCTCTCTTTCTTTAAGGATATTGAAGTTAAATTTTCCGCCACTAACGGTTCAGATTTATTGACAAAACTTGAAAATAACAGCAACCTAAACCTCATTTTGATGGACGTAGAAATGCCGGTGTTAAATGGAATAGAAACCACCGAAATTGTCAAGCAAAAATATCCGCATATAAAAATAATCATGCTTACCGTTTTTGACAATGACGAAAACATTTTTAACGCCATAAAAGCCGGAGCCGACGGCTACTTGCTGAAAGACGTAAACCCACAAACCCTTCACAGCGGAATACGAGACACCTTAAACGGTGGTGCAGCAATGAATCCTTCTATCGCCCTGAAAACCTTAAAGTTGCTAAGAAACCCTATTGCTATTGAAAACAAAGAAGATCAGGAAATTATTAAACTTTCACCACGTGAGATTGAAGTTTTAGAACAATTAAGCAAAGGACTCAGCTACAATATAATTGCAAATCATTTGTTCCTTTCAACCGGTACTATACGAAAACACATAGAAAATATCTACAAAAAACTTCAGGTTCACAATAAACTGGAAGCGGTAGAAAAAGCAAAAAAAAACAACATAATCTAAACTTGATACAAAGTTAACATGCACAATAAAGGTATCTTCTACATTAGCAGTGCTATTAATCAGTTATTGAAGAAAAGCATTGAAAGGCTTCTGCAGTAGAAGATAGTCATTGCTTTTTTTTGTTTAAATTAGCCTGTAATTTTTTTGCAGTATATCATCAACTACTCAACCAAACCAACGGCAAACCCTTAAGTTTTACATGCAGCCAGAAACCCGAAAAGAACAAATCGTAAATACAGCCGCCAGGCTTTTTAAAGAAAAAGGATACAGCGCTGTAACCATGAGAGATATTGCAGCTGCTATGGGAATTAAAGCAGCAAGCCTTTACAATCACATAAATTCAAAGCAAGATATTTTAAAAGAAATTATTATTTCGATAGCCGAAGAGTTTACCACAGGAATGAAAAACATCAAATCGTCAAATACTGACACCATCACAAAACTTAATCAAATTATAACCCTGCATGTAAACATTACTTCAAAAAACACCTACGGCATGGCCTCGCTAAATAACGACTGGATGCATCTGGAAGAACAACTAAACTACTATTTGGAATTAAGACACAAATACGAAGACAATTTTCGGGAAATAGTGAAAAACGGCATTGCTTCAGGAGAAATTGTAGCCATAAACCCGGATACCTTGGTTTTTTCAATCCTTTCAACTTTGCGGTCCTTGTACCTGTGGATACCTAAAAACAAAGACTTTAATACTTCGCAACTAGCACAAGATTTAAGCCTGGTGCTCGTACATGGTATTATGCCTTGATTTTAAAAATATTTCGTAAATTTGTCAAACAAACTAACAACTGTTAGTTTAAGTAAACACTATGGCAAATTTTCATTCTGTTCAAGTAAAAGACATTCAGCGAGAAACCAAAGATACCGTTGCGGTTACATTTGAAATCCCCGAAGCGCTGCAGGATAAATTCCAATTTATTCAAGGACAGCATTTAACCCTTCGCAAAATAATAAATCAGCAAGACATACGCCGAACCTATTCACTGTGCACAAGTCCGCACGAAAAAATTTGGAAAGTAGCTATAAAACAAATTCCCGGAGGTGTTTTTTCTACCTTCGCAAATACGCAACTAAAAAAAGGAGATACCCTGGAAATTATGGAACCTTCAGGACATTTCTTTGTTCAGGTAGATAGAACTTCACCTAAAAATTACATCGCCTTTGCTGCCGGAAGCGGTATAACACCTATTTTATCAATCATAAAAACGCATCTTAACCAAGAACCCAACAGCACCTTTAAGCTGTTTTACTTGAATCGTACCTCAAAATCCATTATCTTTAAAGAAGAAATAGAGCAACTTAAAAATCAGTATTTTCAAAGGTTTCATGCTTTCTATTTTCTGACAAAAGAAAAACGAGATATCCCATTTTTAAACGGTAGATTTGATAAAGAAAAGTTAAGCGTTTTAACCCAAAACTTTATCGATATTCAAGACACAAATCACTGTTTTATTTGTGGACCACAGGAAATGATTTTCCTCATTAGAGACCATTTGCAAAATGCCGGTTTACCAAAAGAAAGCATTCACTATGAGTTGTTTTATTCCGGAGATGACAATAAAGAACACATAGCAGAAGTGCTGGACCATAAAGTGGAAGGTACCCGCGTTACGATTATTGATGGTGGAAAAGAATTTCATTTTGTGATGGAAGAAGACCAAGACAATATACTCGATGGAGCATTAGCTGCCGGAGCCGACTTGCCGTTTGCCTGCAAAGGTGGTGTTTGCAGCACTTGCAAATGCAAAGTTGTAGAAGGCACCGTAGAAATGAAAGTAAATTATGCACTTGAACAGGATGAACTCGATAAAAATTTTGTTTTAAGCTGCCAGTCGGTGCCAACCAGTGAAAAAGTAGTAGTAGACTTTGACGTATAATAAAAAATATTTCTTTTTAATTAAAAGTTCATAAAAAATGAGTCAAGAACAAGTAAAAAGCCTGGAAGAAAATTTTGAACATCGCATAGCGAATGACGAAAGAATAGAGCCCAAAAACTGGATGCCTGAGAAATACAGACAAACCCATATACGTCAAATTTCTCAACACGCACATTCAGAAATTGTTGGAATGCTTCCCGAGGGCAACTGGATAACAAGAGCACCATCGTTAAGACGAAAAGTGGCACTTCTGGCAAAAGTTCAAGACGAAGCCGGCCACGGACTCTATTTGTATTCAGCTTGTGAAACTCTGGGAATTTCCCGTGAAGAATTGTACAACCAGTTGCATACCGGAAAAGCAAAATATTCCTCCATTTTTAACTATCCGGCAATTACCTGGGCCGATATGGGTGCCATTGGTTGGCTGGTTGACGGAGCTGCCATAATAAATCAAGTAGCACTGTGCAACACCTCATACGGACCTTACGCCAGAGCCATGGTTAGAATTTGTAAAGAAGAAAGTTTTCACCAGCGTCAAGGATATGAAATTATGCTCACATTATGCAACGGTACGCCCGAACAAAAAGCCATGGCACAAGATGCGTTAAACCGATGGTGGTGGCCAAGTTTAATGATGTTTGGACCGCGAGATGAAGACTCTCCGCATACCGAACAATCCATGAAGTGGAAGCTAAAGCGAAAAACCAACGATGAGTTGCGTCAGCAATTTGTAGATCAAACCGTGCCTCAGGCAGCTATTCTTGGAATTCAAATTCCTGATCCGGACTTAAAATGGAATGAAGAAAAACAAGGATATGATTTTGGGGAAATTGATTGGGAAGAATTTTGGCAGGTAGTAAAGGGGCATGGACCCTGTAACAAAGAACGTTTAAAAGCAAGAGTAAATGCTTGGAAAAATGGGGCTTGGGTACGGGAAGCTGCTATGAATTATGCCGAAAAGAAAAAAAATAAACAACTAGATAAAGCCATTTAACATGAAAAAAGATTGGCCACTTTGGGAAGTATTTGTTAGAAGTAAAAACGGATTGGAACACCGGCATTTTGGAAGTTTGCATGCTGCCGATGCCGAAATGGCATTAGAAAATGCAAGAGACGTTTACACCAGAAGAAACGAAGGCGTTAGTATTTGGGTTGTAGAATCTAAATACATCACCGCCTCAAATCCGGAAAACAATGGTGAATTTTTTGAACCCGCTAAGGATAAAGTTTATCGTCATCCTACCTTTTACAATTTGCCGGACGAAATAAAACACATGTGATATGAATACAAACTTGTATCAATACATCTTGGGAATAGCCGATAACAATCTTATTCTTGGCCAACGCTTAGGCGAACTCTGTGGTCACGGACCTAATCTGGAAACCGATATAGCTTGTACAAATATAGCGCTGGACTTGCTGGGACAAACCCGAAATTATTATCAGTATGCAGCCAAAGTAGCCGGTGAAAATGCTTCCGAAGATACCATAGCCATGCTTAGAGCAGAAAGAGAATACTTAAATGTCTTACTTGTAGAGCAACCCAATACCGATTTTGCCTTTACAATAGGAAGACAATTTTTGTTTGATGTTTTCCATTTACTGTTTCTAAAAGAACTACAAAAAAGCACTGATGATACCCTTTCAGCAATTGCTTTTAAAGCTATAAAAGAAGTAAGCTATCACGAACGCTTTTCTACGGACTGGATAAAGCGTTTGGGCGACGGTACAGCAGAAAGCCATCAAAAAATGCAAACAGCCATAGATGATCTTTGGGTTTACACCGATGAGCTTTTTCATCAAACCGAAGCCGATAAAGCTATGGTAAAAGAAGGCATAGGGGTTGACGTTACCAGGCTTAAGGAATCCTATTACCAAACAGTAACTGAAATACTACAAGAGGCAACTTTAAAAGTGCCTGAATCCAAGTATTTTCAAAAAGGAGGAAAACAAGGAATCCATACTGAACATATGGGATATTTGTTGGCAGAATTGCAGTATATGCAGCGTACTTATCCAAACATGAAATGGTAGTATATGACAGGAGTTGTAACCGAAATAGATAAAACATTGCTTCCTATTTTACAGCAAATTTCCGATCCAGAAATTCCTGTACTTTCTATTATTGATATGGGTGTTGTGCGATCGGCTGTTTTGGAAAATAATATGGTTACTGTTCAAATAACTCCTACCTACAGCGGTTGTCCGGCGATGGACGTTATAAGTGAGGATATAAAAAGAAAACTGGAAGAAGAAGGTTACCAGGCTCAAGTTGAATTAATACTGGCACCGGCCTGGACAACAGACTGGATTACTCCAAAAGGAAGAAAAGCTCTGGAAGATTATGGAATTGCAGCACCATTAAGTCCCGAAGCCGATAAAGAGGCGTTATTAGGAAACAAAAAAATAGTAAAATGTACCCATTGCGGGTCAACAAACACACAGTTGGTAAGTCAATTTGGTTCAACGGCTTGTAAGGCACAATTTCAGTGTAACGATTGTCGGGAACCTTTTGACTATTTCAAGTGTTTAAAATAAAAACAGAAATATAAGGTATGAGCAATAATTCAATTCTGTTAAAAATTGAAAGCAACGTAGCATTTGTAACACTCAATAGGCCGGAAGTGTTTAATAGTTTCAACAGAGAAATGGCGTTAACACTTCAGCAAGTATTAGACACTTGTGAAACAAACAAGCAAGTAAGAGCTATAGTATTAACAGGTAGCGGAAAAGCTTTTTGTGCCGGACAAGATTTAAAGGAAGTAACCACACCTGGCCTAAACCCCGGATTTAAAAAAATACTGGAAGAGCATTACAATCCCATAATTACCAGAATACGAGCCCTTAAAAAACCGGTTTTGGCAGCGGTTAATGGTGTTGCAGCCGGAGCCGGAGCAAATATTGCACTGGCCTGCGATGTGGTTGTAGCTCATGAAAACGCAAGCTTTATTCAAGCCTTTAGTTTAATAGGTTTAATCCCCGACAGCTCCGGAACATATTTTTTACCTAGATTAATAGGCTTTCAAAAAGCATCCGCCTTAGCCATGTTGGGCGATAAAGTATCTTCTAAAGAGGCAGAACGTATAGGGATGATTTACAAATGGATTCCTGCTGAAAATTTTGAAGAAGACGTTGAAAAACTGGCGTTAAAATTGGCAAATATGCCTACCCAAGCGCTTGGAAAAATGAAACAATTGTTCAACGAGTCCATGACCAACTCATTGAGTGAGCAATTAGCCATGGAGTCAAAATACCAAATTGAGGCTGCGCAAAGTGAAGATTACAAAGAAGGCGTTGCCGCATTTGTTGAAAAAAGAAAACCGGAATTTAAAGGGAAATAAAGGGTTTTTAATACAAGAATGAAGAACTTCATTACCATAAAAAAATGAGTATAAACATAGGAATCATAGGAAGTGGAACTATGGGAAGCGGTATTGCGCAAGTGGCAGCCACGGCCGGTTGTAAGGTAAGTCTTTACGATACAAGCCTCGAAGCACTTGATAAGGCCAAAGTCTCACTAAACAAAATACTAACACGGCTGGTTGAAAAAGAAAGAATAGATGAAGCAGAAAAAAAACGCATTCAAGAAAGTATTAACTACGTAAACCATTTAAAAGATTTAGCGTCATCTAGAATCACTATTGAAGCCATCATAGAAAACCTCGAAATTAAGAAAAAAGTATTCTCAACGCTGGAAACCTATGTTTCAGAAGATTGTATTATTGCGTCCAACACCTCAAGTCTGTCTATAGCTTCTATCGCTTCAGCATTAAAAAAACCTGAGCGTTGTATAGGAATTCACTTCTTTAATCCGGCGCCATTAATGCAATTGGTTGAGGTTATTCCCGCCATACAAACCGCTCCGGAAGTGTTGCAAAAATCAACACAACTTATTTCCGATTGGGGAAAAACAGTAGCTGTGGCAAAAGACACACCCGGATTTATCGTAAACCGGGTAGCTAGACCATTTTACGGTGAAGCCTTACGAATTTATGAAGAAGGAATTGCTGATTTTACAACCATAGATTTCAGTTTGAAAAAGCTAGGTGGATTTAAAATGGGACCCTTTGAACTCATGGACTTTATTGGGAACGATGTAAATTATACCGTTACCGAAACCGTGTTTAAAGCCTTTTATTTCGACCCGAGATACAAACCTTCTTTTACCCAAAAACGCTTTTCCGAAGCCGGATACCTAGGGAGAAAAACCGGAAAAGGCTACTATTCTTATGATGAAAGCGGACATATTATCCGGGACAAAACCCATGATACTATAAATAGTGAATTGGCTCAACAAATTTTTGACCGGGTTTTGGTGATGCTTATTAACGAAGCCGCAGATGCCTTGTTTTTAAATGTAGCCTCTGCAACAGATATAGACAATGCCATGACCAAAGGTGTTAATTATCCCAAAGGATTACTGGCATGGGCAGATGAAAAAGGAATACAATGGTGTGTGGAAAAAATGGATGAATTGTACCGCAATTACCATGAAGACAGATACCGCTGCAGCCCTTTATTGCGAAAAATGAATAAAGAGAATAAAACATTCTTCTAAATGAAAGGAGACAAAATTCCATACAAAATGTTAAGCCTGGACCCTTACAGCCAGTGGCTGGGTATTGAAATACTAGAATGTTCCATAGGTCGCTGCAAGGTAGGCATGACCGTAAGAAAAGAAATGCTTAACAGTATGGGTAAGGCACACGGAGGTATTAGTTATTCCCTGGCGGATACCGCTTTTGGTTTCGCAGCAAACACACATGGAAAATATGCGGTTTCCATAGAAACGAGCATCAATCATATTGAAGCCTTAAATGAAGGTGATTATTTGGTGGCAGAATCGGTTATTGAGAAGGTAAATAACAAATTAGGGTTCAATATCATTGAAGTAAAACGGGGCAATACACTGGTCGCATTATTCAAAGGCGTAGTGTACCGAACACAAAAAGAATGGGAGGAATACGAATAAAATGAAACATTGTCCAAAAAAGTGAATATTACATGAAAGAAGCATATATAATAGATGGCATTAGAACACCTGTAGGAAATTATCAAGGAACTTTATCAACCATTCGTACAGACGACTTGGCAGCCTTGGTAATTGCAGAAATTGTAAGAAGAAATCCAAACATTCCCAAAGAAGCCTATACTGATGTTATTTTGGGTTGTGCCAATCAAGCCGGAGAAGACAACCGAAACGTGGCAAGAATGGCATTACTGCTAGCCGGATTACCGGTTACCGTTCCCGGAGAAACAGTCAATAGGTTATGCAGCTCGGGCTTATCGGCCATTATTCATGCAAACCGAGCGATTAAAGCCGGAGACGGAGACTTGTTTATAGCCGGAGGAGTAGAAAACATGACTCGTGGTCCATACGTGATTGCTAAACCGTCTAAAGCCTTTGGCACTGATGCAGCCATGTATGATTCCAGTTTTGGATGGCGTTTTGTAAACCCCAGAATGCACCAGCTATACGGCACCGATGGTATGGGGAATACGGCTGAAAATGTAGCCGAAAAGTATGCCATTTCAAGAGAAGACCAAGATGCTTTTTCATACTGGAGCCAAATGAAAGCCAGCAAAGCTCAAGAAAATGGACGATTGACTAAAGAAATAGTTCCGGTTGAAATTCCCCAACGTAAAAAAGACCCAATTCTTTTTTCAAAAGATGAATTTATAAAACCCAATACCACAAAAGAAATTTTAGCCAAATTAAAACCGGCCTTTAAAAAAGAAGGTAGTGTAACGGCAGGAAACGCATCAGGATTAAACGACGGTGCCGCAGCAACCATAATTGCATCCGATGAGGCAATTAGAAAATATAACTTAACCCCAATGGCTAGAATAGTAAGTTCGGCAGTAGTTGGTGTAGAACCCAAAATTATGGGAATTGGTCCGGTGCAAGCCTCTAATCTGGCACTTAAAAAAGCAGGATTAACAATGAAAAATATGGATGTTATTGAGCTGAATGAAGCTTTTGCGGCTCAAGCCCTAGCCTGTACAAGAGCCTGGAATATAGCAGATAATGATCCACGATTAAACCCAAATGGTGGTGCTATTGCTATAGGTCATCCTTTGGGAATGACTGGTGCGCGTATTGCCAATGCCGCCGCTTTGGAACTACAGGAACAAAATAAAAAGTACGCTTTAGTTACCCTTTGTGTAGGTGTAGGACAAGGTTATGCCGCAATCATTGAAAATGTAAAGGTTTAATATTATTACCTTAATAGCTTGAAGTTTCTATAAAAGATTATGAAAAAAATACAACATTACGTTCAAGGAAATTGGACCACAGGAAAAGATGAAGGAATACCCGTTTTTGATGCCGTAACGGGTGAACTTATTGCCGGCACTGCAGTAGAAGGATTAAATATTAGCGAAGTCCTTCAGTATGGAAGAGAAAAAGGTGACACACTACGGAAGATGACCTTTCAAGAACGCGGACTAATGTTGAAAAAATTAGCCATGTATCTCACTAAAAAGAAAGAAGCTTTTTATGAGATAAGTTACCGAACCGGCGCAACAAGAATAGATAGCTGGATTGATATTGAAGGCGGTTTTGGAAATCTTTTTGCCAATGCCTCTTTAAGAAAATTATTCCCCAATCAGTCTTTTCATGTAGAAGGTGAACCTATAGACCTTTCCCGTGGAGGTCGTTTCATGGCACATCATATTATGGTGCCGAAGCGTGGCGTAGCAGTACATATCAATGCCTTTAATTTTCCGGTTTGGGGGATGCTTGAAAAATGTGCCGTAAATTGGATGGCAGGCGTTCCGGCAGTAGTATTGCCGGCACCTTCATCATCCTATTTAGCCGAGGCAGTAGCCAGAGAAATTATCAACTCAGGAATTTTGCCCGAAGGCGCTTTACAAATCATAAACGGTACGGTAAAAACCATTTTGGATCATGTGGAATCGCAGGATGTAGTCACCTTTACGGGTTCTGCAGCAACAGGCAGGCTACTGAAAGCTCATCCAAAAATTATTCATGAAGCTGTTCCCTTTACTATGGAAGCAGACTCGTTAAATGCTTCCATTTTAGGAGAGGATGCAACACCCGGAACACCTGAGTTTGACATCTTTATTAAAGAAGTAAAAAAAGAAATGACCGTAAAAGCCGGACAAAAATGTACGGCAATACGAAGAATAATTGTACCTGAAAACTTAATAGATGATGTACAATCAGCATTATGTAATGCACTGGATAAAGTAACGATTGGAGATCCAAGGCTAAAAGAAGTAAGAATGGGATCTTTAATAAGCAAAGAACAAGTAGATGAACTCAAAACAGCAGTTTCTGACATCGCAAACGAAGCCACAATAGTTTACGGCAATTTAGATGAATTAAATGTTGTTGGAGCAGACTCCAAAAAAGGTGCTTTTGTGAGTCCGGTTTTGCTTAGAACAGATAACCCTTTGAAAAACAAATCGGTACATGAACGGGAAGCTTTCGGGCCGGTCAGCACACTAATGCCTTATAAAGATTTAGAGCAAGCTATAACCCTTTCTCAAATGGGGAAAGGCTCTTTGGTGTCTTCAATAGTCACAAACCGAGATGATTTAGCAAAACAGTACACGTTAAATGCAGCAGCTTACCACGGAAGAGTATTGGTACTTAATCGCGAAAACGCTAAAGAAAGTACAGGTCACGGTTCACCATTACCTACCTTGGTACACGGTGGTCCGGGAAGAGCCGGCGGTGGAGAAGAAATGGGCGGAATACGAGGAGTAAAGCATTATTTACAGCGAACAGCCATTCAGGGTTCTCCAACAACACTCACTGAAATTACCGGAATATATCAACCCAAAGCAGCGTATAAAGAAACAGAGATACATCCTTTTAAATATCATTGGGAAGACATCCAACCGGGCATGTCACTGCAAACGCATAAACGAACCATTACAGATAGCGATATCATAAGTTTTGCTAACCTTACCTGGGATCATTTTTATGCCCATACCGACATTACCTCATTAGAAGGAAGCATCTTTGAAAAACGAACGGCTCACGGGTATTTTATTCTGGCAGCGGCAGCCGGATTGTTTGTATTTCCAGGAAAAGGACCTGTAGCCGCAAATTATGGCCTGGAAGATTGCAGGTTTTTAAGACCCATTTATCACAACGACACCATTTCCGTTCGATTAACCTGTAAACAAAAAATAGACAGAGAACAAAAAGGCACAGAACTGCCCAGCGGTATTGTAAAGTGGTACGCAGAAGTTTTTGATACAGACAACGAATTGGTAGCCATTGCAACCGTGCTTACCATGGTTCAAAAAAAGCAAACCACTTTTATTGAAATGACTGATGAAACCATTCAAAAGGCGCTAGCCAAGCTCAACCCGGATACCAAACCTCTTTGGGGAAGCATGACAGCCCAACAAATGATTGAACATTTAGAATATACCTATCATATTGCTTCAGGAAAAATTCAGGATTTTGAAATACAAACCCCGGAACCAATTTTAGAAAAAGTACATGCCACACTGTATAATTACGAAAAAATGCCTCGTGAATACGAGTTTCCACTCAATGAAAAGTCAAAAATCAATACCCTAAAACACGAAAATCTAGAAATAGCCATTGAAAAAATGCTGCAAGCCCGAACGGCTTATTTGTCTTATTTTAAAGAAAACCCGCAAGCAAAACTAAAGAATGTTGTTTTTGGTGAACTCAATAAATTTGAATGGTATTTGCTCGACAGAAAACACTTAAATCATCATTTTGAACAATTTGGATTATTATAATTATGAAAGAACCCTACGTAAATATTTTAGTTGAAAATGAAATTGGATATATAGAATTTTTTCATCCGGAACATAATTCTTTACCGGGAAAACTTTTATCTCAGCTGGCTCAGACAATAACAGAAGCGGGCAACAACGAGGCGATAAAAGTACTTGTTTTAAAAAGTGCCGGTGACCGTACGTTTTGTGCCGGAGCAAGTTTTAAAGAATTGATTGCAATAAATGACCAAGCTGCCGGAAAGCTTTTCTTTTCCGGTTTTGCCAATGTAATTAATGCCATGCGGAAATGCCCAAAATTTATTATTGGAAGAGTTCAGGGTAAAACCGTTGGCGGTGGTGTTGGACTAGCTTCAGCTACAGACTATTGTATGGCTACAAAATATGCCGCCATAAAGTTGAGTGAGCTCAATGTAGGTATCGGGCCTTTTGTGGTAGGTCCGGCAGTAGAACGCAAGTTGGGTGTTTCGGCAATGTCGCAGATAGCAATAGATGCCAATACGTTTTATCCGGCAGATTGGGCTAAAGAAAAAGGTCTTTTTACCCAAGTTTTTGATTCTGTTGAAGCGTTGGATGAAGCCGTTAAAGCATTAGCAGAAAACCTTTGTAAGTACAATCCCGAAGCCATGAAAGAAATGAAAACCATGTTTTGGAAAGGAACAGAAAACTGGGATGCACTTTTAGCTGAACGAGCAGCAATCAGCGGTCGCCTGGTATTGAGTACGTTTACAAAAGAAACCCTAAAACGGTTTAAATGATTTATAGCTTTAATCAATACATACCCGTAGTTCACCAAAGCAGTTTTGTGCATCCACTGGCTGCGGTTACTGGTAATGTAATTATTGGAAAAAATTGCTATATAGGTCCTGGCGCCGCCATACGTGGCGATTGGGGACAAATTATTTTAGAAGATGGTGTGAATGTACAAGAAAACTGTACCATACACATGTTTCCCGGAAAGTCCATAACCTTAAGGGAAAGTGCACATATAGGCCACGGTGCTATTGTACACGGAGCCAATATTGGGTACAACGTGTTGGTAGGAATGAACTCTGTTATTATGGATGATGCCGAAATTGGTGACGAAAGTATTATCGGTGCGATGACATTTATAAAAGCGGAAACCCTAATTCCTAAACGAAGCCTGGTAGCCGGAAACCCGGGAAAAATTATAAAAAAAGTAAGCGATGAAATGCTTGTCTGGAAAACCAAAGGAACACAGCTGTATCAGCAATTACCTAAAGCCTGTCACGAGACATTAAAAGAAGTGGAACCTTTAAGAGAAGTTCCGCCAAATATGAAAAAGCAAGACGAAGTGTATCAAACACTTCGGGATTTTATGAAAAAATAAAATGGCTAAAGTTGAATTTAAAATGCCCAAAATGGGCGAGAGTATTACCGAAGGAACCATTATTAACTGGTTGATAAATGAAGGCGACAGCTTTACAGAAGGCGATATCCTTTTAGAAGTAGCCACAGATAAGGTAGATAATGAAGTGCCAGCACCGGCATCAGGAATTTTGGTAGAAAAAATGTATCAAGCTAAAGACGTTGTACCTGTGGGAAGCGTAATTGCAATGCTGGACCTTTCTGAACCCGTCAAAACTACCAAAAAAACACCGTCTGCAAACACTTTAAAGGCAAATACAGAGAAACCAAATATTGCACAAAGTCGGGAAAAGGAAACCTTGCTTAAAGAAAAGTCAACTCCTGAGTCAGCTTCTTATACACTAACAAATACCAACACCTTCTTTTCACCTTTACTAGTGAAAATAGCCAAAGAGCATCATATAAGTTTTGAAGAACTTGCCCGAATTCCGGCAACAGGACAAAATGGACGCTTGCGTAAAAGCGATGTGTTTCAGTATATTAAAGAAGGAAGACCCTACAAGTTTGCTCAACCTGTGGTGCAAGATCCAACAGCTTATCGCATTCCACAGCTAACCTTTTCTAAAGGTGAAGGAAAGATTATAGAAATGGACAGAATGCGGCAAATGATTGCCGACCACATGGTGTATTCAAAACATACATCACCTCATGTCACTTCTTATGTGGAAGCCGATTTAACCCATTTGGTGACCTGGCGAGAGAATAACAAACAAAAGTTTGAGGAAAAATACGGAGAGAGACTTACTTTTACACCGCTATTTATTGAAGCCGTAGCTTCCGCTATCAAGGATTTTCCCAACATTAACGCTTCAGTAGAAGGGAAAAATATTATAGTGAAAAACAATATTAATATCGGAATGGCAACAGCGTTACCAAGCGGAAACCTAATTGTGCCTGTAGTTAAAAATGCCGATAAAAAACCGCTGAGTGAATTAGCTTCAACAGTAAATCAACTGGTGAACAAAGCAAGGGAAAATAAACTTGGCGCTGATGATATTAAGGAAAGTACCTTTACGATTTCTAATGTAGGCACTTTTGGCAGTCTAATGGGAACACCTATCATAAATCAACCGGAAGTAGCTATTTTAGCATTGGGTATTATAAAAAAACGCCCAGAAGTTATTGAAACTGAAAAAGGCGATGAAATAGCTATAAGACACATGATGTTTTTGTCACTATCCTTTGATCACAGAGTAGTAGATGGTTATTTAGGTGGAAGTTTTTTGAAAAGAGTAGCCGATAATTTAGAAGAATTTGATACAGAAAGAGAATTGTAACGATTTTCAACATAAATTTTTTTACCCATGTCTTACAATATTTCAATACAAAAAATAAACAAATCTAAAGCCGCAAACATAGACTTTAATGCCATTCCACTCGGCACCCTGTTTACAGATCACATGTTTATATGTGATTATGAAAATGGAAACTGGGTAAACCCAAGAATTGAACCGCTGGCCTTAATTCCAACACATCCTGCAGCAATGGCATTACACTATGGGCAAGCCATTTTTGAAGGGATGAAAGCCACAGTAGACAGTGAAGGCAATCCAATGTTGTTTAGACCCCTAGAAAACGCAGCAAGACTCAATAAAAGCGCCGACAGAATGGGAATGCCTAATTTCCCTGTCGAATTATTTGTCGAAGGTTTAAAACATTTGGTATCCCTGGAACAACAGTGGATTCCGCCAAAAGAAGGAAGTGCCTTGTATTTACGCCCTTTTATGTATGCCGACGAACCTTTTATTGGAATGCGCGCAGCCACCCACTATAAATTTATTATCATAACCTCACCGGCAGGACCTTTCTTTAGTAAGCGAATAAAACTATGGGCTGAAAAAAAATACATAAGAGCTGCCGCCGGTGGAACCGGAGAAGCAAAGGCTGCCGGAAATTATGCCGCAGCCATAAGACCTACAGAATATGCCAAAGCCAAAGGCTATGACCAGGTTTTGTGGTTAGATGCTGTTGCGCATCAATACATTCAGGAAGTAGGGACAATGAATATTTTTTTTAAAATAAACGGTAAATTCATAACACCAAAACTTGATGGAAGCGTATTGGATGGAATCACCCGAAAAAGTGTTATAGAATTATTGCGAAGTGATGGATATGAAGTCACCGAGCGTTTAATCTCAATAACCGAAATTAAAGAAGCCTCTTTAAACGGAACATTGGAAGAAGCCTTTGGTACAGGAACCGCTGTAGGAATTGCTTATATTCAGGAAATAGGTTTAGATGGAGAAACTATATTTGTATCCAACGAAAGCCCGGTGGGTAATGCAGTTAACAATACACTGAATGCCATAAAAACAGGAAAACAAAAAGACAGGTTCAACTGGATGTTGAAAGTGAAAAAAGAATACGTTTAAATGAATAAAAATATTTTAAAAAAAGCCTTTTCAATACTCTCTACGGCAAAAGCCATGACTGAGCTTTATGAAGAAAACTTTAAGGTGGTGTCAAAATATGTTCACGCTACCTCACGAGGTCATGAAGCAGTTCAAATAGCCTTAGGAATGCAACTATTACCCCAAGACTATGTGTTTCCATATTATCGCGATGACGCTATGTTGCTATCCATAGGTATGGAACCCTATCATTTAATGCTACAATTACTTGCCAAACGAAACGATCCCTTTTCCGGAGGCCGAAGTTACTATGCACATCCAAGCTTAAAAGATGATGATAAACCGAAAATTCCACATCAATCCTCTGCCACAGGAATGCAAGCCATACCCTCAACCGGTGTGGCTATGGGCTTTCAGTATAAAGAAATGTTAGGGATTCAAAATAAAGAGGTTAAAGAGCTTCCGGTGTGTGTGTGTTCGTTAGGTGATGCTTCGGTAACGGAAGGCGAAGTATCTGAAGCCTTACAAATGGCTGCTTTAAAACAGTTGCCCATGCTGTATCTGGTTCAGGATAATGGTTGGGACATTTCTGCCAATGCTAAAGAAACCAGAGCTCAAAACGCTTTTGAATTTGCAAAAGGTTTTAAAGGAATTGAAGCGATTTCTATTGATGGCGCTAATTTTACTGAAAGTTACAATGCCCTAGAAAAGGTCATTAAAACCATTCGCAAAGAACGTCGCCCGTTTTTGGTACATGCCAAAGTGCCTTTGCTAAATCACCATACTTCCGGAGTTCGAATGGAATGGTATCGCGATGACTTGGAAGAAGCAAAATCCAGAGATCCCTATCCGGTTTTAAAAAAGCAACTACAGGAAAATAGTTTTTCAGTAAACGAAATAGAAGCGATAGAAAAAAAAGCCCTTAACCGTGTTAAAGCTGATTTTGAAAAAGCATTACAAGCTGAAGACCCACAACCCGAAGACTTGTTTACTCATGATTTTGCACCTACGCCTATTACGGAAGAAACGGGCGAACGCTCTCCCAAAAATGCAGAAAAAGTAGTTATGGTAGACTGTGCACTGTTTGCCATAGAAGAGCTCATGCAAAAACACAAAGAATGTTTGCTGTACGGTCAAGATGTTGGAGGAAGACTAGGCGGTGTATTCAGGGAAGCTGCTACTTTAGCTCAAAAGTTCGGAGATGCCAGAGTATTTAATACACCAATTCAAGAGGCTTTTATCATCGGTTCCACCGTTGGAATGAGCGCTGTAGGGTTAAAACCCATTGTTGAGGTACAATTTGCCGATTATATTTGGCCGGGACTTAATCAATTGTTTACCGAAGTAAGTCGAAGTTGTTACTTAAGCAACGGCAAGTGGCCGGTAAGTATGATTTTGCGTGTGCCAATTGGAGCTTATGGAAGTGGCGGCCCATATCATTCTTCATCTGTGGAAAGTGTAGTTACCAATATTCGAGGGATAAAAATAGCCTATCCCAGTAATGGAGCAGACTTAAAAGGACTTTTAAAAGCGGCTTATTACGACCCGAATCCGGTAGTAATTTTTGAACATAAAGGGTTGTACTGGAGTAAAGTTCCCGGCACACAAGGAGCAACCTCTATTGAGCCTGCAGAAGATTATATTTTACCTTTTGGAAAGGCTTGGGTATTACAAGAAATATGGAAGCAAGAAGAGGTTGAAACTTTAACGATAGTCACTTATGGTATGGGTGTGCATTGGGCAATGAATGCTTCAGAAAAACTTGGTTTGCAAAAGCAAATTGAAGTAATCGATTTGCGTACCCTTTTTCCGCTAGATGAAGAAACTATTTTTAAATCGGTTAAAAAAACCGGAAAATGCCTTGTGCTTACCGAAGAACCTTCGAATAACAGTTTTGCTATGGCATTGGCCGGAAAAATTCAGGAACATTGTTTTCAGTTTTTAGATGCGCCTGTAATGACATGTGGTAGTGAAAACTTGCCTGCCATACCCTTAAACAGTACTTTAGAACAAACCATGTTGCCCACTTTAGCGAAAGTAATCGAGAAAATCGAACATCTAATCTATTACTAAGTTAAGTTTAATTTAAAATAGGTTTTTATTTGTATATTGGAGCTGTAAAATTAATCTATTATGAAAAAACACATTACCATTTTAAGTTTTATAGTATGCTTTATTGCTTCTGCACAGTTTGTTAATGCTCAAGAAACAAAAAAAGTGCGTTTTAATCCGGAAGCAATAGCTAAAGAAAAAACACATAATCTACATTTACAGGTAGATTTAAACGGAGAGCAGCAACGAGAGATTTTTTATTTACTTGTAGATGCTGAAAATAATATGCATGCAGTTGATAACAATGGCGGAAGCGTTAGTGCTATGCAGGCAAGAAAGAGAGAAATTCAAAATCATGTTAACGATAAGTTACGAGGCATTTTAACTCCTACGCAATTTAGAGCTTACATGCAATCTGTCGAAAATCAGGAAAACGCCAATAAGGCAAGTGTTGATAAGAAGTGATAATACATAATTACGTTAAAAAACCGCATCCATGGATGCGGTTTTTTTTTGTTTGTCAGTTTTCGGTTTGAGGCGGATATTTTTCTAAAATTTTAGAAACAAATTCGTTTATGCGTTCGTCTTTTTTGTCTACATTTTGGGTAAGGTATCCTGTACCGGTACCTTGCCAGATAAGTTCCTTTCTTTCTGCATCAATAAAATCTATGTAAAGTACGCCTTCAGTAGATGTGGAAACACTATTGTAGTTCCCCCAATACCAAGGACTCCAGCCCCAGCCGTAACCGTATGGTCCCCAACCGTTATTGTAAATGTTTACTTTTTCTCTGGATTTTGTAAAAATACTTACCAGTAAATCGGGAGTTTCTGATTTTGTGAATCCTTTAGCTAAAAGTTGAGCTTCAATGGCTCTGAGAATTCTACGCTTGTCTAAATCGCTAATTTCTGCTTTGTCAATACCTGTTTTGTAAAAAGCAAAGGTTTTGTAAGTATTGAAATCTGCATTTTTATCATAATCTGAAGCTACTCTTACCGAACTGCATGAATTTAATACCAAGAAGAGCAGAAGTACTGAGGTAATTTTAAAGGTTGTTTTCATATGGCAATTTTTTATAAATGAGTTAAGCTAATATATTTTTATCAACAGTATAAGGTAAAGTCACTTTCAGTAAAGGCTCTTTTTCCATTGCTCTTTTTATAGCAAAAACAGCTTCTTCGTTTCGTGCCCAGCTTCTTCTGGAAATACCGTTGTTTACGTCCCAAAAAAGCATGGACTTAAGGCGCTTTTCGGCTTCTTTAGTACCATCAAGAACCATGCCGAATCCACCGTTAATTACTTCGCCCCAACCTACGCCGCCGCCGTTGTGAATGCTTACCCAGGTAGCACCTCTAAAGCTGTCGCCAATTACATTTTGAATAGCCATATCGGCAGTGAAACGAGAGCCGTCATAAATATTTGAAGTTTCCCGGTAGGGTGAATCGGTGCCGGAAACGTCATGATGGTCTCGTCCCAGTACGATATAACCTATTTCGCCTTTGGCAATAGCGTTATTAAATGCTTTGGCTATTTCTATCCTTCCTTCGGCATCTGCATAGAGAATACGTGCTTGAGAACCTACCACCAGTTTGTTTTCCTGAGCGCCTTTAATCCATTGAATATTATCGGCCATTTGCTGTTTTATTTCTTGTGGTGCGTTTTCCATTAATTGTTCAAGGACTTCACAAGCCATCACATCGGTTTTTTGCAAATCTTCCGGTTTTCCTGAAGTGCACACCCATCTAAAGGGACCAAAACCATAGTCAAAACACATAGGTCCCATAATATCCTGAACGTAACTCGGGTATTTAAATTCACGTCCTAAAGAGGGTTTTTCGGCTAATACGTCTGCACCGGCACGTGAGGCTTCCAGTAGAAAGGCGTTTCCGTAATCAAAGAAATAGGTGCCTTTTTGGGTGTGTTTGTTTATGGCATTTGCATGTCGGCGCAAACTTTCTTGCACTTTTTCTTTAAATCCACTTGGGTTTTCTGCCATCATAAGGTTGGCTTCTTCAAAAGAGAGTCCAGCGGGATAATACCCTCCAGCCCAAGGATTGTGTAACGAAGTTTGGTCGCTGCCCAAATCGATGGTAATATTGGCTTGATCAAATTTCTCCCACAGGTCTATCACATTGCCTAAGTAGGCGATGGAGACGGTTTCCTTTTTGCTTTTTGCCAGTGTAACCCGATGCACCAATTGGTCCAAATCTGTACATATTTCGTCTATCCAACCTTGTTCATGTCTTATTTTTGTGATTTTAGGATTCACTTCTGCACAAACGGTAATACAGCCTGCGATGTTTCCTGCTTTGGGTTGTGCACCACTCATACCACCCAATCCGGAAGTGACAAAGAGATGTCCTTTGGGAGTTTTGTTTATTTTTCTGAACCCGTTAAGTACGGTAATTGTGGTGCCATGGACAATGCCTTGCGGACCAATATACATGTAGCTTCCTGCGGTCATTTGGCCGTATTGGGTAACTCCTAAAGCATTGTACTTTTCCCAATCGTCGGGCGAGGAGTAGTTGGGAATCATCATGCCGTTGGTAACCACAACCCGTGGTGCTTCAGGGTGTGACGGGAAAAGTCCCATGGGATGCCCGGAGTACATAACCAAGGTTTGCTCATCTGTCATTTCGGCTAAATATTTCATAGTAAGTCTATATTGTGCCCAATTTTGAAATACAGCTCCGTTTCCGCCATAAGTAATCAGTTCGTGAGGATGTTGTGCTACAGCATAGTCTAAATTGTTTTGAATCATGAGCATTATGGCTGCTGCTTGTTTCGATTTGGCCGGGTATTCCTCAATGGGTCTGGCGTACATTTTATAGTCCGGGCGAAAACGGTACATGTAAATTCTTCCGTAGGTTTCAAGTTCGTTTTTGAATTCCGGCAACAGTGTTTTGTGGTGCTCAGGTTTAAAGTACCTTAGCGCATTTTGCAAAGCCAGCTTTTTTTCTTCCACAGACAAGATATCTTTGCGTTTTGGAGCATGGTTAAGGGTATTGTCAACTGGTTTGGGTTGTGGTAATGTATCGGGAATTCCTTCTAAAATCTGTGCTTTAAATGACATTTTGGTACTTTTTTATTCGTTTTTCTTTGCTCTTGTTTTTGTATTGAATCCGTAGGGGCAGTGCCTGCAATTGCTTTCGCAGCAGTATCCTCTTTTTAAGTGATACTGCTCGGTAAAACAGCGGTATCCTTCCGGGGTAAGGTAAAAGTCTCCTTCTTCTATAGGAACAATTTTCTTCATCTCACAAAGATAACTTAAATTAGAGAGTTTTAATAAATGTATGATGCTAGTTGTTTCTAAATTTTTGGTGCCCAAGGGGTATAACGGGCTTACGGTTTTCCCGTTTATTTTCATAAAAGAGCCTGCACAAAAAGTGAATAAGGTGCTTATTAACCATGAAAAGATTCATTTAAGGCAACAAGCAGAACTTTTGGTACTGCCTTTTTTTATTTGGTATGGGTTGGAGTTTTTAGTTCGGTTTGTGCAGTACAGACAGTGGCATGAAGCGTACAGGAATATCTCATTTGAGCGAGAAGCTTATGCCAAGGAAAAGGATCTTGGGTATTTAGAAGCAAGGCCTTTATGGCATTTTGTCTCTTTTTTTTTAACATAGTATGCTTAACACCATAAGTTATCCACGGCTTATCTATGGCTTATCCATGCCTTATCTATGGAGTATCTATGGCTGATTCGTTCAAATTGACCCGTCCTGAAATAGCTATCTTTTTAGGGTTTGAGGATTAGCTTTTGTACTTTTTCAGCTCCGTTTTGGAGGATGACTTTCACCAGGTAGGTTCCTGATGTTTCGGGTACTTCGGTAAGGATAAGCTCCTGTGCGTTTACCTTTTTATGCGTAATTAACACTCTACCCAGTACATCGTAGACCCGAACCTGTTCAATAGGTTGGTTGGCCGAAGTGATTTTAATGTAACGGCTTTCGGGTGCGGTGATGGTTAAGTTTTGAGCATCAAATTCGGGGTTACTCAAGGCTTGGTTTGTAAACCTTAACACAAATCTGTTTTCAAGTACCCCAGTTGTTTCTGCGGTAAAGGTATAGGGCGATTGTTTTATGTTGTGAATGCTACCGGTTTCTAAATCTTCTATAAAGATATCCTGATTCTCAGTTTCAAACAGGCCGTCGTATGTTTGAACTGCCAATGTATGGCTTCCGGATTGGTCAATAATTACGTTTAAAGGCACTACATCCTGCGCATTGAAAGGTAAACTTCTACCTTGAATGACATAGTTTTTGTCCTCTTGAGGCATAACGATTTTTTTGGTGCTGCCTGATATAAGCGGCGCATCATAAAGTTTGTCGTATTGGTCAGTTGCCCCTTCGACATAGCCTACCAAAACGGTGCTTATTTGATTTGCCGGATTGATGAAGTCTATCCAAATGCGATGTCTTTCGGTGGTTTGGTCGGTGGTTTGAGTTTCACTTCTGAAAAACTGGGCATTGCTATCGAAGGCGCTGCTTCGCATACTGTTGTTAAATTCCAGGGTTGAACCTGAAGCCGAAGCGTCGTCCATAAGGACAAAGAATCCTTGCCCGGAACCGATATATCCGCTAAATCCTCCGGTGGCGCCGGTTAAGTTGTATTCCAGATAGTCGGCTTCATCATAGTTAAATACATATTCGCCAAAGAACGGGCTGTTGCCGCGGCGGATTTGTATGCCGTGTTGCCATAGCCATAGTGTTCCCGTAATTCTGCTGTTGATTTGTGCGTTAAGGGTGAGAAAGGCATCGGCATCCAAGGTAGAAGGATAGGGATTTCCTACTAAATTCCAGTTGTCATCATTTTCAGTTAAATCGGCCAACTCGGGATTAGGATTTCCCACGGTTCCCTGAGTGGTGTAGTTTCCTCTTTCCAAGGGTAAGGTTAGGGTTCCGTTATTGGGCGTTCCAAAAAACGTTACGGTATTCCATGTGGGCACGGCAGCTGAATTTCCATTTCCTGAGGGACCACGAACGATATATCCCTTACCGGGAATCATAATTTCTGAAGTTTGTTGCCATTCGCCATAACCGGTAGGCAGGTTTGCAGGAACCGTAGGAATCCATTTGTAGCGATGTGTTGTTGAGCCAATTCCGGTTAAGGAAAAATCAGCCACCGGTGATGACCAGTATACATAATCTTGTGTTCTAACGTAGGCATCGCGTTTAAAGGTGATGATGCCGGAATTAGATACGTTATTGACTTGAATTAAGCTTCCGCTGGAACTGGATGAGCTTCCGTCCATAGCTCCACTGGCCGATTGCAGTTCAAAAACGCCGCCGGGGATTACGGTCACATCGTCTTGTACGGTGATGGTACCTCCGGGAAATACGGTTAAAAATCCGCCGTTTAACACCGTTAGGTTATAAGCATTTGCATCTGTGGCACCATCAATTTCCGCATCGTTAGGCTTGCTTGGAATGACCACACAGTTTGTGCTGTTGGGTACCCCGTTAGGTTTCCAGTTGTTAGGAGTGTTCCAGTCTGCGCTTAGCCCCTGCCAAATTTTTGTGTTGTTGGTTATGGTAATGTCTTTTACAATATCGCAACCATTGGAAAGGGTAGCTGTGGCGGTAAATGTAAACTGAGGCAATTCCAGCTGATCTAAAGTAGGCTTTACATATACCGTACTTATGGCTGTGCCCGGAACATAGGGAATGGTAGCTGCTGCATCTGTATAGGCATCAACCGCCGGAGAACCTGACCAGGTGAATGATGGATTTAAGGGTTTAGAACCGTAAATTTGGATGTTATCCACCGCCACACCGTCGCACCAGTAATTGGCGTAGTAGTGAATTCTCATTCTAAAGTTGGGTTGATTAGTATAGGCCGACAAATCTACCGTAAGGTTACTGAAGCTGGTTCCGTAACCTATATCGTCATCGTAGGTTTGTACCGTGGTCCAGGTAGTACCCCCGTTTGTTGAAACGTCAATGGTAACTCTTTCGGGTATGGAAGGCGTGAACAAATACCTTGAAAAGTACATGTCGAAGTTCAGCGTTAAATCGGTAAAAGTAGAAGTATCCATTACCGGTGAAATTAAGGCATTGTCTGTAGGCGTTGCGGTGGGTACATCTGAAGTAGCCATAACAAAATGATTTGCGCCGAAGCCTGAGGAAATAGCCGGTTCCCAAACTTGTAAAGAAGGCACATAGGTACTGGTTTGATTTTGCCATTGGGTAATGGCATTTTGGTTTGTGATGTAATTGGCTCGGGTAAAAACCCCTAATCCGCCACTTTCAAAGTCTTCATCGATTAAATAGGCGAGTTCTGTTTCTCCGGTTGCTGAGATTTCTATAATATCATTAGTGCCGCATACGGTTGGCGATTCCGGAGAGAAGCTAAGGGTTGTGATAGGGTTTACAACGCCTATTATTTTGGTTCGGCTGACGGATTCGCAATTGCCGTCGAAGGCAGTCACCCAAAATGTGGTTGTTGTACTAATATATGGAGACCAAGTACCCGAAGATGTTGTCGCCAGTAAGTTTCCTCCGGTTTGGGAATCGTACCATTTGAATTGGGTTACTCCGGCAGTACCGGTTACATTTAAGTCTACAGTACCTTCGCCACAGGTTTCGCCGTTGGTGATTGAAGTAATTTTAGCCGGACAGTTTTCTATTACTGTAAACAGGTAATCTTCGGCTTCGCCATAATGGTTTTGTCCTTGACCGGAGCCAAAAGTTTGACAAGGTGTAAATGCGTAAGCTCCGCCCAACTCACTACCATTGTTGGCGTATGCCGCATGAAATCTAACTCTCAATCTGTAATCCCCTACCGGTTGGGTATTGGGAATGGTATATCCAAAAGTTGTTGTTGTAGTTAATACACCACCGGTATCATAGACCAATTCTCCGGTGTCATCAAAATCACCATCCTTATTCCAATCTACCCAGGCTCTGTAGCGGCCACGACCTGTGCTGGAACCCACATAAACATTGATGCCTTCGCCTTGTGCTTGAATGGCTTTCGGTAGGCCTGTCCAGTTTTGATACCCATTAGGATTTGTAGAATAACTGTTATTTAAATTTTGAATGTCATTTAAAGTACCAATAAACTCTACGTCATTTATATATTTAAGACTCGCACTGTTGTTTGTTAAGGGGTTGCAATAGACCGTATTAGTTGTGGTTAAACTTCCACTAAGCGGGTTTGAGAGTGTATAGAGTGGTCCGCCTACACAATTTCCATTAAAAGAAAAGACATAGATGTAATAGGTGGTTGATGCGCTTAAACCGGTAGCTGTAAAGGTAGTGTTGTTGTCTGTGTCTACTACAGTTGCCGTGCCAATAGTATCTCCCGCCGTAT
>DASRWB010000016.1:0-9706 GCA_035654775.1 Flavobacteriaceae bacterium | reverse complement strand
TTCAGTGCCGAAGGCTTTTCTTTCTTTGGCGTATTTTAGGGCCAGTTCATAGGCTCCGGATGCAATTCCTAAAGCTTGAGCGGCAATACCTATTCTTCCTCCAGAAAGAGTTTTCATGGCAAATTTAAATCCAAAACCATCATCACCAATACGGTTTTCTTTTGGGACTTTAACATCATTAAACTGTAGTGTATGTGTGTCGCTACCACGAATACCCAGTTTGTCTTCTTTTGGACCAATATCAAATCCGGGCATTCCTTTTTCAAGAATAATTGCATTTATGCCTCGATGTCCTTTTTCTTTATCAGTTTGGGCAATTACTAAATAAATGTCGGCGCGACCTCCGTTAGTAATCCAGTTTTTTGTTCCGTTTACTATATAGTGATCTCCTTTGTCTACCGCTGTGGTTTTTTGTGAAGTGGCATCGCTTCCGGCTTCGGGCTCACTTAAGCAAAAAGCGCCGATACATTCTCCTGAAGCCAGTTTTGTCAAGTATTTTTGTTTTTGTTCTTCTGTGCCGTATTTTTCCAGCCCATAACAAACCAATGAATTATTAACAGACACCATTACTGAAGCAGAGGCATCAATTTTTGACAGCTCTTCCATGATTAATACGTATGAAAGGGTATCCATACCACTGCCGCCATACTTTGGGTTTACCATAACTCCCATAAAACCCAATTCTCCCATTTTTTTTACTAAATGGTCCGGGAATGATTGTTTTTCATCTCTTTCTATTACTCCGGGTAAAAGTTCATTTTGAGCAAAATCTCTGGCAGCGTCACGTATTAATAAGTGTTCTTCGGTAAGTTTAAAATCCATTTGAATCAGGTATTGATAATAATTTAAAATATGCCTCCAAAGATAACTTTTTGTTGCCATTTTTTCAATATTGTTTTTCTATTTTTACAATTATGGTAAAGAGTAATTACAAGGTTATTGGGGTTATGTCCGGGACTTCACTGGATGGAATTGATTTGGTTTATGTCGAGTTTGAAGTAGACAAAGTATGGACATTTACAATTCAGTCTTCCAATACGTTTCCTTATCCCGATGAATGGAAAGCTAAGTTGAAGAACTTGGTTTTGCTTTCACCGGAAAAATTAAAGGCTTTGGATATAGAGTACACAGATTATCTGGCGTCTGTTATCGTGGATTTTATAAAAAAGCATAACATTACAAAGCTGGATGCTATATGCTCCCATGGACATACCGCGCTGCATCAGCCGTCTATTGGACTTACCTACCAGATAGGAAATCTAAGTTTACTTTCGACATTAACAAAACATACGGTAGTATGCGATTTTAGAGTTCAGGATGTTGCGCTTGGCGGACAAGGAGCACCTTTGGTTCCAGTGGGAGACAGGCTGCTTTTTTCTGCATATGATTTTTGTCTTAATCTGGGAGGTTTTGCCAACATTTCTATGGAAGCCCATAACCATCGGACTGCTTTTGATATATGTCCGGTGAATATTGTTTTAAACCGTTATGCTGAAATTCTTGGTCAGCCTTTTGATGGTGGCGGTGTATTTGCCCGAAGCGGAACCCTGAATGTAAAGCTGTTAAACTCACTCAATAACATTGAATTTTATAAACAACCACCACCTAAATCACTAGGTGCGGAATGGGTTAACAGTACTCTACTTCCACTATTGACTCCTAGCGGGCAAGATCCCAAAACCTTACTACGAACCTTTACAGAGCATATAGCCATTCAAATAGCAAATGTTCTAAACACTTCAGAAGGAAACAAAAAAGTGTTGGTAACCGGTGGTGGTGCCTACAATACATTTTTGCTAGAGCGACTCGCCTTATTTTCTAAACACAGTCTTGTAATTCCGTCAAAAGAACTTATAGAATACAAAGAAGCTTTAATTTTTGCTTTATTAGGAGTGTTAAAATTAAGAAATGAAACAAACTGCTTAAAAAGTGTTACCGGCGCTTCAAAAAATCATAGTTCTGGTGTAATATTTACCCCTTAAAAAAACAGCAAATTAACCTTAAACCACCTTTTTTGTTTTTATATTTGTTGGAGCTTAAAAATGCATTTCCTATACATGAAAGACTTACTTCAAAAATTTGAAAACAAACCTCCCGAAATTGTATTTAATTGGAAAGATTCAGAAACCGAAGCCGAAGGCTGGACCGTTATAAACTCCCTTAGAGGTGGAGCGGCCGGTGGCGGAACCCGTATGCGTAAGGGATTGGATATGAATGAAGTACTCTCGCTTGCCAAAACCATGGAAGTAAAGTTTACGGTTTCGGGTCCGGCCATAGGTGGAGCAAAATCCGGGATTAACTTTGACCCTAAAGACCCAAGAAAAAAAGGGGTTTTGGAACGCTGGTACAGGGCTGTTTCTCCATTGCTGAAAAGCTATTATGGCACCGGCGGCGATTTAAATGTAGATGAAATTCACGAAGTTATTCCCATTACGGAAGAAAGCGGAGTATGGCACCCACAAGAAGGTGTTTTTGAAGGGCATTTTAAACCCAGTCAAGCAGATAAAATCAACCGCATAGGACAATTGCGTCAAGGGGTAATTAAAGTTATTGAAAACCCCAAATTCTCTCCGGATGTAACCAGAAAATACACTATAGCCGATATGATTACCGGTTTTGGAGTAGCTGAAGCCGTTAAGCATTACTATAAAATATATGACGGAACGGCTGTGGGAAAGCGGGCCGTTGTACAAGGTTTTGGAAATGTAGGTGCAGCCGCTGCGTTTTATCTGGCACAAATGGGTGTTAAAGTTGTTGGAATTATTGATATATCGGGTGGATTGATTAAAGAAGAAGGATTCACTTTTGAAGAAATTACCAAGCTGTTTTTAACTAAAAAAGGCAACACACTCTTTAGTGAGAACATAATCCCTTTTTCAGAGATAAATCAAAAAATATGGTCGCTTCAAACGGAAATATTTGCTCCGTGTGCCGCTTCCAGATTACTAACCAAACAGCAAATTGACGAAATGATTTCCAGTGGGTTAGAGGTTATTTCCTGCGGAGCCAATGTGCCTTTTGCGGACAAAGAAATTTTCTTCGGGCCAATCATGGAATATGCCGATAAAAAAATCAGTCTTATTCCGGACTTTATATCAAATTGCGGGATGGCCCGGGTATTTGCCTATTTTATGGAAAGACGTGTTCAAATGACAGATGAAGCCATTTTTAAAGATACCTCAAAGGTGATTAAAAAAGCGATAAAAAAGGTGTATTTAAAGAACAATTCAAAAACAGGAATAAGTGAAACAGCCTTTGAAATAGCATTAAAACAACTCGTTAAACCCTAAATAAATCATGGAAACAATAATAATTTTAGTGTTCATAATAGGTTACCTCGCTATTACACTAGAACACAACTTAAAAGTAGACAAGCTCATTCCCGCATTAATAATGATGGCTGTATCCTGGGCACTTATTGCTTTTGGACTAGACTATTTCACCAATTGGTTTGATTCCGCAAAACACGGTATGGTTGAAGCCTTTTCTAGCTTTACTACTGCGGAAAAAGCGCATGTAATGGAGGAAACACTGTTGCATCATTTGGGGAAAACCGCTGAAATTTTAATCTTCTTACTTGGAGCAATGACCATTGTAGAGATTATTGACTATTTTGACGGCTTTTCAACCATAAAAACTTTTGTCAAAACCAAAAGTAAAAAAAGAATCCTTTGGATTTTTGGGTTTTTAGCTTTTTTTCTGTCTGCGATAATAGATAATTTAACGGCTACCATCGTACTCATATCTATTTTGCAAAAACTGGTTCAAGACAGAAATATTCGTATTTGGTATGCGGGTTTAATAATTATAGCAGCCAATGCCGGCGGAGCGTGGTCTCCTATTGGCGATGTTACAACCACTATGCTGTGGATAGGAAAGAAAGTAACTACAGACCATTTGTTTGTTTATTTATTCATACCTTCATTGCTGTGTATGGTTGTGCCTACTTTAATCGCTTCATATTTACCCGTTTTTAAGGGTAAAATTGAAGGTGAAGTTGAAGAAGAAAAACCCAAAAGTAAATTTAGCGCCACCATGCTTTACCTGGGGTTAGGTGGAATTGTATCTGTGCCTGTTTTTAAAACGATTACCCATTTGCCGCCCTATGTTGGAATGATGCTTGCTTTAGGCGTTGTAGCCATTTTTGCTGAAATTTACAGCAACTCAAAATTCACCTTAACACATACCGAACATCAAGGCGGAGACTATGACGGACACCATAGTCCGGTTCATCACTCACTTTCCAGAATAGAAATGCCCAGTATTTTATTTTTCTTAGGTATTCTAATGGCGGTAGCTGCACTCGAATCACTGGGAATTCTTTTTGATTTTGCAAATACATTGCAAGTCTATATGCCTATGCTAGGCACCGAACTGCATCATGAAGGCGTTTCGGATTTGGTTGTTTTGCTGTTGGGTGTAGGCTCGGCAATCATAGATAATGTACCGCTGGTTGCTGCAAGTTTAGGAATGTTTTCGGAACCCATAGACAACGAATTATGGCACTTTATTGCCTATTCTGCCGGAACCGGAGGAAGTATGCTGGTTATTGGATCAGCTGCGGGCGTGGTAGCCATGGGAATGGAAAAAATAGACTTTTTTTGGTATCTTAAAAAAATATCCTGGCTAGCCTTAGTTGGGTTTTTAGTTGGAGCTGTAGCTTTTATGTTTACAAGAACCCTTTTTTAAAATACTTAAATACGGAAACTAACGTTATCAATAAAACAAATTAAAAAATATGTTAACTACTTTATTCCTGAAATTACAACAAGAAACTGAAGTGCCTATCGAAGGCGAATCAGTAGAAAAAACCCTTTCCATAATAGAATTAATAAGCAGTGGTGGAGCTGCAGGAAAAATAATAATAGGCATATTGTTTTTATTGCTTATTGCAGCAATTTACATTTATTTCGAACGCTTACTGGCTATTAAAGCCGCTTCAAAAGTGGATGCCAATTTCATGAATCAAATTAAGGATCATGTCAGTAACGGAAAAATTGACACGGCTCAGGTACTTTGTGCGCAAATAAATTCACCGGTTTCCAGACTTATCTCAAAGGGCATTACCCGAATAGGAAAACCGCTTGCCGACATTAATACGGCCATTGAAAATGCGGGACGACTGGAAGTGTATTCGTTAGAAAAGAATGTCAGTATACTGGCCACTATTTCCGGAGCGGCGCCTATGATTGGGTTTCTTGGTACAGTTATTGGAATGATACTTTCAATATTTGAAATTGCAAACTCCGGCGGACAAATAGACATTAAGCTTCTTGCTGATGGATTATATATAGCTATGACCACAACCGTCGCCGGTTTAATAGTTGGAATTGTTGCTTATATGGCCTACAACCACTTGGTAGTCAGAACAGATAAAGTTATTTATCAAATGGAAGCCAATTCATTGGAATTTTTAGACCACTTAAACGAACCCGGATAAAAAATGAATTTTAGAGGAAGAAATAAAGTTACCCCGGAATTCAATATGTCGTCCATGACAGATATTGTATTTCTCCTGCTTATTTTCTTTATGCTGGCTTCTACTTTGGTAACTACAAACGCAATAGATATATTATTACCTAAAGCCAGTGGTAAAACAGAAAATAAAAAATCGGTAGCCGTCAGTATAACAAAAGATTTGCGCTACTATGTCGATCAAAAACTTGTGGGTGTGAGTGTGTTGGAAAGCGAACTCAAAACATTACTAGCCAACGAGAGCCAACCTACCATTGTTTTAAGAGCTGAAAAATCAGTACCGGTGGAAAATGTGGTGAGTGTAATGGACATTGCAAACCGAAACAAGTTTAAAGTAATTTTGGCGGTAAAACCCAATTAAACAAATGAAATACTTTAAGACCAAACATGAGAAAAACGCTGCAAAAATAACCGCGCTACTAACGGTTATCATATTGCTTCTCATGTTTGTAATGGGAACCAAATATATGGATCCGCCATTGGAGTATGGAGTAGCCGTTAATTTTGGGAATACTGATTTTGGAAGCGGTCCGGTGCAACCCAGTGAACCTGTAAAGGCCGAAAATCAAGAAATAATTGAAGAAACACAACCGCAAGAAGCACCACAACAAGCTTCAGAAACTTCAAAAGCAGAAGATGTTTTAACCGAGGAATCTCCCGAAGCCATAGCCATAAAAAAACAAAAAGAAGCTGAGGCCAAGGCAAAAGCCGAAGCCGAACGTATAGAAAGAGAAAAGCGCGAGGCAGAAGAAAAAAAACGTAAAGAAGAAGAAGCCAAGAAAAAAGAACTGGAAGAACTTATTGGAGGTGTGAAAAATGCTGACGGTACAAAGAACACTTCAGATGGTACAGGAAACACTCCCGGAAATCAAGGGCAATTAGACGGTGATCCGTATGCGCCTAGTTATTTTGGAGGTTCAGGTCCCGGAAAAGGCGGCGTAGGGTTTGGATTAAAAGGCAGAGGCAAGCCTACCAATGAAATTTTCAAACAAGAATGTAATGAATACGGCCTTGTTGTAGTTAGAATAGAGGTAGACAAACAAGGAAAGGTACTGAAAGCCGAACCCGGAGTACAAGGCACCACCAACACAGCTTCCTGCCTACTGGAGCCGGCAAAAAAAATTGCCCTATCGTTTAAATGGCCGGCAGATGCCAATGCACCAACCCGGCAAATAGGCTTTGTAAGTATAAACTTCGATTATTAATTGCACATGACCTATTTGGAAACCGTCGCTTGGATGTTTTCTAAACTTCCAATGTATCAACGTCAAGGGATAGTTGCCTACAAAAAAGACCTTACCCATACCTTACAGTTATCGGCACATCTCAATTTCCCTGAAAAAAAATTTAAATCTATCCATGTAGCCGGAACAAACGGCAAGGGTTCTACCAGTCATATTTTGGCCTCTGTACTACAAGAAGCAGGTTATAAAGTAGGGCTTTATACCTCACCACATTTAAAAGATTTCAGAGAACGCATAAAAATTAATGGAAAAAAAGTAAACAAACACTTTGTGATACACTTTATAGAGAAAAATAAAGTGTTTTTGGAAAAACATCAGTTGTCATTTTTTGAAATGACAGTAGGTATGGCGTTCGATTATTTTAGTAAACAAAAAGTGGATATAGCCATTATAGAAACCGGACTTGGCGGAAGGATGGACTCTACCAATATTATATTACCCGAAATTTCAGTAATCACTAACATAAGTTTGGATCATACTCAGGTTTTAGGGAATTCATTACAGGAAATAGCCGCAGAAAAAGCCGGAATAATAAAAGCAAATACGCCGGTCATTATTGGAGAAAAGCAAGATGAAACCACAGCTGTTTTTCAGGAAACGGCAAAAAACCGTCATGCCTCTTTATACTTTGCCGAGGATTTCAAACTTCCCGAATATCCAACCGATTTAAAAGGAAGCTACCAGTCAAAAAACAGTAAAACCGCACTAGCCACACTCCATATTCTTAAAAAACAAGGCTGGAAAATAAATGCTGCTCACAGTGCATCAGGGCTTTTGCATGTGGTCAAAAATACCGGTTTATTAGGCAGATGGCAAACAATACGCGATGTTCCCAAAGCGGTATGTGATACAGCCCATAATGCTGGTGGAATTGCCTATGTTTTTGATCAAATTAAAAAAGAAAAGTTTGAAAAACTCCACATTGTATTTGGTGTGGTCAACGATAAAGCATTAGACGGAATACTTTCATTATTACCAAAAAAAGCAACCTATTACTTTTGTAAACCGAATGTGCCACGAGGATTAGAGGCAGACGAGTTAAAGGCCCAAGCTGAAACATGTGGGCTTCTAGGAAAATGCTACAACAGTGTTCAAGAAGCATATCAGGTAGCATTACAATCAGCCGGAAAAAACGACTTTATTTTTATTGGCGGAAGCACTTTTGTGGTTGCTGAAATAATTTAATTTTTTTTACTAAAAAGTTTTTGCCAAATAAAAAACTGCTTTATATTTGCAGTCCTATTGAATAGGGCGCGTAGCTCAGTTGGTTCAGAGCACTTGGTTTACACCCAAGGGGTCAGGGGTTCGAATCCCTTCGCGCCCACCTGAAAGTCCTAACGATTTAAACGCTTAGGGCTTTTTTTATGGGTCATTAACTCAGTTGGTTTAGAGTGTCACCTTGACAGGGTGGAAGTCACTGGTTCGAATCCGGTATGACCCACATTTTTAGCTGTAATTTGTTTTTATTAGGTGTTATAAAAATTCCAGCGTTCTTTCCAGTGCCATTCCTCTGGAACCTTTAATAAGTATACTGCTGTTGGTAATGGGCGTGTATTGCATTTTAAATTCATCAAAGGTTTTATACTTTGTAATGCATTCCGGAGTTTTAGTGATAAAAAAGTTTTTCCCAATTACTATAATGGAGTTGAAATTTAAGCGAATAGCCAAATCAATAATGGCCTGATGCTCAGCTTCACTAGAGTTCCCCAATTCAAACATATCACCCAGTATAAGCACCTTGTTTTTATCCGGCAACTGCGACATGTTTTTTATTGCCGCTTCCATACTGGTTGGATTGGCGTTGTAGGCATCCAGAATAATTTTATTGGTACCGGTTTTAAGAATTTGTGAGCGATTGTTTTTGGGAACATAGGCTTCTATGGCATCTTTTATAACGTTAGCATCAATCCCAAAATAATGGCCTATGGCAATGGCTGCAGCGATATTGCTGAAATTGTAATTCCCAATGAGGTTGCTGTTTATTTGTAGGTTGGCGTAGGTGACGCACACATTTGGAGTACATGAAGTTAACACAACAACTACATCAGGATTAGTATCCATGGCTCCAAACACAAAACGTTTGGCATGTTTTGTTTTTTGAAGCTGAATGGAATCGTTCCCGTTAACAAAAACACACTTATGATTAGCGATTAAGTAGTCATATAATTCACTTTTTCCTTGAATAATGCCTTCTACGCTTCCAAAACCTTCCAAATGGGCTTTTCCAAAATTGGTGATGTATCCATAATCCGGTTTTACTATTTGAGTCAGGAAATCTATTTCGCCTAAGTGATTTGCTCCCATTTCAACAATACCCATTTCGGTAGTTTTATTCATCGTGAGCAAGGTAAGCGGCACGCCAATATGATTGTTTAAGTTTCCTTTGGTTGCCACCACGTTTACTTTCTTTGAAAGTACGGTATGTATTAATTCTTTTGTCGTTGTTTTGCCGTTGCTCCCGGTAAGTGCCAAAATGGGAATGCCTAAGTACGTTCTGTGATAGGCCGCTAACTCTTGTAAAGTTGTCAATACATTAGGAACTAGGATATATTGCGAACTTAACACGTACCGGCGATCGTCAACCACGGCGTATTTGGCACCCAGTTGTATGGCTTTTTCAGCAAAGGTGTTTCCGTTGAAGTGTTCTCCTTTTAAAGCGAAAAACATGTCATTTTTTTGAGTGGTACGTGTATCTGTGTTAGCAGCGGAACAGCTTAAAAACAGGGAATGGAGTTGTTCAATCTTCATAAAATAAAAATAAAAAAAAGTCCTAACAACTTGTCAGGACTTTTATAATTCTTAGCATTAAAATATTAATTTTTGGTTTTGTTTTTTGATTTAGATTTTGAGCCTACACGAGACATAGCACATCTAAATCCAATGTAATCTGTGGCCATATCCTGTGGGAAATAGCGTCTTTGCGCCGGATCCAACCAGTATTCTCTGTCTTTCCATGAACCGCCTTTGTACACGCGAACTTCGTCGTT
>DASRWB010000015.1:0-18674 GCA_035654775.1 Flavobacteriaceae bacterium | reverse complement strand
TAGAGATAGAATATTTTTGGAATAACTATAGAAATCCAAAAGATTTAAAAAGTTCAGTAAAAAACAAATAGTTTTATTTTCTCCCAAAATCAGCAGGGATTTCTCCCCAAGCTTTGGTCTCCCATTTCACTATTGTGGTTGTATATGTGTTTTGATTAAGCCAGATGATGGCACGGTCGACCAAATCAAAAACGGGTTTGTTCTTGGCGTTGCGTTCTAGCTTGGTGTTGCAACTTTTCTTTTTTACCCAACTCATGGCAATTTTGGAGTCGGTGTAAATAATTTTGTCGCTGTTTTGCTTTTTCAAAAGCGCCAAAGCGTGAACTAGGGCTAAAAACTCACCAATGTTGTTGGTGCCTTCTTCAAAGGGACCTTGATAAAACAGGCGCTTTTTAGTTTGGGTATCTACACCCTGGTATTCCATCTTTCCCGGATTACCGCTTGAAGCAGCATCTACAGAAATGGAATGAAAGTTAGGCTGCCCTATTTTTTTGAGTTTTTCTTCTGAAAGAGCACTTTGAAACGATTTGGTTTTCCCTACGTAGTCTCTGTAATCGCTTTTATACGCTTTTTTGGCTGCTTCAAAAGAATCAAACGATTTGTAAACGGCACCTTTAAAATCTTTGATTTGTGCCTTGCAATCGTCCCAGGATTCAAAAATTCCGGGGTGATAGCCTTTCCAAACGGTATAGTATTTTTTCTTTTTACCCATTTGGGAATAATAAAGAGGTTACTACTTTAGGAAAATGTTCCATTTCCAGTTGATGTATTTTTTCAGCAACGTCTTTGGCGGTATCAGAAGGTTCTACCCTGCATTTTGCTTGAAAAATAATTGCGCCTTCGTCGTAGTTTTCGTTTACGTAGTGTATGGTTATACCGGTTTCGGGTTCTTTGTTTTTAACTACAGCGTGATGGACATGCATTCCGTACATGCCTTTTCCGCCGTATTTGGGTAAAAGTGCAGGATGGAGATTAATCACTTTGTTTGGAAATGCATGTACTAAGTGCGCCGGGAATTTCCACAAAAAACCGGCGAGAATAATTAAATCGGGAGCAAATGTTTTTAAAATATCCAGTACATCAGAGGTATCAAAAAAAGCAGTTCGGTTAAAAGAAAAGGCACTAACGCCCAGAGATTTACACCTTTCTAAAACATTGGCATGGGAATTGTTAGAAAACACGCGAATGACAGACTCCGTGCCTTTGTTTTGAAAAAACCGAATTAAATTTTCAGCATTAGTTCCGCTTCCGGAAGCAAAAATTACAATACGTTTCATTTACAAATTGTAGGGGTTGTAGGACAGTACAAAAAAAAGAATTATTATTAACAATTGGAGGGTAAAATGCAAATACTTAATGTTTATTTTAGTATATTACTCACACATTTTTAAACGAAATGTGTTTTATAAAGAATAAAGTTTTTATTTTTGCCTCCTAAATTAAACTTAAAATTAAAAATTATGTCAGACATTGCATCAAGAGTAAAAGCGATAATCGTAGACAAATTAGGTGTTGATGAAAACGAAGTAGTAAACGAAGCAAGCTTCACAAACGATTTAGGAGCAGACTCCTTAGACACTGTTGAGCTAATCATGGAATTTGAAAAAGAATTCGACATTCAAATCCCGGATGACCAAGCCGAAAACATTGCAACAGTTGGTCAAGCTATTTCATATATAGAAGAAGCAAAATAAGAAACCTTACTTTATGGAATTAAAGCGAGTGGTAGTAACTGGGTTAGGTGCTTTAACTCCTATTGGCAATACCAAAGATGAATATTGGAACGGTCTTGTTAATGGGAAAAGTGGAGCAGTGCCCATTACCTATTTTGATACTGAAAAGTTCAAAACCAAATTCGCTTGTGAAGTAAAAAAATTCGATCCTACTCAATTTATTGATAGGAAAGAAGCCAGAAAAATGGATAAATTTGCCCAGTATGCTATGGTGGCCTCAGACGAAGCCATTCTGGATGCTGGGCTTAATCTTGATGCCATTGATAAATTACGCGTAGGTGTAATTTGGGGTGCAGGAATAGGCGGATTGGAAACCTTTCAGGACGAAGTACTCAACTTTGCTTCAGGTGACGGCACACCGAGATTCAACCCGTTTTTTATCCCCAAAATGATTGCCGATATCGCTCCTGGAAACATTTCCATTAAATATAAATTTATGGGGCCAAACTACACCACGGTTTCGGCCTGCGCATCGTCAGCAAATGCTATGATTGATGCCCTTAATTATATTAGACTCGGACACTGCGACATCATAGTTACCGGTGGTAGTGAAGCTGCCGTAACCATGGCAGGAATGGGTGGCTTCAATGCTATGCATGCTTTGTCCACTCGAAACGAAAGTCCCGAAACCGCATCCAGACCTTTTGACGCAACCCGAGACGGATTCGTTTTAGGCGAAGGTGCCGGAGCACTTATTCTTGAAGAATACGAACACGCTAAAGCCCGTGGCGCTAAAATTTATGCCGAACTGGTTGGCGGTGGCTTATCGTCTGATGCGTATCACATGACAGCTCCACACCCCGATGGGATTGGCGTTATGGCAGTAATGAGAAATTGCTTACAAAATGCAGGGGTAAATCCTGAAGAAGTAGACCATATCAATACACACGGAACATCTACGCCGCTTGGTGATGTGGCTGAACTTAAAGCCATTTCTGAAGTTTTTGGTGCACATGCCAAAAACATCAACATCAATTCAACCAAGTCCATGACCGGACATTTACTGGGTGCTGCCGGAGCTGTGGAAGCAATTGCTTCTATTTTGGCTATTGAACACGGTATTGTACCACCAACGATTAATCATAAAACAGTAGACGAAACCATAGATCCCGGTTTGAACCTTACACTAAACAAAGCACAAAAGAGAGAGATAAAAGTAGCCATGAGCAATACCTTTGGTTTTGGAGGCCATAATGCATGTGTACTTTTTAAGAAGCTAGATTAACATCCTGAATGAAAAACATTCGAAACATATTTAATTCCCGCTCTAATCAGGACGGGAATTTTTTAATTACACTTACCAAAATTTTAGGGTTTAAACCCAAAAACACGGAACGATACAAAATTGCATTTACCCACAGGTCTATGAATTTAAAAGACAACGAAGGAAATGCAATCAATTATGAGCGCTTGGAGTTTTTAGGTGATGCCATGCTAAGCGCCGTGATTGCCAATCACTTATACCTGGAAGTTCCCGAAGGCGATGAAGGATACTTAACCAAAATGCGTTCTAAAATAGTGAGTAGAGAACACCTTAACGAGTTAGGTAGAGAACTTAATTTAATTGATTTGGTGGAAAGCAAAATTCCACAAGGACAGTTTGGAGACAACATTCACGGCAATTTGTTTGAAGCATTACTTGGGGCTATTTTTCTCGACAGAGGCTACGATTTTTGTGAAAAATTCATTTATAAGCGGGTAATCATACCACATGTAGATATAGAACAACTGGAAGGCAAAGTGATTAGCTACAAAAGCTTGTTGATAGAATGGTGCCAAAAAGAAAAAAAGACCTTTGATTTTGAGGTATATGACGACACCGGAAACGATAGTATCAGACACTTTTCAGTAAAACTTTCGATTGATAATAAGGTGGTAGCAAAAGCCAGAGCAACTTCCAAAAAGAAAGCCGAAGAAAAAGCCTCCAAACGGGCCTTTTTTGCTTTTCAGAAAAGCATTTCAAAAATTATTTAGAATCCGGATTACCATACCTGTCGCGAAAACGTTTTCGTGAATTCTTTTTTAAATATTAGCAATTACTTAATAAAAAAAAAGACTATAATATGCTATATTTACGGCACTAACGCTAATAATTATGGCTATTCACAAACTCGCTCTGGATGATTTTTTTGAAGAAGAGCAGTTTTCATTAATTGCAATTCACTGTGGGTTGCAGGATTTTAGAGTAGCATATTTGCTGAATAAAAATCTAAACCTTGCCCTTAAAAGAACATCCAGTGACCTTAACTTTAAAAACGGGGCTAGTTATTCCGTTTTTGAATGGGAGAGCGAAAAGGAACAAAATCACTGGAACCTGATTTCAAATCATTTTAAAAAAGAAACGGTTCCCGAAAATCACACCAACACACTGTTTCAAAACCAGTCAGGAACCAAGACAGTGTGGCTAATTCCGGAGTTAAAAAAAGTGAACTACTTTCTAAAAATCAGTAGCGACACCAACGCGTTAAATGAAGCCAAAATAGTTGCAAACATTCAAAAAATACCTCAAATAGTCACAGCCTACACAATTGAAAGCAACCAGTTGACGTCAAGAGGAAACTTAATTTTTTAGTCTATGCCCAAAAGAAAAAAAACCAAAATAGTAGCCACCTTAGGTCCGGCAACAGCCACTAAAGAAATATTGCTCAAAATGATGCAAGCCGGCGCCGATGTATTTAGAGTTAACTTCTCTCATGCCGATTACAATTCCGTAAAAAAACGAATGGAAATGATTCGTGAACTCAATGAAGAATACGGGTTCAATTCGGCAATTCTGGCTGACTTACAAGGTCCGAAATTGCGCATCGGAAACATGAAAGGCGAGGTTATTGTCAACGAAGGAGACCAAATTACCTTTGCTACCGGAAAACCTTTTGACGGCAACAAAAAACGGGTATACATGACCTATGATAATTTTCCCATGGATGCCAAACCCGGAGAACGCATACTGCTGGACGACGGAAAACTTATCTTTGAAGTAGTTTCTACCAACAAAAAAGACGAAGTGGTGGCACGCGTAATTCAAGGCGGGCCATTAAGATCAAAAAAAGGAGTAAACTTGCCCAATACGGCTATTTCGCAACCGGCATTAACCCCAAAAGATATTGAAGATGCTATTTTTGCAATTGAACAAAAAGTAGACTGGATTGCCCTTTCTTTTGTCAGACACGCCGAAGATTTAATGCAATTGGAAGAACTCATTAAAGAACACAGCGACCACAAAATACCCATTATTGCAAAAATTGAAAAACCCGAAGGCGTTGAAAATATTGATAAAATTGTAGCCTATTGCGACGGATTAATGGTGGCTCGAGGCGATTTAGGGGTTGAAATTCCGGCACAGGAAGTACCGCTTATTCAGAAACAGTTGGTACTTCGCGCTAAACGCGCCAGAATTCCGGTGATTATCGCTACACAAATGATGGAAACCATGATTTCCAGTCTTACCCCAACCCGCGCTGAGGTTAACGACGTAGCCAACTCAGTAATGGATGGTGCCGATGCGGTAATGCTTTCCGGAGAAACTTCCGTAGGACAATACCCGGTACAGGTAATCCAGCAGATGGCAAACATTATTGAAAGTGTTGAAGATTCTCCATTAATTCAAGTACCGCAATCGCCACCACATATTCGAACCAACAGATACATTACCAAATCTATCTGTTATCATGCAGCTCATATGGCAAACGAAATCAATGCGAAAGCCATTTCAACACTTACGAATAGTGGATACACCGCTTTTCAAATCTCGGCATGGAGACCCAATGCACACATTTTGGTGTTCAGCTCAAACAAGCGCATACTAACGCAACTCAATTTACTTTGGGGCGTAAAAGCATTTTATTACGACAAGTTTGTAAGTACCGATGAAACCATAGAAGATGTAAATGCCATTGCCTGTCAAAAAGGATACCTGGAAGTAGGCGATATGTTGATAAGCTTGGCAGCAATGCCCATACAGGAAAAAGGAATGGTAAATACCTTGCGGGTAACCGAAATTTCAAGCTGTAGTTTTTAAAACGCAAACCGAAGTTGTACACTTATGGTTTTTTCTTTCGGACTCTCTTGGATTTCAGTGTTTAAATTAGAAACCGAAATTCCTAAAAGTCGAACCGAGTTTTGAAGTTTTTCCTGATACAACAGGCCTTTAGCCGTTTCCAGAATAACGCTTTTGTCATTTATAAAATAAGGCAACGACTTGCTTCGGGTATGTAAAGTAAAATCACTGTACTTTATTTTTAATGTAATGGTTTTTCCGGAAACCTTACTTTTGGATAACCTGCGGGATACTTCACCGGCTATGTGTTCCAGCTTTTCAAGCATAAATATTTCAGAAGATAAATTTTCATGAAAGGTGCGCTCGGCAGCCAGTGATTTCCGAATACGATTAGGCTTAACCTCACTGTAGTGAATGCCGCGTACGGCATTATAGTAGTATTGCCCCGATTTCCCAAAATGATGAGTTAAATAGGACAGCGACTGAATTTTCAAATCCTTTCCCGTAAAAATCCCCAATTGATACATTTTTTCAGCGGTAACTTTTCCCACACCATAAAACTTCCGTACGTCAAGCGCTTCAAGAAAAGACAAAACCTCTTCAGGACCTACGGTTTTTTGTCCGTTGGGCTTATGGTAATCGCTAGCTACTTTAGCCACAAACTTGTTTATAGAGATGCCTGCCGAAGCCGTTAAGCCGGTTTCATTCAAAATTCGTGCGCGTATTTCTTGGGCGATAAGAGTAGCGCTGGGATTTCCTTTTTTGTTTTGTGTCACATCCAGATAAGCCTCATCCAGCGATAGGGGCTCAACTAGGTCGGTATATTCTTTAAAAATCTTTCGGATTTTCTTCGAGATTTCTTTATAACGGTCAAAACGAGGCGGTACAAAGATAAGTTCAGGGCATAGCAGGCGCGCTTTAACACCGCTCATTGCACTTCGCACACCATATTTTCGGGCTTCATAGCTGGCGGCACTTACGACACCTCGAACACTACTGCCACCAACAGCAATGGGTTTTCCTCTCAACTCCGGATGGTCAAGCTGTGCCACAGAAGCATAAAAGGCATCCATGTCAATATGAATTATTTTTCGAATTGGTAAATTGACAGACATCCTGTAAATTTATGCATTAAATACATTAAGTGTTATGCAATTTTTTAAACGCAATGTTAAATGATAGAAATAGAGCGTAAGTTTTTAGTTTCTTCGGAAGCCTTTAAAAATGAAGCCACCGGAAAAACCCAAATCACACAGGGATTTTTGAATACCCATCCCGAACGCACCGTTAGAATTCGCCTCAATGGAAACAAAGGCTATATTGCGGTAAAAGGAAAACCCACAAATGATGGCGTGTCGCGTTTTGAATGGGAAAAGGAAATATCCGTTTCTGAAGCTAAAGCGCTTTTAAAAATGTGTGAAAAAGGGATTATTAATAAAATGCGCTACGAAATTCCTTGTGGAAATCATACATTTGAAGTAGATGAGTTTTTTGATGAAAATGAAGGTTTATTAATTGCCGAAATCGAATTAAACTACCCGACTGAAATTTTTAAAAAACCGCAATGGCTGGGTGCTGAAGTTACCGGTCAAAAAAAATATTACAACGCACAACTGGCGAAAAAACCTTATAAAAATTGGAACGAATGAAAAAAGTAATTTTCTTGTTCTTGTTGGCAATACTGAGCTGCAAGAACGATGTAAAAACCCCGGAAACAAAACCCACTGAAAGTGAAAGTGTGGTAATCAGAGACACAATTTACATAGAAACGCATGACCAAAAACCGAACAAAACACAAAAACAACTAAAAGAAGAACTCACGCAAAAGGGATATCAAACGTTTGACTTCGTAGATGAGCAGACAAAAGATACCATTTTAATGCAGCAGTATTTTATAGCCTTTTTGAAAAGCGGCCCCATACGCTCACAAAACGAAGAAGAAGCGACACAGCTGCAGGAAGAACACATAGAACACTTAACCCGAATGTACCGGGAAGGCTATGCAGATATTTCAGGACCTTTTGGCGACAATAGCGAAATACGAGGCATCACCATTTACAATGTGCCTACTCTTGAAATGGCCGATAGCCTTGCCAACCTAGACCCTATGGTAAAAGCCAAACGATTAGTGGTAGAAGTGCGTCCATGGTGGGCTGCCAAAGGATACAAGTTGAGGTAGCATAAACCCAACGCGTAAAAACAGAATACCTTACAGACGTATTTTCCTTGATGAAGGAATGATATGCTCAAGGAATTTATAGGGTATGCAAAAACCAGGGTCTTATCGGTTTACGAAAACGTTTTCGTGTTAAAATTGTTCAGTATTCCCTGTCTTTTCCTAGGTTTTAAGAAGAGAAAGGTTATTTTTAAAAAGTGAAAAAAATAACCTTACACATAATTATTACAGTATTTTTCTTTGCGGGAAACTTCTTAAATAGGGCTTATGCACAGTTAAGCTTTTGCTCAGGAAATTCCGGTGACCCGATTTATAGTGAAACCTTTGGAACAGGTACATCTAACGGTCCTGCTCTTCCTCCGGGAACCACGTCCTACACCTATGCCAATACACAACCCGACGATGGATTTTATACCATATCGAGCAACACCAATTGGTTTGATTGGCATGACACACAAGATCACACACCGGGAGATGTAAACGGCAGATGTTTGATTGTAAATGCCGACTTTACGGCGGGTGAGTTTTACAGAACAACCATAGAGGGATTATGTGGCGGAACTACCTATGAATTTTCATCTTGGCTGCTAAATCTTCTGCCTCCCGGAGGCTTTTGTGGTACAGGAATTCCGATTAATGTTAAGTTTCAAATTTGGGACAGTACCGATACCGTACTTTTGGCTTCCGGTGACACGGGAGACATCCAAGGGACAACCACGCCGGTTTGGGAAGAATACGGACTCGTTTTTACCACAACATCCGGGCAATCTTCCGTAATACTGAAAATGATTAACAATGGAATTGGCGGCTGCGGAAATGACCTCGCTATCGACGATATTGTTTTTAAAACCTGTGGTGATACAATTACGGTTCAGAATAGTGATAATAACCAAAATGTGTCTCTGTGCAGCGACCAGATACCTTACTCAACTACACTGCAAGCCGTACCCGATTTTTCTGTTTTTAACAGCCATGCCTATCAGTGGCAGCAAAGTGAAGACGGAATAAACTGGACCGATATTCCCGGAGAAACCAATCAAACCTATCAGGTATCCGGAATTACAACTACAACTGCTTTTAGGGTTAAGGTTGCTGAAAGTGCGGTTAACCTGGCAAACAATTCCTGCAACACCATTTCTGAGCATTTTAATATTAGCATTGTAGACCCGCCGGATTCACCACTTAGTGATGGGGATGTGTCTTTTAACTGTGCAGCTAATCTCGCAGCACTTTCGGTGTCTGTTCCTGACGGAGTTACCGTAAACTGGTACGATGCTCTGGTAAATGGAAACAGCCTCGAAGTGGGAAGCAATACTTTTGTCACAAATCAAAGCACAGGTACTTTTTATGCCGAAGCGGTTGATGAAACTACAGGTTGTGTAGCTGCAACCCGAACTCCCGTAACGGTATTTACAGCCTATCCCGACGCTCCAATTAGCAATGGCGACGTAATTATTGACTGCGAAACCGGTACGGCTGTAGCCCAGGTAACCGTTCCGGCTGGAGTATCTGTGAATTGGTACGACCAAAGCCTCAACGTACTGGCAACCGACAGCCCAACCTATACTGCCACTCAGCCGGGAGTGTATTTTGCGGAATCCTACAGTATTGAAACGGGTTGCGTTTCCCTTACCGGAACAGAAGTCGAAGTACTGGGCATCAATCCCGAACCACCGGTAACCAACGGCGATGTTGAAGTAGGGTGCGCTACCGATTCAGGAACCTTGTCGGTTTCCGTTCCTGATGGAGTTATCGTAAACTGGTATGATGCAGCTTCAGAAGGCAATCTTTTGGCTGCCAATACAGCCTCTTATACCACAAATCTGGAAGGAATTTACTATGCCGAAGCGGTTGATGAAAACACCGGCTGTAAATCGCTGCAGCGAACAGCGGTTGAGTTGAGTGCTCAGGATGAATATCCCGAAGTGGAAGATGAAATACGGATCCTTTGCGAAAACGAATTCATCACCTTAGATGCCGGAATAGCAAACCTCAGCTATTTGTGGAATACCGGAGAAATCACGCAGCAAATCCTGACTAATCAACCGGGAACCTACACGGTAGTAGTTAGCAGTGCAGCCAATTGTTCGGCAACCAAAACCATTCAAGTAATACAAAGCGAAAGTCCGGTGATACAATCTATAGATTCTGAGGGATTTCAATTGATAATAGAAACAACAGAAACCGGAAATTTTCAATACTCAACAGATGGCACTCAGTTCCAAACCAGTAATGTGTTTTATGTCGAAGGCGGCGCGTATACCATTTATGTACAAGGACCCGATGGCTGTGGATTAACTACAGCAGAATACATTCACTTTGTCATTCCAAAATTTTTCACTCCCAATAACGATGGGTTTAACGACCGATTCAAATTAGGTGGAATAGAACAATACAACTCGTCTGTAGTGCATATTTTTGACAGATATGGTAAACTGCTGTATCAAACAAAAAACCAACCTTTTTCTTGGGATGGTACTTTTAATAATAAACAACTTCCGGCCGATGATTACTGGTACTACATTGAAATAGAAAATCAGGTTTTTCAAGGGCATTTTACCCTTAAGCGTTAAATCTATTCCTTGTAAATCCCCAAATAAAGCTCGCCTTCTGTGTTTATGGAACCGCGGTACATGCCCGCAGTATTAAATTCCATAACAATATTCCCGTCCTTGTCCAGGGCAACGATACCTCCGTTACCACCAAGGTTGGACAGCTTGTGTTGGATAACTTCTTTTGCAGCTTCGGCTAAAGACAATCCCTTATATTCCATTAATGCAGAAATATCATAGGCAACAACTCCGCGAATAAAAAACTCGCCCCAGCCTGTGCTCGATACCGCACAGGTTTTATTGTTCGCATAGGTTCCCGCACCAATGATTGGAGAGTCGCCTATTCGCCCCCAGCGTTTGTTGGTCATGCCTCCCGTAGAAGTACCGGCAGCCAAGTTCCCGTTTTTGTCCAAAGCGACACAGCCTACAGTTCCAAATTTTGAATCCTCAGCAACGCGCCCGGTAGTGTTGACTTCAGAAGCGCCGTGTTGAGCACGTTCAAGGTCTTTGGCGCGTTGTAAGACTTCCAGCCGGCTTTCGGTATAAAAATAATCCGGAGAAACGATGTCCAGACCTTGGGCTTTGGCAAAGGCATCAGCACCATCACCCGAAAGCATGACGTGCGGCGAGTGGTCCATTATGGCGCGGGCCAGAAGAATAGGATTTTTTACAGTTTTTGTCCCGGCCGATGCGCCTGCATTTAAAGTAGCACCATCCATAAGGGAAGCGTCGAGTTCGTGAGTTTCGGCGTGAGTAAATACAGCACCTTTTCCGGCATTAAACAAAGGTGAGTCTTCCAGCACCCTTAGCGTTTGTGCTACCGCATCTAAACTGCTGCCGCCATTCTTTAAAAGCAAATATCCGGTTTGCAGGGCTTCTTCTAATTTGGCCTTGTATGCAGCTTCTTTTTCCGGTGTCAGATGTGTTTTTAAAATAGTACCGGCACCACCGTGAATGGCAAGGGCAAATTTTGCACTGTTTTCAGAAAGCGAATCATTGGAGGAAATATTCTTTTCAGGTAAAGATGGAGATGAGTTCTTTTGAGTACAACCCAAGAAAACCATAACCACAAAAACAAAATAAACAATAGATTTCATAATAGCAATGTTTTACATGCAACAGTAAAGATACAGGATTTAGAAAGCCTAGCGAAAACGGAAACCGACAATTTATTAGTATCTTCGCATAAAATTTAATAATTCAAAAAAAACAAGTACAGTATGGAAGCAGTAGCTACCAATTTTGGAATAGAACAAGCCTTAAAACAGTTAGGGGTAAAAGAAACGAATGAAGGAACCTCAACGGGGAGAAATAATTTTTCATCCGGAGAAAGTATAGCCTCGTACTCACCGGTTGACGGACAACTGATAGGCAAAGTAAAAACCACTACAAAAGAAGATTATGAAAAGGTAATGGAAGCCGCAACCACGGCTTTTAAAACCTGGCGAAGTATGCCTGCACCTCAACGCGGCGAAATCGTTCGGCAGTTTGGAGATAAATTACGTGAAAAAAAGCAAGCACTCGGAAAACTTGTCTCTTACGAAATGGGGAAATCATACCAGGAAGGATTAGGCGAAGTACAGGAAATGATTGATATCTGCGATTTTGCCGTAGGCCTTTCGCGACAGTTACACGGGCTCACCATGCACTCGGAACGTCCGGGACACCGCATGTATGAACAATACCACCCACTGGGTGTAGTAGGCATTATTTCGGCTTTTAATTTTCCTGTGGCCGTTTGGTCATGGAATACAGCGTTAGCATGGGTTTGTGGCGATGTATGTGTGTGGAAACCCAGCGAAAAAGCTCCGCTTTGCGGAATTGCCTGTCAGAATATCGCTGCCGAAGTATTTGCCGCAAACAATTTACCCGAAGGGATTTCGTGCTTGATAAACGGAGATTACCGCGTAGGAGAGTTTATGACCAAAGACAAACGAGTTCCTTTAATTTCAGCTACGGGAAGCACCCGAATGGGGAAAATAGTGGCACAGGAAGTAGCCGCACGTTTAGGCAAAAGCCTTCTGGAGCTTGGCGGTAACAATGCCATTATCGTTACGCCGGATGCCGACATTAAAATGACCGTGATTGGCGCAGTATTTGGCGCTGTGGGCACCGCCGGACAACGCTGTACCTCAACGCGCAGGTTAATTATTCACGAAAGCATTTACGACAAAGTAAAAAATGCAGTAGTGGAAGCCTATAAGCAATTACGTATCGGAAATCCACTGGATGAAAAAAACCATGTAGGACCGTTAATTGATAAAGAAGCCGTTAAAATGTACCTTCATGCGCTGGAAAAAGTAGTGGAAGAAGGCGGAAACATTGTTGTTGAAGGCGGTGTTTTGCAAGGTGAAGGCTACGAAAGCGGATGCTACGTAAAGCCGGCAATTGCCGAAGCCGATAACAGCTTCAGTATTGTGCAGCATGAAACGTTTGCGCCGGTGTTATATCTGTTGAAGTATTCGGGTGAAGTGGAAAACGCTATCGAAATCCAAAACGGAGTAGCGCAGGGCTTGTCCTCGGCAATCATGACCAACAATTTAAGGGAAGCAGAGCGTTTCCTTTCCCATGCCGGCTCCGATTGTGGAATTGCCAATGTAAACATAGGAACTTCAGGTGCCGAAATTGGCGGTGCTTTCGGTGGCGAAAAAGAAACCGGCGGTGGTCGGGAAAGTGGCAGCGATGCCTGGAAAGTCTACATGCGCCGCCAGACCAATACCATAAACTATACTACACAGTTACCGTTGGCTCAAGGGATTAAATTTGATTTGTAGGAAGAAATAATATACTAAATGCAATAAACCTCAACGAAAGTTGAGGTTTATTCTTTTTTTAAAATTTTGATTAATCCGGAACTGTTTAACGATTCTAATATCAGCGAATCATTTATTTCTTCATTATTCGTATTATAAATCTTAATATCATACTTTATTTTTGAATCATCTGAGATGATATAATTGTAATTTTTTAAATCTAAATTTGATAACAAATCTAAAATATTTTTAACCTTTCCGTTTTTAACATCTAATTTATGATTGGTATAATTTAAATCTGACATTGGTGATTCCAAAAGAGCATTTTGTTTCCATTCGATACAGGTGTTATCTAAACAATTCGTCTTAGCCTTGTCATCAAAAAAATAGGTTAGAGTTAAAAGATAAATTGAAAATGAAATTAAATTGTATGCAGAATGAAATAAAATAGATTTGAATAGACCAAAATTTAAAATTACCCAAGTAAGTAAACATCCACTAGCTAAGAAGAAAATAAATAGGATAAATGAATCTAAAGAAAGAAAACTATCCATTGATAAATGAGAGACAGCAAAAGAAAGAATCGAAATCCAAATTAATATCTCTTGAGTTTTTGTTGAGACAAAAAACTTAGAAAAAATTAAAACACTTGACCAAATAAAAAGGGTTAAGACTCTTAAATCAAAACGAGGAAGACTAAATATCAAATACCCCAAACAGACTATAAATAGCAGAATAGGCCATTTTTTATTTTTTATTATCAAAGGAGCTCTGAAGATAAATTCTTCAATAACTGGAGCGATTAATGCAAGTAGTAGTAATTCTGTAAAAAGATTAAATTCTATTAAATCATTATAAAGCACTTCTGTTTTAAAAGTAAACGATGTTAAAAAGTACAGACAAAAAAACAGAGTATATAAAACTAAAGTAGATTTTAATAAAACGGAATGCTTTGAAGATAACTTCATAATTGTAGTCTAAAGAATGAAATAAATTAAAGTAAACTTTACGACATTTTTTCAGTGCCATAAGTTTATTTACAGTCTCCCAAAACAGCTATTATTTAGGAATCGTAAATGATATCAAACCTATAAAAAAATAGTCACAATTATTTTTCTAAGGAAATAAAAATTTAATAAGTAATAAGGTTTAAAATCACGATTTGTATGTTAAAATCAAAGATCTTGTCGTATGATTGTATTAGACACATTTTTTCTACCGCTTCTTCTTTTGCTGAAGCGGCTTCTTAACTATACTTCACCTTTCGCAAAATGCGAAGGGTTTCTTTGTAGAGTCCATACACTTCTTCGGAGTAATTTTTTAAATACTCCTTGGCTTCTTCAAGCTTATCAACCGCTTCGTGAAACAGGTTTAAATAGCATAGTAAATACGTAGCGGGTAAATTTAACAAGTCTTGTTGTTCTTGTTTTGTAAGGGTCAACCCTTTTTTTAACTTCTCTAAAAGCACATTGTTGGCATTGTAAATATGGTGCAGTATTTTTTTATCAAACTGTGGCGGCTCAAAAAGCAATTGGGTACGGATACTGTAGTTTGCATTCTCTTCAAATTCAATAAGCGTTTCTTCCAAAGGGTAGTAGGTATACGAATTTTGCAACCCCAGATGCACATACTCCACAATTTTAAATCGATGGTCGTCATAGGCTATCGACACCTCGTCTAGCGCAGAATAAAACAAGCGCACCTGTTCGTTTACCAGTTCAATATCCACACGCGATAAAAACAACTCATCATGGACTTGCTTTTTTTGGCCGGCCCAACATACTACAAAGTATTCCTTGAACACCTTGTATTGCGGATTAAAATCCTTGCGCTTGTTCATAAAACTAAACACGGCATCAAGCGTATGAGCAATATTGTTCTGCGCGTGTTGTTCTATTTCCTGAACAATACCGGAGTTTACATCCTTTATCGCGATATCAAACACCTTAGGCATACTCATACTGCCATCCCTGAAAAACACCGAACCTCCGTAGTACTTCCAAATGTTTTTCCGAAGGGCAGTAACCTTTTCGTTTTGCTTGGGCCTGATGGTAACAAGCCCTACCACTTTGTGGTCAGGCAAATGCGGAAAGGGAATGTTTTCATACTGAACAATAGGCGGATTCTCCAGATAGGCATTGATAAGATTTTGAATTTTGCTGTCGTCAAAAAAGTCAACCCCAACAATTTTATTGTCCTCATCTTCAATCCCGATTACGATATACGAATTGTTTTTCGGATTGCTGTTGGATAGGGCACAAATGTGTTTTAAAAACTTGGCCTTTCCTTCCTTTTCACTGATATCTATTTTTCGCTTTTTGTCATAAAAACTGTTCTCATCATTGTGAGCCAAAAGGTTTTTTATAAGCAGCCGTTTGTTAATCATTGTTCGATTTGGTTTTTAATACGCTTCACCTAAACCGGTTAAAATACTCCACCAGTCAGCACCGCCTTCGTTTTTACCAAGACGTACGATAATAAGGTTCTTTTCAGGATGCACATAAAGGTATTGACCCAAAATCCCTTGTGCCATAAAATCGCCGTTTGGACTGGGCAACCACCATTGATACTGATAAAATCGCGCACTGCCTTGTGTGGTGTCTATTTTTGTCGATTGCGAAACCCAGTCGGCAGAAACAATTTGCTTGCCGTTCCAGTTGCCTTGGTTTAGGTACAGTCGTCCTATTTTAGCATAGTCGCGTGCACGTGCGTTTATACAACAAAACGTTTTTTCCATTCCGTCTTTTTTACGGTCCAGACTCCAGGTGGCATCATACTCCATGCCCAAAGGTTTCCATATCTTTTCTTCCAGATACGCCGAAAGCGTTTTCTCTTGTAATACCCGTTCCAAAACCAAACCTAATAGCTGTGTGTTACCACTCACATAAGTAAATGCGGTTCCGGGCGCTGTTTTCGGTTTGAGCTTTTGGGCTGCCTTGCGTAGGTTTGTCCCGTAATAAAAAGTAGCAGCATCGCCAAACGGATTGGTATAGCTTTCTTTAAAGTCAATTCCTGAGGTCATTTGCAGCAAATGCGCCAGCGTAATCTCGTCAAACCCTTGGCCCTCAAGCTCGGGAAGATAGTGGGTTACGGGATCATTTACAGTATGTATCAGTCCGTCGTCTATAGCACAACCTATCAACAGCGAAGTAATGGATTTTGCCATCGAAAAAGAAGGCACTATAGACGATGACTGGTATTTTCTCCAGTAGTTTTCATACTGAATCGTATCTTCTTTTATGATCAAAAAAGCAACAGTCTTGTGGTCTTCTAAATAAGATTCAAACGGATGGGTTTCAGCGTTTACCGTAAGGGTTTTAGGCACGCGACCCCGGGAAGTTGTATCAAAACGAAACGAGGTTTCCCCTTTTTCAATCGTCCGTGAAGGAAATTTTTTGTAATCGTTGATATCGGCAAAATTATAAACTACAAAACGGCCCACTTTGCAGGAATATAAAAAAGTAGCCAGCAGAAGTATAGAAAATAGAAAATAGATAGTACGTTTCATAATTGAATTTTAAGGTAGGAGCACACAAATAGGGATTTAACCGGACGGATTTAACATCAGCGTGTCACCAAACGTTTTTGTTATTTCCTGAACAACATAAGCCCTGTGATCAGCACCTACTAAAAAAAGCATTCTTTTGCCGGGATGGGATTTTATTAGAGCAAGGATTTGTCGGGCAATCATTTCATCCCGAGTTGCGTAAAAAGTTGATAAAGCCTCATAGGGAGTGTTTTTGAGCAAAACGTTCAACTGAGCGTAATATACTCGATTAATTAAATCATACCGGCCGTCATTCAGACTTGTAAGTGAAGCCCTTAGAGCCAGCGCTTTCTTTTCTTCGGAAAGAACATCCAGCACAGCCAGCTTTTCACGCATAACAGAGTCGGCACTCAGCTCCTGCTGCAGTTTTTTAATGGGGCTTTGTTCCTTCCAGTAGCGTTCAGGAATGGCTCTGCCGGCAAGGTCATCTCCCAGCCAGTCAAAGCCCACAACAAGGGTGGAAGGGTATTTTTCCCGGCAAATATACATCTCGTAAGGGTAATTTTGTTTTAAATAGGCAGTTGGACGGGTTAGGTCTTCGGCTCTTATTTCTACACCCAGCACATCCGGATTAAAAGCTTCAATAAACGAAAAAAGGTCGGCATAGGAATAGTTCGGGTTCACCTCATGGGCGCCGTGCAGGGTACTGATTACCAAAACCTCAGTTTTTGAAGACTGAGACATGACCGACACCATAGGCAAAAACAAAAACAGCAAAAAATAAACAAACGGGTTTTTCATACGATGTGACAAAACCTAAAAGTAAACTTATTTTAAAGATTAATCAAAAAAACATTTTAAAAGAAGGAGTAAACCAACCGTTTCGAGTAAAGCAAGACCACACGCTGTTCTTGGTTTTTTACATAGGTGGCCTCAAGAATCCGGCTTAGGACCTTTTGAAAGAATCACCCGCATCAATCCGGGAAACCAGCGTTGCAACCATACAAATACTTTGCCGTGAACGGTAAAAACATAATTTCGCTTTCGCTTTACAATAGCCCTTACCATTACCTTCGCCGCCTTATCCGTAGGCCATAGTAAATTTGACGGCCGCGGGTCGGGCCGCTCAGGATGCCAAACCCCGTCATTATCAATCCGCGCAATTTCTGAAACCACAAATCCGGGATGCAGGGTGGTGCAACTCACGCCGGTGTCCATCAATTCAACTTGTAACGTTTGACCAATGGAGTTTACGGCAGCTTTTGAAGCCCCGTAGGCTCCCAGATTAGGATTAGGAAGATAGGCGCTTACGCTGCCTACCAGACCAATCCTTCCCTTGGTTTTCTTTAAGTAAGGCAAGGCGTATTTTACGGTTAGGGCCAGGCCTGTAACATTGCCTTGTAGCTGTCTGTTCCAGTCTTTGGCACTTAGCTTATCAATACTCCCAAAAACCCCAAAACCCGCATTGGCCACAACAACATCTAGCCGGCCCCAGGTTGAAATAATTTGCTGTACGGCTTTTTCGATAGCGTTTTCGTCCAGTACATCACAGACAATAACCAGGGCCTCCCCGCCGGATTGACGGATTTCGCCGGCCACTTTATCCAACAGTTCTTTACGTCGGGACGAAAGGGCTACTTTGTACCCTAATCTTACCCATTCATAGGCCATTGCCTTCCCGATACCGGACGAACCTCCGGTTATCCAAACCACGTTTTCTTGTGTCATTTTTATCGTTTTTAGGGAGTATACGTGTTGAAACGTACATGCTATGGCGACCGGTTTTTAAAAATCGCCAAAGAGTTATACTAAAAGTAAGCAAATAGTTTGAATAGTTGACTAAAAAAAGTACACCGCTGAAATTACCCTTGAAATTTTCAAGCAAATCAGAAGGAATGTTGACCCTGCGGAAACTACTCAAAAACGGTTTCTTTCAAGGCTTTGATGATTTGACTCTAGGTGAATTTGCTTTTTTT
>DASRWB010000014.1:0-22641 GCA_035654775.1 Flavobacteriaceae bacterium | reverse complement strand
ATAAGTTTGATATTGCGTTCGGGTTGACTTTTTAGAAATTCGAGGTATCCGGCATTGATTTGGTTTAAGTATTCGTCCTGAATGTTTTGTTCGTAGTTGCGTCCTCGTTTTTTTATGTTTTGTTTGAGGCGTTCGGTATTTTGGTAGAGGTAGACGTACAAATCGGGTTTGGCAATGTCTTTATACACTTGGTAAAAAAGTTTACGGTAGAGTTTAAATTCGTCGTCCGGCAGGGTAACTTTAGAGAAAATAAGGGATTTGTGCACGTCGTAATCGCTAACGACAAAGTCTTTAAAGAGGTCGAGTTGGGAAAGGTCGTCGCTGATTTGCTGATACCTGTCGGCCAGAAAGGACATTTCGAGGGTGAAGGCATAGCGTTGTGGTTCTTTATAAAACTTGGGTAAAAACGGATTGTCGGCAAAGCGTTCCAGGATAAGTTTGGCATTGAAATCTTCAGAAATCAGGGTTGCCAGGCTGGTTTTTCCGGCGCCTATATTGCCTTCTATAGCGATAAAATTGTAGGCGTTCCAGTTGTACTCTTTGCTTGGGTTTTTGAGCCAAATGTTTTGCGGTTGCAGCGTTTCTGACGAGGTACAGGCATTTTTAAGTTGCGTAACCGTTTGGTTGAACACGGGATGTTCCGCCTCAGGGGCAATTTCTTGCAGCGGTTGCAGTACAAACAAGCGTTTGTGCATTTCGGGGTGCGGTAGGGTTAACGTGTCGGTTTGATGAATTTCATCGGCATACAAAAGAATGTCTATATCTATGGTTCGGGATTGGTATCCTTGTGCAGTTGCGTCTCGTTCTCTACCTAAGTTTTTTTCTATGGCATTTATTTTCTTCAACAGCTTTTCAGGTTTCAGGTGTGTTTTCACACGAATACAGGCGTTCAAAAAAAAGTCGCCGGTAAAACCCATGGCTTCCGTTTGGTATACTTTTGAAATTCTTTTTACCGTGCCTATTTGCCGGTGAACAGCTGTAATGGCTTGCTGCAAATTTTCAAATTTGTTGCCCTGATTGCTTCCTAATGCGATATGTACGGTTTTAAATTGCAGCATAAACAGCGACAAAATAAACAAAAGAAAATTTAATAGTTTATATTTACTAAAAGTATTTATTCACATTGTATGACTACTAAAGACAAACTTGCCGCGCAACGCATTTACCTGCTTTTGGGCGCGCTTTTTATCACTTCACTAGTGGTTTCCAATCTTATTTTTCAAAAGTTTTTCTATTGGTATCCTATTGATGCCGAAGTTTTTGGCGCTAAGCTTTTTGAGATTTCGGTAGGGGTTTTACCGTATCCAATTACCTTTTTAATTACCGACCTGGTTAGTGAAATTTACGGAAAGAAAAGCGCCAATCAGCTGGTGGTTGTCGGAATTTTTGCTTCGGTTTTTTCTATGGCTATTGTATATACAGCTCATGCGGTTCCGGCTACTTCGTGGTCGCCGGTTCAGGATTCGTTATTCTCCACTGTTTTTGGCAGTACGGCTATTGCCGTATTTGCCAGTATGATGGCCTATTTGCTGGCGCAGTTTATCGATATTCAAATTTACCATTTCTGGAAACGGCTTACCCGGGGAAAACACTTGTGGCTTCGCAATAACTTTTCTACCTGGTTGTCGCAATTTGTAGATACTTTTACGGTGTTGTTTTTGCTTTGTGCTTTCGGAAAAATTGGCTGGGATAAATTTACGGGATTACTGGCAGCCGGGTTTTTATTCAAGCTTTTTATTGCGTTACTGGATACGCCGTTGCTGTATTTGGGAGTGTTTTTGTTCCGGAAACGCTTTTCGCTTAAGGTAAATGAGGAATTGCGTCTGTTGTAAAAAAAGGATTTCTTTTTATCAAAGATGTTGTGTATTCAGAAACCATTTGGTTATTTTATACGTACATTGTAATACAAACCGAACCCTATGAAGAAAGCATTAAAAATTGCCGGCATTACCCTTACCACGCTGCTTGTTATTCTTTTACTGATTCCTTTGGCTTTCCAGTCGCAAATAGAAACTATTTTAAAAAACTACTTTGAGCATAACGTGAATGCAGAGGTATCGTTCAGTGGTGCAAACCTAAGTTTACTGCGCAGTTTCCCGAATGCGCAACTTACCCTTAACGACTTACAGGTAATTACCCGCGCACCCTTTACAGAGGAAACCCTTGCCACAGTAAAAAGCATCAGCCTGGTTATGCCTATTAAAGAACTTTTTAAAAATTATGACGAAGAACCGCTAATCCTTACTTCGGTAAATATAAACGAAGCGTTGCTCACCCTGAAAACCAACAAACACGACCAGGTTAACTATCAAATTTTTAATACTGATACTACGGAGGTTTCAAAAACAGGTGACGCTTTTGTTTTTGATATTAAAGACTACTCGCTGCGTAACAGTGCGCTAACCTATATAGATGAAACCTCGGATATGACGTTGTATTTAAGCGAGCTGAACCACAATGGCAAAGGAAGCTTTTCAGCAGAAACCTCAGCTCTGGATACCCATACCGAAGCGAATATCAGTTTAGCAAAAGACAGCACCACCTACCTTAACAACAACCGGCTTAAACTGGATGCCTTAATTGGGCTGGACCTGGACAACGACCTGTATACTTTTAAGGAAAATCAAGGGTATATAAACCAGCTACCCATAGCTTTTGAAGGCTTTGTCAAGCTTCATGAAGAAGGTCAGGAAATTGACATTTCGTTTACCAACCCCGAAAGTTCGTTTAAAAACTTTCTGGCGCTGCTGCCCGAAGCTTACTCCAAAAACATAGATGCGGTAGAAACCACCGGTGATTTTAAGGTGAATGGCGTGATTAAAGGAATGCTTACTGATTCGCTTATCCCTACATTTAGCATTGCCATCCAATCGGCCAACGCATCGTTTAAATACCCCGATTTGCCCAAACGCGTGGAGAATATTGTGATTGACACTTCCCTAAAAAATACAACCGGAAAGGCAGAAGACACCTATGTTGACTTCAATACGTTTCGGTTTAAAATAGACAACGATGAATTTACACTTTCAGGCACTTTAAAAAACCTGACAGACAATATGCTTGTAGACGCAGCTCTGGACGGGACGCTCAACCTGGCTCACCTGTCAGAGGTATATCCAGCGGAATTGACTAAAGGACTTAGCGGAATTTTAAGTGGTAACCTGCAAACCCGTTTTGATGTTAATGCCATAGAAACCAACGCTTATGAGCGGATAACCTCTTCCGGCAATCTACAATTGACCGATCTTGTTTTTTCTTCGGAAGAATTAAATCATCCCATGCATATTTCGCGAGCAGACGTTGCGTTTCTTCCCGGCACGGTTACCCTAAAACGCTTTGACGCAAAAACCGGAAACAGCAGCCTAACCGCTAGTGGAACCTTAAAAAACCTGATGGGGTTTGTGTTGAGTAACAACACGCTGCAAGGCGATTTTACGGTTACTTCCACGCACTTTGAAGTGAATGATTTCATGACTCCGGCCGATACGACCAAAAAATCGACTCCGGGTTTAAAAATTCCTGCATTTCTGGACTGTACCCTTCATGCCAAAGCCGAAACGGTAGTTTATGACAACCTCAACCTAAAAAATGTAGAAGGCACACTCACGCTGAAAGATCAGGAAGTGCGTTTAACTAATTTTCAGTCGGACCTCTTTAATGGTAAACTTGCCCTTGACGGTACGGTATCGTCAAGAGAAAGCACTCCCAAATTCAACCTTACTCTGGGCGCCAAAGCCTTTGATATTGCCACTTCTTTTACAGATTTAGAATTGTTTCAAAGTTTAGCTCCCATTGCGGCTTTGCTTCAGGGCACAATGAATACCGATATTGTCCTTTCGGGGGACTTGACACCCGAGTTTACTCCCAAACTGTCCAGCCTTCGCGGAAATGCTTATCTGGAACTTTTAACTTCTTCCGTGACGCCCAAGAACGAAAAACTTCTAGGTACACTGGAGGAAAAACTGAGTTTTGTAGACTTTAATGCATTGGATTTAAAAGACGTAAAAACACGCCTGGACTTTTCAGACGGCAAGGTATCGGTAGCTCCTTTTACGTTTGCTTATCAAGACATTGCTATTACCGTAAGCGGCGAACATGGTTTTGATCAGGCACTTGATTACCGGTTGACACTTGACGTTCCGGCAAAATATCTGGGAAGTGAAGTAAACCGTCTAATCGGAAAAATAAACGACCCGGAAGTGGACGCCGTTTCTATACCTGTTCAAGCCGGTATTTCCGGAACATTTACCCATCCTGTGGTAAATACAAATTTATCAGAAAGTGTTAAAACCCTTACGACCAAGCTGATTGAAATTGAAAAACAAAAACTGATGCAAGCGGGAAGTAACAAAATAAAAGATTTGCTAGGCGACCTTGGAGCACCTCCGGAAACCTCGTCAGACACTACGGAGGCTTCAACCTCTGCACCCAATGTAGTTGACGAAGTAAAAAATGTATTGGGTGGTCTTTTGAATAAGAACAAAAAACAAAAAGATTCGGTTACTACTCCACCGAAATAGCCACTACATAGCCTTCGCTCCCGCGCACATTAAATACGGTATCGTCATCAAAAATGAGGTATTGCCCTTTAATGCCTTTCAGTATTCCTCGGTAATGAGGTGTTTTTTGTAGGTTAAGGGAATTTAGTTTTTCAGGATATTTGATTACCGGAAACTGTAGGTTGGTTTCCGTATTGGTTTCGATAAAATAGTCTTTCGCTTCATCAGGAATGTACGGTTTTAAGCGTTCGCGCCACTGTACCAAATCTTCATCTTTTATTTCATTTTTAAGCATGGTACGCCAGTTGGTTTTATCGCTTACGTGTTCTTTCAGAGCCACTTCGGTTATCCCGGCCAGGTAGCGGTTGGGCACTTCTACAATTTCTATAGCTTCGTGCGCACCTTGGTCTATCCACCGGGTAGGGATTTGGTTTTTTCGCGTCACACCGACTTTTACATTGCTGGAATTGGCCAGATACACAATATGCGGTTGTAACTGTACTTGTTTTTCAAAGGCTAAATCTCTTTCTTCAATATCTAAATGAGCTTTACTCAACTCGGGTTTCATAACCCAGTCGGCAGCCTGTGGTACTTCAAAAAAACAGCTTTTGCAAAATCCTTGTCTATAGATGGGTTTATCCAGCTTACAATTCAGACATTGATATTTTACAAAGTCGATGTTTACTGTTTTGTTCAGCAGCTGGTTTACGTTTAGAAAATCTGAATCAAAAACCAGATAATACTGAATAGGCTGTGCAAACTCGGTATCCATTTTGGTAAGTACCCCTTGAAATTTCATGTATTTTTAATGTTTATATGGAGATAAATTGTTAAAAAAAATCTTATTTTTAGTTTTTAAAGATACAAATAAAATAATGGCTATACCGCTAGTAAATTCGATTGCTTCCTGGTTTTTAAAAAAACGTTTTCATCAAATAGAGCTTTTTTTAAAATACCCCAACGAAGTGCAAAACGAGTTGCTTTTAAACCTGATTTCCATAGCTGAAGATACCGAAATAGGAAGGCAATACGGGTTTAAGGACATAACCCGTTACGCCGATTTTGCCTCGCGTGTACCTGTTTCCACCTATGAAGACTACAGCGAACTTATTGAACGTTCGCGTAATGGAGAGAGCAATATTTTCTGGCCCAAACCGATAAAGTGGTTTGCCAAATCCAGCGGCACTACCAATGCCAAAAGCAAATTTATTCCGGTAACAACAGCTTCTTTAGAGGATTGTCATTATGCAGCCAGTAAGGATTTGCTGTGTATGTATTTAAATAACAACGAAGACTCACAGTTGTTTACCGGCAAGAGTTTACGTTTGGGTGGCAGTAAAGAACTGTATAAAGAAAACGGCACGGTTTTCGGGGATTTGTCGGCCATACTGATAGACAACATGCCTTTTTGGGCCGAATTCAGCAGCACACCGAGTAACAAGGTGTCGCTGATGAGCGAATGGGAAAGTAAAATGGAAGCTATTGTAAACGAAACCATTCAGGAAAACGTAACCAGTCTTGCAGGCGTACCTTCATGGATGCTGGTTTTGCTTCACAATGTACTTGCCAAAACCGGAAAAGAACATCTGTTTGAAATCTGGCCTAACCTGGAGGTGTATTTTCACGGCGGGGTAAGTTTTATTCCATATGCAGACCAATATAAAAAACTCCTGCCGCGCAATACGTTTAAATATTATGAAATTTACAATGCTTCGGAAGGCTTTTTTGCCATTCAAGACCAGAATTATTCCAGTGAACTATTGCTGATGCTGGATTACGGGATTTTTTATGAGTTTATCCCCATGGATACCTATGCTACTTCATCAGAAAAAATCATTCCGTTAAGTGAAGTAGAAGTAGGTAAAAATTACGCCGTGATTATCACTACAAATGCCGGCTTATGGCGGTACAAAATAGGCGATACCATTAAATTTACTTCAACCCAACCCTACCGCATAAAAGTAACGGGGCGCACCAAGCATCACATTAATGTATTTGGCGAAGAACTGATTATAGAAAATGCTGAGGAAGCCTTGCGGAAAGTATGCAAGAAAACCAAGTCGGAAATTGTAGATTATACTGTAGCTCCTATTTTTATGGAAGGTCGGGAAAAAGGAGCGCACGAATGGCTGATAGAATTTAAAACCCCACCCAAAGACCTGCATTATTTTAACGAACTGCTGGACAATGCTTTAAAATCGCTTAATTCTGACTATGAAGCCAAGCGTTATAATAACATGACCTTGAACAAACCCACGGTACATCTTGCCCGGGAACGATTGTTTTATGACTGGCTAAAAACCCAAAACAAATTGGGCGGACAACACAAAGTTCCCCGATTGTCCAATACACGAGATTATATGGAAGCGCTTTTGCAGTTAAACGGCTAGGCTGTAGTTAATCGAAAAAAAATGATTTTATTTTTGCTACACCGAAAATAAACCGTAGTTAGTCCAAAAAACGGTTTCTGTTTTTTGGATTAACAAAAATTAGGTTATGTTTACTACAGATTAATCCAACATACACAGTATAATGTTGAATTATTAATTAAAAAATCCAAACCAACAAATCATATAAGTCACTCTATGTAGAGTGGCTTTTTGTGTTTTTGGGAGCTTTTCTTATCTCTTGTGTTTTACGAAACCGCTTTAAGCTTTTTCAGCGAAGTTTTGGTGAGTTTTTCCTCGGCATAAGCTTGGGTTACTTTCAGGGCTTTTTCATCACTACTGGGTAGTTCAAACATAGCGTCGGTAAGTATTTCTTCACATAAGGAGCGCAATCCGCGAGCACCTAGTCTGTATTCAATGGCCTTTTCCACGATAAAATCCAAAGCGCCGTCAGTGATGGAGAATTCAATATCGTCCATCGCAAAAAGTTTGGTGTACTGCTTAATGATGGCATTTTTGGGTTCGGTTAAAATGGCACGCAGTGTACTTTTATCCAATGGGTCCATGTGGGTTAATACCGGCAATCGGCCAATGATTTCCGGGATAAGTCCAAAGTCTTTAAGGTCTTTGGGTATGATGTATTGCAGCAGGTTTTCTTTGTCTACAATTTCTTCTTTTTTTGAGGCGCTGTACCCTACGGCCTGCATGTTTAGTCTTTTGGAAATGTGACGTTCTATACCATCAAAAGCACCACCGGCGATAAATAAGATGTTTTCGGTATTTACTTCAATAAATTTTTGATCGGGATGTTTACGGCCACCTTTTGGCGGCACGTTTACTACGGTACCTTCCAGAAGCTTCAGTAAGGCCTGTTGTACGCCTTCGCCGGAAACATCTCTTGTGATGGATGGGTTGTCACTTTTTCGGGCTATTTTATCAATTTCATCAATAAACACAATCCCTTTTTCAGCTTTTTCCAGATTGTAATCTGCAGCCTGGAGTAAGCGGGTAAGTATGCTTTCCACATCTTCGCCTACATAGCCTGCTTCGGTCAGTACGGTAGCATCTACAATGGCAAGAGGCACATTAAGCATACGGGCTACGGTTTTGGCCATCAGGGTTTTTCCGGTTCCGGTTTGGCCTACCATGATAATGTTACTTTTTTGAATGTCTATATCGTCATCTGTAGGAGCTTGCAAGAGTCTTTTGTAATGGTTATACACGGCGACAGACATTATTTTTTTAGTGGTTTCCTGTCCAATAATGTATTCGTCTAAGAATGCTTTTATTTGTTGCGGTTTACGCAGCATAAGTTCTGCCGATAAATCGCTGTTATCGCTTTGCTTGGATTCTTCCAATACAATCCCGTGAGCTTGTTCAATACAGCGGTCGCATATATGAGCATCCAAGCCGGCGATAAGTAAATTGGTTTCCGGTTTTTTCCTGCCACAAAATGAGCATTCTAATTCTACTTTAGACATAACAGTGTATTTTAACCGAGCTTTGTAATGAAAAAGCCGGGTTTAATTTCTAACTAAAATTTCGTCAATCATTCCGTATTCTTTGGCTTGGCTTGAGCTCATCCAGTAATCTCTATCGGAGTCTTTCTCAATTTGGTTGTATGTTTTTCCGGAATGTTTGGCGATGATATTATATAATTCTTCTTTTACTTTTAAGGTTTCTTTTAATGTGATTTCCATATCGGATACCTGACCTTGCATTCCGCTCATAGGTTGGTGAATCATCACTCTGGAATGCGTTAAGGCCGAGCGTTTTCCTGCATGGCCTGCACATAATAAAACAGCGCCCATAGAAGCCGCCATGCCTGTACATATGGTAGCCACATTGGGTTTAATAAATTGCATGGTGTCATAAATTCCCAGTCCGGCGTAAACACTTCCTCCGGGTGAGTTGATATAGATTTGGATGTCTTTTGAAGCATCGGTACTTTCCAAAAATAGTAACTGCGCTTGAATGATATTTGCTACTTGGTCATTTATTGCGGTTCCGAGAAAGATAATCCTGTCCATCATTAATCTGGAAAACACGTCAAAAATAGCAATATTCATTTGGCGTTCTTCGATAATGTTTGGCGTTAAGTTGGTAGGGTACATACTGCTTAGTATTTTATCGTAGTATGTGGTGCTTATGCCTTGATCTTTAGTGGCAAATTTTTCGAATTCTTTAGCGATATCCATAAAAGTTTATTGTATTTGATTGATAATAAATAGGCGTTAAATAGTTGTATATTCAACGCCTAAATATAAGGATTATTCTTTAATGCAAGTGTTTTTTACTTGTCGCCATATACTTCTTTAACAAAGTCTTGGTAAGTTACCTCTTTGGTTTTTAAATTGGCTTTTTCCTTGTAAAGTTCCAGTAGTTTCTGACTCATCAGTTGCTCAGAGATGCGTCGAGCCTCGTCTTTGTTTGACAATATTCGGGCGGCGATGTTTTCTAATTCTTCCTCAGAAGGGTTGTTTTGTCCAAACTGAGCCATCTGGGTTTTTATCATTTCTTTTGCAAAGCCTTTGATGTCTTCCAAAGTAACCTTTATGTTGTTTTCTTCGATAAGTTTTCCTTCGATAAGCTGGTAACGCAGGCTTTTTTCAGACTTTTCGTATTCTTCTTTGGCTTCATCGGCGCTTAGGTGTTTTTCGCCTGCGGTTTGTATCCATTTTTGAAGAAATCCTGCCGGTAAGTCGAACTTGGTGTTTTCAACAATATGCTCGGTAACGTCATTTAAGAGTTTTTGTTCGGCTTGTTGCTTAAACTGCTTGTTGGCGTCTTCTTTTATTTTATCTTTGAGTTCAGTAACTGTTTTTACGACATCTTTACCAAAGAGTTTATCAAACAATTCCTGGTCTAAATCGGCCCATTCGCGTTTGTTTATTTCATTTATGGTGAAGGTTACCGTAATATCCAGACCGTGAACTTCATCATGAGAAAGTTTTAAGGCATGCATTAATTCATGCTCATCATCATAAAGACCTTTGGTTTTTAGCTCAATGGTGTCGCCTACCTTGGCACCGATAAATTTTTTCTCGGTGGTGTTTCCTTTAAATTTATCGAGGGTTAAGGTTACGGTATTGTTTATATTTTTTTCTTCGTTTACAAAAGTCCCTGTTATTTCACTGTCTTTTTCTACTACAGAGGCTGATACCAGTTTTCCGTATTGCTTCTGGATGCGTTCTACTTGTTCATTAACCATTTTATCGTCGGCTACAATGGTGTAATAGGTTATGGGTTTTTTGGTGTTTAATTCTACATTAAACTCCGGTGCCAAACCTAATTCGAACTCAAACGAAAGTTGTTCTGAATCCCAGTCCAGATTGTCTTGCGGCTTAGGCAAAGGTTGCCCAAGCACATCCAGTTTTTCTTCGGTTAAATACTTGTTAAGTGCATCTTGTAAAAGCTTATTCACTTCGTCTACCAATACGGCTTTTCCGTATTGTTTTTTGACCATATGCATGGGCACATGTCCTTTTCTAAATCCGGGTATATTTGCCGTTTTACGGTAATTGCTCAGGATTTTTTCTACCTTTTCGGCATAGTCTTCCTTGGCAATATCAACTTTTACTACTGCGTTTAACGCATCGATGTTTTCTCTGGTAATATTCATATAAAAAATGGTACTAAAATTGGGTGGCAAAAGTAAGACATTTTTACCACCCGACAAAGTTTTTAACGGTTTGTGTTTCAGGTGGTTTTTTCGTCTTCTTTTAAAAATGATTGAAGGATAGACTGCAGTATTGCCAAAAGGATGCTGAAAAGGATTCCTATCCAGAAATTATCTACTGTAAAACCGTCTATGAGTTTATGCGCCATCCAGATGATAATTCCGTTGATTATCAAAAGAAACAAGCCCAAGGTAACCAAGGTAATAGGCAAGGTAAAAAGAATTAACACCGGTTTTATGAAAATGTTTAACAGCGAGATTACCACTGCTACAATAAGTGCCGTAAGGTAATTGTCTACATGTACCCCGTTGAGTAGTTTTGCCAGCACCACTACGGCTACGGCATTGAGCAAGAGTTTGAGTATAAGTTTCATTTTTATCGTTTCGCTCTAAGGTACAAAAATCTACGCTTTTAAAAACTGCATTACCGCATTAAAAAAATCGGTTGGGTTCTCGGCGTGCAACCAGTGTCCGGCGTTGGGTATGGTTTGTATTGCGGCATTGGGAAAATGTGTTTTAATTATTCCTTCGTCCTGATCACCTATATATTCTGACCGATCTCCACGAAGAAATAGAGTGTTTCCGGAGTAACGCGCCTGATTGGGTATGGCTTCACCCACCTCGGCCACTTTGTTTTTTAGTACCGGAATATTCAGTCGTAAAACCAGCTTGTCTTTGGTTTTTCGGTACAGGTTTTTTAGTAAAAATTGTCTGATTCTGGAATCGCTGATATGCTGCTTTAACAGTTCGTCGGCTTGCGTACGGCTGGTTAAATTGGTGTTGTCCAAATGCATTAATCCTTCCAGAATAACATCGTGGTGAACCGGATAAAACCTTGGTGAAATATCGGCTATAATTAATTTTGCAACCCTTTCCGGATAAGTAGCGGCAAATAGCATGGCTGTTTTACCGCCCATAGAATGTCCCAGTAGCACAATTTGGTTTAATTGGTTAGTGTCGCAGTAATGCCTGAGGTCTTCTACCATAGCTTCATAATTGAAGGTTTCGTCATGAAAGCTTCTGCCGTGATTGCGCTGGTCCAACAAATGCACCTGATAGCCTTGTTCGCTAAAATCCTGACCCAACGTTTTCCAGTTATCGCCCATGCCTAAAAAACCATGTAGAATGACAAACGGCTTGCCTTTTCCCAAAATATTAGCATATAATTCCATACTTTGTTACCTTGTTTTATTTTGTTTGTGTTGTTGTTACCTACTAAGTAAATGAATTACTTTAATTTATTGAGGTACATTTGCACTACATTTTCCACGCCTAAATATAAGCTTTCTGAAATTAAGGCATGTCCAATGGACACTTCCAAAAGATTCGGAATATGTTCTTTAAAGTACTTGATATTTTCCAGAGACAAATCGTGGCCGGCATTAAGTCCCAGGCCTAGCTGAGAAGCCAAAGCTGCGGTTTCCACATAAGGTTCAATAGCTTTAAAATTGCCCAGACTGTATTGTTGTGCATACGCTTCGGTATAAAGCTCAATTCGGTCGGTTCCGGTATTTTTTGCGGCTTCCACCTGAGAAACATCGGGATCTAAAAAAATAGAGGTCCGAATGCCGTGTGCTTTAAATACAGCAATAGTGTCTTGCAGGAAAGACTGGTATTTGTTCACATTCCATCCGGCGTTAGAGGTAATAACGTCATCGGCATCGGGTACCAAGGTAACTTGCGTGGGCTTAATTTCCAATACCATTTCTACAAATTTGGGAACAGGATTCCCTTCAATGTTAAATTCGGTATACACTTCGGGTTTCAGGTCATACACGTCGCGGTAACGGATATGTCGCTCGTCCGGTCTGGGGTGTATGGTAATTCCCTGTGCGCCGAATCGCTGCACATCTTTGGCAAACTGTACTAAATTGGGAACATTTCCACCTCGGGCGTTACGAAGTGTAGCTATTTTATTTATGTTTACGCTTAGTTTAGTCATGGCGCATTATTTTTACTTCTCAGCAAAAATACGAAGTAAAACACGGGGAAAGTGTTTATTTTTTGATTAATTTGTAATTCACAAATCCATTTTATGAATCTACCGGACTATATCATAAACGACATCAACCCTTTAAAAATAACTGATAAAGTAAGTGATGCCCAAATGCTTTTTAATCAGCTTACCTATTCGCATATTCCTGTTCAAAACGAAGACAATATTTACATAGGCTGCGTTTCAGAAACAGATGCTCATTGTTTTGAACGTGATAAAAAACTATCTGACTACAGCTACGCACTTGAAGGTTTTTTTGTTAAAGACTACGCGATATGGTTGAACGTGCTGGAAGCATTTGCTCAAAACACTTCGAATATTATGCCCGTACTGAACGACAAAAACCAATACTTAGGGTATTATGAGCTTAACGATATAATCGGTCTTTTTAATGAAACGCCTTTCTTTGCAGAAGCCGGTGGTATTTTGGTCGTTGAAAAAGGGGTAAACGATTATACATTTAGTGAACTCAGTCAAATAGTAGAAACTCATAACGGTAAAATTCTGGGTGTTTTTATATCGCGTCTGGAAAACGATAGGGTACAGCTTACCTTAAAAATAAGCGGCAGTGATTTAAACGAAATAATACAAGGTTTTAGGCGCTACAGCTATACTATAGTTTCGGGACATGAAGACGATTCTTTTGCTGAAACCTTAAAAGAACGTTCGGAATATTTAAAAAAATACTTAGATATTTAGATTATGAAAATTGCTGTATTTGGTCAATTTTACCAACAAAGTTCCGGAAAACCGGTAAAAATATTACTGGATTACCTTCAAAAAAAAAAGGTAGCTGTTTTCATAGAATTTTCCTTTTACAAAAAAATAAAAGCCTGCGAAACTTTTAAAAACTACAGTCCTTTCGCTACGTATAAAAAACTAGATTCTTCTTTTGATTTGCTAATCAGCATCGGTGGTGATGGTACCATACTCAGAGCCAGCACATTGGTAAAAGACACCAATATTCCTATAGTAGGCATTAACACCGGAAGGCTGGGTTTTCTGGCTACTATCCAAAATCAGGAAATAACCTATGCTATAGACCAAATACTTAACGGAAACTATCATGTTTCCAACCGAAGTGTACTTTCCATTAAAACAACGCCGGAAAATCCGAAGCTGGTAAAACAAAATTTTGCCCTTAACGAAATTGCCGTAAGCCGGAAAAATACGACTTCGATGATTACTGTGGAAACCCGATTGAACAACGAATATCTTACTTCCTACTGGAGTGACGGCCTTATTGTTTCCACACCTACCGGTTCTACCGGTTATTCCCTGAGTTGCGGCGGACCCGTTCTAACGCCGGACACTGATAGTTTTATTTTAACCCCTATTGCTCCACACAATTTAAGCGCAAGGCCTTTGGTAATAAAAGATTCTACTAAAATTGAACTTCGTGTAAGCGGCCGAGAAGACACTTATCTGGTTTCGCTGGATTCACGAATAGCAACCCTGACCAACGACACTGTAATAACCATAGAAAAAGCCCCTTTTATTATTAAAATGATAGAGCTTCATCATGAAAGCTTTTTAGACACTTTACGCAAAAAGCTGCTTTGGGGTGAAGACAAGCGCAACTAGGCAATAAATCAGCTTAATTTTTGTTTTACACTAATACAATTCTAATCAAATTGTTATAGGCTAATCTTATTTCTTATATTTGCACACTTTTTAACATTTATGAGGGTTTTAACCACAGTATTAATAAGCATATTCGGAGTTCTTTTCTGCTCGGCACAAATTCATGAAATTGGTGGATATGTAGGTGGCAGCAACTTTATTGGCGATGTAGGCGCCACCAATTACATTGACCCAAACCAACTGGTTGTTGGCGGCATTTACAAGTGGAACCGAAGTACACGGCATGCCTATCGCGCTTCGCTACTTTTTTCAAATTTGGAAGGTATTGACCGTAATTCTGACGATCCCAGACGCATTGCTCGTGACTATGCCTTTAAAAATCAAATCATTGAACTGTCGGCAGGTATTGAATATACTTTTTTTGAATATGACCTGCACGACGGCAATACTGCAGCCACACCTTATCTTTACACCGGGATAACGGTTACTCATCACGATAATTTTTATTTTTCACAAACCGGTGTCAGGGTCAATGAAAACACCTCTAGTTTTGCTTACGGAATACCGATGGTTATCGGATTTAAAACCACTTTTTCAAGCCGATTAATTCTCGGTGTAGAAATAGGGGCACGCTATACGTTTTCCGATGAATTGGATGGCAGTGTGCCCGACTCTGAAGCACTGATAGAAACCCTAAGCTTTGGAAACACAAACAACAACGACTGGTATATGTTTACCGGGCTAACTGTTACCTACACTTTTGGCCAAAATCCCTGTTTTTGTATTTACGAACAATGAAGTATCTTGACCAAATAAATACCGACGCCTTGCCTAAACACATTGCCATTATTATGGATGGTAACGGGCGCTGGGCTAAACAACAAGGATACAAAAGAATATTCGGACACGAAAACGGCGTAAAGTCAGTACGTGTTACGGTAGAAGCCTGTGCAAAATTAGGTATTGAAAATTTAACGCTGTATGCCTTTTCTACAGAAAACTGGAACAGACCCAAACGGGAAGTAGAAACCCTGATGAAGCTACTGGTATCAGCATTAAAAAAAGAAATAAAAACCCTGCAAAAAAACAATATAAAACTGAATGCCATTGGCTCGCTGGCTTCGCTTCCTGTCAAAGCCCAAAAAGAATTGACCGAAGTCATTCGTAAAACTGCAGAAAATACCCGAATGACCCTAACGCTGGCTTTAAGTTACGGCGCCAGAGAAGAATTGGTCAACGCTGTAAAAATGATAAGTGACAACGTTAAAAATAATATAATTTCTTCAGAAAATATTGATGAATCAGTTATTAATAAGCATCTTTACACTCATAATTTACCAGATGTAGATTTACTTATACGCACCAGTGGCGAACAACGTATAAGTAATTTTTTGCTTTGGCAAATTGCCTATGCCGAATTGTATTTTACCGCTACACTTTGGCCGGACTTTAGAGAAGACCATTTATATCAAGCAATCATTGCTTACCAACAAAGAGAACGACGATTTGGAAAAACAAGTGAACAACTTAACTAACACAATGTCTTTAAAAACCATTACCCATTCCCTTATAGCTTTGGCCGTAGTACTTTTTAGTATCCCTACCAAAGCCCAAGACACCACCTTCGACAAAGGCGAAAAGTATACCCTTGCAGAAATTACAGTTTCCGGAAATACTTCTTTCAGCGAACAAACCATCATTGCATACTCGGGGTTGAGAAAAGATCAGGAAATCATGGTTCCCGGTGAAGAAATCAGCAATGCTATTAAAAAGCTATGGAATTCCAATTTATTCAACAACATAGACATCTACCTGACCAAAGTAGAAGGAACCCTTGCCTATTTAGAAATACGACTTGAAGATTTACCCGAATTAAATGAAGTGCGAATTGAAGGCGTAAAAAAATCTAAAGTAGAAGCCCTTAAAAAAGAAAACAACCTGAAAAAGGAAGTTAAAGTAACTGAAAACCTTATTACCACGACAAAAAACTACCTGACCAACAAATACCGAAAAGAAGGTTTTCTCAATACAAAAGTTACCGTAAGCACCACACCCGTACAAGACTCCATTCAAAAAACGCGGGTAAACATGCTTGTACGCGTTGACAAAGGCGAAAAGGTAAAAGTAAAAAACATCAACATTTCCGGGAACCGTGTTTTGAGTGACGCAAAGCTTAGAAAAGCGATGAAAAACACCAAACAGAAAAACCCCATTCGGTTGTTCAAACGCTCTAAATACATTGAAGCCGATTATAAAGAAGACCTTAGTACATTACTGGACAAGTACAAAGAAAACGGATACCGAGATGCCCGAATTCTTTCCGACAGCATTGTCTATAACAAAGACAATACCATCAGCATAAACCTCAATCTGGAAGAAGGCGAAAAATACACTTTTGGAAACATTTCCTTTATTGGAAATACCGTGTATACAGACGAACAGTTAAATCGCGTATTAAGAATAAAAGAAGGCGATACCTACAACGGCGTACTTTTAGAAAAACGAATCGCAGACAATACCAAACCCGATGCCGATGACATAACCAACCTGTACCAAAACAGCGGGTATTTGTTCTCAACCATAAATCCGGTAGAAGTAAATGCCGACGGCAACGTAATAGATATAGAAGTCCGCATATCGGAAGGAAATCCGGCGTATTTTAATCAAGTAACCGTAGTAGGAAACGAAAAAACAAACGATCATGTCATTTACAGGGAATTGCGTACACGACCCGGACAACTATACAGCAAGGCAGACGTGATAAGAACCATCCGAGAACTTAGTCAGCTAGGTTTCTTTGATGCCGAACAACTCTCGCCCAACTTTAAGAATCTCAATCCGGTAGACGGCACAATAGACATGGAATACTCAGTAGTAGAAACCGGATCCAGCCAAATCGAATTGCAAGGCGGATATGGCGGTGGCGGTTTTATAGGCACCTTAGGGCTTTCTTTTAACAATTTTGCCATTAAAGATATCTTTAAAAAAGAAGCCTACAAACCAATCCCTATGGGCGATGGACAAAAACTGGCCCTTAGATTACAAGCCAGCAGGTTTTTCCAAACCTACAGTTTTTCATTTTCAGAACCTTGGTTAGGCGGAAAAAAACCTGTACAGTTTACCACGTCGCTCTCTCATACCAAACAATTTTTATTCAATCCCATAACCCGAAATGCCGACAAATCCAGACGCTTTAACATTACAGGTCTTTCAGTAGGATTGGCAAAACGCCTTACTGTACCGGATGATTACTTTACCTTGTCGCAAGCTATTGGTTTTCAGCATTACGATTTAAAGAATTACAATACAGGTCTCTTTACCTTTGGCAACGGCTATTCCAACAATTTATCTTATACTATTGGCTTAAGCAGAAACAGTACTTTTAATGACCCTATTTATCCTTTGGGTGGCTCGAGTTTGTCAGTTTCCGCAAAGCTGTCCATCCCGTATTCTCTGTTCAATAATGTAGATTATAAAGCTTTAAAAAACGAAAGGGATGACTTGGTAGAACAGCTTCAGGAAGAACCTGAAAACACCGACATTAACACTCGCATAGCAGAAATAGACCAGGAACGCTACAAGTGGCTGGAATTTTATAAAGTAAAAGTGAGAATAGACTGGTATTCACAGCTGGCTAAAAAACTAGTTCTAAGACCCAGTTTAGAATTTGGCTATCTGGGCGCATATAATAACGATAGAGGTGTAATTCCTTTTGAACGCTTCTTTTTAGGTGGTGACGGCTTAGGAACCTACAGTTTAGATGGTAGAGAAGCCATTGCGCTTCGCGGTTATCCTAACCAATCGCTTTCCGATCAAGATGGCGGAACCATTTACAATAAATTCTCACTAGAATTAAGATACCCCATAACATTAAAACCCAATGCTAAAATTTATGCCTTAGGCTTTTTAGAAGGTGGTGCTTCTTACAATAACTTTAGAGATTATAATCCGTTTACCATCAATCGTTCAGCAGGTTTTGGTATTCGTATTTTTATGCCGGCCTTTGGATTGCTGGGAATAGATTTTGGTCACGGTTTTGATCCCTTACCCGGATTTAACCAAAAAAATGGTTGGGAAACTCACTTTATTATCGGACAACAATTTTAACTTTGGCACGATATTTTCTATTTCTTGTTAATGAATTAAAATTTTTAAAGTTAAAATTCGTTAATTTTGAAAATACTAATTCAAAAAAAGGACAGAATCAAAAAAACAATCATCTGTCGTTTTTTAGAATTTATAACCATAAATTGTAAAACATGATGAAACAGATGAAAACTAAAGTTCTTTATTTATTGACTCTAGTGCTTTTAGTAAGCCTTAATGTTTCTGCACAACGCAATGGGGCAAGAATAGGATATATCGACACCGAATACATTCTGCAAAATATACCGGAATATCAGGAAGCCTCAACCCAACTGGAAGGAAAAGTTCAGAAGTGGAAAGCAGAAATAGACCAACGTTTAGGTCAAGTAGCCCAAAGACGAAAAGACTTAAGTAACGAAAAAGCACTTTTAACCAAAGAACTGGTTGAAGAACACGAAGAAGACATTATGTTTGAAGAACAGGAAATTCTCGATTATCAGCAAAAACGTTTTGGTCCGAATGGAGATTTAACCCAGCAGAAAAAAGCATTAATTCAGCCCATTCAAGATCAAATTTTTGCAGCGGTTCAAGATATTGCCGAACAGCGAAATTATGACTTCATCTTTGACAAATCGGCCGATGTGGTTATGCTTTTTTCGGCACAACGCTTTGACTTGAGCGACCAGGTAATACGCATCATTACCCGTACCGCAAAGAGAGAACAAGCCAACACCAAAAAAGAACGAAGAGAAGCCGAAGATGAAGAAATTGTTCCCGAAATAAACCGCGAACAAGAAGAACGTCAAAAAGCTCTGGAAGAACGACGAGCACAACGTGAAGCCGAACTGGAAGCCCGAAGACAAGAACAAGAAGAAGCCAGAGAAGCCAAAAAAAGAGAAGCTGAAGAACGCAGAGAACGCTTAATTGAAGAACGCGAAAGAGCACGTCAAGAAAAACTGGATGCACGCAACAAATCCAGAGACAGTATAAGTGCTGCTAATACTGATAAGCCCGCTGCAGAAGAAAAATCAGGTGATGCATCTAAAGGCAAAACCCGTGCAGAAGAACTGGAAGAAAAAAGACAACAACGGGAAAAAGACAAACTGGAACGCCAGAAAGCATTGGAAGAACGCAGAAAAAAATTACAAGAAGAACGCGAAAAAGCAAAACAAGAAAAGGAAAAAGAAAATAACGACAACACCGAAAAAGAAACCGACGATACTGAGGAAGAAGACAACCCAGACAATAATTAATAATTAAAACAAGTAAATACCCTTAAAAAAATGAAACAATTAAAAACCCTTTTATTTGCCACTGTACTAAGTTTAGGATTTATAGGCTTTACCCAAGCACAAAGTAAGGTTGCGCACATAAACACGCAGGAACTAATAACTGCCATGCCTGAAATGAAAAGTGCTCAAGCACAAATGGAAAAACTGGGCAAAACCTATGAAGCAGATATTAAAAGTATGGCTACTGAACTGGACAACAAAGTAAAGCAATACGATGCTGAAGCTGCCACAAAAACCGATGAAGAAAACGGAAAGCGTGTACAGGAACTTCAAAATATTGAAAACAACATCCGTCAATATCAAGCCCAGGCACAACGTGACCTTCAGCAAAAAGAAATGGATTTACTAAAACCTATTACTGAAAAGGCCAAAGCTGCCATTTTAAAAGTAGCTCGTGCTCAAGGTTATGAGTATGTTTTAGACTCTAGTCAAGGAAACGGCGTTATTATGGCAGACGGCAAAGACTTGTTGGCTGATGTAAAAAAAGAATTAGGTATTTAATACCTTCATTACAAAAACATTTTAAAAAGGCTGCTTTAATTTAAGGCAGCTTTTTTATTTTTACAGTAATGAGTACACATCCTATAGGTTTTTTTGATTCCGGTGTTGGTGGCACTTCCATTTGGAGTGAAGTCCACGCACTTCTGCCTTATGAAAACACCATTTATCTGGCTGATAGTAAAAATGCGCCTTACGGACCCAAAGGAAAAGAACGAATTACCGAACTCAGTATTACTAACACCGAATTTTTACTAAACAAAGGTTGTAAACTTATTGTTGTGGCCTGTAATACCGCAACCACAAATGCCATAAAAGTATTACGAACCAAGTACACCGTTCCTTTTATAGGCATCGAGCCGGCTTTAAAACCTGCAGCATTACAAACCCAAACTAAAACCATTGGTATTCTGGCAACTAAAGGCACCTTGAGTAGTGATTTGTTTCATAAAACTGCGCATCTGTACAGTAACGGGATAAAGGTTATAGAACAGGAAGGCAATGGAATTGTAGAGCTTATCGAGTCCGGAAAACTGCACAGTAACGAAATGAAAAGCTTACTCGAGCTTTATGTTAAGCCCATGGTAGCTCAACATATTGACCATTTGGTTTTGGGCTGTACTCATTATGCCTATCTGGTGCCTTTGCTTCTGAAGATACTTCCAAAACATATTAAAATAATAGATTCCGGTGAAGCTGTTGCCAAACAGACAAAAGCTGTTTTGGAAAAACATACTATTTTAAACACAACTAGACTACATCCAAAAAACACGTTTTATACTACCGGAAATCCGGAAATTCTTCAAACTTTAATAGGCGATTCATTTACCGTTGAGCAGGTTGAACTTTAATCCTCTTTAAACCATCCGGAGTATGTTATGTAATTGTTGGCTATCCGATGAATCTCTCCGGAAAGCAATTCTTCACTGATGTCTTTGACTTTTTTTGCAGGAACTCCGGCATAGATACTTCCGGATTCTACAACGGTTTTCTGGGTTACTACTGCACCTGCAGCTATAATACTGTTGCTTTCCACAATACAATCGTCCATTACAATGCTTCCCATACCTATTAATACATTGTCGTGTATGGTACATCCATGAACAATGGCATTATGCCCAATGGAAACATTATTGCCTATATGAGTTGGCGACTTTTTGTAGGTGGCGTGAATTACGGCACCATCTTGGATATTTACCTTATTCCCTATTTTTATATAATGCACATCGCCTCGTATTACGGCATTAAACCAAACACTGCATTGACTGCCCATGGAGACATCGCCTACAATGGTTGCATTTTCGGCTATATAGCAATCTTCAGGTATATGTGGATATTTTCCGTTTACGGGTTTGATAACCTTCATTTATTTTGCTTAAAAAAAGCCTCATAAAAGAGGCTTTAGTAGTTGTATTTTAATTGACTGCAGGACAGTTACAGCTATACTTTTCGCGTCTGCAATTAAAGTTATATCCTAAGGTTAACTGATGAAATCCACCGTTGCTAAACACAATTGAATTTGCTTGATAATTGTAGGTATACGCAAAGGTGAAATTGTTATAGTCTATTCCCACTATGGGTGTAAAATACTGTAACTTCTGTTCACTTACTCCGGAACCATCCAGGTATTCAGCACCATCTAAGCTTCTTCGGTAGGAAAGTCCTCCCCAAATTTTACCGTATTCCATTTCCTTATAAACTTTGAAATTTACATCAAAAGAAGATTCTTTAGTTCCGTCTTTGTACATAAACATCACCGAAGGTTCATAGCTCCATTCACTGCCAAATTTACCAAATACCGAACCTAAACTAAGCAAGTATCTTCTCAGGTTGCTTGTGATTTCAATATCGTTGTTGATTCCTTCATTTTTCAACACATTTTTTATTGTAGCATGAGCATAAAAGTCATAAAGGTGATATGAAAATCCGAAGTCAATATTCAGATTGGTTGCACTTTGTTCTATTCCTGCTATAATAGGATCAAACCCTTCCGATAAAAAAGTCGTTTCATCTAGTTTATACTGTATAGCCCCAACACTTAACCCAAAGGATAGCATATTTAGGTCAATTTCATTTCTTCCAAACATGATATGATGCGCATAGGTTATATACGCTCCGGTTTGAGAGTGGTATCCGTTTCGGTCTGAATACAAAATAGCTCCTAATCCGGACTGAGAATCTCCTATTCTTCCGTTTATGCTCATTGTCAGTAATCTGGGTGCTTCGTCTTGTCCAAACCATTGCTGTCTGGCAGTTAGTCTTACTTTAGCACAATTGGCAATACCCGCCATGGATGGGTGAATTAAATAATAATTGTCTGTTAAATAATCTGTATAAACCGGTAGTCCTTCTTGTGCTTTAGAAGTAATTGTAAAAAAGGACACCAATGCTAAAAAGCAAACTATTCTCAATTTCATAATAAAGTAGTTCTATCGTTTAAGGGTAAAATGGGCGCTAAATTGTTTCTTTGTTGTTCCTTCCGGCTCGTAATATTCCACAGTAAACCAATAATCACTGCTTGGCAAGGGTTCTCCGTTGTACATTCCATCCCAGCCCGATCCTGTTGGACTTAACTGTTTCAATAGCTTTCCATAACGGTCAAAGATATAAATTTTTGCAT
>DASRWB010000013.1:0-5331 GCA_035654775.1 Flavobacteriaceae bacterium | reverse complement strand
TTTTTTTTATTCATAATCTTGAACCAAAACCTCAGTCGGAATGTGAAGAGTTGTGTTCAGTTTTCTAATCATACCCAAGGTCAGTTTTCTTTTTTTATTTAATATTTCACTTACTCTGCTTTTAAAGCCAACAACTTCTGCTAAATCTTTTTGATTCATTCCCATTTGTTCCATTCGGAACTTAATGGCTTCGATTGGGTCAGGCATTCCGATTGGGAAATTCTCTTTTTCGTATTGGTCAACCAAGATTGAAAGGATTTCCAATTCATCTCCTTCTTCCGTTCCTTTTTTTGCGTCAAAAATATCCTCAAGTCTGTTGAGTGCTTTTTGATAGTCTTTTTCGTTTCTAATGGGTAATATTTTCATAATCAGATATTATTTGCGTCAATTTTATCATACGCCGCGTGAGTTCCAATAAACCTTATCCAACATATCCCGTATTCAAAATTGAATTTTACAATCAAGCGATAAGTATTGCCTTTGATATTGTAAACAATTCGATTGTCTTTTAAAATACTTGCACTTGGATATTCTTTCTTTAAATCGGTAATGTTTTTCCATTCGGATTTTTCGGTTTCTCTGTACCACGATTTTAATTGTTGTTCGCAATCAGCGTGTTTTTCCCAAAAATCTCGTAAAGTTCGTTTTGCTATTACTCGCACATTGTAATTGTTTGTCGCAAATATAATAAAAAAGTTACCAAATTGGTAATTATTTTGTTTTTTCAGCTTGTTGCCAACGGCAGTCCGTCTCAAAACCACCTGTTCTATAGATTAAAAATAATACCTTTTTTTAGGATAAGCTAATAAAACCTGAAATTGGGTTTTACATTCACTTTCATATAAACTGACGTTAAGTAGTCAACCTATAGCAGGGACGTACACCCATAAGAACAACAAACCTAAAACATAAGTTTGCCAAACACATCCCAAACCACAATCCCGCAACTCACCGAGATGTTCAACGAGTGTTTGGTGCCATACTGGGGTATTTCCACCACCGAGTCACTGGCAGAAACAACGTCTTGAGATACGCCTTTTACCTCGTTGCCAAAAACCAAAGCATAGGGAGTTTCCGGTGTTACGCTAAAGGCATGAAGCGGAATGGCATTTTCCGCCTGCTCAATACTCACCACATGCACCTTTTCCGCTTGTAAACGTGCAATCAGCTCAAGCGTGTTTTCAACATACTCCCAGGCTACGGTTTCCGTGCTGCCCAAAGCCGTTTTGTGAATGTCCTTATGTGGCGGAGTAGCCGTAATACCACACAGGTAAATTTTCTCTATTAAAAAAGCATCCGCAGTCCTGAATACCGAACCAATATTGTGTAAACTGCGTATGTTGTCCAGCACCAGAATAAGGGGCGTTTTCCGGGCCGTTTTAAAGGCCGATGTACTCAGTCGATCCAATTCCTCGTTAGCTAATTTTCTCATAGTAATACCTGAGTTTGCATTTAATAACTCCTGAAAATTGTAAATAACTTACCGGCAATAGATTTCAAAAAAAATCAAGATTTACCTACATTAGCATCCTTACAATTCAGCAAAAGTAATACTATTTCATATTTTGGCTAAAAAAGCAACTAAAGAAACTCCGTTAATGAAGCAGTACAATGCCATAAAGGCAAAGTACCCGGACGCATTATTGCTGTTTCGCGTGGGCGATTTTTACGAAACTTTCGGGGAAGACGCCGTAAAAACAGCAGCTATTCTCGATATTGTGCTTACCAAAAGAGGCGCCGGAAGTACCAGCGAAACCGAACTCGCCGGATTTCCCCACCATGCCCTCAATACCTATTTACCCAAATTGGTCAAAGCAGGTTGTCGCGTAGCCATCTGCGATCAACTGGAAGACCCAAAACAAGCCAAAACCATCGTAAAACGAGGAGTTACGGAACTGGTAACGCCCGGCGTCGCCCTTAACGACGAGGTGCTCAAGGCAAAAACCAACAATTTCCTTTGCGCCGTACATCTCGATAAAAAAAACATTGGAATTTCTTTTCTTGATGTCTCCACAGGCGAGTTTTTTACCGCTCAAGGCAAAGAAGAATACATTGATAAACTGCTTCAAAACTTTAAACCCAGCGAAATCCTAATCCCTAAACAAAAAAGACAAGAATTCAACAGCACCTTCGGAAATCATTTCCATACCTTTTACCTCGAAGATTGGGTCTTTCAGGCAGACTATGCCTACGAAACCCTAACCAAACATTTTAACACCAAAACCTTAAAAGGGTTTGGCATCGAAACCCTGTATGAAGGAATTATCGCCTCCGGCGCCGTATTGCATTACCTGGGTGAAACACACCACAATCAAGTCCGGCACATTTCAAACATTTCCCGTATTGCCGAAGAAGAGTTTGTTTGGATGGACAAATTTACCATCCGCAACCTGGAACTGTATCAATCCTATAATACCAACGCCGTAACCCTCATTGATGTCATAGACAAAACCATCTCACCTATGGGCGGCAGGCTGTTAAAACGTTGGCTGGCCCTGCCGTTAAAGCAATCGGAGAAAATACAAGAAAGACACAGTGCTGTAAATTTTTTGGTAAACCATAACAACCTGCTCCAAAAAATACAGCACCACCTCAAGCATATAGGCGATATGGAACGACTCATATCCAAAATTGCCACCGAAAAAGTGACCCCGCGCGAAGTGGTTCAGTTAAAAAATGCCTTGGAAGCCATTGTACCCGTTAAAGCCTTGTGTGCACAAATAGAAAACGAAAGCCTGATCACACTGGGCAAAACACTCGACAATTGCGAAGTCCTCAGAGAAAAAATCAAAGAAACACTGCATGAAGATGCACCGGTAAGTGTACTAAAAGGAAATACCATTGCCTCCGGATTTTCAAGCGAACTGGACGAACTGCGAACCTTGTCGGTCTCCGGTAAAGAATACCTGGACCACATGCTGGAGCAGGAAAGCAAACGTACCGGAATACCTTCGCTTAAAATAGCTTCCAATAACGTATTTGGCTACTACATAGAAGTCCGAAATACACATAAAGACAAAGTGCCTCCCGAATGGATTCGGAAACAAACCCTCGTTAATGCCGAACGCTACATCACCGAAGAACTCAAAACCTATGAAGCCAAAATTCTAGGTGCCGAAGAGCGTATTCTTGCCATAGAACAACACCTGTTCTATGAGCTGGTCTGCTGGATGCAACAATTCATTGGCACGGTGCAACAAAATGCCGCGGTAATTGGCAAGCTGGATTGCTTGTGTGGCTTTGCACAACTGGCAGTCAGCAACAACTATGTTTGCCCTGAGATAAACACTTCATTTTCCCTGGAAATAACTGAAGGCAGGCATCCGGTTATTGAAAAACAATTGCCCTTGGGAGAACCCTATATTCCTAATTCTATAATGTTAGACCGTGAAACCCGGCAAATCATGATGATTACCGGACCCAACATGTCCGGTAAATCAGCCATCTTAAGACAAACAGCGCTTATTGTCCTCTTGGCACAAATAGGAAGCTTTGTACCGGCTAAGGCCGCCAAAATAGGCGTAATCGATAAAATTTTTACCCGCGTAGGTGCCAGTGATAACATCTCCATGGGCGAATCCACCTTTATGGTTGAAATGAACGAAACCGCCTCCATCCTAAACAACATTTCTGAAAGAAGCCTGGTACTCCTCGACGAAATTGGCAGAGGTACCAGTACCTACGACGGTATATCCATTGCCTGGGCCATAAGCGAATACCTCCATGAACATCCGGCTAAACCCAAAACCCTGTTCGCTACACACTACCACGAACTCAACGAAATGACTGAAACGTTTTCCCGTATCAAAAACTTCAACGTATCCATTAAGGAACTGAAAGACAACGTGCTTTTTTTACGTAAACTGCAACCCGGAGGCAGCGAACACAGTTTCGGAATACACGTAGCCAAAATGGCGGGTATGCCCCAGCAAGTTTTGCACCGGGCAAACAAAATACTTAAAAAACTAGAAGAATCACATTCCAGTGAAAAGCTTACCGACCGGGTAAAACAAATTCAAAACGACATGCAATTGAGTTTCTTTAAACTCGACGACCCTTTACTCGAAGAAATTAAAGACGAAATACTAAATACCAACATCGATACCTTAACGCCGGTAGAAGCGTTAATGAAATTAAACGAAATAAAACGCATGCTGCTAAAAAAGAAAAGAGCCTAATCTTTTTCTTAAAAAAGGCTTGGGTATTTTTAGAAATGTATTAAATTTGCCCTCGCAATTAAAGCCAACGTTCAGCTAAAAACTTGCGAAAGTAGCTCAGGGGTAGAGCATCACCTTGCCAAGGTGAGGGTCGCGGGTTCAAATCCCGTCTTTCGCTCTATACCAATTTAGTTTCTGCAGAAGTGGTGGAATTGGTAGACACGTTGGACTTAAAATCCAATGGACAGTAATGTCCGTGCGGGTTCAAGTCCCGCCTTCTGTACTAAACGGGAGTTGATTTTTACATCAACTCCCGTTTTCTTTTTTTTAGCTTATCATACCGTAAATAAAATTCCCTCTTGTCTTCCGCCTCAAACGGAATCACATATTTATAGCAAGTGACCGGGTTTATTATAACTTATAATCATACAGATGCCGGTGAACACGCCAAGAGCGAGTATCACATATAGGATGCGGAGCAAGTTATTTAAAGGCCGTTGAAATATTGATAATCCTTCCGAATAATCAACATTTCAACACCACAAAAGCATCATAATGGAGTAAAGTAAAAAATAAATAGTAACATTGAAGTATCTGGCTAGTGCTTTTCATAGGACACGGTGTTAGCAGCTTTTTTTATGTTCCAAAATGTCAACTTGCTAATATTTTAGCTTTTCTTTGATTAAATTCATCCTCCGTTATTATCCCCTTTTCTTTTAGGCTATGAAGTTTTGTCAACTCTTCAGAAATGTCTGTCTTTGTGGTCGCTTGTCCACCTCCAACTGCGCTTGCTAAATTTTCAGCTTGCTCCCGGATTTGTCCTTGTCTATATTCGTCTTGACATTTTGTTATTGTGTCTTTTAGCAATTTAGGTTTTTCAACCATTTTATGTAATGTTGAACCCATTTCTGCAACTGTTTGAATTTGCACATGTCCATAGCTGAAAATCCGCCCAATTAAAGGCTGACGATATGAAACATTGTTTATCTTATCCAAGGGACTTTCTTTTGAATTAATAGAGAAAACTCCATATTCGTCAATGACCCTGAAATTAGTAACGATCCATATATTGTTTTTTCGGTCGATGATTTTGTAGATCAACCATAGTACTGAAATTCCACCACCGATTAGAAAAAACTTACCGTATTCTGATTTAGCACCAATCAAGGAAATA
>DASRWB010000012.1:0-45233 GCA_035654775.1 Flavobacteriaceae bacterium | reverse complement strand
AAAGCTTTCGGTTTGTTCCTTTTTGGCGACCCTGCGGTACACAGTTTCCAGTTTGGTACCTACCACAGGGGCAAAGGTTTTCCAAATGTTTTTCCCTATTACAGTTTCACTTTTTTTACCCAGTAATTGTTCAGCTTCTTTCTTGAAATAAGTAAAGTTCCAATGCTTGTCTACGGCATAAAACGCATCAGAAATACTGCTTAACAATTCCTTGAGCTGCAACGAGATGGTTTTCGTGGTGTGGATGTCCTGAATACTACCGTAAATTTTGGTACATACCCCATTGAAATGTTCACTCTTTCCTATAATCCGTACCCATTTCTCTTTTCCGGTTCGGGTAACTAAAAGGACTTCTTCATCATAATCAATACCTTTTTCTATAAGTTTATCTATGGCATTCTTGACAATAATCTGGCTTTCCTTAGTGTAGAACTCTATTCCACCACTCAGGGAGGCGTCGTAGTGTTCATCTACTTCTATAATTTCCCTGACTACCGGCGACCAGTACATGGCATCGCCATTATTTTGATTCACTAAATCCATCTCCCAACTTCCTATTTTTGCCAGTCGCGAGGTTTCGTCATAGAGGTTGGCGAATTTTTCCTGCTCGGTAACATCAAATATCATGGAGTTAAAAAGGATAACCCCGTTAGCCAAACGGTAAGGGGTACCAAAACCTTCGTGCCAGCGCAATTCGCCGTTGGGAAGCACATTTCTCCACTTGCTGTGCCACTGCGAAAGGTTTTCTATTGAATGTTGAATGTCCTTTTTTACGGTTTCGTAATCGCCGCCTTTTTTTATTTGCTCCCATACAATTGTGGTATTGTTTTGGCATTCTTCCGGCGAAAGGTTCCAGATTCTGTAGGAAGCTTCACTTACCGAAACCAACTTGTCTTTTCCGTCAGGATAGATATAATACTGGAAAGCCACACCGGGAAGATCGTTGGTAATGGATTTAAGCCGTAGTTCCGTTTCTTTCCGGGTATTGATGTCCTGAAAACTTCCAAAAATACGTACACAGGTATCTTCTACAAACTCACTGGTACCAATAGTTCGTACCCAAAGCTGATTGCCTTTGGCCGTAATAATAGGCGCTTCAAAATCAAACGAAGTTCCATTTTCTGTGGCTTCAGTAATGATGTTGACCACTTTTTCGCGGTAGTCTTCACGGTAAAACTTTACCGCATTTTCAAAATCGGGTACAAAACTGTCAGAATCGGTTTCGTGCAGTTCATGTACCATTTTAGACCAAAAAATAGTATTGGCTATCAAGTCAATTTCCCAACCGCCAATTTTGGACAGTTGAGAAGCGCTGGCCGCCAGTTCGCGTAGTTTTTTCTCTTCAGTAATGTTTTTTGCCGTAGCGTAAATCACGCCTTCTTCAGGTACATATTTGCAATGCCAGCTTAGCCAGATAATTTGGTCAGCTTGAGTAATAAAACGATTTTCAACCTTAAAGTTACTTTCTCCCTCAGAGAGCTGTTCCAGTTCTCGCTTAAAAACACCCTGATCCAGCGGATGGGTAAACTTTTCCAAAAGACTCCCGATAATTTCGCGTTTCTTGTAGCCGGTAAGTTTACGACCGGCTCTATTCATTTTTAAAAACTGCCCTTGGGTATCCAAAAGGCAAATCAGGTCGGGCAAGGTATCAAACAGGTGGTTGAGGTCGTTTTCCAAACGTTTCCGGTTGATTTCAGAACCGATAAATAGCTCCAGCTCTTTAAACGTTGACTGATGAGGCTTGAGTTGCCGGGCTTCTTCCGTACTGCCTATCAGCATAACACCCACCAACTCTTCCTGGTAGCGCAACGGGATACCCAGTATGGTTTTTAGCTTTGACTTTTGAGCGGCTGTTTTTCTTACAAACAGCTTACTCTTTTCAGGCTTTTCCAGAAGTACAGCCTTTTTACTTTTCCACACTTTTCCGGGTAAGCCTTCCTTAAAACCAACTTCATTTACCGTTTCGGCGTGTTTATAAAAGGTTTCTGCTGCTTTATCTGCAGCTACCCGAGCTTGTAGTTGCAAGGCTTTTTTTAATGTGGTAGGCAACCAAACTTCGCAAAAACTAAAGTCGCCGTACTGGGTAATAAGCTGACCTAGTGCCTCCAACGCATTACTTAAAGCCGTTTCTTTATTAAATACGGCACTGATGCTAGCCAATAGCTCTTTTTGAAGTTGTTTGTTTTTGAGAGCGGTTACGTCGCGCTCAATGGCAATCCAATGGGTGTACCAACCTTTTTCATCGGCTACGGGCGTAACAGTAAAATTAATCCAAAAGGGTTCGCCGTTCTTTTTATAGTTTATGGTGGTAATTTCATACGGCTCCCATTTTTTCAGGGACTGTGAGAGTTTGGCTAGTTTCTTTCTGTTGGATTTAGGTCCTTGCAAAATACGCGGACTTTTCCCCAGCACTTCTTCGGCAGTATAACCTGTCATTTGGGTAAAGGCCTCATTGACATATACTATTCTTGGACCGGGTTCGTCAACGGGTTCGGCTTCGGTAATTAACACCGCATCATGGGTATGGGTAATTACACTTTCCAGAAGCTTCAGGTGTTGTTCTTCTTTTTTGTGTTGGGTTATGTCTTGCACAGTGCCTTCAAGCGAAGTGGGGTTTCCATCCTTATTTGTATTAAGTCTTCCCAGCTCATGTACCCACTTTACGGTACCGTCGGCAAGGACAATCCGATGTACAAAATCGAGGTTTTTTTCCCCCGATAAGGCGGCCGCTTGTTCGCGGTCAAAAACCGTGCGGTCATCCGGATGAATAGAATTGTAAAAATAGTCAAAGGTAAGGGTGATACTTTCTTTTTTTACTTCCCATATTTCGTATACTTTGTCCGACCAAAACAAGGTATTGGCATGCATATCAAATTTCCAGTAGCCTATTTTGGCTATTTCGGAAGCGGCTTTTAGTTTTTTTTCGGATTCCTGGAGTTCGGTCAGCTGTTTTTCTACCAGTGTAACATCCTGACTAACGACCATAATGCAGTTTTTGCCCTGGAATTTGACTTTGTGACCGTTAATATCCACCCGAATGTTTTCACCGTTCTTTTTTTGGTGGGTAAACACGCCAAAGTGAATGTTTCCTTTGGCCTCAGCTATAGTATCATGAGCCGCAAGCATTTTAGGGATTTCTTCTTTGGGACGTAAATCCTTGATGGTTAATTTTATAAACTCATCTTTGGTGTATCCGTAATGCACTAAAGCAGCCTGATTTACATCCAAGATTTGCAGCGTGTCTATTTCATATACCCATTTGGGTAAAGGACTGAAATGAAACAGTGTACTATAATCGTGTTTGGTATTCATTAAGAACCAGTATTTACTAAACCTAAACACAAGATAATGAAAAAAAAGTCATTTTAACATTTTTTAACATGTAACCGTTTCCTTACAATATTTATGCATTGAGGATTATAGTGTTATGCTTTTACGTATTTATAAATTTAGGATGATTTTAAATAACAAAAAAGAAACCTAAAGTATTTGCCGCCTACAAGCTATTTAAAAATTGTCCGCTGTCCATTATTACTCGAGCGTTTTAAGCTTAAAACTTCGTACCTTTGCCACTTTAAAACCCAATGAAAAAAATTGCTCTTGTAATTGCCCTTTGTGTCGGCTTATTAAGTCGTGCGCAATATATTCAAGTGGATAGCAACGCCTATTCGCCGCAAGAGCTTATTGAAAACATCCTGATAAACAGCGATTGTATCTCCAATGTAACCGTAACCAATGTAGTAGGCGGAGACTTCAGCAACACCGACCAAAGTTACGGGTATTTTAACAGTGCCGGCAGCACTTTTCCCTTTCTTGAGGGCTTAGTGTTAAGCACCGGAAGGCTTCAAAATGTGCCGGGACCCAACACCTCACTCAGTGATGATGATGCACCAAACTGGACCGGCGACAACGACCTCGAACTCATCCTCAACGAATCCAATACGCTGAACGCAACCTTGATTGAGTTTGAGTTCACTACCCTCGCCGATCAAATTAACTTTAACTACCTCTTTGCTTCGGAAGAGTATCAGGAAAACAATGCCAACACTTGTCAGTACTCAGATTTGTTTGGGTTTTTAATTCGTCCGGTAGGTTCAACACAGTATACAAACATTGCACTTGTACCCAATACACAAACTCCGGTAAAAGTAACCACGGTACATTCCGGTATTCCCGGAGCGTGTGAACCTCAAAATGAAGCGTACTTCGGAAGCTGGAACAACAGCAACGCGCCCATCAATTTTAACGGACAAACCGCCGTACTCACGGCTACGGCTAATGTAGTGTCTAATCAAGCCTATCATGTAAAATTAGTTATTGCCGATGAGCAAAACTACCGTTACGATTCTGCTGTATTTCTGGAAGCCGGTAGTTTGCTGGCCGGCAAAAATCTGGGACCCAACCGACTGTTAAGCACCAACAATCACCTTTGCGAAGGCGAAACCTTGCTGCTGGATGCCACTATGCCCGGAAACAACACCTATGCCTGGTACAAGGACGATGTTTTACTCCCCGGGGAAACCAACGCCACCTATTTGATAACCGAACCGGGAACCTATCAGGTAGAAATTACTTTTCCGAACAATTGCCTGGCCTACGGAACCCTTACCGCGGAATACGCTTCAACTCCGGAAGTGTACAACACCCAGATTACAGCCTGTGATATAAACACCGACGGGTTTTCCACCTTTAATCTATTTGATGCCGAAGAAGCAGTAACCAACGACAACTACGACCTGTTCATTACCGATTTTTACACCTCACAGGCAGAAGCACTGGCAGGGCAAAACCCCATACCAAATCCTGAAACTTATCAAAATACTGCCGTTTCACAGGTAGTGTATGCACAGGTGGAATCTATCTTTGGATGTACTGCCATCGCTGAAGTAACCCTTACTGTTTCCACCGAAAGCCTCAACATACCGGTATATTATGCCTGTTACAACTCCAGCGAAACCACCACAGAAGTACTACTGGAGTCGCTTACGGAAAGCTTTGAAACCCAGCTTCCCGCCAATGGTCAGGTATTCTATTACCTCACCGAAGAAGAAGCTTTCACAAACACAAATGCACTCCAGTCGCCGGTTACCATAAACACCTCTCAAACCCAAACCCTTTTTGTTAAAGTAACCACATCTGCCGGCTGTTTTGCCTTAAGTACCGTTGAAATAGAACCTGTCGTTTCACCTGAACTCTTTGAAGATGAAACACGGTTATACTGCCTGAATACCTTTCCGGAAACCCTGATACTGGAAGCCGGAACACTAACCAATGACCCGGCGTACACCTACGAATGGTTTTTAAATGAAACCTCTTTAAACATAACCACACCCGACATAGAGATTAATGAACCCGGAATATATACCGTAAACGTCAGTAATCCGCAAGGATGCAGTACCACCCGAACCCTAACGGTAAATCCTTCGGAAAGCGCTTTGGACGGTACAGCAACGGTAACCGGCACAACGGTTACGCTTAGTGTTACCGGTACCGGAATTTATGAATACAACATCAATCACGGCATGTATCAGTCAGACAATATCTTCGAAAATGTACCTTTGGGTAGTCATATAGCCTATGTGAGAGATATCAACGGATGCGGCGTTATTGAAATACCGTTTAACGTATTCGGTTTTCCAAAATATTTCACACCAAACGGCGATGGTTATCATGACTTGTGGATGCCGGTTGGGTTGGAAGACCATCAAATCCTTACCCTGCGTATTTTTGACCGCTACGGAAAACTGCTCAAAGAGTTTAACACACTGGCTTCAGGCTGGAACGGAACCTTTAATGGAAAAGTACTACCTACAGATGATTACTGGTATTTGGCAACCGATACAGACGGTAAAGAATATCGGGGTCACTTTACTTTGGTAAGGTAAAACAAAGCGCTAAATTTGTACTATGCAATTTAAAATTTCATCTCATTTTAAACCCACGGGAGATCAACCTCAAGCGATACAGCAGCTTACTAAGGGAATTACCTCAGATGAAAAATATCAAACCCTGCTGGGTGTTACCGGTTCCGGAAAAACCTTTACCATTGCCAATGTGATAGAAAACGTACAGCGACCTACTTTGGTACTGGCACACAATAAAACTTTAGCGGCACAATTGTATTCCGAGTTTAAGCAGTTTTTTCCAAATAATGCAGTGGAATATTTCGTTTCCTACTACGACTACTATCAACCTGAAGCCTATATTCCCGTTACCGGAACCTATATAGAAAAAGACCTGTCTATTAACGAGGAAATTGAAAAACTACGCCTGAGTACAACCTCTTCATTACTATCGGGAAGACGCGATGTGTTGGTTGTTGCTTCAGTATCCTGTTTGTATGGTATAGGAAATCCGGTTGAATTTCAGAAAAATGTAATTCCGTTAAAGGTTGACCAAAAAATAAGCCGAACGAAGTTGTTGCACCAATTGGTACAAAGCTTGTATTCGCGAACGGAAGCCGAATTCAATCACGGAAATTTCAGAATCAAAGGAGATACTGTGGATGTTTTTCCCGGATATGCAGACCATGCGTTTCGCATACACTTTTTCGGAGACGAAATTGAAGAAATGGAAGCCTTTGATGTGCAAACCCTTGAAATTATAGACAAGTACGACAAACTCAACATCTATCCGGCCAACATGTTTGTAACCTCACCTGAAGTCCTGCAAAACGCCATAAAAGAAATTCAGGACGATTTGGTAAAACAATACGACTACTTTAAGGAAATAGGCAAACACCTGGAAGCCAAACGCCTGAAAGAACGCACGGAGTTTGATTTAGAAATGATTCGCGAATTGGGTTACTGTTCCGGGATAGAAAACTACTCGCGTTATCTGGATGGCAGACAGCCGGGTTCAAGACCTTTCTGCCTACTGGACTATTTTCCGGAGGATTATCTCATGGTGGTTGATGAAAGTCACGTAACCATTTCGCAGGTGCACGCCATGTATGGTGGTGACAGAAGCCGAAAAGAAAATCTGGTGGAATACGGATTCCGATTGCCGGCTGCGATGGACAACCGTCCGTTAAAATTTGAAGAGTTTGAAGCCTTACAAAATCAGGTCATTTATGTAAGTGCCACACCAGCAGATTACGAATTACAAAAAACCGACGGGATTTACGTTGAACAGGTAATTCGCCCTACCGGACTGTTAGACCCGGAAATAGAAGTGCGCCCGAGTTTAAACCAAATTGATGATTTAATCGAAGAAATACAACAACGCGTAGAAAAAGACGAGCGCACGCTGGTAACTACTCTTACCAAACGTATGGCAGAAGAATTAACCAAATACCTGGCACGCATTCAAATACGGGTACGCTATATACACAGCGATGTAGATACGTTGGAGCGGGTAGAAATCATGCAGGATTTACGCAAGGGTTTGTTTGATGTGTTGGTTGGGGTAAACCTGCTTCGCGAAGGTTTGGATTTACCAGAAGTTTCGCTGGTAGCCATCCTGGATGCCGATAAAGAAGGATTCTTACGTTCGGCACGTTCACTAACTCAAACGGTAGGTCGCGCTGCCCGAAACCTGAACGGAAAAGCCATTATGTATGCCGATAAAATCACCCGAAGCATGCAAAAAACAATAGATGAAACCAATTACCGGCGCAACAAGCAGCTTGCCTATAACGCAGCAAACAACATCACCCCAAAAGCCTTAAATAAAAGCTTGGATAATGCCTTGGCTAAAAACTCGGTAAGTACGTTCCACTATGAACGTGAAGCCCAAAAAGCCGCAGAACCGGAAAGCGAATACCTGACCAAACCGCAACTGGAAAAGAAAATTCGTGACGCCAGAAAACAGATGGAAAGCGCAGCCAAAGCCTTGGATTTTATGGAAGCTGCTAAATTCAGAGATCAGCTGGAAGCCTATCAAAAAAAACTGGAAGCGCTTTAGTTGGACTGTACTTTAAAAATATCTATTAAAACGTCCGGTGGAACTATTTTATTGGGAAAACTCTCCATCAAGTAAAGGACTTTGTTTATAGACTCATGACTTAATCCCATTCGAAGCCCAAAATTGTGCAGTTTGGTAATTTCCTGCGGGGTGTGTTCACGATCAATATTCATAAGCAGCACCAGCCTGTGAAACTGAACGATACGCTCGCTGTGTGATTTTAAATGCATATAGGAAACGGGATGTTCTATCAAGTAGTCAAAATCCTCTCTTGAAATATCCAGCTGCTTGGCTATAGCAAGCAAAAAGCTGTATTCAATAGGTTTTAAAGAATTTTCTACCTTTGCGAAAGCAATCATTTCTGATAGTAAACTAAGCTTTTCAATTCGGTTAGTCATTGTAGAGGAAATAGATTAATAAATAACATCATAAAGATAAGAAGATGTATAAATTTATAATCGTTGATAAATTGTATCTTGTCGAAAAATTTTATACAGTTCATCGCACTTTTTTGAAATTTATCAATAAAACCTTCTTTATTTTCAATGAAAAAACACCTTTTAACCGCCGTTTTTTTAACCGTGATAACTTTAACTGTATTGCCTCAAAGCACTGCAAGTGAGAATGTTACAAAATTCACACTGGAAGCCAAGCCCATGGAAAGCGAAAAGCAAATTTGGGTATATCTACCCGCTGATTACCAAAATGCAGAAAAACGCTATCCGGTGGTGTATATGCACGATGCACAAAACCTGTTTGACCAGGCGACTTCTTTTTCCGAAGAATGGAAAATTGACGAATATTTAGACCGTTTAGAAAACCCGAAAGCCATCATTGTAGGTATTGAACACGGCAATGAAAAACGCATTGACGAACTTACCCCTTTTGCAAACGAGGAATACGGCGGCGGTCATGGAGCTGCTTATGTAGCCTTTATTGTAGAAACGCTAAAACCACATATAGACAGTACTTACAGAACTTTGCCGGATACGCAAAACACTATCATCTTTGGTTCTTCTCTAGGTGGATTGATTTCACTCTACGCCGTGGCAGCCTATCCGGAGGTTTTTGGAAAAGCCGGAATATTTTCGCCTTCTTTGTGGTACAGTGAGGAGATTTTTAACTGGATAGAAGGCAAAAAACTTAATTCGGAAGCCAGACTTTATTTTTTAGCGGGGAAAGAAGAAAGCGAAACCTTAATACCAAATATTGAAAAAATGGTTAGTTTATTACAAAATAGCGGAATTCCTGAAAACAACATTAAAACACAAATTGTACCGGAAGGCAAACACAACGAAAGCTTTTGGGGCTCACAGTTTCCCTATGCCTATACCTGGTTGCTTAAAAACAAAAAAAACAATGACGAATAACGACATTTTAAAAAAATTACGCGTAGCCCTAAAACTCCGTGATGATGAAATTGTAAAAATCTTGGAGCTGGTAGATTTTAGAATTTCGAAAAGCGAATTAGGTGCCTTTTTCAGAAACGAAAACCATCCCAAATATGTAGAATGTGGCGACCAGATTTTGCGAAACTTTTTAAACGGCCTGGTAATTCATCTGCGTGGACCCATGCCGCCAAAAACAAAATCCAAAAAGGCACCCACTAAACAAGCCCCAAAAAAATAACCCTTTTTTATTTTGAAGTTATCCGCTTAGGTAGTACCTTGCGCTTAATAAGATAAATTTGTCTTACTTTATGTCTGAATCCTCAATTGCCCTAAACGAAAAGCAAACCTACACTGCGGAAGAAATAGCCCGACTCAATAAAAAGTACAAACCCTTAACACCTTGCCAGCGTATTGCTTCACTGTATAATGACTTTAGCGATGCCCGAATTATGCTCACCAGCTCCTTTGCAGCTACGTCGGCTTTTTTACTTAAGCTTGTTTCTGAAGTCAATAAAAAGCAACCTGTTTTTTTCATTGATACCGGTTACCACTTTGAAGAAACACTTAGGTACAAAGAAGTACTTACCAAACAATATGAATTGCATGTTATCCCGATAAGTGCGGTAAAAGAAGAACACGAATTTACCCGCCAGGATGAAACCTGGAAAAAAAATCCCGATTTTTGCTGCTCCATCAATAAAGTACGTCCGCTGGAAACCATAAAAAAGCAGTATGACATTTGGGTTTCCGGATTAATGGAATGGCAAAGTGACCATCGCGCCACACTGGATATTTTTGAATCGCGCGGTGATATTTTAAAATTCTATCCATTACTAGATGTATCAAAAGAAGCACGGGATACCTATATAGAAAAACATAACCTTCCTTTTCATCCTTTGGTGTACAAAGGCTATCACTCCATAGGATGCAAACACTGTACGGTTCCCGGTGAAGACCGAAGCGGTCGCTGGAACAACAACCCAAAAACAGAATGCGGTTTACACCTTTAGTTTTTAAGCAGAATATAGTAATCCCATTCTTCGGGGTTACCTACTCCTACACTTGGTGTATATAGAAAAACATCAATGTTTTGGTTGGGGTTAGTTGCAAAGTAATCTTGCACTACGCGCAAATGCTTTATGGCATGCCATAGCGAAGCATAGTCTAAATCTTCATCGTAGTAGGCATATTCGTCATACATTACGTTTTCAAACCGCGATTGGTCGGGCATATCAATTGGGGTTGAAATAGTAACAAAAGCATTTGGCTCGAGCAAGGTTTCCGGATAACTTCGCTGGCCCAGACCCATCCAAACGATAGTTCCGTCAAACAGAGGTTGATTTACCTCGGCGTAGCGTAATTGTATACTGCCAAAATCGCCCGGTGGCTGATAGTGTGTTTCCAGTGTAAAGTCCGATTCCGGTGTAAAAGCGAGTTCTTTTCCGCCTTCAAAAGTATGGGTGAGGTAATCTACTTTTAGTAAGGCAACTTTATTGGTGGTGTTCTGATTTTCAGAAGGAGTTGAATCTTCCAAGCAAGAGCACACAAAAAGGGCTACTAAAAAAAGACCATATATCTGTTTTTTCATATTCGTCAGGTTTTATTTGATTGAGCTTGTTACTTTAAAGATACATTAATGTCAAAAAGGTTGCGTAGGTAGCCAAAAAAAAGCTCCTTGAATCAGGAGCTTTATATATGAATGTATTTTGTTTTCTGAACTTTACGAAAGGACTTGCTGTACCTTATCTGCGGCTTCTTGAAATTCAGTAGCACTGAGTACATCCAGCCCGGAATTGTCAATTAATTCTTTAGCTATATCGGCATTGGTTCCTTGCAGACGCACAATAATAGGCACTTGAATGTTACCCATATTTTTATAGGCATCAATTACACCTTGAGCCACGCGGTCGCAACGTACAATTCCTCCAAATATGTTAATAAGAATAGCTTTTACGTTCGGGTCTTTTAAAATAATTTTAAAAGCCGCTTCTACGCGAGCAGCATCGGCTGTACCACCTACATCCAAAAAGTTTGCAGGCTCACCGCCGGCTTGCTTAATTAAATCCATGGTAGCCATAGCCAATCCGGCACCATTAACCATACAGCCCACGTTTCCGTCTAAGTCCACATAATTCAGACCTACTTCTTTGGCTTCTACTTCAATGGGGTTTTCTTCGCGTAAGTCACGCAGATTCACATAATCTTTGTGTCTGTAAAGGGCATTATCATCAATCGTTACTTTGGCATCTACAGCCATTATTTTATCGTCACTGGTTTTTAACACCGGGTTAATTTCAAAAAGGGATGCATCTGATTTCACATAAGCAGTGTATAGCGCAGAAACGAACTGTGTCATTTCCTTAAATGCATTTCCGCTTAGGCCTAAATTGAAGGCAATTCTTCGGGCCTGAAAAGGCATTAGTCCTACTGTTGGGTCAATCTCTTCTGTAAATATCAAATGTGGGGTTTTCTCAGCAACTGCTTCAATATCCATTCCGCCTTCGGTAGAGTACATAATCATGTTTCTTCCTTTGGCTCGGTCTAATAGCACGGACATGTAGTATTCTTCAGGCTCGCTGCTTCCGGGATAGTAGACATCTTCAGCCACCAATACTTGATGTACTTTTTTACCTTCTTTAGAGGTTTGTGGTGTAATGAGGTTCATTCCTATGATTTGTCCGGCAAGCGTTTCTACTTCGCTGAGGTTTTTGGCCAGCTTAACTCCGCCGCCTTTACCTCTTCCACCGGCGTGAATTTGGGCTTTTATTACGTGCCAGCTTGTGCCGGTTTCTTGGGTGAGTTGCTTGGCAGCAGCAACGGCTTCCTGTGCGTTTTGGGCAACAATGCCTCGTTGTACGCGTACACCAAAACTGCTAAGTATTTCTTTTCCTTGATATTCGTGTAAATTCATCTGTATGTGAAGTTTTTTTGTAGGACAAAAGTACACATCCTGAATATTCTAACCAATATTTTTTCGATTAAGTCTTACTTGCTTTTTGTATTTTAATAAGAATATATAGGTTCTATTCAAAAAATGGTATGGTAAGCTCTGCGAAACCACAGGTTTTGATTTACAATTCGTTATTATAGGATTTTCGGATTAATTCTGCTTTGGAATTAATTTCAAGTGTGGTGTAAATGTTTTTAATATGGCTTCTAACGGTGTCTAAAGAAATAAATAAGTCGGAGGCAATCATTTTATAGCTTTTGCCATTTACGATGCCTTTTACAATTTCCAGTTGTCTTTGGGTGAGTTGGTTTTTCTTTTTTGGGGCAAAGTAATCGGCTATTTTTCGTGCTATTGCCGGAGACATATATGAGCCTCCTTCTGAAACAGTTTCTACCGCTTCTTTTATTTTTGGCAACGGACTTCTTTTGGAAATGTAGGAACAGGCTCCGGCACTGAGTGCTTTAAAAATACTATCGGTTTCTTCAAAAGTAGTGAGGATAATAACATCTAAAAGAGGTAAAAAGGATTTGATTTTGGGCAGCGCTTCAATACCTGTCATTCCCGGTAATTGAATATCTAAAAGAAGAATGAATTGGGTGCTTTCGCCGGTTTCTATCCAGTTTAAAAGAAGCTCGGCACTACCGAAGGTTTTTGAAATGGTAACGCATTCATGCAGCCGGAAATACGAAACCAAGCTTTCCAAAACTACCGGATCGTCTTCCACAATTACTAATTCAATTTTACGGCTCAAAATTTATACTTTTTAAAAGACAAAAAGATAGTTACAATTTTTACGGTTTTCAATCGCATATTCATGTGGTTTATTTTAGATACTATGCGGCAAATGCAAGGTAATTCCAAATCCGTTTTTAGTATTAAATTCTAACCTGGCATTTATGCTTTTGGCTCTCATTTCCATATTGGCTAATCCCATGCCTGTACTGTTTTGCACTATTGTAAAGCTACCATCGTCTTTTATTCTAAAAACACATCCGTTATGCGTATTGGCGATATGTACTTTAACGTTTTTGGCGTTAGAATGTTTTATTATATTGGTGAGTGCTTCTTTGTAAATAAGGAATATATTTCGTCTGCAGTTTATATTTACTTTTTTTTGAAGGTTGGAGTCGTCGGTAGAAAAGGTATAGGTTATGTTCGCGGGTAAAAGCAGTTCTTCTGCTAATTCCTGCATGCGCTCCAGCAAATCGGCCAAGGTGTCTTTTCTGCTGTCAATACTCCATACCAAATCTCTCATGTGTGAAATGGTATTTCTGCTTATGGTGGTGAGTTGGTGAAGTTTGGTTTTGTCTATGGTGTTGTTGGTTTGCATTTCCAGCATTTCGGTTTGCATGGCTAGACCGGTAAGCATTGAGCCTACATCGTCATGCAAATCGCTGGATATTTTGGTTCGCAATCGTTCTATGGCCAGCGCGTGATTTAACCGGTATTGAAAAAAAGCGTAAACTAAAGCCAGAGATAAAATAATCAACAGACCAATAAACCACCATTTTTTATAAAAAATTTGTTTTACCTGCACAGGTATAGCTAATATAGAAGAACTCGCATTTCCTCTGGAGTCTGTACCTTTCACCTTTAGTGTATATTCTCCGGGCGGCAACTGGTTGTAACGAATAGAAGCAGAATTGCCTTGAAAAAACCACTTTTCATCATACCCTTCCAGTTTGGTAAAGTAGGTGTTTTTTTGATTTTTAAAATAATTGGGCATGGTCCAATTCACCTGGAAATATTGGTCGTAAGGCGAGACCGTAATAACATCCATTGGGGTTTGGTTTAAATCTACGCTGAAACTGTTTTTTAGTTTGTTGTTATATCCGGATACGCTTAAAAATTTTAAAGCCGGCGATGTTGTTTTTGTCAATACTTTATTGGCTTCAAAAAAAGTCACTCCATTCATTCCGCCAAAATAGTACTTCCCGTTACTGCCTTTAAAAAAAGAAGCGTAATTGAATTCATTATGAGACAAGCCGTCTTCGGTGTAAAAGTTTTGAAAACTTTGATTTTTTACATCAAAATAGGATAACCCATTATAAGTGCTAATCCATAAATTATTTTTTTCATCAGGTAAAATACCCACTATGGTATTGTTTGGCAATCCATGAGCCGTTGTATAGTTTTTTACCGTTTGTCCATCGGCAGAAATGTAATTGAGTCCACCACCGTAGGTGCCTACCCATAAACTGCCGTCTTCATTTTCTTCCAGAACCAATATGTAGTTTTTGGTTATTCCTGAGTCAAGGCCGGTTTGATACGTTTTAATGAAAGTGCCTTCTGTGGAAATTTTAAACAGACCGTCATTTTGTGTTCCAATCCAAACTTGATTGTCCTGATGGCTTTCTTTAAAATATCGCATATCGGTTATTTCCGGAAAGTCATCATCTTCATTAAAAATTGTTTTACTGGTTTCTGTCTTTGGGTCAAATAGGGTTAATCTGGAAAATGTATACCCGAACAGCAAGCGGCCGTCACGTAATTTCAGTAATGGATTAGGTCCATATACCTTTAGGTTAGGCTTAAACTGTTTATAACTTTTAACCTTTCCTGTTTTTAGGTTTATTTTCAGCAGGTCTATAGCAGCCGTAAACACGTGTTCTTTAGTTTCATCCAAAGCAAAAAAATTGGCGGCGTATTGAAGTTCTGAATGGTTGTAGCGCGTTGGATTTAACCGAAGTGTGTCTATAATTCCTGAACGGGTTTTGTAAACTATTTTGTTTGAACTTTCACACAAGCCATAAACTGTACCTTGTGCATCCTCAAAAAAACCGCGCATGGAATTTCCCCAACCTGCAGTTTCTGATTTAAACAGCGTAGAAAACAAGTGCTCACCCAATCGAATTTTAAACAATCCATTGTCTGTGGCAACCCACAATAAATCATTAGCATCGACAAATAAATCATTAATTCTTGAATAGTCAAAATGCTGCTGCAATTGCTGTGTATAGTCTATAAATTTTCCTTGGGGATTCATTCTGTAAAGAGCTTGTCCACCTGCAAACCATATATGATGTTGGTTGTCTTCTTTTGCGTAAAAAAATTCGGTTTGACTGGCGAACAATCGTTGACTGGTTTGTTGTTCTTTGTTTAAAATATGTATTCCGCCCTTTTCATGTGGAAAGTAATAATGTGTGTTCTCGCTGTCAAAAAAAGAGAGTGTGAAATGCATTTGCACTCCAAACCAGTTGTAACTGTCTAAAATATAGGTCTCAAGTAGGTTTCCTTGTGAATTGTACTGATATGTACCGCTGGGAGTACTCCACCAAATATGCCCTTGAGCATCTGTTATTAGTTGACTAAACCCTCTATCTTTCCTAGAGATGGATGCAATGACCTCAAATCTTCCGTTTACATATTTTTGAAGATACTGCTTGGAATGGCCATTTTGGGTTAACCAATAATCATCCGTTACAACCCAAATGGTGTTATCGGTGGTTTTTAACAAGCGTAATACTTTGCCTTTTATATTGTTATTCACACTGTATTCTACTACCTTATCTGTAGCCAATTCAAGTGAAAACAACCGATCATTAGCCATAAACCACAAGTTTTGTTTAGTGCTGTCAAAGACAAATTCTCCGGTAATTAGCTCTTCTTCAATATAATACGGATTACTTTTATCGCTATTATAACTTTTAAATTGATATCCATCATAGCGAATAATGCCTTGTGATGTTCCAAACCACATCAATCCATTGGCATCTTGAGCTATTGATTTTACTTCTCTAAAAGGTAGACCTTGTTCGGTAGTCAATACATCAATTTGTGACGGACTTTGCCCAAAGACCCTATCCGTGGCAAAGTACAACAGAATCAATACAATTACGACTTCTTTAAAAGGTTTCAAAATGTGCTGATTAGATGGTTAGTTGATGTATTTACCAAAGATACAAAAAGAAATCGCCTGAAAACCACATGAATATGTGATTGACTAAAAATAGTATAAAGCCTACCTTTCAACCTTTGAAAAGCCCTACATCTGAAAAAAAGTAACCTCAACTAAAGTTAGTCATGATGTATTTTCATAAGCTTTATTGCTGCAGCCTTAAAATTATTACCTGTATTGACAATATATTCAAAGAGCTGATAAGTCTACGTTTCTATTCTTCAGAACTTCCTTTTCCGGAGTTTTTATGGATAAAAAACAAGCTTCTTTTTGTGCTTCTTTCACTAAAAATATTAAAACCCGCTATTAACCAAAATCAACATTATGAAAACAACAATCAACATTTTTAAAGTACTTATAGTGCTTTTCATTAGTACTACACTTAGTACAGCTCAGAACCAGCATTACAGAATTCATGTAGATCATGTGTACCCATCAAGCAGCGAGGCTTATGGAGTGCTGGCTAAAAAACTGGCCGATATGGCCAAAGAGAACAAAGAAGAAGACTCATGGAACATACTATGGACCTATGACAACAGAGTATTTACCATAGCTCCCATGAACGGATGGGAAGACATGAGTAAACCTTTTCTTCCCAATACACGTGAAGAAATGGGAAATGAAAAATTTGCCGAACTTTTTGAAGAATTTGATAAACACTACGACGACCACAATGATTACATGATTCATTTAAGTGGTAATCTATCCTACTTGCCCGAGGAAGCCAACGCAGCACTTGCTGGCAAAAACTACAGAAAAATTTTAGTCATGTATTACAAAGCACGTGACGGAGAAAAGCTAAGGGAAGTAGCCAAAAAATTTAAAGATCTCTACACTCAAAAACAATCCAAATCCTATTACCGATTTTACTTTAGTGGTTTTGGAAATCCGGAATCCTATGTAATGGTAGTGAGTGCCGCAGAAAATCAATTGGAGTACGCAAAGCAATCCGAAGCAAATCGAAAACTTATGGGCGAAGAAGCAGAGAAATTATGGAATGAACTCTCACAATATATCACAAAGATTGAGTATGTAGAAGGAGAAATGCAACCGGAATTATCTTATAATCCAAACTAACAAAAAACAAATATGAAAACACTATATATACTTTTACTTGCCCTTAGCATTATGGCTTGTAAACAAGAAATACGTTACACACAACAATCACCAGAGATTGAAACGTTCAAAAAATCAATCAATGATTACAAAACCATGAATTGGGAAAGCTTGGCCACACATTATGCAGACACCGCAATAGTGGCTAATAACGTACCCAAAGAGAAAGCAAAATCCGTTTCTGAAGCCATTAAAATAAACAAAGAAGATGCTGAAATATTTACATGGGTAGTAGAAAATGAAGAATATGAAATGGTCGTAACCGACGAAGGAGAAACCTGGGTCAACTTTTGGGGTTTATGGAAAGGCACCATGAAATCTACAAACAAAGTGTACACCGTTCCATTTCATAGCACGGCACGCTTTATTGATGGAAAAATTGTAGAAGAATATGGATATTGGAATAACTCTGAAATTGTTTCAGACCTGCAAGCACTGCAAAATGCCACCGACACAAACTCTGAAACCGAAGACGATGTAACACCCTAAAAAAACGAACAGACAAAAAATTGGTAATAGCAACTCGCCAATCATCAGTTTTTATTTATAAAAGTTAACCTAACGCTATTACCAATACGTCTGTTTACAAATAAAAAATCTCAACAACTAACTGTAAAACTTACTAATTATGAAAGTAGCAGCATATGCAGCCAAAGGCCCTCACGAAAAATTAGAAGCCTTCTCTTATGAGATGGGAGCACTTGGACCGGAACAAGTAGATGTTAAAGTCCTCAATTGCGGTATTTGCCATTCAGACCTCAGTATGATGAACAACGACTGGGGCATGACCACCTATCCCATTGTTCCCGGTCATGAAGTCATCGGTGAAGTGGTTGCCACAGGCAACGCAGTTAAAAACATAAAAGTGGGTGATCAAGTGGGTGTGGGATGGTTTTCCGGCTCCTGCATGTCCTGTCATGAGTGTATGGACGGCTCTCATCACCTTTGTGCTTCTGCAGAGTTCACCATTGGCGGTCGTCATGGAGGCTTTGCAGATTATGTGAGAAGTCATTGGTCCTGGGCCATTCCGTTGCCCGAAGGCATCAACTTGGATAAAGCTGGTCCGTTGCTTTGCGGTGGAATCACGGTTTTTAATCCTATTCTCATTGCAGGTGTAAAAGCTACTGACAAAGTGGGCGTCATCGGAATTGGAGGTCTGGGACATATGGCACTCAAATTCCTCAATAAATGGGGCTGTGAAGTGATTGCTTTTAGCTCCAACCCAAGTAAAAAGGATTCCATTTTAGCTATGGGAGCGACTCAAGTGGTGGATTCTACAAATCCTGAGGAACTTGAAAAAATCGCCGGTACCTTAAATTTTATTCTGAATACTACCAACGTCACCTTGGACTGGAATTCCTATTTGGTAGCCTTGGCACCCAAAGGTAAATTTCACAATGTGGGTGCTGTTCTAGAACCTTTGGCCATTCCGGCCTTTACATTGCTCACCGGACAAAAATCAGTGACAGGAAGTCCGCTTGGAAGTCCGGCACTCACCCGAACCATGCTGGAATTTTGTGTGCGTCATAACATTTACCCCATTACCGAAGAATTTCCTATGGCAAAAGTGAATGAAGCCATAGCTCATTTAGAATCAGGAAAAGTCCGTTATCGAATCGTATTGAAAAATTAAGGTCAAAATTAACCCTTGAAGATTAACTATAAATAAAAAAACACCCTTTAAACAAGCTTATCGGAAAAGTGCTGGTTGACCTAAAAAAACGAGAGTTTGTAATTTGTATAAGTACTTAAAAAAACAGTAACCTCTATAATCTAAAACAACAAAATGAAAAACTATTCAATTCTTTTAACAACATTCATTTTAGCAAGTATTCTTGCCTCTTGTTCACAAAAAGGCATGGTAGATAAAGATATTAAAATGTATAGCCAAGTTTGGGACGATGTCATTAATAAAGGTGAAATTGATAAAATTAACGCTAAGTATTTTGACGAAAATGTAACAGGGATTTCAAGCCCGGAAAATATTGTGGGCATTGAAGCCTTTAAAGCCTATTATCAACATTTTCTAACCGGATTTTCAGATAGAGAATTTACCATCAAAAACATTTTTGGACAAAACGAAAATATTGTAAAACACTGGCATTTCACGGGAAAACACACAGGTGATTTCTTTGGTATACCGGCTACAGGAAAAACTATAACTATTGAAGGAGCTACTTTAATTGTTATGAAAGACGGAAAAATCTTGCAAGAGCAGGATTTTATGGACAATATGGTGTTTATGCAACAGTTAGGTCTGGCACCTAACCCTGAAAATGCAGCACTTGTAAACCAGCTTTATGCCCATTTTAGTGAAGGCAACATCGATGCCGTTTTGGCCATGATGGACGATAACATTCTTTGGAATGAATCTACCTGCAGTTCCTATTCAGACGGAAATCCTTACACGAGTCCGGAAGCGGTTTTAAATGGTGTTTTCGGGAGAATTGGTCAAGATAATGAATCTTTTATCTTAGAGAATATCAAATTAGCCGGATTAGGTGAAAACAAAGTTTTGGCCTCACTAAATTACAAGGGTAAAAGCAAAAAAACCGGAGAAACCTATACAACTTTAGTGGTTCATGAATGGTCCGTTGAAAACCAAAAAATAACCGGTTTTCAGCAATACATTGGCTTGGGTCAACAGTAAATCGTAGCATAAATTACTGTTCATTACCCAACATTCCCTTAGAAAAGTTGATATTGAATTTCACAACAACAAACCTAAATTAAGAAAAAAAACAGATTTGCACATATTATCCTTTATTTAGAATTCAAGCGGAGAGTATAGTTAATATTATTTTTTGTACTTTTAAACCTCTCCCATAAAGATAATAGCCAAATTCAGACACCCAAAATCGCTATGCTTATTGCCTATTTGGCAGCCCTGAATTGATTTTAATTTTGAATTTACTCTTGATCATCAAGATAAATTATACTCGTTATTAATCAATTTAAATTAACCAACATGAAAAAATTAATGTATTTGCTATTATTGTTACCTTTTACAATTCTGGCACAAGAAAATGACAGCTACATACTAAGTATGTCAGAAATTACAGTTAAACAAGGTCATAACGATGCCTTTGTTCAAGGCGTAAAGGCCTGGAAAGAATGTTACACCGAAAACGAAGGGGAAAACCAATGGAATGTATGGCATAGAATGCAAGGCGAAGGCAATGTGTATGTACTAACAAGTGCAATGGCTAATTGGGCTGAATTTGATGACGAAAGTGCTGATACTGCCGGTAAAAACTGTAGAAATATAGTTTTGAACTTAATTATGCCACATATTGAGTCAACAAAATACAACGTCTCACGATCTATTCCTGATTGGAGCTCCAGTATGCCTGAAGATACAGGTTTAGTATGGGTAACTTTCTTTGAAGTACAGAATTATACAGCTTTTAGAAATACAGTTAATGCCATTCGAGACGCCTTAAAACAAAGTAACGATGAAAGACCCGGCATTTGGTATGCTTCCATGGGCGGCGACAGGCACAGTGCCGATTATTTTGTAAGCAATCCTTTTTCAAAATTTGCAGACCTGGATAAAGAGGTTGATGGTATCTGGAAAGTGTATGAAAATATTCATGGCAAAAAGAAAACGGATGAGCTCAGAAGTACATTCAGAAACAGCGTAGTAGATATATGGTCTTATATCTATACCTTGAAAAAAGAACTTTCCAACTAGACTGAATCCAACAAAGCATTTAACAAGCCCGAAAGCCATAAAAACCTTTCGGGTTTTATTGACCAGACAATCAACCAAACCATTATGAATTTGAAAACATCATTACTAATAGCTGTGACACTTGGTCTGTTAAGTGTCCTCGCATGGGAAACTTACTGGCGTTCTCAGGGTTTAAAACCAAATATTGATGATAACAAAAACCTTTGGGCAATCCAAAGAGCCAAACTAAACCACGCGAAAGACCATACGGTTGTTTTTATAGGTTCTTCCCGAATTCTCTACGATATCAATCTGGACATCTGGGAAAAGGAAACCGGTGAAGATGCAGTTATGCTGGCTACACAAGGTGCTTCGCCAATTCCGGTATTCAGGGATATTGTTGATAAAACCTCGTTTAGCGGAACGCTTATTGTAGGCATTACACCACCCTTATTTTTTTCTACCGTTTTTCCCGAAGCGCGTTTCATTCAAAGGTCACAATCGCTGGTAGATTATTATTACAAGCGAACTTATGCCCAACGTTTAAATCATATTCTTGCTGTACCGCTACAAAAAAATCTTGCTTTCATACGCGACGGAGATGAAAGCTGGGACTCTGACGTAGACCTGAAAACATTGCTGAATCAAATACATATTGGCGATCGCGGTGGTCCGTTTTATCCGCCGTTCAACAATTTTGAAGAAGTTACGTTGGACAGACACATGAAAATGCCTGAAATCATGGTTACCGATACCGCTTATGCCAATACGGTAAAAAAAGTATGGACCGCCATTTTAAGTGGTGATAATCCTCCACCCGATAAAGAAGCGACCACGAATACATTTGTGGAATTGGCCGAAAAATTCAAATCCAGAGGTGGCACATTAATCTTAGTGCGCTGTCCTTCTTCCGGATTATTTAAGGAAGTAGAAGACAAAGGTTTTCCCAGAGAAGCGTTTTGGGATGTTTTGGTTGAGAAGTCAGGTGCCAAAGCCTACCACTATGAGGATTATGAACAATTCTCCAACTTGTTCCTGCCTGAATGGTCTCATCTGGCAGCCAAAGATGCCGCGTTCTTTACACAAGAACTCATTAAAATTATGAAAGCTGACGGCCTTTTACCAACCTATAATCCTTAGCGCTATGTTATTTAATTCATTAAGTTTTATTATTTTCTTGGTCGTAGTACTTATACTCTACTATGCTAAACTGTTTAGCTGGACCAACAAAAAACGAATGTTACTTGTATCCAGTTATGTTTTTTACGGACTTTGGAATCCGCCACTAATTCTTCTTTTATGGATTTCCACAGTAATAGACTGGATTGCAGGAAAAAAATTAGCCGTTGAAGAAAATACCCAACGTAGAAAATGGTGGCTGTACCTGAGCCTGTTTGTAAATTTGGGGTTTCTTGCTTTCTTTAAGTATCGCGATTTTCTACTCGACAATTTCACCGCCGTGGTCAACACCTACGGATACGGCTATAAAGCACAGCCTTTGGACATTATTCTCCCTATGGGTATTTCCTTCTACACCTTTCAAACCATGTCCTATACTATCGACATGTATAAAAGAAAAACCGAACGCGCCAAAACATTCCTGGACTTTGCCCTGTACGTTACTTTTTTTCCTCAGCTGGTCGCCGGACCCATTGTAAGAGCAGGCGACTTGATTTCACAATTTTACCAAGAGAAAAAAGCCACCGTAAACCAGTTTATCTGGGGAATATTTTTACTGACAATAGGCTTGTTTCAAAAAGTGGTCATGGCCGACACACTGCTTTCAGAAACTGCGGACGAAATTTTTGGTTCCACTAAAGCGTTAAACTTCTGGGATGCCTGGTCAGGAACCCTAGCTTTTTCCGGACAAATATTTTTTGACTTTGCCGGTTATTCCACTTGCGCCATTGGTATTGCCCTTATGCTAGGAATTGTTCTGCCCGATAACTTTAAATATCCGTATGCGGCATTAGGTTTTTCTGATTTATGGAAGCGGTGGCATATCAGTCTTTCCTCCTGGTTGCGAGATTATCTTTACATCCCGCTTGGCGGAAACCAGCATGGCGTCCTGAGAATGTACGTAGCGCTAATGCTTACTATGCTTTTGGGAGGTTTGTGGCACGGAGCGGCTTGGACTTTTATTGTTTGGGGTGGATTACACGGTTTATATCTGATTTTAGAACGCTTACAACGTAAATACCTTCCCTTTGAAATTAATGCTAAAAATGGGATTTTCTTAGCTTTCATTACTTTTACTTGTGTCAATATTACCTGGGTTTTCTTTAGAGCCAGGGAATTTGAAACGGCGTGGAATATGATTAAATCCATGTTGCTTTTCAATGTCACCGGCGAAAAAATACTGGAGCAATTTGATATCATTAAAGTTATGGTAATTGTTGGTATTTTGTTTTTCTGCCACTGGTTTATGCGCAATACTTCTATGAAAGAAGTATCCGTAAAAATTCCTTCCTGGGTATTGGGGATAGTTTGGGCGGTGATGTTTTTCTTAATTGTAATCTCACAAGGTAGTGGTGAGCAGTTTATTTATTTTCAATTTTAGCCGGATTAAATATGGAAAATAAAAACACGGTAGTTCCTATAAAAAGTAATGAGCGCATCGCTTATTTAGATATCCTTCGAGGCATTGCAATCTTGTTTATATTTACAGCTAATATTCAGTTTTTTTCAGGACATTGGTTTTTTACACCCGACAGTGCGGTCAGAGAAATTAACTGGCAAAGCGACACCATTCTGGATTTTATAGTATACGTACTGGTGGATGGCAAGTTCTACTCCATTTTTTCGTTGCTCTTCGGTATAGGCTGCTTTATTCAGTACCAAAACACTACCTCTAAGGGTAAAGCCTTTGCTCCCTTTTTCAGAAAACGCATGTTTTGGCTTCTTGTTTTTGGGTTGGTTCATTTGTTTCTTATTTGGCCCGGAGACATCCTGGCTTTGTATGCTTTTTTAGGTTTTTTTCTGATTGGTTTCGTGAAAGCCTCTGACAAAACCCTTTTAATCACAGCAGGAGTTTTGCTATTGCTTCCGATAGCAAATTGGGCATTTATGCAGTTTTCCGGTATTTTCTATCCCGGTTTTGCTTTCAATACATCTACCGCTATTTATCAATATTTCGGTATGCCGGTTATAGAGTCCAACGGTCAATTGATGACTGATATACCGGCTTTTCTTCAGAATAAAAACCTTGCCGATTTCTTTAAAATGAATTTAGGAAACGGATTTACGCGCATAGGAATGCTTCTTGAAGAAGGTAGGCTATTTAAAGTTTTTGGGGTATTTTTACTGGGTCTTTGGGCCGGCAAAAAAATCATACACCACAATCTGCTAAACAACATCTCTTTCTTGAAAAAAGTATTAATTACGGGTTTAGCCATTGGATTACCTTTTAATTTACTCCGTGGGTATCTGGCTTTTTATACTGAAAGTTTAGGTGACACCCTAAATTATTTCCTACACGTAGTTACCTATACTTTAGGTACGGTTCCGCTAGCTTTGGGTTATGCCGCCGGAATAGCTTTGTTGTGTAAAAAGCATGTAATATTTTTAAAACTTTTTACACCTATCGGGAAAACGGCACTTACCTGCTATCTGTCACAATCTATAATTGCAATACTCCTTTTCTACGGATTTGGATTTAATCTTACCGGAAAATACGGATTTACGATTATCATGATTATTGCGTTTTGTATTTTTGCCGGCCAAGTCATAATTAGCAAAATATGGCTTCAATATTACAAGTTTGGCCCAATGGAATGGCTTTGGCGAAAACTGACCTATGGAAGTAACCTTAAATTAAGAAAGTGATAAAACCCGATAAAGAGTTAAAAAGAACAATTGGTTTGTTTGGCCTGTCATCAAACATTATCAATGTCATCATCGGTTCAGGCATTTTTGTATTGCCGGCCATAGTGGCTGTCGGTATGGGTGCTTCAGGAGTACTAGCCTATTTGTTTTGCGGTATTTTGATTGCTTTGATTATGCTTTGCTTTGCCGAAGTAGGCAGTAAAATAACCTCCTCGGGAGGACTTTATACCTATATAGAAACTGCTTTTGGCGATTATGCGGGTTTTTTGTCCGGAAACTTGTACCTCGCTACTGTTTTATCTGCCGATGCTGCTGTTTCAAATGCGCTAGTTAATATACTGGCAGCTACATTTCCTGCTCTGGAATCTCAAATGGTGAGGGTGTTATTCCTGTTTATTGTTTTCTTTGGCCTTGCTTTTATCAATATATTGGGTGTCAAGCAAGGCGTTGGTTTAATCAAATTTTTAGTGATTGCCAAAATTCTTCCCTTGCTGCTACTTATCGTTTTGGGGTTGCCTAAAATTTCCATGGTTCATATATCCATAGAAGTTTTACCCAGTTTTGAACAACTGGGTGCCACTTCCCTCATCCTGTTTTTTGCATTCATAGGTGGGGAAACAGGCCTGAATGTAAGTGGCGAAGTAAAAAACCCGAACAAAAATATACCTAAATCTATTTTTTTAGGAATCATCTCAGTATTGATTATTTATATTCTCATTCAACTAGTTGCTCAGGGCGTTTTGGGTGATGCACTGGCAGACCAAAAAGCTCCATTAGCAGAAACAGCTAGGGATGTTTTCGGTAACACAGGATTTATGATTTTAACCGCAGGTGCCGGCGTTTCTATGTTTGGGTATATGAGTGGTTCCATACTTAATATGCCCCGTGTGCTTTATGCCTTGTCAAGAGACCGTGTAATACCGGTAAAAGCCTTTGGCTATGTTCATTCCAAATTTAAAACACCTCACTTAGCCATCCTTACCTATGCCGGTGCGGGTTTTATGATTGCAGCCCTTGGAAGCTTTGAAACCCTTGCCGTAATTGCTACCGGAGGAATGTTGTTGCAGTATCTGGGCGTTGTACTGGCGGTTATTAAATTGCGCTATACCCAAAAAACACAACCCGGAGAATTTAAAATTCCCGGTGGATTAACCGTACCTCTTTTATCTCTAGGAACTATCGTATATTTCCTTTCTAATCTCTCTAAAAAAGAATTGCTGGTTACTGCACTATCAATTGTAGCTTTAAGTTTTATTTACTGGTTTTTTATTCGTAAACTGAAAAAATAAACCTTCTGAAGTCAAAACAGTTACCGGTTTTTCTCCATTACTTTTCCGTGGAATAAACTAACCTTAGCACTAAATGGATTTCCTGAACTTCTTCTGAATGAAGCAAGTTGCCCACAATGCCATATGGCGTCTGCAATGGGACCGTTTATTGCGTTCCAAAACGGATACTGAGCAGAGCCAAAATCCAGTAAAAAAACACTCAGGTCTTCGGCATTTCTCAAAATATCTGCTGCGGTTTTAAGGTTCAGCAACGTTTGCTTTCGCTTTTCTTCCCAGGACATGTCTTTTTTATTTCCCGTTTCATTTACCTGATGCTTCGTTGCGTTAACAATTACCTGAGACAAGGCATAAATATGATCCAATGTTTCTAATGCCGTTCTTGCTTCGGCATTGGGTTTAAAATTCAAATCCTCTTTTCGTAATCCTTCAGTAGCCCAGTACAAACGAAATCCCAAGCCGTCTATCATTCTGGCGGCCACACTTCCGGCCGTATAGGTTTCAGGGTATTCCGGAAGTTCGTAATAAGGCAATTGATCTTGCGCTTTTCCTGAAAATGAAAGCGTTAAAACTGCTAAAAGTAAATATACCGGTTTCATATTCTTTAATCTTTTATTTCTTGTTGTTTTGTGAAAGTTGTTGTTCCGTATTTATCAAACAAATACACCAGAGCGGTCATGGTAGCTGCGCCAAGCTCCAACTCTCTTTTGTTTACGGCATCAAAAGTATCGGTGCTGGCATGGTGATGGTCAAAATACCGTTGCGAATCGGGTCGTAGTCCGGCTAGTACAATACCACTGTCTTTCAGCGGTCCAATATCGGCACCACTTCCTCCTTTTTCAAAATAGTGAATTAAATACGGCTTAAAAAGCGGCGTCCAGTCGAGTATTTTGGCAAAAGCCGCATCGCCACAGTCAAAACTAAAGCCTCTAGGTGTAAATCCACCGGCATCACTTTCTAAAGCAAAGATATGTTTTTCATTCTTTTGCCGGGCTTCTTCAGCATATTTTTTACCGCCACGCAAACCGTTTTCTTCATTCATAAACAGCACGACGCGTATGCTGCGTTTGGGTTTTATTCCGGTTATTTTGAGTAATCGCAATACTTCCATAGATTGTACACAGCCTGCTCCATCGTCATGAGCACCATCGCCTAAATCCCAGGAGTCCAAATGACCACCAACCAAAATATATTCGTCCGGAAACTGGCTGCCTGTAATTTCACCAATAACATTGTAGGAAAGTACATCGGGCATTTGTTTGCAGTTTTGCTTAAAGTAGAAGGTAATATTTTTGTCTAGTTTTAACATACCACTGAGTAAATCGGCATGTCGGGTACTAATTGCTGCTGAAGGAATGCGCTGTGCTCCAGGTAAATTTTCATAAGTCATGCTTCCGGTATGCGGATAGTCGTCAATTCGTAAACTCATAGAGCGAACAATTACGCCAACGGCTCCGTACTTTGCGGCTTCTACTGCGCCTTTGTAACGCTGATCGACACAACCTCCGTAAGCTTCAAAAGTATGAATTAAGTCGGGCTGCATGGGTCTATTGTAAAACACAATTTTGCCTTCTATCGCTGATTTCCCCAAGGCTTTCAATTCTTCAAAATTTTGAACTTCAACAAGTTTTGCTTTTAATCCTAAAGGATTTGTAGCCACTGAACCGCCCAAGGCACAAATATTCATGACAGTAGTTTCACCGTCAGCAGTTTCTACATAGGCGTATTCTTTAGCTCCACGAATCCACTTGGGTACCATTACAGGTTGCAGCCACACTTTGTCCAGCCCTAGAGCTTCCAGTTCCTGTTTGGTATAGGCTATGGCTCTTTCGGCGTTGAGAGAGCCCGAAAGTCTGCCTCCTATTTGGTTGGATAAATGCTCGAGCCATTCGTAGCTTTTTCCGTTGGTAAGTGAAGCCGAATAAATGGTTTTAAATACGTCTTCATCTGTTTGAGAAAAGGTTTGTCCCCATAGGACTAATCCCAACAGGGTTAAAAGTTTGACTTTATTCATTATGCAATTGTTGTTTGTAGGTTTCAATATTGGCTTTAATGGCATCGTCCAGTTCGGGTTCCTTAATATCTTTGTACTGTTTTAGAGTGTCAAGCAAAATTCGGGCTACTATATAGCGCGTGGTGGGTTTATCATCTGCCGGAACAGCAAACCAAGGTGCATGAGGTTTTGAAGTTTTGTTTATGGCTTCTTCGTAATATTTTAAGTAAGTATCCCATAGTTTACGCTCATCTAAATCACCCGGAGAGAATTTCCAGTTTTTCTCTTTCTTGTCAAGTCTCCTGATAAGTCGGTTTTTTTGTTCTTCTTTTGAGAGGTTTAAGAAAAACTTAAAAATAATGGTGCCGTTGGCGGCAATGTGATTTTCAAAATGATTTATTTGCTCAAATCGTTTTTCCCAAAAATCTTCATCAATATCACTAATACTGTTAATTCCGGGAATATTTTCGTTTAAAATATACTCCGGATGTACGCGGGTAACCAAAACATTTTCGTAATGTGTGCGGTTGAACACTCCAAATTTTCCGCGTGCCGGCAAAGCAATATAGTGTCGCCACAGATAGTCGTGTTTTAGCTCTAGGCTTGTGGGAACTTTAAAGCTGTAAACCATTACGCCTCGGGCATTGAGCTCTTTAAAAACCTCACGAATCAAGCTGTCTTTTCCTGCAGTATCCATTCCTTGTATGCAGATTAAAACGGCATATTTCCCGTGGGCATACATGGTGTTTTGAATGTCTGCCAACTCTTTACACACGCGCTCCATTTCTTTTTTAATTTTCTTTTTTTTGGTTTTTAAGTCGTATGAAGTGCTTAAGGTGTTTAGCTTAACCGGCTGAGTAACTTTAAATTCGCTTACTTGTATTTCTTTCATGGAGTATTATTTTGACGCAAAAAGCTTAACATCGTTCTCGTTTACTTCCTTTTCGCCCAGGATAATAAGACGTTCTACTACATTTCTGAGTTCTCTAATATTTCCTGTCCAATCGTATTGCTGGAGCAGTTTTACAGCGCTAGGAGTGAAGGTTTTTTTAACTGTGCCTTGTTCTGAAGCTATCTTTTCAGCAAAAAAATCAATCAGTAGCGGAATGTCTTCTCTCCTGTCGTTTAATATGGGTACTTTTATCAGTATTACCGCTAGCCTGTGGTATAAATCTTCTCTGAATTTACCTTGTTCAATTTCTTCTTTTAGATTTTTGTTTGTAGCGGCTATTACGCGTACATTTACCTTAATGTCTTTATCACTTCCTACACGCTGAATTTTATTTTCTTGTAAAGCTCTCAATACCTTGGCTTGTGCCGAAAGGCTCATGTCTCCAATTTCATCTAAAAAGATAGTACCTCCATTGGCTGCTTCAAATTTTCCGGCTCGATCTTTATTGGCTGAAGTAAAAGCCCCTTTTACGTGTCCAAAGAGTTCGCTTTCTATAAGTTCGCTGGGTATGGCTGCGCAGTTAACTTCAATAAGTGGTCCACTGGCACGTTCACTTTTTTCGTGCAACCAGTGGGCTACCAGTTCTTTTCCGGTACCGTTGGCTCCGGTGATGAGAACGCGGGCGTCGGTAGGGGCTACTTTGTCAATGATTTCTTTAATTTTTGAAATCTCAGGACTTTGACCTACCATCTCGTAGTTTTTGCTTACTTTTTTCTTTAAAAGTTTGTTTTCTACTACCAGTTCTTTTCGGTCCAGTGCATTTCTTACGGTATTAAGTAACCTGTTTAAATCCGGTGGTTTTGAAATGTAGTCAAAAGCTCCTAAACGCATCGTGTTTACGGCAGTATCTAAATCGCCGTGTCCCGAAATCATCACTACGGGAATTTCGGGTTTTATTTTTTTGGTATGTTCTAAAACTTCAACACCGTCCATTTTTGGCATTTTGATGTCACATAAAATAAGGTCGTAATCTTCTTTTTTTATCTGGTCTATTCCTGCTAAACCGTCTTCGGCTTCACTGACTTCATAGGTGTCATTTTCTTCAGACAGGATTTTAACCAATACTCTTCGTATGGCGGCTTCGTCTTCTATTACAAGTATTTTGGGCATAATTTGTTTTTATTTTTTATCTATAATGTGAATGTCTCTTTGCGGAAACGGTATGGAAACGTTGTGTTCTTTAAAAAGTTTATTGATAGTAAATCTGATGTTACTTTTGGGAAATCTCGAATTGAAACTATCGCCAAGTGTAAATACAAGTTTAAAGTGTAAGGCACTGTCTCCAAAATCGGTAAACAAGACTGCGGGTTCGGGCTCTGTTAATACCAATTCTTCTTCTTTGGCAGCTTGTATAAGCAGTTTTTTTACCAGTTCTACGTCGCTTCCGTAGGCCACACCTACTTCAACAGATTCTCTGATGGTAGCTCCATTTTGCGTCCAGTTGTACAAGCTATTGGTCAGGTACAAGTGGTTGGGAATAACCAGTACTTTATTGTCTGCCGTTATGGCGCGTGTAGTGCGCAGTTTAATTTCTTCTACTCTGCCTATTTTTCCTTCCAATTCGATTATATCGCCTACGTGCAGGCTTTGGTCTATCAAGATAAAAACTCCGGAAATAATATCCTGAAAAAGAGTTTGTAAAGCCAGCCCAATTCCAACCAGTAAGGCTGCAGACGCGGCAAAAATAGCCGTAACCTGAACGCCAATGGAATCAAAAACAATAAGAATAACCACAGCATAAATAAACCACCGTACAAAGGAAAACACGGTGTTGAATTTGGTACGGTCTTCAGCCGGCAAGCGTTTGGCATAAATTCTTCTGAACATGCCCAAAATGAAACTGGTAATCAAATAAATAATGAATACTAACAAAACCAGTCCGATACTTATGTTTACTGGATTGTTGCTTGAGCCTAATTCAAACCCAAGGCTTAAAAATTCTTTCACTTCTTGCCAAAAACCACTTTCGGTTACAACTTCTTCAATATGCTGAATTCCCTGCATGATATCAATACTTTATCCATTTAAGTAATTCCTTATAACTCGGCTTTTTACCGTACATCAAAATGCCTACGCGGTATATTTTGGCGGCAAACCAAACGGTAACCATAAAGGTTCCAAATAGCAAGACCAGCGAAAGAATTTGTTGCCACCAAGGCACCCCAAAAGGAATGCGCATAAGCATAACCACCGGCGAGGTAAAGGGTATTAATGAAAACACCGTTGAAACCGTACCATTAGGGTCTTCAATTACAGTAAAAATACCTACATATACGGCTATAATTAGCGGCATTAATATAGGAAGTAAAAACTGCTGTGTGTCGGTTTCGCTGTCAACAGCTGCGCCTATGGCTGCATAGAGTGAGCTATACAACAAATAACCCCCAATAAAAAAGAACACAAAGGCAATTACCAAGTTAGCAATAGGTAAATTGTAAAAAGAAGTAAGGGCTTTTTGCATTTCATCATTAACCTGTGGATTTTCCATAGTTTGCTGAAGCATTTCTTGTTGTGGTGTTTGCACAGAAGCCATATCTATTCCTAACATGGGCGGAACAATAGCGAGCAGTAAACCCAGTAAAATAAGCCAGATAACAAACTGTGTTATGCCGGCCAGGGAAGTGCCTATAATTTTCCCCAGCATCAACTGCATGGGCTTTACCGAAGAGATGATAATTTCAATAATGCGGCTTGTTTTTTCTTCAATGACACTGCGCATAATCATGTTTCCGTAAATAATGATGAACATGAATAAAAGGTAACCTGCAATACCACCAAAAGCCAGTTTCATCACGCTGTCAATTTTTGACGTTTTTTCGCCTTCAAAACTTTCTTGATTGATGTCTACACCAACTCTTGAAGACTTTATTTGCTCTAAATCCACGCCGTCGTTTATAAGTTTTAAATCAGACAGTTTTTTTTCGAGTTTGCCTTCCAGATTAGAGATTAAGGTTAGTGACGGACTTTCTTCAGAAAAGAATTTTATTTGCGGAGGTACAGAGTCGGCAAACGAAATCTTAGCGATGTAAAGCAAACCGTATTCTTTCTTGTCTCTTACTGTTTTTTTAGCTTCTTCAAGCGAAATATCTTTTAAAATATGATAGGTTAGCGTTTCGGTATCTTCAAACACCGTTTCCAGCATTTCGGACTCATCCAGTACGGCTATGGTACGCTCAGTATTGTTATTTAATTGTGACAGGTAAGCTACCAGTGCAATCAACACTACCATAATTACCGGGCTTAAGATAGTCATGATTAAAAACGACTTGTTTTTAACCTTGTTTAGGTATTCGCGTTGAATAATGAGTGGTAAATGATTCATAAATTTTAGTTGTTATTTTTCACCGCTTGAATAAAAATATCATTAGCGCTTGGAATGAGTTCCACAAAATGAGTTACTTCTCCTTTGGTTGTCAGGTAGGAAAGCAACTGGTTTGGCGAACTTCCCGGTTCAATTTTTAAATTCAGTTTCAGTTCTTCACCCAGCGTTTTAAAGCTGGCAGGCGATACCTCAAATTTGGCTTGTAACTCTTGCTCAAGGTTGGTTTGATCAGGCACAATTCCTACTTCGTAGGTATTGCTTTTGTATTGTTTTTTTATGTGGTTCAAATTGCCGTCCAGTATTTTGTTTGATTTGTTTAACAAGGCAATATGGTCGCATAACTCTTCTACAGATTCCATACGGTGTGTAGAGAAAATAATGGTTGCACCGTTTTGTTTAAGTTGTAAAATTTCATCCTTAATGAGGTTCGCGTTTATGGGGTCAAAACCGGAGAAAGGTTCATCAAAAATAAGCAGTTTAGGTTCGTGAAGTACGGTGACCACAAACTGGATTTTCTGTGCCATACCTTTGGAAAGCTCCTGGATTTTTTTGTTCCACCAATCGCCTATTTCCAAACGCTCAAACCAGTATTTCAATCGTTTTTTGGCTTCAGTTTTGGACAGGCCTTTCAGTTGCGCCAGATAGAGTGCCTGCTCGCCTACTTTCATAGACTTGTAGAGTCCGCGTTCTTCAGGCAGGTAGCCAATGTCTTTAATATGTTTTGGGGCCAGTTTTTGCCCTGCTAAAAATACCGTTCCGGTATCGGGCATGGTTATTTGGTTTATAATGCGAATAAGGGTAGTTTTTCCGGCACCATTAGGACCTAAAAGCCCAAAAATGCTTCCCGTAGGAACGGCTATAGAAACCTTGTTAAGTGCGGTAAAATCTCCAAATTTTTTAGAAACATTTTGGGTTTCCAGAAGATTGCTCATGTATACCTGCTTTATTTTTTGTTAGGAAAGTAAATATATTAAATGTTGTGCAGCATACCTTAAAAATGTTATATTTTTTAAAGTTTTTTACTCACCGCTTAAAAAAACAAAACCCACCCTTAAAATAAATTCTAAGGATGGGAAAAAATTGCTATGAAAAAGAAAAATTACCACTACCTAAGAGGCAGCGATATATCAAAGATAATATTTTTTATTAAATAATGTAATTTTGTTAACTTAAATTCAACAAAAACCCGTTTTTGTTTCTCTAAGAAAACATATCCTTTACTTTTTCAAAAAAAGATTTATCACCACTTTCGGGTTTAGGTTGAAAGTGTTCATCGTCTTTCATGCTTTCAAAAAAGTCTTTTTGTTTTTTGTTTAGGGTTTTTGGGGTCCACACGTTAATATGCACCAGTAAATCTCCACTTCCATACCCGTTAATGCTTGGCACTCCTTTTCCTTTTAAGCGTAAAATTTTTCCCGACTGAATTCCGGGTTCAATTTTAATTCTCACTTTTCCCGTAACCGTATCAATCTCTTTTGATGTACCCAAAACAGCATCGGGATAACTTATATACAAATCAAAATGCAAGTTGTCTCCTTCACGTTGTAGCGTTGGATGTGGTTGCTCTTCTATAGCAACCAGCAAATCTCCCGGAATCCCGTTTCCGGGCGCATGATTTCCTTTTCCGGAGACTTTCAATTGCATACCGTCTACTACACCTGCCGGTATTTTAATCGACACGGTTTCCTCGGTAAGCTTTAGTCCCTGTGCATCGGCATCGGCCGGTTTTTTGGCAATTGTTTGTCCGCTACCTCCGCAAGTGGAGCAAGTAGTGGCTGTTTGCATTCTTCCTAAAATAGTATTGGTAATTCGGGTTACTTGCCCCGATCCGTTACAGGTAGTACAGGTTTTGTATGAAACACCCGGTGCTTGCACCTTTCGCTTTACTTTTATTTTCTTTTCTACGCCATTAGCAATTTCTTCCAGTGTAAGTTTAACACGAATGCGAAGGTTGCTTCCTTTTACCCTGCGTTGTCCTCCAAAGCCACCGCTAAATCCTGAAAAACCACCGCCGAATGCGCCTCCGAAAATATCTCCAAACTGGCTGAAAATATCCTCCATATTCATGCCGCCACCGCCAAAACCTCCGGCGCCTTCAAAGGCCTGATGCCCAAATTGGTCGTATCGGGATTTTTTTTCGGGGTTACTGAGTACTTCGTAGGCTTCTGCGGCTTCTTTAAATTTGGTTTCAGCTTCTTTATCATCAGGGTTTTTGTCCGGATGGTATTTCAAAGCCATTTTTCGATAGGCCTTTTTTATTTCCTCTGCCGAAGCACTTTTAGTTATTCCTAATATTTCGTAATAGTCTTTTTTCATGAATGCTTTTTTTGATTTAAAAGTAGGCTACTGCGTATTTTTTATTGACCAATAACTACTTTAGGAAAACGTATAATTTTATCGCCCAGCTTGTACCCTTTTTCTACTACATCTATAATTTTTCCTTTTAAATCCTCACTTGGCGCAGGAATTTGTGTGACAGCTTCGTGGTTATCTGGGTTAAAATCGTCACCTTGCTTCAGGTCTATACGTTCCAGACCTTTGCTTTGCAGTGTGTTTTTTAGTTTATTACTGATAAGTTCTACCCCTTTTAAGAGTTCCTTTTCCTGCGTTTTACTAATTTCGGTATAGGCGCGATCAAAATCGTCCAGTACCGGCAACAAAGCCACCATCACGTCCTGACTCGCTGTTTTAAAAAGGTCTATGCGCTCTCTGGCGGTACGTCTTTTATAATTTTCAAACTCTGCAAAGAGTCGTAAGAATTTGTCTTTTTCCTGTTTTAATTCATCCTCAAGCGTTTCTTCCTTAGTTTTCGAGGACGTTTCATTTTTCTCTTGTTCAGCTACTTGTTCAACTGTTTCAGCTTGATTGAGGTCTTGCTGTTTTTCTTTTTTTTCCTTTTTACTCATTGTATAACAAAATTTTTGAAACCTTGATTGCTTAGGGCAAAAGTACTGCCATTATTGTAAAAATGTCAAAATGTCACCAATTAATTTCACGGTTTTTTAACAATTACGGCTAACCAATTGGTTACCTTTGTATAGTTATCAACTAAAAACACTTTAACACGTTATGAAAACAACACTTTCAACCCTTGCATTGCTTACCTTTTTTAGCCTGGCTGTGGTAAGCTGCAAGAACAAAGCAAACGAAGCCGTAACCAGTGAGGCCGAGGCAGCCGCAGTAAGCGAGCCTACATCAGAAAAGTATATAGCTGATGTCTCTGCGTCGGTTATTGAATGGAAAGGTTTTAAACCTACAGCCACGCATCACGGAACGGTAAAACTAGATACCGGAACGTTTCAGATTACTGACGGAAATATTCAAAGCGGTACCTTTTTGATTGACATGAAAACGATTACCGATTTAGATTTAGAAGGCGATATGAAAAACAATTTAGAAGCGCATTTAATGGGAACTGTTGAAGGCAAAGAAGGCGACTTTTTTAATGTAAACCTATTTCCCACAGGTGCTTTTGAAGTTACCGGAACCGAGGCTATTGCTGACGGAAAAATTAACTTATCCGGAAATTTAACCCTAAAAGGGATAAAACACAATGTCACCTTCCCGGCTACGGTTACTCGCGAAGGCGATACCGTTACTCTTACCAGTGATTCCTTTACTATAGACAGAACCAAATGGGGTGTAAATTTTGGCTCTAAAACGGTATTTGACAACTTAGGCGACAAGTTTGTCAACGATGAAATCGAGTTAAAAATAACGGTTGTTGCGCATAAAAAAGCCTAATCGTTTTTATTTTTATACTTTAACTACTTAAGAGCCGCTTTATTAGCGGCTTTTTTTATGCAGTAAATTTTGTAGCGCAACCGGTAGTGTAGCATACCTAAACGCATAACCTGAAGTCTCTATCTTTTTGGCACTTACCCGTTGGCTTTCTACCAATACCAGATACATTTCACCTAGCAATAGCTTTAAAAAGAAAGCCGGAATGTGTGGTAACCACAAAGGTTTTTTCAATTCGCGGGCAATGCCTTTAATCAAGGTTTTCTGAGTTACCGGATTGGGTGCCACAGCGTTGTATATTCCGTGGAATTGATTTTCGATACTGTACATAAAAATGGCTGCCAGGTCGGCAATGTGAATCCATGACTGCCATTGATTTCCCTTGGCAAAAGGAGCTCCAAAACCCCATTTTACCGGTTTTGTCATTTCGGGCAAGGCACCACCTTCATTAGCCAGCACCAAGCCTATTCGCAGTATGGCCACTTTCAGCCCTAAAGCCGAAAAAGCTTCAGCCGAAGTTTCCCAGGCTTTAACCACTTTTCCTAAAAAGGTAGAAGAAATCTGAGTGGTATCTTCTTCATAATAAGCCGTAAGCGAATCAGGATATACTCCTATGGCACTGGCCGAAATGTATTGTTTTATTTGGTGGTTTTTATTTTCCAGAGCCTGAAAAAGTACACGGGCGGTTTCGGTTCTACTCTGCAGGATTTCGGCTTTATAGGTTTTTGTCCAGCGTTTGGCTATAGAAGCACCGGCCAGATTCACAATAACCTCAGCACCGTCAAAACAGGCGGTATCAATTTCTCCCTTTTTTGGATTCCAATAAAACCCTTTAAGGTTGGAATTCGATAGTATTTTGTGTTTTGAAGTGGTTAAAAAGTTAACTTGATGACCTTTTTGCAAACATAAGTCTACTAAAACATTTCCCACTAATCCTGTCGCACCGGCAATTACTATCTTCATGTTTTACTTTTTCTTTAAAAGTACTTAAAAACTACGTGATAGGACTTAGGATTAAAAAAGGTTTAACAGTTCTTTTGGTAGGTTTACTCAAGCAGGCTTTTTTGTGGCACGCAGCATTTCTCGTTTTCCCGGTGGTCCGGGCAGTTTCTCAACGGTAAATCCGGCGGTTTCCATAGCTCTTCTTGCCGTGCCTTTGGCTGCATACGTAACTAATACACCGTTTTTTCTTAATGCCTTGTAGAGCATTGAAAACATTTTTTCCGTCCACAATTCGGGTTGTACCCGTGCACCAAAAGCGTCAAAATAAACAAGATCATAGGCATTTATTTCATCTACTTCTTGAAAGCGTTTTTTACATTTTTTAAGGGTGAAGTAAGGTGAAATTTGATAGCGCTTTTCCCAAGGTGTTTGGTGCAGTTGCTGAAAGAGGTCTTTTTCTTCGGCTGTACGGGCATAGTTTAGCACATTAAGTTCTTGTGCTTCCAAAGGAAATGCTTCTATGCCCGTATACTCTGTTTGAACTGCCACTTGATGCGCCGCCATGGCTGTTAAAAAAGCATTTAAACCGGTGCCAAAACCCATTTCCAGAATGTTAATTCGTCTGGACTTATGCCGGTTAATCACAGGAGTAAATCCCATCTTAATATAAACATGTAAAGCCTCTTGCATGGCACCGTGCTTGGAATGGTAATGTTCGTTCCACGCGGGCAAATAAATGGTTTTAGAACCGTCGGCAGTGGTAATTATTTTGCGTTGCAACTTAGGGTATGAGCAGTTTTTTTATTCTGGGTATTGGTCCTGTACACGCTGTTTGATGACATGCAATACACAAATTAACGGCCTGATTATATCTTGTTTTTACATCGGTGTCGGCCTCGGGATTAAATACTTCTTTTTGAGCCTGAATAAATTGCTTAGAAAACTGTTCAAAATGTTCATCCCTGTCTTTAAAATCAGAGAGCTCGGCGGTATGAATTTTCAAAAAATCTTCGGGAAACTGTGAAGGTGTTTCCCCTGCCAGTATGGCTTGTTTTACCTTTTGGTTGTGCTCGTACATCGCGTTCATCAAGGTCGCCATTTCTGAAGGTTCATACATGTCATAAACGATAGCTTCACTTTTGGCATCCGCATTTTCTCCCGTTTGTTTACATCCTAAAAACAAAACCGTGCCCAGCACAATAAAAAAGCGAGTATTCATAGTTATTCTTTCACCAACACGCCATCGGCCAAAAAGGCATAGGTTCGTTCCGGTGTGGTAATGTTTTCTATTTCTTCTTCAGATTTTCCTGCATCTTCGGCATAGTGGCGCAATTCCGATACCGGAGTTTCGCTTACATAGGCTTTTCCGTTTACAATCACTTCCTTTCCCGCTATATTTTTGGGTACAAAAAACCCGTAGTCTTTAAATTTTACCATGATTTCGGTACTGTCTTCCAGCTGCAGTTTCATCCAGCAGCCTTTTGCTTGGCATACCTCATTTACCTTGGCTCTCATTTTTGTGTCTATACTGTCACCGGGTTTTGCTTTTTGGTAATGTTCTACCATGGAAGAAGACGGAATGGCATCGTCAGCTACTATTTCCTTACCAAATGAAGCATAGGCTATTTCTTGTTTTGAAGCTTCTTCAGGAGTCGTTTCCGCTGGGTTTGAGTTTTGGTTTTTACACGCTGTAAATGTTAGTATTAGCACAACTAAGGCCGCAATTTTTTTCATAACTTGATATTGAGAATTTATATCGGGCTAAGATAATTGATTTTATAATAATTGCCTAAACTTATTTTTTCGCATTATATTTCTTATTTTTGCACTTTATTCAGACGCATTGCCAATGGACACTACACCCACCACGATAGACATAAAAATTACCCGAGCCGAAAATTCCAAAATCAATGAAGTAGATTTTAACAACCTAACTTTTGGAAGTGTTTTTTCTGATCACATGCTGGTGTGTGACTATACTGACGGCCAATGGCAGTTACCGGAGATTGTTCCTTATCAGCCTATTGTATTAGAGCCATCATCCAAAATTTTCCATTACGGGCAATCTGTTTTTGAGGGACTAAAAGCATACAAAGATACCGCAGGCAAAGCCTGGCTTTTCAGACCTACAGACAATGCCAAACGTTTCAACATTTCGTGTAAACGACTTGCCATTCCCGAGCTTCCGGAAGCCTATTTTATGGAAGGGTTACGCACCTTACTGAAGCTTGACAATAAGTGGATTCCAAACCATCCCGGAAGTTCATTGTACATCAGGCCCTTTGCTTTTGCTACAGGTAGAGGCTTTCACGCGTCGCCGGCTAAGGCTTATAAATTTATTATTGCCACGGCTCCATCGGGTGCCTATTTTTCAGGTAAGGTAAAAGTACTTATCGAACAGTCCTATTCGCGTTCGGCCAACGGCGGAGTTGGTTATGCCAAAGCCGGCGGTAATTATGCCGGCCAGTTTTACCCTACGCAACTAGCCATAAACCAAGGATATAATCAAGTTATCTGGACCGATGATACCGCGCATGAGTTTATAGAAGAGGCCGGTGCCATGAATATTTTCATCCGAATAAACGACACCTTACTTACGGCGCCTACCAGCGACCGGATACTGGACGGTATTACCCGCAAAAGCATTCTGCAACTGGCCGAAATCAATGGTATTCCTGTAGAGGTACGAAAAGTTTCCGTAAAAGAAGTTGTAGAAGCTGCCAAAAATGGTACGTTAAAAGAGCTTTTTGGTGCCGGAACAGCCGCAGTGGTTTCGCCTATTTCCGGGTTTGGTTATCAAGACAAAGATTACGCATTGCCGGAACTGGAAAACAGTTATGCTTCCCGTTTGAAAAAACAAATTACAGATATTCAATACAACCGTAGTGAAGATAAATTTGGCTGGAGAGTTCCAGTATAATAAGTCTCTATCAAGATTTTAAAATACCGGCAATGTTTGGTTTAAAGTAATTGGGGCCTTTCAGCACTTTACCATCTTCCCTGTATATTGGATGTCCGTTGGGGTCTAACTTACTCATATTACTGCGTTGAATTTCGTCAAAAACCGCTTCTATTTTATCCTGCAATCCATGTTCGATAATGGTACCGCACAGAATATAAAGCATATCCCCAAGAGCATCAGCTATTTCAGTTAAATCGCCTTTATTGGCTGCTTCCAGGTATTCTTCGTTTTCTTCTCTCATCAACCGGTAACGCAATACGTTTTTTTCCGGTCCAAGGCTGGCTTTCGGTGTTTCGCTGTAGCCAATTTTAAATGCTGTATGGAAGGCTTTTACTGCTTCTATTTTATTCTTCATTATATTTAGTTAATTTCGCATAAAAATACATATATGTTTAGTAGCGGTCAAATTATCTTCGGCGTTTTATTTGCTTTACTTTTTATTGTCGTTTTGGTGTTTGCTTACAGAAAAGATGGAAAGCTTCATCAACGCTACTATAAAGGAAGCGTATGGATTTTACTCGCTTTTATTTCGTTTTTATTATTTATTGCGGTCATTAAATTTTTATTTACATAAAAAAACAACTTATGAAATTTTTTAAATACTTACTTTTTTTAGTACTTATCATCATTATTGCCCTTTCAGTATATATTGCTGTACAGCCCGGCAGTTACGATATAACCCGTACCCGTGTCATTGCAGCACCTAAGGCACTGATTTATGATCAGGTGATAGATTATACCACCTGGCCACAATGGACTACATGGGCAGAAAAAGACCCCAACGCCAAAATTGAATTTGGGGAACAATCCAAAGGTGTTGGCGGGAGCTATTCTTGGGTAGACAAGGACGGTAGAGGAAATATGAAAACACTCGAAGCAACACCCCATGTATTAATAGAACAGGCTTTGCAATTTGAAGACTACGATCCGGCTACCGTATACTGGAAATTTGAAACTGTTGACTCCGGAACCCAAGTAACCTGGGGAATGAAAGCCGAAAAGATGCCTTTTATTTTTAAAGGTTATGCTACCCTTTACGGAGGTATGGACAAAATGATAGGTCCTGATTTTGAAAGCGGTTTGGTACGTTTAGACAGTCTTACGGTAGCTTCTATGGAAAAATACAACATTACCGTAAACGGGATTACGGAATACGGTGGCGGTTTTTATGTGTATACCTCGGCGTCTACCAAGATTAAGGATTTATCAACTAAAATTGAAGAGCTAATGCCTAAAGTAGGGCGTTATGTAGCCGAAAACAATATCAGTACTGCAGGAATGCCTTTTACCCTGTATCATTCCTGGGATGAACGGAACGGTACTACCTTGTTTTCCTGTGCAGTCCCTACCACAGCACGAGTGATTACGGAAAGTAACGATATCCTTTCCGGACAACTGGAACCTTTTAAAGCTTTAAAAGTAACGCTTACAGGCGATTACAGTAATCTGGAAGAAGCTTGGGAGAAAGCCTATCTTTATATAGAAGAAAACAAACTCGAAATAGCAGAAAATGCACCCATGTTGGAATATTATACCACTGATCCCGGTGATGAACCCAATCCGGCAAACTGGATTACTGAGCTTTATATTGCACTAAAATAAACCGAATGCCTTATCTTGCTCTCTAAGGTGTAGTTTATCTGTATAGTAAAACCTTATTTAAAGTCAACAAATGAAGCAGCTTTTACTTGTATTTTTGGGTGGTGGCATGGGAAGTGCGCTACGTTTTTTAGTAAGCAAATACCTCAACTCTACCTCCGGAGGATTTCCTTACGGCACTTTCACGGTGAACCTTTTGGGTAGTTTACTTATAGGTATCGTGCTGGGCTTATCGGTAAAAAACCAAGCGCTTACATCTCATCAAACGCTGCTTTTAGCTGCCGGATTTTGTGGTGGATTTACTACGTTTTCAGCCTTTGCTCATGAAAACTACCTGCTTTTAAAATCTGGAGATTTCACCTTGTTTGCACTTTATACGCTAGGAAGTTTAGTACTGGGTGTTTTAGCTGTGTTTGGCGGTATGTATTTGGTTAAGTAAACACATTAGTACTTTTTATAGGCCTTTACGCCGGCTTTAACTTCCGTATTTACGGTATTTTCAAGCGGTACAATAGGGCACGAATAGTTTTCGTTATATACACAGTAAGGATTGTAAGCCTGATTAAAATCTATCCACAAAGTATCCCCTTGCGGTATTTTGGTATCTATATAGCGACCGCCACCATAGGTTGTTTCTCCGTTGGTAGTGTCTAAAAAGGGTAAAAACAACAGTTCTTCCTTCCCTGATTCTTTAACCAAATCAAGGTTTTGATAAATGCGTAGTTGATGCGTGGCACCATTGAGTTCAAAAGTCAGTATTCCATACTGAACATATTCGGGTAACCGCTCGGTTGTGGTTTTCATTTTAAAAGGTAGTGCGTCCGGGGTTCGGGTTAAGTGTGCTTTCACTACATAGGTTGAATCTACAGGGAAAAAATCCAGCGTGGTAAAGTTTCTTCGGTCTTTATCTTTTAAGGGAGATTGGGATGCATCTTTAAAGGCAGCGTTCATGTCTCGTTGCCAGGGCGTTTCACCTAAAATAACCTGTTTGCCATCTTTACACGAAAACATAAACATCAGGGAAAAAAGTAGTAATCCTATCTGTTTTATCATTTTTTTGAATTTTATGCATACAAAATAAAAGAATTTTGATTAGTTTTGAGCGTAATAAAGAAAAAACCATGTTTACAGTCACCCTTTTTCGTTGTACTCGCACCTATAAGATTGCTAGGTACCTAAGCGTTATGTTGTGATTGTTAAAACGTAAATAAACCCATTTATTTTCAGACGTCCAACATAATTGTTGGACGTTTTATTTTTAATAACACGCTAAGGCATGAAACTGATTTTTAAAAGCTATATCAATACCTTCTCCGGTTTGTCTACCGAAGTGTGGTGGCTTGCCCTTATAACATTGATTAACCGAGCCGGTACTATGGTAATCCCTTTTTTGTCGTTGTATCTTACGGAAGATCTCCATTTTACCCTTAAAGAAGTAGGCTGGATTATGAGTGCTTTCGGGTTGGGTTCAGTGGCGGGTTCCTGGCTGGGTGGTAAACTCACCGACAAAATAGGCTATTACAAGGTGATGGTGCGCAGTTTGGTAAGTACCGGTGTACTGTTTATAGCCCTTCAGTTTTTACACAGCTTTGCCACTCTGTGTGTGGGTATATTTTTGGTGATGTTGGTTGCCGATATGTTTCGTCCTGCTATGTTTGTCGCATTGAGCGCTTACAGCAAACCGGAAAATAAAACCCGAAGTGTCACTTTAATCCGGTTGGCAATAAACCTGGGGTTTTCTGCCGGTCCGGCTTTAGGCGGACTTATTATTACCACCATGAGTTACCGCGGTTTGTTTTGGGTAGACGGCATTACCTGTATTTTAGCCACAGCAGTACTTTTTATGGTATTGCATCCCAAAAAGGCAAAAGTACAAGACGACATACGTGTGGAACAACCCGCTTCGGCGTATTCAGATAAACCCTTTTTTATTTTTCTGGGTGCGATGTTTTTGTTTGGGTTTATCTTTTTACAGTATTTCTCAACCATGCCTATTTACTACCGAGAGGCACATGCTTTAACCGAGTTTGAAATTGGTTTGCTACTGGGTGCCAACGGATTTTTTATTTTCTTGTTTGAAATGCCGCTTATCAAATGGCTGGAGCGTTCAAAATACACCAAGGCTCAACTGATGCTTTTTGGTGCTTTACTTACTGCCTGTAGCTTTTTGGTTTTAAACCTAACCTATTGGAGCGGTATTTTAATTGTAGGGCTGTTTTTAATGACCGTGGGAGAAATGATTGCTTTTCCGTTTTCTAATGCGTTTGCGCTGCAGCGTGCCAAGAAAGGCAATCAGGGTGAGTATATGGCCTTGTACTCTATTGCCTTCTCGTTTGCACATATTTTTGGGCACAATGCCGGAATGCGTATTGTAGATGGATTTGGATTTGACAATACCTGGTATATGATGACCTTGCTGGGCGGTGTATGTGTGGTATTGCTTTTTATTTTAAATCTGTATCTTAAAAACCAATCGGCTAAAATTAAACATTTGCTGTATCCGTTTAAGCGCTCGGTGAAGTAAAGACTTTGTTACCTGGTGTTTTGTATTATCACTTTATGGGCTGTATGCTTTTGTTTTTGACTACGTGAGACAATACAATTTGTGTTTTGGTTTCGCCGTAAAGTATAAGCTGGTCTATAAAAGCTTCCAGGTGCTTTTGGTTTTTTAGTACCACTTCCATAACAAAGTTTTCGTTTCCGGTAATGCGGTAACAATTGATAACTTCGTCGTAGGTTTGTACCTTTTCCAAAAAAGGTTTCAGTTTCCCCATAAAAGCGCGAAGGGTAATGATGGCCTTGAGTTGATAACCGGCTTCAAAGGGCGAAATCATGGTAAAATAGCCCTGAATAATACCGGCATCTTCCATTTTCTTTATGCGTTCCGAAACTGCGGGTGAACTAATACCTACGCGTCGTCCTATTTCGGCGTTGGTCATTCGGGCGTTTTGCTGCAGGTATTTTACTATATTCTTGTTTAAAGAATCCATGATTTTTAAATTAAATAAACCACAATAACTTAATATTTAAATCAAATATACAATTTTACTTTAATTATTAAATACATATCTGCTTACTAGTTAGTAACTTTGGGTACATTTTTTGCTACAATGATACTGCCTACCGTACCACCGCACTTGCCGCATTTGCCTATTTACAGAAAAGCGCTGGAAATAGTGAGTTTGTCGCGCAGTATATCGAGCTATTTACATTATGATTTGTGTGAGTTGGAACCGGACGGTAGCGAAAATGCGCATATTTACTTCTCGGGAGATATCGTCCAGCAATCGGTGTCGCTTGCTCCTGAAATTGTAAAGGCGGAGCAAGAAGTGTATCCGGAGCAAAAACACAAGCATCTGGCCGCGTTAAGCAAACTTACTCATAATTTGTATGCCAATTGTATCCGGCTAGAACGTTCTAAAAGTAACGGGCGAGATTATTTAAAAATTCTACGTAAAGAGCTGCATGCCTTTAAACGGTTGCAACGCGCCTGGATGCTGAGCCTGTAATACGGCTGCTTTATAGGCAATCACAACTTTACAATACTGATTTCTTAACTAAAACCCGGGTTATCCCCTACTTTATTACGTCTGAACTACGCAAAAACGCCTACCCAAATGGCCTGTAAATAAGATGTTGAAGATACCTTATCGTGTATTTGGATTATACTTTTTTAAT
>DASRWB010000011.1:0-20406 GCA_035654775.1 Flavobacteriaceae bacterium | reverse complement strand
CTTTTTTTATGAAAAACGAAAGAATACTTCCGTAACCATAGCTCAAAAACTAGGAACCGACGTTCCGGAAGAGAAAATAAAAAGCGAAGTCTTTTTGGAATCTTTTTGAGGGAAAGCGCTACCTTTATTTTATATGATGAACGTAAACCTAAGACAGTTTTTTGTAATTTTTTTCCTTCTGTCAGGGATTATGGTAAGTAAAGGGCAAATCCATATTTCAGGTTCAGTAAAAGACAGCTTGAATAAACCCATTGAAAAAGCCAGTGTTGTAGTTGTTCATCCCAACGGAAATATTTTAGCGTACAATTATACAAATTCTAAAGGCGAGTTTTCGATTGAATTAAACGCTCCTTCTACAACTAGTGTGACTATTTCTGCACAAAGCTTAGGGTTTATAAAAAAAGCAGAAACACTTTCTTTTATTCCCGCTCAAAAAAGCTATGAAGTTTCATTCGTGCTTCAAGATAAAGTTGAAAACCTTAAAGAAATAGTTTTAAAAGCAGATGAAAAAATAAAAAGAGAAGGAAACAAAATTGTATATAAAGTAGATGCTTTTACCAGCGGAAATGAGCAAACCGTAGAAGAGGTATTAAAAACCCTGCCCGGTATAGAAGTGTTAAAAAACGGAACGATAAAGGCACATGGCAGGAACATAGACAAACTCCTGATTGAAGGAGAAGATATGTTTGATAAAAACTACACGATGCTATCCAAAAACCTGGATGCCAAAGTGTTGAGCAATGTGGAAATACTGGAAGGCTTTGAAGACAATCCGGTACTGGCTAAAGTGCTAAACTCAAATAAAGTAGCCATTAATTTGGTTTTGAAAGAAGAGTTTAAAAACATTTGGTTTGGAAATGCCGGTATGGGTTTCGGTACGGAAGACAGAGTGAAGTTGGCCTCCAATCTGGGGCTTATTCGAAAAAAAATTAAATTCTTTAATTTTAACAACTACACTAATTTAGGACAATTTGCCAAGGAACAAGTAGTCACCGGCAAGGTAGAAATAAACAATGTGTTTGATGAAAAAAAGGAGTTGCCGGAAATCAATCCTATATATGAAGTACCCGATTATCAGTTGTCTTTTTTTAAAGACAATGAAGATGTTTTCAATAAAGCATTTATCAATGCATTAAGTTTTGTAAAAAGCATCAAACCTTCGCTAAGAGTTCGAGGCACGGGATATTTTTCAAATGACATAGGGAAACAATTGGTGTCGTCAAAAACCGTGTTTAATACACTGGCTTCACCAATTACATATACGGAAAGTAAAAAATTAACCGGCAACGAGTCCACTATGGGTGGAGAAATAGAGTTGAAATACAACGATGAAGAAAAAAGCTATCTGAAAAATGTATTTATTTTTAAGCATGCGCCTGTACAAACCGACCAGCATATAATTTTTAACGACAGCCTTGTAAAAGAAAGGCAGCATCAAAAAAGCACTACTTTTTTTAATCATTTGGATTACAGCATTCTGTTGGGAAATAGAAATATTTTACACAACTATTTTTATTTTGGAGGCAACTACCTACATCAAAACATTGACCTGAATTCACCCGGTATAAATGAAATTTTTTCCCAAGCAGAAAATGAGTTTGTTAACACCAAATCGATGGACAACGCTACGGTTTTTGGAGGTAAAAGTTCGGTTTTGATTACTACAACTAAGCTGGAAAACAACATAGAATTGGAATATGAAAAACATGTTGAAAAAAGAGCCTCGAAGTTTCTTTTGGATGATTCGGAAACAAGAATAGATAGCTTAGAAAACCACTTGAAATACTACCGGCAAACCCTTCAGGTAAACAACAAATTAAACTATAAATTATCTAATAAAGTTGAGGTTTTTGGAGGCTTAGCCATGGTTTATTTGGATGCCCGAACGAATTATTCAGCAGAAAATCATTTTTTTTTAAACCCTAAAATAGGATTTAGGTTGCGAAATTTAGGCATAGGAACCTTCAGCCTTCAGTATACAAGAGACTACGTATGGCCATATTCCGATTTTTTTCTTGAAAATTATCAATTATCGGGATACCAATCTTTTGTCAAAGGAACCAATGAAATTAAATTTATCCACAGGAATAAATACAGGCTAGCCTATGACCTTTCAAACAACCTGCACACACAGTCGTTTTCTGTTAGATTGCTTTACACAAAAGCTAACGGCAGATACTCAACAGACAATTCCATCTTGGACAACCTAAGTTTTACAGCTTTTCAGTTTGTAAATACCGGCGATAGTTTTGTGGCAAAAATAGATTTGACCTCGTATTTTAAAGAACTCAATTTATCAACACGTTTGGGGACTTTGCAAAACCTCTCTACAACTTTGATTTCTATCAATGCAAATCAACTTGAAAAACTTAACCTGAATACAGCAACATATTTTTTATCAGGCAGAACCTACTTTAATATCCCTGTTAATTTTGACTTTAATTTTAACTTAATAAACAATAAGACTGTCTATAAAAATACAGAATCCAAATCCACTTGGAAAAGTATGGCTGTAGAGGCCAACATCACCCTATCCAAAGTAGTAACGGCGCAGGTTAACAGTAAGTTTTACTATCTAACACAAGACAATTATAATTTTGTGAACGTTCACGTAAATCATACTCCGGAAAAATCTAAATTATCCTACCAATTAATACTAAACAACATAATGAATGAAAATCGGTTTACGTTGGATAACGTTAATGAAATCAGTACATATCAACAAACAACACGACTACTGCCCAGGTATATTTTTGCAGCCATAAAATACAGGTTTTAATGACTCCAATAGAAATCCTAATCAGCAGAATAGTTTTTCATCACCATCGTTTCTCCGTCAAATTTCCCATAGGTAAAATGCGAAATCCAATCGCCCAAATTGATATACGTTGAACCGTTGCCCAAATCAATTTCCAGTGGCAAATGCCGGTGACCAAACACAAAGTAATCGCGGTGTTTTTCTTTCAACTTTTTTTTGGCATATTGCACCAGCCATTCTTCATCTTCACCTAAAAATTTAGCATCTTCCTCACCGGAAATCAGCTTGTTTTTTACAGAAAGATAGTGTGCCAATTTCACACCCCAATCAGGGTGCAACCAGCGATAAAACCATTTGCTAATGGGATTGGTAAACACTTTTTTCATGCGCTTGTAGCCTTTGTCTCCGGGACCTAAACCATCGCCATGACCGATAAAAAAACGCTTGTTGTTAAAGGTAAATTCCTTAGGTTTATGGTATACAGGAATATTTAATTCTTCTTCAAAATAACCGTTCATCCACAAGTCGTGATTGCCCACAAAATAATAGACAGGAATACCGGAATCCGAAATTTCGGCGAGTTTACCCAAGGTTCGGGTAAAGCCTTTGGGAACCACGGTTTTGTATTCAAACCAAAAGTCAAACAAATCGCCTAACAGAAAAATGGCTGCTGCATCATGCTTGATTTCCTCTAGCCAAGCGACAAATTTTTTCTCTCTGGGTAAGGAATCCGCTCGGGTAGGCGCACCCAAATGGTTGTCTGAAGCAAAGTAGATATATTTTCCTGCCGGAATATTCATCGTTTATAAAAAATATAGTCGGTTACCAAAGGTTCAATTCCTTGTTGTCTTAAATCTGAAATCAATTGCCCTTTGTGGTGCGTATGATGATTGGCTATGTGAAACAAAATCGTGCGCACCGAATTCGAAAAAGTATCGCCTTTTGAATTTTTATAGGTAATCGTTTCAGCAAAATCAAAGGTATCAATAATTTTTAACGTATTTTGATAATTACTAAGGTCAATGGCTTGAAAATTGGAAATTTCATGTACTTGATGCACACCAAACGGCAGCGTATTCAAAATTCGCGAGTTCCATATTTGGTGAGCATTCAGGCAATGGGAAAACAAGGGTAATGTTCGCGGAGTAAGATTTTTTTCGTTTTCCAAAAAAACGATTGCCAGTTTTTGGTTAAAATGAAAATGGTAGGCAAATATGTCTTTAAAAAAAGCCTTCATACTAATTGTCGCCGGCAAACCATTCGGCATAACTGGTTTCGGTTTCCTGAAGTTTTAAGGCGTGCAGCGTAATGTTTTTGGGTAAACGCGCCTTTATTTTTTGAGCAAAATCCTGAATCATCATTTCGCTGGTAGGCTGGTAGTCAACCAAAAGCACATTGTGACCGCGAGTTTCCAGCTCTTTGGCTAAGGTTACATGCGGAGTGTTTTTATTAAACACTGTGGCGTGATCAAAAATGTCAACAATTTCTTCCTTGACTATTTTTTTAAGATCGCTGAAGTCTATAACCATGCCTAGTTTTACATGTTGGGGATCTGCTATAGGCGTACCAATAACGGTAACCGATAATTTATAGCTGTGACCGTGAACATTTTTGCATTTGCCGTCATAACCATAAAGCGCGTGTCCGGTTTCAAAGGAAAACTGTTTGGTGATTCTAATGGTGCTCATAGTATTAAATAATTCAGTACAAAGGTATTGAATTTGTTAAACGAATAGGTTTTTAGAGTACATTTGCGCACTTTTTTTGCAAATTTTATTTATGAGTGAGATTTTTAATCAATTGGATTTTGTTGAAAATCCTCAGTTTGAACGTATTATTTCAGGGCTTTTAAAAAACAGCTATGCAATTGAAGATGCTTTTTTTTCTGAAGAAGAAGAAGCAAAATTACAACACGAACTTTGGATTAAATATCATAACAACCGTTTTAAAAAAGCAGCTATTGGAAATAAAACCAATGAAAACATTGTTAAAACCATACGCGGAGACTTTATTTTATGGATAGATGAAGCCCAAGCCAATGAAAACGAGCTTCTTTTTTTTAACAAAATCAACAGTCTGATAAGCTACTTGAACAAAACCTGTTTTTTAGGCATTCTACAAAAAGAATTTCACTATGCACTTTATCCGGAAGGCACTTTCTATAAACGGCATTTGGACACCTTTCAAAACGACGACAGGCGAAAACTTTCTTTTGTTTTTTACTTAAACGATAAAACCTGGAATCCCAAAAATGGTGGTGAACTCGTATTGTACCTGAAAAAAAACAATGAAGAAGAAATGCCACTGACGGTACATCCGTTACCCGGCAGAGTCGTAATTTTTGAAAGTCAGGAACTGGAACACGAAGTAAAACCCGTATTGAAAAGTCAACGGTTAAGCGTCACGGGCTGGTTAAAAACCAGATAAATCAGCGTTTTTTAGTTCGGTTGTATATATAAATAATAACCAGCACGATGGCTAATAGTAAAAAGAGTTTATTTCCCATGGCTAAAGGTCTTTTGTTTTGTTTTTATTATACCGGTACAAGGCATAGGCAAGCAATACTAATACTACAAAAGGAAGCATGGAGCCTATAAACACACCAATTTCGTAACTGCTATCCGGTGCGTTTTTAATTTTTTCTTCAATAACGGATTGTTGCAAAAAAGCACTTAAAAGCATAGGCTAAAAATTCAAAATGTAAAGTTACTCATTTTCAGCTTTTGGCATAAACATTTTCCAGAATAAAACAATAAGTGGTAAACCTCGCGCGATAATCCAGATAAAAATAGCAGTAAATACGGCATACAAATTCCAGTTGAGATAATCCAAGGCATACAAAGCCGGAACAAAGACCATAAATGTGGAGAGCAACAAAACATTTCTCAGGACTTTCATTTTTCCTAAACCTTTAAAAATACCATCAAAAATAAAAGCCAAAGCACAAAAGGGTTGCATAATCAAAATAATCCAAAATACCTTTTGAAACTGGTCTAACACTGCAGTGTCTTGTGTAAACAAATGCCCAATAGGTTTGTAAAGCAAAAAGCCAAGAAAACTGAGAAAAACACCCAGAAGCACACCGTATTTTATGAGTTTTTTTCCCAATTGTAACAGCAGGTGGTATTGTTTCGCGCCGTAGAGTTTACCCGATAGGATATTTCCGGCACTGGCATAACCATCAATAACAAACGCACCCAAAAACCATAAATTGATGCCAATAGTGTACGCTGCAATAAACGAAGTGCCCAAGCCCGTAGCGAAGCGCGTACTCAAATACAGGGTAATGTTAAGTGCCAGCGTGCGAACAAACAGGTTTAAAATCATCCCGGCGAAACGTTTAATTTCTTTATTAAACGGAAATTTAACCTGCAACGGAATAGGCGTTTTGGTGAGCAATAAATACGCAGAAATCGCGGCCATCAACAGTTGTGCAATTACACTGGCATAAGCCGCGCCTTCAAGATGCATGGCAGGAATAAGGGTTCCGTAGCCGTAAACCAACACAATATCCAAAACAATATTTGCCAGCGTTCCAATCAAGGCAATAACCATAGGGTAAAAGGTGTTTTGTAAACCCCGAAAGGTGCCAAAAACAGCAATGGTAAAAAGGGTAAACGGGAAACCAAAAACACGAATTTGATAGTAGGAAACACAATATTCCAAAATAAGCTCCGAAGCATTATAAAACTTGAAAATAGAAGAAGCAAAGGGATACGTACTTAAAATGATAAGCACACTTAAAGTGGTAATTACCAAAATGGCTTGCGCCGGCAAATCTTTAACATGGTCTAATTTATTTGCGCCCAGGTATTGTGATAAAATGGAAGAAATAGCACTGCGTGTCTGCCCTAAAACCCAAATAAGCATCGATAAAAATGTAGCTACAATACCAACAGCCGCTAAAGATTCGGTAGGGTTTACCTCAATATTGCCTACAATAGCGGCATCGGTTAAAGATAAAATAGGCTCAGACACTCCGGAAATTAACGCCGGAATGGCTAAACGGTTGATGTGTTTTAATGAAATAGAAGTGCTCACAGGATTAATGAGGCTTTATGTATAAAACGTTAAGTTTATGAAGTAAATATAGTTGTTCAAAATGGGCTAAAAAAACAAGGGTGAATTTTATTTTGTACTTTTTTCTCGAGTGAAGTATATTTGTTAATAATATTATATAGGAAGCACAGAAATTTTAGTAAATTGCCGCCTGAAAACAGCAACTGTATTATCCTAAAAATGGGGATGTAGCTCAGTTGGCTAGAGCGTTTGGCTGGCAGCCAAAAGGTCGTGGGTTCGAGTCCCATCTTCTCCACAGAATCCTTCGAAAAACCTGATTTTTTCGAAGGATTTTTTATACCTCTTTTTCGGTAAAAGGAATCGTGATCTCAAAAATTTCCCGGATTAATTTTGAAAGCTCTTTTTGAAAACAAGCCAAGGTTTTGGTAGTTACTATAGTGTCTTTATTTGCGTTTCGTTCAGAAGATTCTTTTTTGATGAATTTGATAAACCCCGAATTTAGGTTTTTAAAAGAAACAATTCCGGCTTCAAAAGGTGGTGTTATCAGGGTTTCATTGGAAAGCATCAAGGCATACATAAGCACCTGAAAAGATTTACTGTATTGCGTATAATCTGAAGTGATTGCTTCCCAGTCAATGACCTCTACTTGTTTTTGTTCCACTTTACCGGTTTTATAGTCTATAATTCTGGGGATACCGTTAAAGAGGTCTACACGGTCAATTTTTCCGGTGAGTGTGACCGGAAAATCTAAACCTGGAATGGGTATTTCAGTAGTGACGTTTAGTTCAACTCCTATGAGTTTTATCTCGTTTCCTGAGTTGAGTTCATGGATTTCGCGGGCTAAAAAATTGTGTACATACCTTTTGGCGATTTCAAATACAATTCGGTTTTTACCTTTGGTAATATCACCGGATTTGTATACTTCAGAAAAATTTGAAGTTACCAAACCGGCTATTTTCGGCTTCATCTTTTGAATCGCTTCCGGCGTAAGTATTTTTCCTGCAAAAGGTAAATACAAACTTTCGAGTACGTTGTGTACAACGGTGCCTAAGGTATTGGCGGCTACAGTTTCTTCGGCTTCATCATATTCGGTCATTCCCAGTACTTTTTTATTATAGAAATCTATGGGGTTTCTTATGTAGCTGGTTAAGGAAGAAGGCGAAAACCCCTTTTTAGCAATTTCCATAAGCGATGTAATAATAGCAGGGTTCTTTTTTATGACTTTTAAAGGCGCTTCCTTGGAGGTTATTCCGGGCACAACAAGGGTGTGATGCAATGTGTGAATGCCTTCAATTTCCAGCTGTGTGATAAACCTGCTTTTTTCACCTGTATTTAGAACGTCTACTTCGGTATTGTAGAGAATATGTATGTTTTTGGCTCGTTGTAGCAATCGGTAAAAGTGATAAGCATAAACCGCATCTTTTTCTCTGTAGGTTGGGAGTCCGTGTTGTAGTTTTAAATCGTATGGAATAAAAGACGATTGTGTTTTTCCCGCCGGAAGAATACCTTCATTTACAGAAGTGATAATTACGGTTTCAAAATCTATGGCGCGTGACTCTAAAACTCCCATTATTTGTATTCCTTTTAAAGGTTCTCCTTTAAAATCAAGCGTTTCCTTTTGGGTGAGTTCTTTAAAAAAGGAATGTAAGGTAGCTATATCGGTAATGAAGTTGTAGGTTGTGTTTATACGTTCCAGTTCCAATAACAAACAGTGTATTTTGTATACATATTCCAGATTTAGCAGATTTTTCGCTTTGGTCTTTTCTAAAGAAGATTTTAGGAGTGATACTAAAGTGAAGCAGGAAGTTAGGATGTTTTTGGGCGATTGGTTTTTTGAGCTAAATAGAAGGTCAGTTAGTATGGGATTTGCCTTTTGGGATAGGGATTTTAATTTTTCGACACTAAGGTAGATGAGGTTTTCTTTTTCAATGGTTTCAATAATCTCCGTTGCCAAGTCATAATCGTGAAAATACAAAGGTTTTATAAAAGGATTTCCTAGTAACTCAACAACGTCTTTGTAATAAAGTCGATCTTCCTTTTTTTTGTGTAAATGAAAAAACTGTTCAAAAACCCTGACAACAGGCGTATATTGCAGAGGAAAACCCATAGTAATGTTAACCTCGCCAATATTTTCCGGAATGGAATTAAGTACCGGCATTAATAGCGTTTCATCGGCTAAAATTACGGCGGTATGGCTCATCTTATTTTTTGCCTTGGCTAGCTGTTTAAGCAATTCACCCACGTGTTTGGCTTGCCCCACGTTTTTAGGAATACCGTAAACATTTATGTTTTTTTCTTGCGTGTACAGGTTGTGAATGTCATTAAAAGGATGGTTTTTGTAATACGGCCAGGAACGTGCGTATTTTCGGATAAAAAAACCTACTTCATGGTTTTTGTTGTTGAAAAACGAAGCATCTATATCCCAGAATACTTCCGCCATTTGATTTGCCAGTAATTCTTGAATAACAGTTTCTTCGGCTTTATTTAAAGCATTAAACCCTAAAAAGATGAATTTTTTATCGGCATTATTTTGAACAAAAAGTTCGATACTTTCAACCGATTCTCTGTAAATCAAACCCTGATAACCAAGTCCTTCGTTTAGTAAATCTTCTTTAAAAGCATAGTAAAGTGCCGGCAATTGCTTCCAAAAAGATAAATAAGTTTCTATTAAGGAGGTTTTGTTTTCTCCAACGGACCAATGATTAATTTCCTTTACAGCGTGCAGGTATTCAAAAAGAACATCGGGCTTAACCAGATGCCGGTCTATTTCATTGAAATCCTGAAGCAAAGTTTGTCCCCATTTGTAAAACGAGTCAAACGGCTCGATTTCCTCTTCAGGAATTGCCCGAGTATAGGCTTGGTAAAGCTTGAATATAAGCTCGGTGTTGGAAATCGATTTAAGTTGTGAAAGCGTTTCAATAAATTCTTCTATGGAAAAGATTTCAGGAGAAAATATTGGCGTATCCAGGTAAGTTGAAAGTTCATTTTTTAAGAATAGGATAGCTCTTTTACTGGGTAAAATAAAGGTGATTTCAGAAAAAGAATACCCTTTATTTGAAAGTGAATCAAGAACCGCTGATATAAATTTCTGCATGTCATAAAAATAAAAAACGCTTCGATAACTCGAAGCGTTTTTTACAAGGATTTATTTTAATAAAAGAGGTTTATTTAACTAAGTTAATTTCTACTCTTCTGTTGTTTGCTCTACCGGCAGCAGTATTGTTGGTGTCGATTGGTTTTGACTCACCAAAACCTTTAGAAGATAATCTAAACTCATCTACACCGTTTTGTACTAAATAATCTTTAACTGAAAGTGCTCTGGCTTCAGATAAACCTTGGTTAAGCTTTTCGCTACCTACGCTATCAGTATGGCCTTCAACAGTAAACTTCGCTGTTGGGTACTCGTTTAAGATTTCAATAATATCGGCTAACACTTTTGCGGATTCTTCTTTAATAGAGGATTTTCCGGTATCAAACAGGATAGTTCTTGCATACTCATTTAAAGTTTTTTGAACTTCTTCTGTTACTTCTGGACAGCCGTTGTTTGCCACAGTACCGGCTACTTCAGGACATTCGTCGTCTTTGTCTAAAACACCGTCACCGTCAGAATCTGGCCAAGGGCAACCGTTGTTTGCTGCTGGACCTGCCTCGTTAGGACATTGGTCATCACCGTCAGCAATACCGTCGCTGTCAGCATCAGGACAACCGGCTAAAGATTTTAAACCGGCAACTGTAGGACAGTTGTCGTCTTTATCGGCAACACCGTCACCATCACTATCCGGACATCCGTTGAATTCAGCTAGGCCGGCTTCATTTGGACAATCGTCTTTTTGGTCTTCAATACCATCGCCGTCAGTATCAGGACATCCGCTGAATGCTTCTAAACCTGGAACTTCAGGGCAAGCATCGTCTTTGTCATAGATGCCGTCGCCATCAGTATCTTTTCCTCCAAATTTAATGGCTAAGCCTGCAAAATGCTGGAAGTGTGTGTCTAAATAGTCTTCAAAAGCATGCTTGTAGCTAGATTGTAAAGTGATACCAATGTTTTCAGAAAACCAGAAGTTTAAACCTAATGTTCCGTTTACAGTACCGGCTCCAATTTCGTCTACCCAAGTGTAACCACCTCCGGCGCCTAAGAAAGGCTCAATTTTTTTAGAGTTGATTAGGTCAGCAAAACTATATCTAATCATACCGTCAATTCCGTAATAAGAAGCATCGTCATATCGGCTTCCGTCATCTCCAAATTTAGAAATTTTGTTTATAGATCCGGCAACTCCTAAAGTGAAATTGCTGTCTAAATATCTAGAAACACTGATGGTAGATAAAGACGGTAGAATGTTCCAGTGGTCTTCAACATTGAAATATTCGTCAAAGTATTCTCCTAGTGGTGGATTCTCTCCGGTTGGGTAGAAGTCAACACCATTGACTCCAAAACCTATTGCCCAAGGATTGTTTTCATCTTGTGCGTTCACGTTGCTAAATCCTAATACCAGCAACATTGCGAACAATAATCTGCTAAGATTTTTCATATTCAAAAGTTTAATTTTTAAGTGTTAATTGTAAGCAAAAGTAAGTTGTTAAATATTATTAACAAAGACAAATATATAAAAATATTGATTATTTCAATGATTTACATTGATTTTAGCGCGTTTTTAGATTAGGTTTAGCGTCTTTCCTACCTTAATAAACGCATTTAATGCTTTATCCAAATGTTCTTTGGTATGTGCCGCTGAAAGTTGGACGCGTATTCGGGCTTTTTCTCTGGGAACTACAGGAAAAAAGAATCCAATTACATAAACACCTTCTTTCAATAGTAAATTAGCCATGGTTTGAGACAGCTTTGCGTCGTATAGCATTACCGGAACAATGGCTGAATCGCCATCTATAATATCAAATCCGGCATCTTTTAGTCCTTTTTTGAAGTAAGCGGTATTCCATTGTAATTTGTCTTTTAACGAAGTGTCTGTTGCCAACATGTCAAAAACTTTTATAGAGGCGCCTACAATAGCCGGTGCTAATGAGTTTGAAAACAAATAAGGTCTGGAACGCTGACGCAGCATGTCTATAATTTCTTTTTTACCTGTAGTGTAGCCTCCCATAGCTCCACCAAGAGCTTTTCCGAGTGTACCGGTAATAATATCAATTTTGTCCATTACCCCTTTTTCTTCCAAAGTTCCTCTTCCTGTTTCTCCAATAAAACCGGCAGCATGACATTCGTCTATCATTACCATTGCGTCGTATTTTTCGGCAAGCGAACAGATTTTGTCTAAGGGCGCAACCAAACCATCCATGGAAAACACACCGTCGGTAACAATGAGCTTAAAACGCGCATGGTTTGCGTTGGCAGCAATAAGTTGCTTTTCTAAATCGTTCATGTCGCTGTTTTGGTAGCGGTATCGGGCAGCTTTACATAGGCGTACCCCATCAATAATTGAAGCGTGATTTAAAGAATCTGAAATGATGGCATCCTCGGCGTCCAAAAGCGGTTCAAAAACACCGCCGTTTGCATCAAAAGCCGCAGCATAAAGAATAGTGTCTTCAGTGCCGTAGAAAGCCGCTATTTTTCTTTCGAGTTCTTTATGAATATCTTGAGTTCCACATATGAACCTAACAGACGACATCCCAAAACCATGTGTATCCATGGTGTCTTTAGCTGCCTGAATAACGTCCGGATGTGCAGAAAGACCAAGATAATTGTTGGCACAAAAATTAAGTACTTTTTCGCCGGTATTTAGAGTTATTTCAGCGCCTTGAGCCGAAGTTATAATGCGTTCTTCTTTGTAAAGCCCGCTGGCTTTAATATTTTCTAATTCTGCTTGCAGATGTTGTTTTATAGAGCCGTACATAAATTATTATTTTTTACAAATTTATAGTTCTTTTATGGTAATCGTATCATTAATGTATACAAGAATTTTTTGGGTTACTTTTAAGTGCATGTCTTTTAGCACGGTAGCATAGTTTTCAAGCTGTGTAATGTGATTGGGCTTTGCTGCACCGGTTTTGTAATCCAGCAACACCACTTCATTTGTTGCGGTAAAAACCAATTTGTCGGGCCTAACAATTTCACCGTAAGGCGTTAGGATTTCTTTTTCATTAAAAACACGCGTATCATCCGTAAAGTAGGCGGCTAATTTAGGGTGAGTAATTATCTCTTCTAAGCTACTCTTTAAAGAATGACTCTGCGCTTCTGAAATTTCACCTGAAACAACACTGTCGTGAAGCGCTTGTTCTAAATGATGATGGGTTTTAATTTTAGAGAGAAGCTGATGAATTACATTGCCTTTTTCAATTGCAGCAGACTGTGCGGTATCCCACAGTAAGCCGGCTTTTGTAATGATTGATATATTATGCCGGGCTTTTTCCACAGAGATAAATCCGGAAGACGTTAGGGTATGGCTATGTTCATCATCTGGAACGAAGGCTCTTTCTGAAGTGCCAAAAGTGTAACGCAATTGAGAGTCATTCCAAACGCCTGTTTTTATCAAGTAGGCAATTAGTAAACCACCACAACTACGTTTATTGGGCCCGTTTTTTTTTGAAAGATCTGATTTTGAAATGATATATAGTTGTTCTGAGGGTCGGGTTAAAGCTACGTAAAGCAGGTTAATAGTATCCAATTCTTGTTCGTGGCGCTTGCTGTTGTAAAGCGATTCTCCGGTTTCTCCAAAACTAGCCAGTTCTTTGTTAAAATTAACCAGTGCGGTGGAAAAGCCTGAAAATTTTTCGCCTAAAGGAAACCACATTTTAGAGGATAAATCTTTATAAATGTCCAGTGAGGCAAACGGAAAAATAACAACAGGAAATTCCAGTCCTTTTGCCTTGTGTATAGTCATTATTTTTACCGCATTTTGATTTTCGGTTAACGCTATGCTAAGGGAATCTTTTTTTTGTTCAAAATAAGTCAGAAAGCCTTTTATATCTGAAGCGCGTTTGTGGGTAAATTCTAAAACAGTGTCTAAGTAAAACTGCAGGTAAGCATCAGCATTTTTATGAAGCTCAAAAGCACTTACCAAAGTTTCTACACAATCGTATAATGACTGGTTGAGTAACATGTCCAAAGACAGATGTATCCCTAAGGTTTTCATTTGGCAGAACATGTTTTCAGGCGTTGCTTTAAAATGCTTCATCATAAAATCATGAACATTATTTACTCCATATTTTTGGGCAATGAAGTATAAGGCGGTAACTTTTGCCTCTTCATTTTTAGGTTGTACAATCAGGGTAAGCACAGCATTTAAAAAGCTTACGGTTTCAGAATTTTTCAGCAGCAGCGTTTCTGAAGAAATAATAGGTATATGGTTGGCAATTAAATGTTGAGAAATCAGTATTCCTTGGTCTTTTTTTCTAACCAAAACACAAAGGTCTTTCAGCGAAAAACCATTATCGAGGCATTGGTTTATAGTGCTGAGAACTTCTTCACAATATCGGGAATTTGCATCTTCTTCGTCCTCATGATTAATAAATTGAAGCGACACAAATCCCGAGGTGTTTTTTACCGGTTTTTGCGGGGCATTCAGGTAAAGTTCTTGATGTAAGGGATCGGTAAAGGCTTCGGTGGCAAGAAAACTAAAAAAATGATTATTGAACGTAACGATTTCTTTACAACTTCGGTAGTTGTATGCCAAATTTTCAACCTTTTGTTTTACTTGAAAAGGGGTAGCTTTTTTGTGATACAGGTCTATGAATTGCTCTGCTTTTCCACCACGCCAGCGATAAATAGCTTGTTTGGCATCACCTACTAAAAGTAAACTTCCCGATTTTTCATTTTGTTCTTGCTCCAGGGAATTCGAAATTAAAGGAATCAAATTTTCCCACTGAAGCATTGAGGTGTCCTGAAATTCATCAATAAAGTAATGTTTAAACTTCTCGCCCAATCGCTCGTAAATAAAAGGTGTGGGTTGATGTTTTATTTCGTTACTGATAATGCTGTTAAATTCAGAAATTGGGATTTTGTTTTCTTCCAGTTTAATTTGTTCCAGCGACTTATGTATTAAATTTAAAACAGACAGCGGATTGATGTTTTTATAAATCGCCTGATGAAAATGGTAGTTAATAACGCTTTCTTTGGTTTGGTAAAAATAGGCAACCAGCTCAGGTTGAATCCTGTCCATGGTTAGAGCTGTTGCCCCGGAAACTCTACCGGGATACAAAGGTTTCTCTTCCAGTTCAAGCTGCCATTTGCTTTCAAAGCTGACACGGAAATTTCCCGCAGCTAAATTTACAAAATACTTGGGCAAATAGCCTCCGGAAAAATCGCTGTGTTCCAGTCCGCAAGAGGCTATGTATTCCAAGGCCTGATTCGAGGTTTCTGTAAGGGTATTTTTAAGAGTTTTTATGCTTTCTTTTAAATAGGTTTTTAAATCCTCAAAGTCTTGCAGGCTTTTGTCTTTAAGTGTTGCCAGCGGGATAAGGTCATTCTCATCGGTCAGACGTTTGGCCATTTGATTTAAGTCGTAGGAAACATCCCAGCTTTTGTCTTCATCTACTTTTTCTAAAGCAAAATTAACAAGTACCTCCGTTAGTAGTGAATCTTCGCCTGTTTTGGAAATCAAGGTTTCTACGGCTTCATTTAAAAGTGCGGAAGTGTCTAATTCTACTTCAAAATTTTGCGACAGTTGTAAATCTTTAGCAAAAGTGCGTATTAATTTATGCGTAAATCCGTCAATGGTAGAAATTGAAAGAGCACTGTAATTGTGAACTATAGATTGAAGTATTTCGCCTGATTTTACATGCAAACTTTCCGGTGAAATGCTCAATTCCTGACAAATAGTGGTAAACATACTGCTGGGATGAGCTAAAATTTGGGGATTGGTAAATGCAGTAAGTGTTTTTATCACACGGGATTTCATTTCATTTACAGCCTTATTGGTAAACGTGATAGCCAAAATAGAGGCAAACGCGTCATTGCTTTTTGATTGAACCAGAAGCTTGATATATTCTTTTACCAGCGTGTAGGTCTTTCCGCTTCCGGCAGAAGCATTATATATTTGAAAAGGAAAAGTGTCCTGCATTTTGTGCAAAATTTGCTACAAGATAAAAACTATCAATCATTTGATAACTATTTATTATTTTTAATTGGCAGCTTTTATACGTAAATTTGAAGAGTATAAAATTATTATTAACACACTAAAAACAAAATATTATGGCTTTCGAATTACCGAAATTGAAATATGAATACAACGCATTAGAACCTCATATAGATGCGAGAACTATGGAAATACACCATACCAAACACCATCAGGGATATACCAATAACCTGAACAATGCGATTTCCGGAACACCGTTGGAGAACAAAGCTATTGAAGAAATTCTATCCGGATTGGACATGACAAATATGGCAGTGCGGAACAACGGCGGCGGTTTTTTTAATCATGCGTTGTTTTGGGAAGTAATAAACCCAGAAAACAAAGGCAGATTAAGCGGGCCGTTAAAAGATGCCGTTGAAAGTGCTTTTGGCTCATTTGACGGGTTTAAAGAGGCTTTCAGTAAAGCTGCAGCTACTCAGTTTGGTTCAGGCTGGGCTTGGCTTTGCGTGCATAAAGGAGGAAAAGTAGAAATTTGCGCTACACCCAATCAGGACAATCCGTTAATGCCCGGAGTAGGCTGCGGAGGTTATCCTATTTTAGGAATCGATGTTTGGGAGCATGCCTACTATTTAAACTACCAAAACAGAAGACCGGATTATATTCAGGCCTTTTTTAATGTTATTAACTGGAACGAAGTAGAACGACGCTACGACTTACACAAGTAGTATTTTTAGGTTTTAAAACACCAAAAAACAAAAGCCGGCTTATCAGAAAGCCGGCTTTTTGTATAAAATAAAAAGGTGGACAGAATGCCCACCTTTTTGCCCCAAATCTACCATAAACTTAACCTACTTATGTTATGGTATCGGCAAATATAAGGGAGTAGAAACCGAGTGTTAAAAAAAATTAGTTGAATTACTCAAATATCAGTCTAAAGGGAAAGCCGGGTTTTGAAAAGCTGCTATAACAGGTCTTTTTGAGTAAAGAGAATAAAAAAAGGCGAATTTTCATTCGCCCTTTTTTGCCCCAAATCTACCATGAACTTAACCTACTTATGTTATGGTGTTACTAAAGTATACGTATTTGTACGATTTACTATAAATATTAGATGAAATGCATTTTTTTTAGATAAAGCGCTTATTTTCCTAGATGAAATGCATTTTTGTAAAATATTGCTTAGTAAGCTCTTTCTTTATTTCCTTCGTAAAAGTTTATAAACGCTTTGTTCACGACGCGGTTTCCGCCGGCAGTGGGATAGTTGCCGGTAAAATACCAGTCACCTAAATTTTTTGGACAGGCACTATTGAGGTTTTCCACACTTTGAAAAAGGGTTTTAACTTCAGCTTTTATACTGTCGTCACAAATCATTTGTGCAATCTTATCAGAGATTTCTTCATCCGTAAATTCATCGTATAAATCTTTTACAAAATTTTTAACCTCGTCATCTTTAAGGCTTACCTGAGATTTACATTTTTTATAGACCTCGTCTGCCATAAAGTATTTGTTGTTTTCATTCAGTAAGGCCAGCATGGCTCTAAAGGCAATCAAGTCTTCCAGTCGAGCCATATCTATACCGTAGCAATCTGGATACCTGATTTGGGGCGCAGAGGAAACCACAATTATACGTTTTGGGTTTAATCTGTCCATCATTTTCACAATACTTTTTTTAAGGGTTGTTCCGCGTACGATACTGTCGTCAATAATTACCAGATTGTCGGTAGGTTTTATTACGCCGTAGGTAACGTCATAAACGTGAGCTACCAAATCATCTCTGCTGCTGTCTTCCGTAATAAAAGTTCTAAGTTTAACATCTTTTATGGCTATTTTTTCTATTCTGGGGCGTTCGGAAAGAATTTTGGTCACTTGCTCGGTAGAGAGTTGACCTTTTCCGGCAATAATGGCATCGGTCTTTTTTTGATTTAAAAAATCTTCAACCGATTCAATCATACCGTAAAACGAGGTTTCTGCAGTATTTGGGATATATGAAAACACGGTATTTTTCGTGTCGTTGTTAATGGCTTTTAGCACTTTCGGCATAAGCAATTTTCCCAGCTGCTTGCGCTCTTGATAAATTTCGGCATCACTGCCTCTGGAAAAGTAGATGCGTTCAAACGAGCAGGCTTTTCTGGCGAGTGGAGGTATTATTTTTTTTATGGAAGTATCCCCCGATTTTTTTATAAGTATGGCGTGTCCCGGATTTAATTCGTTAACATTATCAAAAGCTACATTAAAGACGGTTTGAATTACAGGTCGCTCTGAAGCCACAACCACAATCTCATCATCTTTATAATAATAGGCAGGTCTTATTCCAGCCGGATCGCGAAGTACAAAAGCATCACCGTGCCCCAAAAGACCGGCCATAGCATAACCTCCATCCCAGTTTTTAGATGACTTTTTTAAAATCTTGGCAATGTTTAACCGTTCGGCTATTAAAGGAGAACACTCGCTTTTACTATAGCCTTCTTTTTTTAAATCCTTGTATATTTTTGAAACAGCATCATCTAAAAAATGCCCAATTTTTTCCATTATGGTAACCGTATCAGCTTTTTCCTTGGGGTGTTGCCCGAGTTCAACCAAATTGTTAAACAGCTGCGTAACATTGGTAAGGTTGAAATTTCCGGCCACAATAAGGTTGCGGTGCATCCAGTTGTTTTGCCGTAAAAAAGGATGTACGTTTTCTACATTGTTTTTCCCAAAGGTTCCGTAGCGAACATGTCCCAGTAGCAACTCTCCAATGTAAGGGATGTTACTTTTTTGTGCGGCAACATCATTTGCGTATTCCGGATGTTCAGAAAACGCCTGGTTAATACGTGCATTTATTTGCGAGAAAATATCTTGAATGGGTTGCTGCGCAATAGAACGCACCCGACTTATGTACCGCTCTCCGGGCTTGGTGTCTAGTTTTATGCTGGCAAAACCGGCGCCGTCTTGACCGCGATTGTGCTGCTTTTCCATCATGAGGTACATTTTGTTTACCCCGTAAAAAGCTGTACCGTATTTTTCTTTGTAATATTCAAGCGGTTTTAAAAGTCTTATCAAGGCTATGCCGCATTCGTGTTTTAAGGCGTCGCTCATGGGCTGTGTAATAAAAAAACGCACTCAATTAGAGTGCGTGGGTTTAGGTTAATTGAATTTCAAATTGTGTTAAATCTTTAAATTGCTGCAAGCGTTTATACACTTCGCTGTCGGTTAACTCCAGCATTCGTGTGGTACCAAATTTTTCCACACAAAACGAAGCTAACGTAGAGCCGTATATTACGGCATTTTTAATGTTTTCAAAAGAAATATCATCCGTTTTTGCTAAATAGCCGGCAAAGCCTCCGGCAAAAGTATCACCGGCTCCGGTAGGGTCAAATACCTCTTCAAGCGGTAATGCCGGAGCAAAAAACACATCGTTATTGTGAAACAACAAAGCGCCGTGCTCTCCTTTTTTAATCACTACATACTTGGGTCCCATTTTGTGTATCTTTCTCGCAGCAACAACCAAGGAATATTCTCCGGTTAATTGCCGTGCTTCTTCGTCATTTATGGTAATTACATCCACGCGACTAATAACTTCATGAAGCGACTCTAAAGCGTGGTCCATCCAAAAGTTCATGGTGTCCAAAATAATGAGTTTGGGCTTCTTTTCCATCTGTTGTAATACACTTAATTGAACGGAAGGATGCAAATTGCCCAGCATCACAATTTCAGCATCGCGATAATTAGTAGGCACTACAGGGTTGAAATCTGCCAAGACATTAAGTTCTGTAACTAAAGTGTCGCGGGAATTCATATCGTTACGATAGCGACCGCTCCAGAAAAAAGTTTTTCCATCAGGTACAATTTCAATGCCGGAAATATCAATATTTCGCTGGGATAACAAATCCAAATACGATTTGGGAAAATCGCCGCCTACAACTGAAACTATAGCAGCATCTACCTGAAACTGTGAGGCGGCAAGACCAATAAAAGTGGCCGCACCACCCAAAATTTTGTCGGTTTTCCCGAAAGGTGTTTCTATGGCATCAAAGGCAACAGTGCCAACTATCACTAACTTACTCATGTAGGGATTTAAAAGTTGGTGCAAACTTACGTAAAATTTATTCTGAATAAAAGGGATGCGATAAGTTGTTTTGCTACTTTTTTCTACCAAAATCAGCAGGGATTTCTCCCCAAGCTTTGGTTCCCCATTTCACGATTGTAGTTGTGTATGTGTTTTGATTGAGCCAAATGATGGCACGGTCGACCAAATCGAAAACAGGTTTGTTCTTGGCGTTGCGCTCCAGTTTGGTGTTACACGTTTTTTTTCGCACCCAACTCATGGCAATTTTGGAGTCGGTGTAAATAATTTTGTCGCTGTTTTGCTTTTTTAAAAGCGCTAAAGCGTGACACTCGAAGTGACGTGGGAAGCTGAAACGTATTTTGAGAGCATGTCGACAAGATCAATGTGACACCTCAACGTTTTGTTCGGCAGGACAATTGTTAATGACCGGGAGATTGCTTCGTCGTGCCTCCTCGCAAAGATGCTGAAACAAGTTCAGCATGACAGGTAAGGTTCAGAATAAAAAGAAAATTCTACAAAACAGCATTGCACGTATTTTTTACGTATATTTATCGTAA
>DASRWB010000010.1:0-9320 GCA_035654775.1 Flavobacteriaceae bacterium | reverse complement strand
CTTGGGTATCTTACTATTTTAGTTTCACTTTCCTTTATCTATTTTGGAGTAAAACACTATCGCGACAAGGTAAACCACGGTGTTTTAAGTTTGCCAAGAGCACTTGCTATAGGTATGCTTATTGCACTTTTGGTAGGTATAGGAATTGGCTTTGCCGATTATATTTATACCAAATTCATCAACCCGGAGTTTATGACAGATTATCTGAATTACACGTTAAAAACCATGGAAAACAATCTTTCTCCGGAAGAATTTGCTGTCAAAAAAACTGAAGTAGAAACGCAAATGCAAAGCATGGGAAGTTCACTGGCTTTAGCATTTATTATGTTTGCTACAGTTGTGGTTATTGGTTTTTTGGTGTCTCTTTTATCCGGTTTAGTTTTACAACGCAAAAAGTAATCCTATGCTGGCCAAAACAACATCTCCCGAAGACTACATTAAGTAAGCTCGCCATGGGAAAAAGCTGTATCCGATTAAACAACCGGAGAAAATCCCTTTTAATTTAATCGCTTCATTACGCCCTAAAATGACAGTGAATAACAAAATAAAACTATACGAAACCCATATAACTAAAAAATCATGAAAAAACGAGTAACTGGTCTTGGAGGATTCTTTTTTAAAAGTAAAAACCCTGAAAAAATAAGAGATTGGTACGGCAAGCATTTGGGGCTGCCGGTAGACAACTACGGATGCTCCTTCTGGTGGAAAGACAAAAACGGAAATGATGCCATGACCCAATGGTCTCCCTTTAAAGAAGATACCGAATATTTCAACCCTAGTGAAAAGCAATTCATGATGAATTTTAGAGTGGAAAACCTTCTTGAATTACTGGATACTTTAAAAGCTGAAGGCGTTACTATTGTTGGTGAGGTTGAAGAATATGACTATGGAAAATTTGGCTGGATACTAGATCCTGAAGGCAATAAAATTGAACTTTGGGAACCCGTAGATAGTGCCTTTTTGTAACTTGGTTATTACTTTATGCCTCGTTGTTTTGGTCTGACAACTTGCGCTCCAGTTCAGCCTGAAACTCTTCCATTACCGGTCGGACTGTACTTTCAGGCAAATCAGCTATTTTGATATACATCAAGCCGTCAACCGAGTTGTTGAATAAGGGATCTACATTAAAAGCCACCAGTTTTGCATTTTGCTTGATATACTTCTTTAAAAGCACAGGCAGGCGAAGTGCGCCCGGTTCTACTTCGTCAATAATTTTATCAAACTTGTTAAGATCTGCTTCACTTTCATCAAAAACAAAATCCTTATCGGCATCTTTTAACTTTACTTTAAATTCCTTTTTAGGTCTCACATATTGAGCTACGTAAGGATCGTAATAGTGCGATTTCATAAACTCTATCATCAATGATTTTGAGAAGTTGGAAAACTGGTTACTGATACTTACACCACCTATTAAATATTTATGTTGCGGATAGCGTAACGTAGTATGAACAATACCTTTCCACAGCAAAAATAACGGCATTGGTTTTTGCTGATATTCTTTAATAATAAAGGCACGTCCCATTTCTATGGATTGACTCATCATGGGATAAAGTTCCGGTTCAAACCGAAACAAATCTTGAAGGTAAAATCCGTCAATTCCATAGTTTTTATAAATCTCCGAGCCTAAACCCATACGATACGCACCTGCAATCAGCTTTCGGTCGTTGTCCCAAAGAAACATGTGATGATAGTAGTTATCAAAACTGTCAAGATCTATGGCTTGGTTTGTTCCTTCTCCAACTTCACGGAAGGTTATTTCCCGCAAGCGTCCTATTTCTCTTAAAATGTTAGGTATTTTTTGAGCTTGCGCCAGAAATACCTCATAGTTTTTACTTTGCAGTAGCCGGCAGTTTTCTTCTCTTAGAGCATTTACCTCGCTATCCATAATGGCGCTGTCTACCGGTGTAACAATATTTTTTGGTGGTTTTTGTACTTTAAGTGTAGAAGATATATTTTCCAGAATTTTTGATTTGGTTTCAAAAGCATTAGAAAGTATGTATGTTTTTCTTCTTATAAATTCTGAAAAGGCTTCCAGCGATTCGTGTTCATCTTGATCGGCTACGGTTATGGGTTTACCAATACGCACTTTTATTACTCTGTTTTTTTGGGTTAACAGTTCTGAGGGCAATTTAGCGGTTCTAAGCGTATCACTGATTTTGGACAATCGGTAAAAAAGCCTGCTGTTTTTGGCATGAAAATATATAGGAACCACAGGGACTTTAGCTTTTTTTACCAATTTCATCGCGGCTTCTTCCCAGGGTCGGTCTACGACCAGTTTTCCGTCTCGGTATGTGGAGACTTCTCCGGCGGGAAATATCCCTAACGGATGACCTTCATTTAAATGCTGAAGTGCATTTTTAAATCCAATAATACTAGATTTAACATCTTTGCGGTCTTCAAACGGGTTTACCGGAACGATGTAGGGTTTTAAGGGTTCTATTCGGTGTAAAAGGAAATTGGCTATTATTTTAAAATCGGTTCGCTGTTCCAGCATTAATTTTAGTAACAAAATACCATCTATTCCGCCTAGCGGATGGTTGGAAACTGTAATGTAGGCACCGTCTTTGGGCAAGCGTTTCAGGTCTTCTTCAGGGATTTCAAAACGGATTTGAAACTCGTCGAGAATGGCATTTAAGAAAGTGAGCTCAGTGTAGTTTTTATTGCGATTATAGATTTTATTCAGGGTTGAAATATTGAGCACTTTCATTAACAGCCATCCAAAAAAAGTTCCTATAAATCCATATTTATCAATATGTATTACTTTGGCTACTTCTTTGGCGGTTACTAATCCCATTTTTTGGCGTTTTTTTTAAGATTTGTAAAGGTACTAAAGTTTACTTAGTTATTATTTGAACGGTTTCCTGTGCGATTTGTTTCAGTAAGATGGTTTTATCCTTTTCGATTTGCTTTACGGTTGCGTCTGTATAATGTCTTATGGTGTAAAGCGATACATTTTCGTGACAGGTCACTTGAAAGGTTGCTTTTAACTTCTGTAACAGTTTGTCCAGGTTATTATAAGTGTTGTCAAAGCATACCGAAAAGCTAATGGCCGAGTTTTGAATTACATCTACCTTCATTTTGTACTCGTGAAGCATCCTGAAAATTTCACTGATATTTTCTTCCACTATATACGAAAAATCCAGAGAAGATAAACTAAGTAACACTTGGTTTTTCTTTACAATAAGACACGGAATATTAGGCTGAATTTTCATGCCTTTCCCAACGCGAGTTCCTTGATTTTCAGGTGCAGTAAACGATTTTACAAAAAGTGGAATTTCTTTGCGCTGCAGCGGTTGAAGAGTTTTGGGGTGAATTACAGAAGCTCCGTAAAAAGCAAGTTCTATGGCTTCATGATATGAAATTTGATGTAACAATTGTGCGTTTTCAAAATACCGGGGATCGGCATTTAAAACTCCAGGAACATCCTTCCAAATGGTAACACTTTGTGCATTGAGGCAATAGCCAAAAATAGCAGCCGTATAGTCACTTCCTTCACGACCTAGTGTTGTTGTGAAATTATTGACATCACTCCCTATAAAACCTTGAGTGATGTAAAAGGTGTTTTTGTTGATTCTTGTTGTTATTTCCTGTTGCGTTAACTCCCAGTTTACTTTTGCATTTCTATAATACGTATCTGTTTTTATGCATTCACGAGCATCTATTACACTTGTGCTGATTCCGGTATCGTTTAGATAATCCCCTACTATAGTGGTGGAGAGTAACTCGCCATAACTCACTACTTGGTCGTAAACAAAATTGTAATCGGGTGATTTATTTCTGTCAAAGAAGTCTGAAACCTCCTTAAATAAACGGTCTACTTTTTTAAATACAGCATGTCTTTCGGTTTCAAACAAATCAAACAAAATGGCGTTGTGGAATTTTTTTACCTCTTGAAGTGAACTTTGCAGTTCTTTTTTGTTTTGAAAATAGTTTTTTACCACAACTTCAAAAGCATTTGTGGTTTTTCCCATAGCAGAAATTACCACCAATGTATTATCAATTCCCATGATTTTAAGCACATGCACTAAATTCTTAACTCCGTTTGCATCTTTAACCGAAGCGCCGCCAAACTTGAAAACTTTCATACTATCCGGTTGCTAATTTTGAAATTTCATCGCTGTGTATATGTACCACGTGCCAATCTTTTAGCACTTTTGCACCGGTATTTTCATAAAAATCAATAGCCGGTGTATTCCAGTTTAACACTTCCCATTGTACCCGATTCATTTGGTTTTGTTTTGCATAGCGCATCACTTCTTTATATAAGGCTAACCCAACGCCTTTTCCTCTATACGGCTGGCTTACAATAAGATCTTCCAGATGCAAGGCTTTTCCTTTCCAGGTTGAAAATCGAGGGTATACTAATGCCATTCCTACAAGTGTAGCATGACTTTCGGCAACAAAGCAAGTAAACATGGGTGTTTTGCCAAAACCTTCTTCTTTTAAAGTCTCTGTCGTTATTTGTACCGCATCAGGTTCTTTCTCAAAAACGGCCAATTCTTTAATAAGCTCAAGAACCTCAGGCATATCTTGTACAGTCGCTTTTCGAATTAAAAAATCCATACTTGAAATTTAGTATCAAATATAGTTTAAAGCGATTAGTTATTCCCTATATAAATTAACGAAATCGTTATCGTACGTTAAAAAAAGTGCGATATTTGTACCACAAAAAAGGACTTCTATGCTTCAAAGAAACCAAACTTTAGGTGAATTTATTATTGAAAATCAAGCTGCTTTTAAATATACTTCCGGTGAGCTTTCACGGTTGATAAACTCTATTCGTCTTGCCGCCAAAGTAGTAAACCATGAGGTTAACAAAGCCGGATTGGTAGACATCATTGGCAATGCCGGAGAAACCAATATTCAGGGAGAAGACCAACAAAAATTAGATGTTTATGCCAACACCAAGTTTATTCAAACCCTTAAAAACCGCAATATTGTTTGTGGAATTGCCAGTGAAGAAGAAGATACTTTTATTGCCGTCAACAGTCAGGACGAAAATCATCAAAATAAATATGTGGTTTTGATTGACCCTTTAGATGGTTCCTCAAATATTGATGTGAATGTTTCCGTAGGCACTATTTTTTCCATTTACAGACGCGTAACCCCTGTGGGTACACCAGTGCAACTTGAAGATTTTTTACAAGAAGGAAACAAACAAGTAGCCGCCGGTTATGTGGTTTACGGAACTTCTACTATGTTGGTTTACACTACCGGACACGGCGTAAACGGGTTTACACTAAATCCGGCCATTGGCACCTTTTACTTGTCACATCCCAACATGAGGTATCCGGAAAATGGTAAAATATATTCCGTTAATGAAGGCAACTACATTCACTTTCCTCAAGGCATAAAAAACTACATTAAATACTGCCAGATGGAAGAAGGCGACAGACCGTATACCAGCCGTTATATTGGATCTTTGGTGTCTGATTTTCACCGCAACATGATAAAAGGAGGTATTTATATTTATCCTGAAACTTCCAAAAACCCAAACGGTAAATTACGTTTACTTTATGAATGCAATCCTATGGCTTTTCTGGCTGAACAAGCCGGCGGAAAAGCTAGTGATGGTTTTACCCGTATTTTAGATATTCAACCCACAGCCTTGCATCAGCGTGTTCCTTTTATTTGTGGCAGTAACCCTATGGTAGAAAAAGCCGAGGAATTTATGCGAAATGTATAAAAAAAGCGAGTGTATTTACTCACTCGCTTTTTTGAAAATATGAACTAATCCCTATCTGTTCATTAATTTAATTTCTTCAGTAAAGGTATCTAAATCGACTCCTTGAGCCACCAATGTTAAAGCTTTGTCTACTATGTATTTTACATTTTCGGGAGAAAACCCTAAACCAATGCCAATTTTTCGCAATAAAATTTCTTCATGATCGCCTTTTATATGGTCCACGTGCACCATACGCGCCAAGTCGTACAAACGTTCTAACCGCCGATTATAGGCCGTTGGCGGATTGATAGGATGCGACTGGTAGTTTTTTAGAATTTTCTTATAGTCGGCATCTGAAATTTCTAAATTTCGAGCCAATCTATCCAAAAACTCTTTTTCTTCCGCAGAAATAATACCATCGTCCATAGCTACTCGAACAATAGCCGCAAAATGATCTTCATTTCGCTTTCTAAATCCGCTATCAAATAAATCTGAAATTGACATATTTTTTTGCTTTTTAAAGTGTTGCAAATATAGACAAAGTTCCTCTTTTAATTGTAATGAAAAAGGGTTTGTTTTTTTTAAACTCATTATCTTTGCACAAATATTTTTACGTGAGCAAAATCCTAATCACGCAAGCTTTTGAACAGACTTTGCAAGTGCAAAATCTGAAAACTGCCATTGCCCAAACCCAAGAAAGAACACATTTAAAAGGTCTTGTAGGATCCTCGTTTTCTTTTGTGGTTGCTTCTGTTTTTAAAACCGGTGAAAAACCCTTTTTGATAATCTGTAACGATAAGGAAGAAGCTGCCTATTACCTCAACGATTTCGAACAGCTACTAGACCCCAAACATGTGTTATTCTATCCCGGAAGCTATCGCAGGCCCTATCAAATTGAAGAAACCGACAATGCCAATGTACTGTTGCGTGCCGAGGTCTTAAACCGTATTAACTCCAAAAAAAAACCTGCCGTTATTGTGACCTATCCCGAGGCGCTGTTTGAGCAAGTGGTAACCCGAAGGGAATTGGAGCGCAATACCCTTAAGGTCTCAACTGGTGATGATCTGTCTATTGATTTTATAAACGAAGTTTTATTTGAATACCGTTTTAAACGCGTTGATTTTGTGACTGAACCCGGGGAATTCTCGGTACGTGGTGGCATTGTGGATGTGTTCTCCTTTTCTCATGACGAGCCTTACCGTATTGAGTTTTTTGGCAATGAGGTAGATAGTATTCGCACTTTTGATGTGGAAACCCAACTCTCTACAAAGCAACTCAAGAAAATCAGTATTATCCCCAACGTTGAGAATAAGTTTCTGGAAGAAAATAGAGAGAGCTTCCTCAAGTACATTCAATCCAAAACTGTTATTTTTCTCAATAATGCAGAGCTTTTGTTTTCAAAATTGGATAGTTTGTTCCTGAAAGCAGAAGAAGCCTTTGAAACCCTTTCCAAAGACTTAAAACACGCAACTCCGGAGGAATTGTTTTGTAATGTCAACCTATTGAAAAATCAATTGCTGGATTTTAATTTGGTTGAATTTGGAACCACTTCTTCCTTTTCAAAAGAAAACCGTATTAATTTTAATACCTCACCACAACCTAGTTTCAATAAAAACTTTGATTTACTCATCAATAACCTGAGTGATAATTTTGAAAAAGGGTATGTAAACTATATTGCCTGTGTCAGTGAACAACAGGCCAAACGCTTTGAGGATATTTTTAACGATGTAGAACAAGAAGTACACTACAAAACCTTTGTGCTTTCACTACACCAAGGATTTGTTGACCACGACAACAAGTTGGTTTGTTATACAGACCATCAAATTTTTGAGCGCTATCACAAATTTCATCTTAAAAATGGCTATGCTAAAAAGCAAGCCATTACCCTTAAGGAGCTGACTCAGCTGGAAATAGGCGATTATGTAACCCATATAGATCACGGAATAGGAAAATTTGGCGGACTTCAAAAAATAGAGGTCGAAGGAAAAAAACAAGAAGCTATAAAACTCATATATGGCGAACGCGACATTCTTTACCTCAGCATTCATTCCCTGCATAAAATAACCAAATACAACGGCAAGGATGGCACGGCTCCCAAGGTGTACAAATTGGGTAGCAAAGCCTGGAAAACCCTTAAGCAAAAAACCAAGTCCCGTGTCAAGGAAATTGCCTTTAATCTGATAAAACTTTATGCTAAAAGAAAGCTAAAAAAAGGGTTTCAATACAAGCCCGATACCTATATGCAGCTTGAACTTGAAGCTTCGTTCCTTTATGAAGACACTCCGGATCAATCTGCAGCAACCGCCGACATTAAAGCCGATATGGAAAGTGAACAACCTATGGACAGACTGGTTTGTGGCGATGTAGGCTTTGGGAAAACCGAAGTAGCCATTCGCGCCGCATTTAAAGCTGTTGACAACGGTAAACAAGTTGCTGTTTTGGTCCCAACCACCATATTAGCCTATCAGCATTACAGAACCTTCAGCGAGCGCTTAAAAGACTTTCCGGTTACTATAAGCTACTTAAACCGGTTTCGAACGGCAAAACAACGTAAAGAAACCTTAGACGCTTTAGAAAAAGGGAGTTTGGATATTATTATCGGTACACATCAATTGATAAACAAATCGGTTATATTTAAAGATTTGGGCTTGTTAATTGTAGACGAAGAACAAAAATTCGGCGTTGCCGTAAAAGACAAACTTAAAACCCTTAAAGAAAACGTAGATGTTTTAACCCTTACAGCTACACCAATACCGCGAACCTTACAATTCAGTCTAATGGCTGCCCGAGATTTATCTGTGATAAATACACCACCACCCAACAGATATCCTATTGAAAGCCGTGTAATCCGTTTTAATGAAGAAACCATTCGCGATGCGATTTCTTATGAAATTCAACGTGGTGGACAAATCTTTTTTGTACACAACCGGATAGAAAACATCAAAGAAGTTGCCGGCTTAATACAACGGTTGGTGCCTGACGCCAAAATAGGAATTGGGCACGGCCAAATGGAAGGCAAGAAATTGGAAAAATTGATGCTGGCCTTCATGAATGGTGAGTTTGATGTCTTGGTAAGCACCACAATCATAGAAAGTGGCCTGGATGTGCCCAATGCCAACACCATTTTTATCAACAACGCCAACAATTTTGGCTTAAGCGATTTGCATCAAATGCGCGGTCGCGTGGGTCGAAGTAATAAAAAAGCCTTTTGTTATTTTATTACACCGGAATATTCAGCCATGACCAATGATGCCCGCAAACGCATTCAAGCGTTGGAGCAACATACCGCTTTGGGAAGCGGATTTAATATTGCTATGAAAGATTTAGAAATTCGCGGTGCAGGAGATTTGTTAGGCGGAGAACAAAGTGGTTTTATAAATGAAATAGGTTTCGATACCTATCAAAAAATTCTTAACGAGGCGATTGAAGAACTCAAAGAAAATGAGTTTAAAGCCTTGTATCAAGACGACTCAAAAACAAAACTCTACGTAAAAGACATAACCATAGATACCGATTTTGAACTTCTTTTTCCTGACCATTATATAAACAATATTACAGAACGCCTAAACCTGTATACACAGCTAAACACCTTAAAAACCGAAGAAGAATTGCACCGCTTTGAAACCGAACTTATCGACCGGTTTGGAGAATTGCC
>DASRWB010000009.1:0-42598 GCA_035654775.1 Flavobacteriaceae bacterium | reverse complement strand
ATGCAAATGGTTGGTGCCACAAAACAGTTTATTCGCAGACCTTTTGTACGAAACAGCATAAAGTTAGGAATTATAGGCGCTATAGTTGCTTTATTAGGAATGGCTTTGGTATTGTATTATATAAATAAAACTTTTCCTGAACTGGATTTTATTAGTAATCGTGTGTTGTTAGGCAGTCTGTTCTTAGGTGTGTTTATCTTGGGCATTCTTATCACCTGGATTTCTACACACATTGCAACACAACGTTTTTTGAATTTAAAAACCGATGCCTTGTATTATTAAAAATGCAACAAAAAATATTTTAGTTACCAGAAAACAATCACTTATGGGAGAACAAAAACGAAAAGAACAATCTAAAGCTGAACTGGTTTTTGGCAAAAAAAATTACACGTTCATGTTTATAGGCTTGCTTTGTATTGCTATAGGGTTTATTCTCATGTCCGGTGGCGGAAGCGATGACCCAAACGTATGGGATGATGCTGTTTTTAACTTTACACGAATTCGTCTGGCACCCACATTAGTTATTATAGGCTTTGCCGTTCAAGTTTATGCCATATTGTTGAATCCAAACCGTTCTCAACAATAATTAATGGATATTGTAGATTCACTTATTTTAGGTATTGTACAGGGTTTAACCGAATTTTTACCTGTATCCTCCAGCGGTCACTTAGAATTGGGAAAAGTAATTTTAGGCAACAATACCATTCCTGAAGAAAGTTTACTTTTTACCGTGGTTTTACATTTTGCAACAGCCCTAAGTACAGTGGTAGTCTTCAGAAAAGACATTTATTTTATCCTTAAAGGAATATTGAAGTTTGAATGGAATGAAGACATGCAGTTTACTGCTAAAATTTTAATTTCTATGCTTCCTGCAGTTGTAATTGGGTTGCTTTTTGAAACTCAGCTTGAACAACTCTTCAATGGTAATATTTTAATGGTAGGTTGCATGCTGATCGTTACCGCGGTATTATTATTTTTAGCAGATAAAGCAACAAATACAGGCAAGAAAGTAAGTTACAGCAATGCCTTTGTAATAGGTGTTGCTCAGGCTATTGCCATGCTTCCGGGTATCTCGCGTTCCGGTGCTACCATTTCTACTTCTGTGCTTTTAGGAAATGACAAGTCTAAAGCTGCACGTTTTTCATTTTTAATGGTTTTACCGCTTATTTTCGGAAAAATAGCGAAAGATTTTTTAAGTGGCGAACTTACCTCCGGAAGTCACGATTTTGCATCACTTTCCATTGGCTTTTTAGGTGCTTTTATAGCCGGTTTAGCGGCTTGTACCTGGATGATTAAACTGGTAAAAAACAGCAAGCTAACTTACTTTGCTATATATTGTACAGTAGTTGGGCTAATTGCCGTAATCCTATCTTTTTAAGATGCCCGGTATTGAAGATTTTAAAAACGGACAGGTTTTACTGATTGACAAACCACTGCACTGGACCTCATTTCAAGTGGTAAACAAATTGCGCTGGGCCATAAAAAAACGCTTTAAATTAAAAAAAATTAAAGTAGGTCATGCAGGCACTTTAGATCCTTTGGCCTCGGGGTTGCTAATTATTTGTACCGGAAAAATGACCAAACAAATAGATTTCTTCCAAGGGCAAGAAAAAGAATATACAGGCACCTTTACCTTGGGCAGCACAACACCTTCATTTGATCTGGAAACAGCGGTCAACAATACCTTTCCAACCCAACATATTACTTCGGAATTAATTCATAAAACGACGCAAACTTTTACAGGAAAAATAGAACAAATACCACCGGTTTTTTCTGCCGTAAAAAAAGAAGGAAAACGGTTGTATGAATTTGCCCGTGCCGGAAAAGAGGTTGAAATAAAGCCGAGAATAGTTACCATTTCTGAATTTGAAATTACAGCTATCAGGGAACTGGAAGTAGATTTTAGAGTAGTTTGCAGCAAGGGCACCTACATACGCTCGCTGGCTCACGATTTTGGTATGGCTCTAAATTCCGGAGCATACCTTTCCGGATTAAGGCGAACAAGGATAGGCGATTTTGAGGTAGCTAATGCCATAACAATCGAGGATTTTTTGACTTTATTAGAAGTGGAATAATTATTGCTGCTTAAAATCTGTAACAAACCCACTATGAAATTATACACTTTTGCCGCGCTATTTTGTTATGCTGTCCTTTTTAATTTCACATTTGCACAGGAAGAACCTCTGGAGAAAACCAATGGTATTTTTTATAAATTCTCCATCGCCGGAACGTTAACCACTAACGAAGACTACACCCTGGGGAACGAGGAAGGTGAACCTTTTATAACTCTCAATGCCATTTTCGTAAATACTGTTGTGGGGTATCAGTTTGATAAGCGTTCAACTTTGGGTGTGGCATTGGAATACGACCGACACTTTAGAGACGGATTAAATTTTCTTCCGGTTTTTTTTGAATTTAAATACAATCTTTTTCATTTTGATGATAATTTCTTTATTCGTGGCGGTTACGGAAAGCTTGTAAACGTAAATTCAGCCTTTGAAACCGGTACACTGTACAGGCTGGGTTTAGGGGTTCAGCTTTTTGACAACAACTATAAAAATTCCTATCTCTTAGGTCTTGATTTTACCAGAAAACGCTTTGGATACAGGCAATCCGACAAACTTTCCAGTGTTTCCGTTTTCTTTGAATTTATGTTGTTCTAAACTTTTTAGGCTAACTTTCCGTATATTACTACAAGAATAGTTAACTAAACACACACCAATTGCAATTAACAAACAAGCATAAGGCTGCACTAATTACTTTTTTTATTTCTGCTTCGGTAGTTATGGCGCTATTTGCTTTTCAGTTAAAAAACAAAACACTGATAGCCGAAACATACTACGAACTGGAACCGGAAGAACCTGTTACTGAAGAAGATGTTAAGGCTCTAGAAGAAAAATTAAAAGAAGTAAAAGGCGAAAAAGCGGAAACCAATGAAGCTTTCAACGAAACGCAACAAAAGCGGTTTGCTCAAGCCTATAAAATCATTGAACCTCCAAAAGATTACATTCCTCAAAACCCGGAAGGACAAGAAGAAAACTCAGCAGTCAAAGACGTTGTTATTGACGATTCAAAAAAACTAAATCAAGAAGAACGTGACCGATTTAACAAAGCAAATCAAATCCTGAAACAGCAACAAGAAGAAGGTGTCAACACAAAAAGTACAATGCATTATTCACTTGTTGACAGAGAACATTTATATTTACCAACGCCAGTGTATTTATGTGAAAACGGCGGAAAAATAGTCGTTAACATTACGGTAAATGCCAACGGCGATGTAATACAGGCTGGTATAAATCAATCTTATGCAAGTGCTGATGATTGCTTAAAAGAATATGCCCTTGATTATGCCAAGAAGGCAAGATTTACACCCGATGCCTCAAAGCCTGAACAACTGGGAGCAATTACCTTTTATTTTATAGGCAAACGGTAGCGTCTAATTCGCATAGTAGTGACACCAAATCAGCTATAATATCTTGTCCTTTATTTTTATTATACCAGTGTTGTAGTTCTTCTTTAAATTCCGGGGTTAATTTTCCGTGTTTTGCTTTATAGGCATTCACCATTTTTGTTGCAGTAGAAGGTCTGGGTCCATAGGTTTGAATAACTTCTCCGGTAGCATTATCTATCATAATAAGTTTGGGAATAGACCGTGCACCTTCCGTTAAAAAAGCATCCATAAGTTCAGCGTTTTCATCTCTAAGTACAATGCGAAGTGCTATATTTTTGTTTAATGTGGCTACCGTATTTATCACGGGTAATACATGAGCTGCATCGCCACACCAGCTTTCGGTAATAACCAGCCAGGTAGTGCTTTGATTAAATACTTGTATTTTTTCTTTAACCGCATCTGTGGCTTTTATGGTTTTGTCCCAGCGTTTCATTCGCTGATTGTTTAGCAGCGTAAAGGTTATGTTCTCTTGTGTTTTCTCTTTTCCTGTTGTTGATTTTTCTTCAACCAGTTTTTCAATAAGTAATCTGTATTCCTGATATGAAATACTATTCTCCAGTGCTTTTTTAATTGTAGAATTCATGTTTTTTTTTATGAGCATTCAAAATTAGCAACTTATATTTACGTAAACATTGATATTTGTCATAGATACTCTTAAAAACTTACAGTATGACTACAAAAAATAAATGCGGTTGGTGTGTTGGCGATGCACTATACGAAGCCTATCACGACACCGAATGGGGCGTTCCTGTTAAGGATGACGACACCTTATTTGAATTTTTAGTTTTAGAAACTTTTCAGGCGGGTTTAAGCTGGATTACCATTTTACGTAAACGTGAAAATTTCAGAAAAGCTTTTGATAGCTTCAACTATAAAAAAATAGCGAGGTATTCTCAAGCGAAAATAGATAGTTTACTTCAGGATGAAGGTATTATTCGCAACAAATTAAAAATACATGCTACAGTAAATAATGCACGTGCATTCATGCAAATTCAGGAAAAATATGGTTCATTCTCTGACTACATATGGAGTTTTATTAATCACAAGCCTATAATAAATAGCCATCATCACTACAAAGAAGTTCCTGCAACTACAGAAGTTTCTGATAGTATAAGTAAAGATTTAAAAAAACACGGGTTTAAGTTTGTAGGTTCTACAGTTATGTATGCGCATATGCAGGCTACCGGCATGGTAAACGATCATGAAATTACCTGCTTCAGGTACCATGAAGTAGGATTGAATCATTAACAATAAATGGTTTTATACAACAATCTATTATGAAAGGATTAGCAACTATATTATTGCTTATTTTGTCCAATACCTTTATGACTTTGGCGTGGTACGGACATTTAAAATTTGCCGAGTGGAAATGGTTTAACAAGCTGGGATTACTTGCTGTAATTCTAATTAGCTGGGGAATCGCCTTGTTTGAATATATGTTCCAAGTGCCGGCAAACAAAATAGGCTTTCACGGAAACGGCGGACCATTCACCTTGGTTCAGCTAAAAGTGATTCAAGAAGTAATCACCTTGGTGGTTTTTGTGGTTTTTACAGTAGTATTCTTTAAAAATGAAACCTTGAAAGCAAACCATTTTATCGCTTTTATTTTTCTCATTTTGGCTGTTTATTTTATGTTCAAAGACTAAGCCATTACCATACCTAAACCTTTTTTTAAAATAGAAAAATTTACCCTTATTCATTGGTTTTTTGATGCATCCAAAAATGTCAAAAAATCAGCACGTTCCATCAATTTTGCCCCAAAACTGGCTAAATGTTTCGTGTATAGCTGGCAATCTATCAAACGGTAATTTGAATTTTTTACAAAAGTGATAAATGCATATTTGCTGGCATTAGGGACAAGCGTAAACATACTTTCACCACAAAACACACCCTGGTGCAAATCTACTCCATAAAATCCTCCAACCAGTTTATCTTGTTGCCATACTTCAACTGAGGTTGCATATCCTATTTCGTGTAATTTTGTATACGCTTCTATCATTTCTTTCGTTATCCAAGTGCCTCGTTGACCGGTTCGTTTTACAGAAGCGCAGTTTTCAATTACCGTTTTGAAATCGGTATTGTAGGTGACCCTGAAGGCTTGTTTATGTAAAAGTTGTTGCATGCTTTTTGAAACTTTCAATTCGTCAGGAAACAATATAAATCTGGGATTTGGTGACCACCAAAGAATACTTTCGCCTTCTTCAAACCAAGGAAAAATTCCACTCTTATAGGCAAGCAATAACCGCTCAACAGACAAGTCGCCTCCAACAGCCAGTAGTCCGTTTTCCAAAGCTTGATCAACCGGCGGAAAAATAAGTTTTTCGTCTAAGTAAGGTACGGGCAGCATTCTCTAAATTAATAAAAGTCCAACCGTATAAACAAGAATACCCACCAGCATAACGATAAGTGTATAAGGCAAAATTTCTTTAGCCTTTAGCTGGGTAATAGCCAGTAAAGGTAAGGCCCAAAAAGGCTGGAGCATATTGGTGATTTGATCGCCATAAGCCAGAGCCATTATAGCTTTAGGCAAAGGCACACCCAGTTGTAGTGCTGTTTCAATAACAATAGGCCCTTGGACAGCCCATTGACCGCCACCACTTGGCACAAAAACATTTACCAATCCTGCACTGAAAAAAGTCCATATGGGTAAGGTAGTAGATGTGGCAAACGAAGAAACTCCTGAAGCAATAAGCACAATCAGTCCGCTGCTTTTCATAATGCCCATGATACCAAAATACAACGGAAACTGAATCAATATCCCTGTTGTGCCTTTTATAGCTTCGTTTAGCGCATTAAAAAAGTGATTAAATGTTCCGTGTAATAATAAAGCTAAAGCAAACATGAATACGTTTAGCATATTGGGTGTAATTTGAAGTATCCGTAGGTTTTCCCGATAAAAATACAACCAACTAAACAGCATGAGCATTCCAAAAAAAAGCGCAAAAACCCTGGACTTGTCCAGCTTTCCTGAAGTTTCAGAGGATATGCTATTATCATTTACGGTATAGGTGCTTAAATGATGTGTAGTAGGTTTTAGCTTCTTCGCGATAAGCGCCAGTACCAACGGAACCAATATCAGCAAAATAGCGAACAAGGTTAAGTTCCACCAACTAAAAACCGTTTGGTTATAGGCAATGGCATCAGGCAATGTTACGGTGGGATTAATGGTTTGCATGATTTCAGCTAAATGTCCACTTTCGGCTACTTTTATTGGTGCCGAACCACTAATTCCGCCATGCCAAACCATAAGGCCAACGTAACCCGAAGCACCTACAACAGGATAATTTAAAGGGATATTTTCGGCTTGTGCATACTCGCCAATTTTCCGGGCAAGAACCGCTCCAAAAATAAGCCCTAAACCCCAGTTAAAAAAAGCCACAAGCATGGTAGTTACACTTACAAAAATAACTGCGCTTACCGTACCGGTAACACTTTTACTAACCATTAAAATAAGCCGGTTAACCGGAGTACTTAACACCAACACATGACCTAAGACCAAAATAAGCATCATTTGATAGGCAAACACCAATAAGGCATCGTTCCAAATTCCTTCCTGCCAGTAGGAAAGGATATTCAATAGCTGTGGCGTCTCTGAATCAGTGTTAGTAAACACAAGCGCCAGTAAAATAGTTACCAATGTAAGTAAAACGGCAATGGTAAAAGGCGATGGTAAAAAGCGTCTAAAAAGGGTTTCTATGGCTCGGGTGAAATTCATAACCGAAAAATACTCTAATTTTAAAAAATAAAAAAACCTCAACAGTAAGTTGAGGTTTTTTGCTTATACCTATTGTAATTAAAAAGGTAAATCGTCGTGATCTTCTTCGTTTAATTCGTTTACAGGTTCAAAAGCTTCAGCCGGTGGTACCGGTGGCATTTCTGAAGTAGCTTGTTGTTGCTGTAAATTTTCGATACGCCATCCCTGAATAGAATTAAAATATTTTGTTTCTCCTTGTGGATTTACCCATTCACGGCCTCTAAGATTTATCCCTACTTTTACTTGTTGTCCTACCTGATAGCTGTCCAGTAAATCGGTTTTGTCCTGAACAAACTCTATCATGATATGCTGCGGATACTGCTCTTCGGTAGTTACTACCATTTCACGTTTTCTAAATCCGTTGTTTCCAAAGGTTTGTGTTTCTCCTATGAGTTTAATTTTTCCTTGTACTTCCATGTTGTTTTAAACTTAATTTTATGATAATAATATTTTCCAGGCACTAGCTACGTCTCCATAACTTAAATAGTTTTGTGCCAGTTTGTGTTTTTCTCTGTGTGAAGCTTCCGCTATTTCCGGATAGCGATTTGCAATATCGTCTATAAAGGCTTTGACTTCTTGTTTTGTAGGCAACTTTTCAACGTTACCCAGCATACCCAAATCGTTTCCTGTTAAAATCATACTCTCTTTTATATGACTAGGCATGGCATCTACACCAATACCAAGGGTAGACAAAGGTTTAGGAATTTCAAAAAACCCTTGTTTGGCTCTGGAATAATAACTTCCGCCGGCTCGGGCTACCAAATCCAAGGCTTCCTGATTTATATAGTTGTCTGAAGTTAAAATTTCTTCGCTCAAATGGAGTTTTATGACTTCACAAATAACCAAATTTCCGGCGCCTCCTTGATTTCCTAGAGCGATGATTTCATTTACCTTGCATTCCATTTGAACCGGTGATTCGGCTACGCGAAACGGTTTTACTTTCTCCGATTTGAGCATGGTAAATCCGGCTTTTTCAAATTCGTTAATGCCTGCCGGATACTCCGTACTACTTAGCGAGGTTTGTTGCACCATGGAATAGGTAACCATATTAATAACTACTTGCTTTACCGCTTTTACGTTTTCTAATGTATGCTTGGTGGTGTTGTCTCGTACACGTCTGGCGGGAGAAAACACAAGAATAGGTGGATTCGAACTAAACACATTAAAAAAACTAAAGGGTGACAAGTTTGGATTGCCGTCTGCATCTATGGTGCTAGCCAAAGCAATGGGCCTTGGCGCAACGGCACATTGCAAATAGGCTTGCAGTCTTGACGGGTTTAGATCTTCAGGATTTATGGATAGCATTAAAAATCAATTTTTTACAAATGTAACTATTCTTACAATGAACAAAAAATGATTTCGTTATATCTAAAAACAATATTATTAACAGAATTAGCTATCTTTCTGTTTTCAAAAAACAATCTATGATTTTTACTAAGTATAGAAATCTTACCCGCTGGTTAATTACTATTGCTTCCTTTATTATTATCTCTTTAATTTTGTGGAACACTTACGTTTTTTTTCAGTATTTTAAAGAAGAACAACGTGCTAAAATGGATATTTGGGCTACAGCTCAAAGTGATTTTCAACAAAATTTATTAAACGACAATATTAATCCGGTCGTGTCAAAGGTATTGCTTGATGCTAAAAACGACAACCAAATGATTGTGGTTAACGAGCAAATGCAAATAGATTTTTACAACAATGTAGACAGTACAAAAATTGAACAACCCAAATACATTGAACATCTCATTACAAAATTTGAAAACGAAAACACTCCTATAGAAATTTCATATTTAGATCCGGATACAAACGAAAAAATTGTGATTGGAACTTTGTATTACGGGAATTCGCCGTTAATAAACAAACTTAAATATTATCCCTTAGCCCTTTTGCTTATTATTTTTCTCTTCAGCGCAGTAGTCTATTTCTTTTACCGAAGCTCTAAAACCGCAGCCCAAAACAAGCTTTGGTCCGGAATGGCCAAAGAAACCGCACATCAAATAGGCACACCACTATCTTCACTTGTAGGCTGGACCGAAATACTGAAAGAAGAAAAAATAAATCCGGCGTATTTAACTGAAATAGAAAAAGACATCAGCCGACTGCAAACCATAACCGAACGTTTCAGTAAAATAGGATCGCTACCCAAGCTTGAAAAAGCTGATATTGTTTCAGAAACTACTTCTTCTTTCGACTATTTGAAAGCGCGTTCTTCAAAACTTGTAGATTTTGAACTCGTAATTCCGAATCAAAAGGTTTTTGTAAATTTGAACACCCAACTCTATAGTTGGACCATTGAAAATTTAGCAAAAAACGCCATCGATGCCATGAAAGGAAGAGGCACTTTAACGCTTGAAATTATCCCTTCGGGAGCTTTTGTGAAAGTTTTGGTTTCTGATACCGGAAAAGGATTGCCTAAAAAACAATTCCATTCCATTTTTGAACCCGGTTACACAACAAAAAAACGCGGCTGGGGATTGGGCTTATCGTTATCCAAACGGATTATTGAAGAATTTCACCAGGGTAAAATAAAAGTGTTGCATTCAGAAATAGGAAAAGGCACCACTTTTCAAATAACCTTAAAAACTGCCTAAACATGAAAGAGCAGTATATCACCATAAAAGAATATGCCTTAAACAATCATTGTCCGGAATGTTTTAGTAAAAACGGCTTGCATTTGCTCTTTAAACAGCGGTTTATAGACAGCCGGTTTTATAAATCGGTTACCTCTGAAACTATTTTTGAAATGAATTGCAAAACCTGTGAAACCACCATCTATCCTTCCCGATGGACAGACGATATTGAACGTGTGGTAGCCTATCAGCAAAAGGCCTTTTCCCCTAAAAAAACCTCGTTTAAATTAAAGCGAATAGCTTGGATTCTTTTATTTGCATTTTTAATCCTTGTGACTGCCTTAGTGGCTACAATTGTACTCTTATAGCCGCCGCTATTTCTTCAAACTCTGTTGGAGAAAGACTTTCCTTTGATAAAAATCGGGCACTTTCCATGCTGTGCAGCGGTATCAAATGCACATGAACATGAGGCACTTCAAGGCCTATAACCGTAAGTCCAACACGTTTACACGGAATCGCTTTTTCTATGGCCTTACCTACTTTTCTCGAAAACTGCATGAGCCCTAAATACGTTTCTTCATCCAAATCCAGCAGTTTATCCACCTCTTTTTTTGGAATACACAGTGTATGCCCTTTGGTATTGGGATTTATGTCCAAAAAGGCAAAATAGGCATCGGTTTCTGCTATTTTATAACAAGGAATTTCGCCGTTAATAATTTTTGTAAAGAGAGAAGCCATATATTTTGGTGATAGTTTTAGTAAATATAAAAATAAAATTCCTGCCTTGTGAAAGAACAGGAATTTTTAAACTCTTAGCTTCTTAAAACTTTATCTTGAAATTTCCAGAATTTCAAACTTCATGATGCCGTTCGGCACTTTAATTTCGGCTACATCACCTACTTTTTTACCCAGCAATCCTTTGCCTATAGGCGAACTTACCGAAATTTTTCCGGCAGCCAAATTGGCTTCACTTTCGGCTACTAATGTGTATGCCATTTGCATGCCGTTGGTCTGGTTTTTTATTTTGACTTTAGAAAGCACCAAAACTTTTGAGGTATCCAGTTGCGACTCGTCAATCAATCGGGCATTAGAAAGCGTTTCTTCCATTTTGGCTATTTTCATTTCCAAAAGTCCTTGGGCTTCTTTTGCGGCGTCGTATTCTGCATTTTCACTTAAATCGCCTTTGTCTCTGGCATCTGCTATAGCTTGTGAAGCCTTGGGACGCTCCACATCTTTTAAATAGTTTAGCTCGTCTCTTAATTTTTTTAATCCCTCTGCTGTGTAGTATGATACGTTACTCATAACTTCATTGTTTTAATTTTGCATTACCGTCCGGCTGTAAATTATCCCGAAGTTTATTTTCAGGATTACCTAAACGAAAAAATCCCGCTCGCACGAGATTGTACCGCAAATATACAAAATATTTAATTTACATGGCTTTTTGTTGTAAATTGCACTAAAAATTTTGCGTAATGAAACACCTTGTTTTAATGGTTTTAGGTGCCTTGATGTATAGCGGATGTGGTAACAGTGACGATATTAACAATGATAACCCTAATATTCCCGATTACACTTTTGACACCGGATTGCTTATAAACACCAATTTGCCGCAATACAGCAATTTACTGCTTGCTGGAAACTACATTACGGTAGTAAATGGAGGTTTTGGTGTAAACGGATTTGTTTTGTACTATGCCGGAAACAACCTTTACAGTGCCTTTGAACTTACCGACCCAAACCATCAATTTCGGAATTGTTCTAACCTTACGGTTACCGGTATTCATGTGACCTGCAATTGTGAAGATGAAAACACCTACGAAATTTTAAACGGACTACCTGTAGAAGGCACGGTAGGCGAATATCCGTTAAAGCGTTACTTTGTAGAAGTTAACGGAAATATTATCAGGGTTTTTAACAATTAGTCTTCGTATAGATTCAATACCAACCCAATGGCAAGATTAAAGTTGTTTGCTCCTAAAAAGGAGAAATGCCGATCTTCTTTGATGTTCTTCCAATCATCATCTGTAAACACCGATTTATAAAAAGACTTGGAAACAAAATCCTTTGTCTTTTTATTTGTAAACTTAAATCCCGGTAAGGGATTTTCAACATTAACAATATTTTGGTTTGTATCTAATTCGCCAATCATCTCAAGTATAAGAAATATACCTTCTTGTTTAAATTCAATATGCTCTTCAGAAATATCAATATTTAATATATCGTCCGCGTCGTCATTGCAATAAATCAACAGCGGTTTAGACAATACATTTTTATCAGGCAATTCTGCTTTCACACTATATACATGCAGCCTAAAAACACTGCTGAATTTTTCAGTGTGTTTATTCCAGCCTTCTTTGGTTTTACGCATTCTTTGTTTGTCAATAGGAATACGAATACTTTTTATTTTATTGCGTCCTATTTGCTTTTGAGGTTTTAGCAAGGTGGCCAGTTTACTTTTTTGATTGATGTTCCACGTCAATCTTTGCTTTTTATTAGCATAGCCCAAAGTTGTTACTTTATATTTGGTTGCTGAAACTAAAACTTCGTTTAATTGCTCTATTTTAGGAACAAGCCATAGGGTATCGTTTTGTTTGCTGTTTTGTAACACATATTTTTTTTCTTTATACCCTATGGCGCTAAGGTGTATTGTATCCATTACATTATGTATTAGATGCTTTTGTAAAACACCTTTTACACTGGTATAAAACCCTGTGTTTTTGCCTGTTTTTATTGCCGTAAAAGGAACAGCTTCTTTTGTAACAGAGTCGAGCACAATTATAGATTGAGAAAATGAAAAAAAACTACAGCTTATTCCTATAACTAAAAGTATGCTTGTTTTCATAATGGTTTAAACCGCAATTATAACAATATACAAATCTGTTTCATTTTAAACGCCTTTTTTACTCTTACGCCTAAAGAAATAAAAAAAGTAAATAGATAAAAATATCCATCCAATTGTGTTACTTATTTGTATAAATAAATCATACCCTCATAAAACCATCTTTAATAATATTCGCTATCTCAAAGCCTAAAAAAGTCAATGATCCTACTAAAAGTATGAATAGGATTTCTTTTGAAGATATTTTAGTTAACCTATTAGCATCCATTTTTAATCATTATATCTTTAAAATTAACCCTAACTTTCGTTAAACATAAAAAATATTCTAATCCAGTCTAAAATTTTAGTCTATCAGTCTATGGGTATAAAATGCAGTCTATCATTTTACAGCGCTATTGATTGCTTGGGAGAATAAAAAACCAGCGCTGGTGAGTTGCAACTTGTATTCTCAGTTTTATTTTGCCTAGACTGAAGCAAAACGCCACGTTGAACTCCATAAATGTAAAAAAAATACCCATCGTTTTTTTATTAAAAAATGGGTGTTTTTTCAAAAAAACAAAAAGTGCATTACGGTTTTTCCATAATTATGCCGAAAATACTCAAAAACCTTCTATTAAAATTTAAATGTAGCTCCCAGTAAAAAATTTGTTGTAGCCTGCGGATAATAAAAATTTTCCGTTATGGCGTCATCCGTTGAGCCTTGTGGCCTGTAGTAATAACTGTAGGTGTATCCGTTTGACACATATTTGCTATTAAAAACATTATTCACCAACAGGTTAACGGCTATTTCATTTATCCATTTAGGGTATAACACAAAAGAAGCATTAAAATGATTCACAAAATAGGGGTCTATTTTTTTTCGTTCGCTCGAGGTATTGTCCAAATATTGCTTTCCTACATATTTTGAAATCAGGCTAAGGCGCAAATCTTTAACAGGCGAATACGCAATAATTCCTCCGGCAATAACCGAGGGCGAAAATGAAATATCCGTATCGGTATATGGTGTCACTACGGCTTCATAGGAAACCGTTTCAAAAGTGTCAGCATCATACTGTGTATCGTACACAACATAATTGAATTTTTTAATTTTATTTTGACTAAAGGTAGCGTTGGCATCTACTCTTACTCTTTCTGAAAATTTATAGCCTGCCTGCAACTCAATGCCTGCTCGATAACTATCCGCTACATTTTGTCTTATGGCGTCGCCTACATCGTCTAAATCTCCGGTTAGTACCAACTGGTCTTTATACTGCATATAGTAAAGGTTTGCAATGGCATAATATTGTGGTGTTCGCCATTTATACCCAAACTCAAAATCTACCAACCGTTCGGGTTTGGGTGTTACAGGATTTTTGGTTAAATCGTCTCGATTAGGCTCTCTATTGGCCACAGCTACTGAACCATAAACTTGGTTGTAATTAGTAATGGAATACGTAATTCCAAATTTAGGATTGAAGAAATTATACTTTTCGTTTACATCAATAGCCTGTAATTCTGAACCCGTACCATAAGATTCATAAGTTACTTTTCGGAATTGCATATCGGCAAAAACAAACCAGTGGTTGTTTATTGAATATTCGGCTTTCAGGTAGGTATTAAAGTCGTGCTTTTCTCCAATACTGTTGTAGTAATTACTTCGAACAGGAATAGCAACCGGAAACGAATCCCAAATCAGCTCTCCAAAATGATCGCCGGAATAGGTATTATATCCACCGCCTAAATACAAGTTTAGGTTGTTTTTATTGTAATTTAATGAATATACAAACGCCCAAAAATCATTGTCCAGCCAGCGACGTCGGATTACATCGCCTTCGGCATTGGCATTATCATTGTTTGGGAAATAATCACCTACTTCTTCATCGCTTTTAAACTGCTCAAAATATCCTTTTCCCCGGGTAAAATTTGCCGATACGTTGGCCGTGATAAACGGGTTTATCTGATGCGAAACATGAAACTGATAATGTGTTTGTTCATAATGATCAACTTCATTGTCATAAGTATAATAGTTATAGGTTCGTCCGGAATTTAACAGGTTTTCAGCTTCGTCTTCAGACAAATAATTTCGGTCTATATATGCCTGAATACCTTCTAAATCACCATTTACTACGGCTTCAGGAGTTCCATACCAGGATTGATAGGTTATTTCTTTTCCTCCAAAAACAATGGCTTTCACCGCTGTTTTCTCAGTTAAATAACCTACTTCAGAATAAAAGGATGACAGCCTGGATGAAGCTCTGTCTATATAGCCGTCACTTTGTATTTTAGATAAGCGTCCTTCTACATAAAAGTTATTTTTAAGTCCGGAACCAAAACTGATGTTGTGCTTTCTTGTGCCAAACGAACCGACGGCATGTGTGGTGGTTGCATAACTTTTTTTCGAGGGCTCCAGCGTTTTTAAATTTAAACTGGCTCCAAAAGCACCGGAACCGTTTGTGCTGGTTCCCACGCCACGTTGCAACTGAATGTCTTCTACTGAAGAAACAAAATCCGGCATATTAACCCAGAAAGTACCTTGACTTTCCGCATCGTTATAGGGTATTCCGTTAATAGTAACATTCACCCGCGTGGCATCAGAGCCTCTTACTCTGATACCGGTATACCCTACTCCGGCACCGGCATCGCTGGTGGTAACTACCGATGGCATTTGGTCCAAAAGTATAGGCAAGTCCTGACCTAAATTTAGGGCTTCCAGTTCTTTTTTGGTAATGGTAGAAAAAGCAACCGGCGTTTTGTCTTTTGCGCGTGTTGCGGATAGCAGTACTTCTTTCAATTGTTCAACCTGAGTGGAGTCTGTTTGCTTTTCCTGAGAAAAAACGGTGGTTGTTACTAATACAATCCAGCAGAGTTTAGATAAAGTTTTCATTCGATAAAAATATTTAGCGAATAAAAAGAGGTGATTATTCTTTGTTAAAATTTACTTTTGAAGGTTGTGCTAAATTGGGTTTTGCACAATCTTAAATTTAGATTTTTATATATTCCTAAACAGCATTACCTGTTCTAGGTTCAATGGGTATGATCTCAGCCTATTTTTGGCACCCCTTTTTTGAGAACGACACAAAATTAAGAATTATAGACCAATTCCCGCTATTTTTTACTCCATTTTTGGTGGTTTTCGGCTTGACTTTTTTTCGGCGTGTTGGCGTTTTTGTTTTAATCGTTTTATTTTTATGTGTTTAGGTACTTTGGTAGGTTTTCTTTCCGGTTCAACTTTTAAGGCTTCTGCCAGTAGGCTGAAAAAACGGTCAATTACAATTTCTTTGTTTTTATGCTGACTTCGGGTTTGGTCGCAGCGTAAAATTAAAACCTTGTCTTTGGTAAGTTTCGATTGAAGTTCGCTTAAAAGTTGTTGTTTTTGTTCTTCTGAAAAAATTTGGGAAGCGTGTATATTAAACTGAAGCTCAACTTTGGAAGATACTTTATTAACATGTTGTCCGCCACTTCCGGAACTTCGGGTAGCTGTAAAATGCAATTCTTTAAGTAGCGCGGCTTCATCCATTTTTATTTGACTTGATGCGGATCTTTTAGTAGGTCGTTTACTGTTTTTACCGGATTAAAAGTAATTAATGGTACTTCTACAAAAACGGTATTCCAAAAAGCCATACTGCCGTTCCACAGCCCTGGCAATTCCAGTGCTTTTATCTCTTTCCCTACTTTGGTTTTCATGGTAATAAAAGCCGTGTCGTGGTCCACAAATTCCTGAAGATTAAATTTTTCACCCTTAAAATTTTTTACCCCACAAACGATATCTACCGGGTTAAAATGTGTAGCATTTTTTAGAATTTCTTTTTGGTGTTTTAGGCTTTTATTTATTTGTGCCGATTCTACTATTTGCAAAGAAATCGTATCGTTTTGGTCTTTAACCCAAAAAGGCCCGCCGCCGGGTTCTCCTTCATTTTTAACCATCCCGCAAACCCGAATTGGGCGGTTTATTTTTTCTATTAAATAATCTCGCTGGTGTTTTCTGGAAAATTTGTCAAAATCAGGGCTTATAACTACGTTTAATTTTGTATTTAAAAAAGCGGAAATCGTTTCAATATCTGTAGCTGTAACTGTCTCAAATTCCAATTGTCTGGCAAAGGCAAAGGCTTGTTCTTGTAGCTTTAATAAGATTCCGGCCAACATGTTTTTATAAAACGCAACCTGTTCTTCGTATTTAAAAACCACAACATTGTCAATGTTTTTTATAAAAATAAGGTCGGCATCAATTTCATTTAAATTGTCTAAAAGTGCTCCATGACCTGAGGGACGAAAAAGAAGCGCTCCATTTTCTTCTCTAAAGGGTTCATTTTTAGTGTTTACGGCTAAGGTATCTGTCGCTTCTTTTTGATAGGAAAAAGAGATGTTAAAACGGGTATTGGTTTTACGGGTAACCACTTCAATAATGCGATTGAATTCGTTATCAAATTTGTCTTTATGCTTTTCTGAAATGGTAAAATGCAATGCGCATGTTTTGCCTGAAGCTGCATAAAGTGCTGCTTCAAAAAGGTGTTCTTCAAAAGCAGAGGCATTGTGGTCTTTATATTTATGAAAAGGCAACAAGCCTTTTGGATAGTAACTGAGGTTTAGTTTATCTTCATCCAGCATTGTTTTTACAAACAAAAATTTTTGTTCATCATCAGATAGCGCATCATAATTGTGGTAGCTTTGTCTTGCAGCGTGTAAAACCTGATGGTAAAACGGGAATTTTTCCAACCCCACAAAAAATAGAGATAATTCTTTAGCCTTATTTCGGTTTATATAAGCATTAATAGACTCCGTTTTCGGATTATACTCTTCTAAAAACTGAAATAAAAACTTGAACATTCGGGTGGCTGCTCCGGAAGCAGGAATAAACTTTACTACGGAAAGCTGATCTTTATGCTGTTTAAAATAAGAAGCAAAGTCTTCTTCTTCTTTTTCATTGAGTTTTACAATACCTTGATTTATCGTGGCTGCTGTCACAAGGTTAGTATAAGCAATTCCTTTTTTAAAATATTCTATTTGGGCATTAACTTTGGTTACCGTTAACCCTTTGTTTTTTATTTGATTTATATCTTGTTGAGAGAATTTCACTCTTTATTATTTAATAGTTTGTCTATGTGTTTTACCGCTGTTTCCAGACGTTCTTTTTTGTTTCCTCGGAGTTCGACAAAGGGTTTTTTAGTTTCAACCAATGCTTGTTTGAATGCATGAAACATATACTCTCTTTCAAATGGTTTATCTCTTAAATCATCCTTTTCCCAAGGCACGTCAATATAGGTTAAAAAATATAAATGGTAAGTGTTCTGCAGGGCGTATTTTTCCAGTAAGGAATCGCAGGTTTGGTTGTAATACGTTTCAGAATATACTTTGGTTTCCAGCAAATCGGTGTCACAAATTAGCACAGAATCGGTTTTTTTTGCCAGTTCGTTTTCTAAACGCATTTGCCCAATTGCTATAGGTAGTAAGTCTTCTTTTTTACAGGTTTGTCGGTAGTTATTCCACTTGTACTGAAGATACTCTCGTGCATATTCGGGCACCCAAACCGAATGGTAATATCGTGCCAATTGCATTGAAAGGGTGGTTTTTCCTGTGCTTTCAGGACCGAATAAAACTACTTTTATGCAATTTGCTTGTTCCTGTCTAAGTAAACTTTCCATTGTTTATATCCTAAGTAAGCCAAAATTAAAAAAATTACAAATTGAATTCCGGTAAATCCAAGACCTTTACTAAAATATAAAGGAATAGATATCAGATTTCCGGCTATCCACAATAGCCAATGCTCTATTTTTTTGTTTGCCATAAGCCACATGGCGGCAAAAAATATTCCTGTAGTAAACGTATCAAAATAATCGGTAAGGGTATTAAACCGGTCAAAATACAAATACACCACTATCACAAATAACGCAGTACTTAAAAAAATTCCTGCTGCTTTTAATGCATCCTTTACTGTACTACGTGATATTTCTAGATGGTTTTCTTGAACTACTCTTGCCCACATATACCATCCATATATGCTCATGAATGTATAATACGTATTAATTATTACATCGCCGTACAACGTATACCTGTAGCAAATATATACATACAGCGCCGTACTGATTATTCCTGTAGGAAATACTTTAATATCTTCCTTTTTGGCATACCATACGCTGGCTATTCCAAACAGTACTGCGGTAAGTTCAAGAAAAATTTCAAATCCTGTAGCTAATCTATATGGAGCAATAAAAAAATCTACAATATCCTCCATTTTACTTCACTTTAAGTTTATCAAAAAAACTAAAGTCTTCCTCAAAAGCGGTACCAATAACCACAATATCTGCTCCGGCTGCATAAATTTTTTCCAGTTGCTTTTTATTTCTAATTCCGCCACCTACTATAAGTGGAATGTTGAGCCTCTGTTTTACTTCCGAAATGGTACGTTCTGAAACCGTTTGCACAGCTCCACTTCCGGCTTCAAGATAAATCAATTTCATTCCTAAAAACTCGCCTGCTTTTGCTGTATGAATGGTTTCTTCGATATTAATTCTTGGTATAGGTTGGGTTTGGGTGACTTTTTGCACCGAAGTTTCTTTGCCGCTTTCAATTAAAATATAACCGGTAGGAATTACTTCCAGAGGACTTTTAATAAGTTGCGGTATGGCTTTCACATGCTGTTTTATTAAATATTCGGGGTTGTCTCCCGACAATAGTGAGAGAAAGAGTAAAGCATCGGCCTTTGGTGTTATTTGTGTTACATCGCCCGGAAAGAGCACAACCGGTTTATGGGTGTGTTTCTGTATTTCAATTACTATTTTTTCCGTTATGTGTTTTGCCACAACACTGCCACCAACAAAAATATATTGAGCAATGGACTGGTTAACCTTTTCGATAAAAGCGGGAATACGAGTTACTGGTGTTTTATCAGGGTCTAGCAATACCGCCAAAAGTTTTTCGCCCTTAGCCACTTTATTCACTATGTCTTTGTAAATTGCTTTCATCCCGGTATAGCAAAAGCACATGTAAATCCTTCAAATTCTATAAACTGAACGTGATATCTTTTTTTGTTAGTTTGATAGTCAATCCAGGAAAAAGTATCGCTGTCGTTAAAGGTAAAAGGCAACACCAAACAATGTTTTTTAAAGCTCAATCCCGGCGTGGCAAAAAGCTTGTAAAGCGATTCCTTGGCGCACCATATTACGGTTAGTTTCCGAATGTATTCTTTATCGTTTGCCTTTAGAAAGTTCATTTCATAGTCAGTGAATTTTGAGGCTATAATTTGTATTTTTTTTCGCTGTTTTTCAATGTCTATTCCAACTTCATGATCACTAACAGCTATAGCCGAAAACTGAAAAGAATGGGTTATTGAAATGTGTTTTCCATCTTTCAAATGAGGTTTTCCGGTTTCATCATAAAACAAATCGTGGTCGGTATACCCAAATTCAAGCAGCAAATGCCTGACACTTAAAAACCCTCGCTGATGAATTTCGCTTTTCATGCCTTGAACACGCTGTAAATTTTCGTTTTTTAGTGTTAAAGGGCTTATCAGCTCGTTATAAGACTCGGTAATTTTCCAAATTTTAACAGTAGTTTGTGAATTGGCAGTAAGGGTTTTATAAAGAGGCATTTAATATTCTAAAAGTTATTAATTATCTTTGTGTTCTATAATTTATTCAGACTTACAAATATACAACTATGAATACAAAAACAATTCCGTACGTTCCTTATAAAGTAAAAGATTTATCGCTTGCCGAATGGGGAAGAAAAGAAATTGAATTAGCCGAAGCCGAAATGCCGGGCTTAATGAGTTTACGCGAAGAATACAAAGATTCTCAACCTTTAAAAGGAGCGCGAATTGCCGGTTGTTTACACATGACCATTCAAACCGCTGTTTTAATTGAAACCCTAAAAGCCTTAGGTGCCGAAGTGACCTGGAGTTCCTGCAACATTTTCTCTACTCAGGATCAGGCTGCAGCTGCAATGGCTGCCGCCGGAATTCCGGTTTATGCCTGGAAAGGAATGACCGAAGAAGAATTTGACTGGTGTATTGAACAAACCTTATTCTTTGGTGAAGACAGAAAACCGTTAAATATGATTCTTGATGATGGTGGAGATTTAACCAACATGGTTTTTGATAAATATCCGGAATTGATTTCGGGCATCAAAGGTCTCTCTGAAGAAACCACAACAGGCGTACATCGACTCTATGAGCGCATGAAAAACGGAACCCTGCCAATGCCGGCCATAAATGTTAACGATAGTGTTACCAAAAGTAAATTTGACAACAAGTACGGGTGTCGTGAAAGTGCGGTAGATGCCATAAAACGTGCCACCGACATAATGATAGCCGGAAAACGCGTAGTGGTTTGCGGTTATGGCGACGTTGGCAAAGGTACGGCTGCATCCTTTAGAGGCGCAGGCGCTATTGTTACCGTTACCGAGATTGACCCTATATGTGCCTTGCAGGCTGCCATGGACGGTTACGAAGTAAAGCGTTTAGAAACTGTAGCCGGAAATGCCGATATTGTAATTACAACTACCGGAAATAAAGATATTGTTCAGGGTAGCCATTTTGAAGTTCTAAAGGATAAAGCTATTGTTTGTAACATCGGTCACTTTGATAACGAAATAGATATGGCTTGGTTAAACAAAAACTACGGACATACCAAAGTTGAAATAAAACCTCAGGTAGACAAATATACCCTAAAAGGAAAAGATGTAATTATTTTAGCCGAAGGTCGTTTGGTAAACTTAGGTTGTGCTACTGGTCATCCAAGTTTTGTAATGAGCAATTCATTTACAAATCAAACGCTAGCCCAAATAGAGCTTTGGAACAATAATGACAAGTACGAAAACAAAGTATACATGCTGCCAAAACATCTCGATGAAAAAGTGGCAAAATTACACCTCGAAAAAATAGGCGTTGAGCTTACTGAATTGAGAAAAGATCAGGCAGATTATATAGGAGTTGAAGTACAAGGCCCATACAAACCTGAATATTATAGGTATTAATTTAATATATTTGTTTCACAAAAAAACCCTTTCTACGATTTAGAAAGGGTTTTTTCATATTCTTATAAAAAGAAAAACTAAGCCTCAAACGGCTCAACAGACACAAACGATTTGTTGTCTTTTTTCTTTGTAAACTTCACAATGCCGTCTACTTTAGCATGCAAAGTATGATCTTTACCTTGATATACATTTTCACCGGGGTGATGTGTATTTCCTCTTTGTCTAACGATAATATTTCCTGCAACAGCAGCTTGACCACCAAAAATCTTAACCCCTAGGCGTTTTGATTCTGATTCTCTACCGTTTTTCGAACTTCCGACTCCTTTTTTATGTGCCATTTTATTTCGATTTTAGATTTTAAAATTAACTTAAAGCAGCGATTAATTCGGCTTTCTTCATTGAAGAATATCCTGAAATTTCTTTTGCTTTTGCCATCTCTCTTAATTCAGCAACAGTTAAATTACTTAAATCTTGAGTGGTTTCTTCTTTTTTAGCCGGCTTAGCTTCCGCTTTAGGTTCAGCTTTCTTTGGAGCAGCTTTCTTTGGAGCAGCTTTTTCAGCTTTGGCTGTAGATTTTGCACCGGAAGCTACGATGCTTTCTATTAAAATTTCTGAAAGTGCTTGACGATGACCGTTTTTTACACGGTATCCTTTACGTCTTTTCTTTTTGAAAACAATAACTTTATCACCTTTAAGGTGTTTTAAGACTTTGGCTCCTACTTGAGCTCCGTCTATAGCCGGGGCGCCTAAAGTTATTTTGTCTCCGTCGCCTATAAGAAGTACGTTGTCAAAAGCTACTTGCTTTCCTTCGTCTTCCGGTAAACGGTGAACAAACACTTTTTGGTCTTTTTCAACTTTAAATTGTTGCCCTGCTATCTCTACAATTGCGTACATAGCGTAACGTTTAAGTTTATTAATATTGTGAAAAATGAGTGCAAATATACTGCTATTTACGTAAACTACAAACGTTTTATGAATTTCAGTGTATATTTTTACTGTTTTTAAACAGCTGCATAAAGGTAAAGGTTAAAATTACGGTTGTGGCAAAACCCATTATAGCTACTACAAAACTCACCAAACCTACATGTACATTATAATCCCCTTTAAAAACTTCCAGCAATTGGTCCAAAAAAGATTTGTTAATTTCAGTGGCGTATGCCAAGAAAAAGATGGTGAAAATAAGGGTAGCCACAAAACCGGCTATGATACCTGTAGAAAACCCACTGGTGTAATTAAAGTTTTTACCTTGTTCATGCTTGTAGTGCTTTATAGCTTCATAAATCCCAAAACCCGTTATTAGGGCATTGAATAAGCTAAATGCTGGTTTGGTATGAAGGTCAAAAAGTGCCAAAAGTAAAAAATAGGCAATCAGGCAACCGCTTATGGCTATTCCGTAACGTACAGGTAAAATTATCTTTTTCATGACAATGCAGAATTAATATTCCTCTAAATTTCGGAAAAAAATTGTTCATTTAATAATTTACACCCGTTTTTTCAACTTCTAAAAAACTCAAACACTGTTTTAAAACTTTTAGTAATTAACTAAAAAGTGTGTGCTTTAATTTGTAATTTTGTGCTAAATAAATATCATTTATATGAAATCATTACAATATTTTGCCCTGTTTACGTTAAGTTTTGTAACTCTAGTGAGTTGTAAAAACGAACAAACCCCCGAGGTTAAAGTAGTTGAGACAAGCGCTACCGAAGAAATAGCTCAGCTTGACCCTAATGCTACATATGCCAAAGCCGAATTTACCATCGAAGGAATGACTTGTGCTATGGGTTGTGCCAAAACAATTGAAAAGAAAATTGCAGGAATGGATGGCGTGCAGTCTGCTACTGTAGATTTTGATAAAAAATTAGCCATGGTTGTTTACAACGAAGCAAAAGTTTCTACTTCCAGTCTTGAAGAAACGGTTACCAAAGTTGGCGAAAGCTATACGGTTAAAGACATGAAGACTGTGGAATCTTTTTCAACAGAAAAAACATGTAGCCCGGATTGCAAAAAAGCTTGTTGTGCCAGTAAAACCGAAGCCGAAAAGAAAATGGCTTGCGCAAAAGATTGCAAAAAAGCTTGCTGTGCTTCAAAGGCATAATTATTAAAACCTAACCGGTATTTTTATAAAAACGCTTCAATTTTTTATTGAAGCGTTTTTTTATTTCCATACCAGGGTTTCCATAAGGTGTTTAATATCGTTTTTAAGGTAGTGCGCTGCCGGTAAGATAGAATCAAAATTGGGTTTGGCATAAAAGTAAAGCGAACCCGTAATAAAATGATTTATACTATCGGTTGCATAAAACTGTGATTGAGACGCTGCATTTCCACCTACTTCATAAAACATACCGTAAACTTTTTGTGTATCATTCATATAAAGCTGCTCGGTGATCTCATCGGCCTTCATGGTGTGTTTTTGCGTGAAGTTTTGAGCGTCTTTTAAAAAAGTCATCAAGTTTTCTTTACTATTATTTACCTTTTTATAAGTCAGATAAATAGTTCCCTTTAGCGAAGGATATTCCACGGTAATTCCATAGCTTTCGGTGTCTGCTTGCAAGGGTTTTGTAGTAATGTTTGTAGCCAGTGTATTTTTTTCAAAAGCAAAAGGAAGAGCTATTGTTGTTTTTTGGTAAGTGGCTTCAGGATACTCCAGCCTGAGGTATGCCGGCGGTTTAGGAATAGGAGCATCGCCACAGGATACAACACAGATAATGCTTGCCAGCAAAAACAGTATTCTCATTTTAGGAGTTTAGGGTTACTTTTATACGTTGAATTCGTCTTTTATCTAATGCTTCTATAGTAAAAACGAAATTTTCAAAATTTATTTTACTGTTCACCCGCGGAAAACTTTTAGCAATTTCCAAAACAAACCCTGCCAGTGTTTCGGCTTCTCCTTTGTTTACTTCAAAAAGGGTGTTGTCTTCTATTTCAATTATTTTGTAAAAATCTTTAAGTGGCGTTTTCCCTTCAAATACAAAGTTTTTATCGTCAAGTTTAGAGTAAATTAAATCTTCATCGTCAAACTCGTCGCTGATGTCGCCTACAATTTCTTCTATAATATCTTCTAGGGAAATTAACCCGGAAATTCCTCCATACTCGTCTACAACTAAAGCTAGATGCACTTTTTTGTCTTTAAATTCCACCATCAAATCATCCAGTTTTTTGTTTTCGGTTACAAAAAAAGGTTTTCTGAGTAATGTAGTCCAATTAAACTGTTTTCTACCTAGGTAGGGAATTAAATCTTTTACGTAAAGTATGCCTTTTATTTGGTCTATATTGTCTTCATAAACAGGTATTCTGGAGTAGCCGTTTTCTATTATTTCCGGAATAATCTCACTGAATTTTTGTTCTGTATTAAGGGCAAAAATGTCTATTCTGGGTTTCATTACCTGTTTGGCATCTGTATTTCCAAAGGAAACGATGCCCTTAAGAATTTTTTGCTCTTCTTTGGTCGTGTCTTCTTCACTGGTAAGCTCAAGTGCTTGAGAAAGCTGATCTACACTAAAATTTGTTTTTTGATTCCCCAGTTTTTTGTGAATTCTCAACGTTAAGTTTCGCATGGGTAAACTTAAGGGAGAAAAGATTACATCTAACAATTTTAGCGGGTAAGCCATAAACACAGCAAACTTTACGTTGTTTCTGCCGGCATAAATTTTTGGTAATATCTCTCCAAAAAGTAAAATTAGAAAGGTTACTGCAATTACTTCTGTGAAAAACTGTAATAGTGGCGAAGAGATATTCTTGAAGATAACATCTCCTAAATAGGCAAATAATATTACAATGGCTATGTTTATAAAGTTATTGGCAATTAATAGTGTTGCCAAGAGTTTTTTGGGTCTTTCCAGTAAGGCTGAAATTATCTGTAAGGGTTTGGGTCGCTGGGCTATGTTTTCGTCTATGTCGGTTCGGGTTAAAGAGAATAAGGCAACTTCTGCTCCTGAAATTAAGGCTGAACACAGCAACAATAAAAACAGCAACACAAATCCCGGTGCAACTGAAAAATCAACTACAAAAAACATTGTAAGTAAACTCGAGGGTTCTGGGTCCAATAGTTTTAGCGTTAGTTATAGTTAAAACGGTAAGTCGTCATTATCACCTTCAACAGAGGATTCATTGACTGTGCTTGAATCCGGTTTGTTTTCCTCAGACGACTTTACCGGTGTTTCACTTTCCTTTTTTGTGGTAAGGAAGGTAAAATCTGTGCATTGAATTTCGGTAGAATACCTTTCATTTCCCGATTCATCTTGCCATTTTCTGGTTTTTATGCGTCCTTCTACATAAATTCTATCGCCTTTGCTTAAGTATTTTTCACAAATTTCTGCAGCTTTGTTTCGCACTACTATATTGTGCCATTCGGTATTGGTAATGCGTTCGTTGGTTTGTTTGTTTGTGTAGGTTTCATTCGTAGCCAGCGGAAATCTGCCTATACAGCCACCGCCTTCAAAATAATGCATTTTTACTTCATCGCCTAAATGCCCTATGAGCATAACCTTATTTAATGTACCTGACATGTTTATCTATTCTTTTATTTAGTATGCAAAATTAGTTTTTTGCTGTTCATTTTTCTTAAAATTACTAAAAAATTATGATTTCATGCATGGCTTGTTAATAATTAAACGTGTTTAGAAAATTACTGATTAAGACCGGAAAAGGATATTGCTTAATTTGTTTGAGAGAAATTCCGCGTTTTAATTCGTCTACATAAACAATCCAAAACTTCGTGTAAATATGCTGATGCGACAGTTTATGAACTTTTTCTTTGTCATTATACAGTTGCAAATCGAAAAGCGAGGTATACACATCGTATTTTTCTTTAATTTCTTTACTGATAGAATCCTTCTTTTGCTCGCGCTCACTTTCAATTAATGGAAACTGATACAGGTTTTTCCATATATCCTTTTGGGTTCTTTTTTCTAGTATCGTTTTTCCATCGGCTGAAAGAAATACCAGGTAGTTAAAATATCTCTTTTTCTCTTTTTTGGGTTTTAGTTTCACCGGAAATTGATCTACCTTGTTTGTCCTATAGGCATAGCATTGGGTTTGAAAAGGACATGATGTACAGTTTGGAGATTTTGGTTTGCATTGTATAGCGCCAAACTCCATAATGGCCTGATTAAAATCGGCCGGATTTTCAGGGTCAATTATTTCATGTAGAATTTGTTTAAATTCACTTTGTGCTTTGCCGGTATGTATCGGAGTTTCTATTCCGTAATATCTGGCTATTACCCTAAATACGTTTCCGTCTAAAACCGGCGTAGGTGCATTAAAACAAATGGAAGCAATGGCACTGGCCGTATAATCACCAACTCCTTTAAGCTTTAAAATTTCATGATAGGTGTCAGGAAAAATACCGTCCAGCTCGCAGGCAACATATTGGGCTGCAGTATGTAAATTTCGGGCTCTTGAATAATACCCTAATCCTTGCCAAAGCTTTAAAACCTCTTGCTCTTCAGCTTTGGCTAAGTGTTGTATAGTAGGAAATTTTTCAATAAACTTAAGATAATAAGGCATTCCCTGCGCCACACGCGTTTGCTGTAAAATAATTTCAGACAGCCAGATATAGTATGGATTTTTCGTTTCTCGCCAGGGAAGATGGCGTTTATAAATTGAATACCAATTTGTTAAAGTTTTACTATTTATCATTTTCAAAATATACTAAAGACAAAAATAATCGTTTATAAGGTTAAATTTTAGTGAATTAGGTTTGAAATATTGATATTTAAATTCCTATATTTGCAACCCTTTATAATCAATAGTAACATAAATAAATTTTTTTAAAATGACTAAGGCTGATATAGTAGCAAAAATTTCCGAAAAATTAGGAATAGAAAAAGGAGACGTTCAAGCAACAGTTGAAACCTTTATGGAAGAAGTAAAAACCTCTTTAGAAAGTGGTGACAACGTGTATTTAAGAGGTTTTGGAAGTTTTATTATTAAAACTCGAGCTGAAAAAACAGGAAGAAACATCTCAAAAAACACAACTATTAAAATTCCCGCACACAACATCCCGGCGTTTAAACCCGCAAAAGTATTTGTTGAAGGTGTTAAAACCAATGTAGAAGTAAAATAGTAAACATAATATTAATTTAAAAAACATAAACAACTTATGCCAAGTGGTAAAAAACGCAAAAGACACAAGGTAGCAACGCATAAGCGTAAAAAAAGAAGACGCGCAAACCGTCATAAAAAGAAAAAATAACAAAAAGTAGTTTCTTAACTACTTTTTTAGTTTTAAAAGTAAAACGTTCTTTGAAAACGAGTCACACTTTATATAATACCTTGCATAAAGTAGTACTCTTCGGATTTTTAAATAAAAATCCTGTGAAAAAATGCCTGTGAAAAAAATTGCACTTAAATCACTTAGTGTAATTAAGGCATTTTCATCTAATAATTAAAAAACATTATTAGATAAAAAATATTGTTTAATCCATCTGTTCCAAATACAAAAAAGGAATGGATAAAAATTAACACATGGAAAAAGAATTGATTATTCGATCCAGTTCCGACCAAGTTGATTTTGCCCTTTTAAAAGATGGAAAACTTGTAGAATTGCATAAGGATGAAGATAGTAACAACTTCTCTGTTGGCGACGTGTTTATCGCCAAAATACGGAAAATAGTTCCCGGACTGAATGCCGCTTTTGTAAACGTAGGCTACGATAAAGACGCCTTTTTACATTATCACGATTTAGGTCCAAAATTACCTTCTCTTTTAAAATTCACAAAACGTGTAAGCACAGGTAAACTAAGAGATTTCTCTTTAAAAAATTTCCCATTTGAAAAAGACATAGACAAAGACGGTAGCATTGCGAACGTACTGAAGTCTAACCAGTCTATTCTCGTGCAAATAGTAAAAGAACCCATATCAACCAAAGGCCCAAGAATAAGCTCTGAGCTTTCTGTAGCCGGAAGATATATTGTTTTAGTCCCTTTTTCTGACAGAATTTCAATTTCTCAAAAAATTGAAGATAAAGCTGAAAAAGACCGACTGAAACGACTTGTAAAAAGTATAACTCCACAAGGGTTTGGGATAATTGTACGAACAGTAGCCGAGGGCAAAAAAGTAGCCGAACTGGATAACGATTTACAAAACTTGCTTAGTCGCTGGACGGCAATGTGTAAAAAGCTACACAAAGCGCATCATCCTAGTAAAGTGCTGGGAGAATTAAACAAAGCCTCGTCCATTTTACGAGACATTTTTAACGATTCCTTTACCAGCATTCATGTTGATGATGAAGCGCTTGCAATTCAAATTAAAGATTATGTGCAACAAATTGCACCCAAAAAAGAATCCATAGTTAAAACGTATCAGTCTAACGTTCCCATATTTGAAAAATACGGGATTGAAAGACAAATAAAAACCTCGTTTGGTAAAACGGTTTCCATGGCCAAAGGTGCCTATTTAGTAATAGAACACACCGAAGCACTTCATGTGATTGACGTAAATAGCGGAAACAGATCTAACAAAGCAAACTCTCAAGAAGAGACTGCGCTGGAAGTAAACTTAATAGCCGCCACTGAAATTGCACGACAATTACGTTTGCGTGACATGGGCGGAATTATAGTAATAGATTTCATCGATTTAACAAAAACCGATAACCGAAGAAAGCTCTTTAATCATCTTAGAGACGAAATGAAAGATGATAGAGCCAAACACAAAATATTACCGCCAAGCAAGTTTGGACTGATACAAATAACCAGGCAACGTGTTAGACCTGAAATGAACATTAAAACCGTCGAAGAAAACCCTAACGGGCTTAACGGAAACGAAATTGAGGCACCTATTGTGCTGGTTCAAAAAATAACACACGACCTGGAACAACTATTCAAAAAAGACTATAAAAAGGTGACCCTAAACACACATCCTTTTATAGCAGCCTTTTTAACTAAAGGTTTTCCATCTGTACGTTCAAAATGGTTTTTTGAACATAAAAAATGGGTTAAAATTTTACCAAGAGATGCTTACACATACCTGGAATATCACTTTTTTGATAAAGAAGGTAATCAACTTAAATAAGTTTTAAAGCCTTGCTTCTAATTAGAAGCAAGGCTTTTTTTGTTTCCAAAATAACATTACAAGAAAAGGTCTTTATATTTAATCATAAAATAGCCCGGACAAACTGTCCGGGCTATTTTATGTTATAGATTGTTTATTCTACTAGTACTTAACTAGTCTTACAATCTTGGTATTCTTACCTTGGTTAACTTTAACCATGTATATTCCTCCTTCTAATTCAGATCCGAAATTAATTTCTCGACCCGGTTCTAGTGTTGTAGTATGAACTAGTTTACCATTAATGTCGAATACATCAACTCTTGCACTGGTGCTAAAGTCTTGTGTTCTAATTTTCAGATTAAACTTAGTATCTGATGGGTTTGGCCAGGATACTACTTCAAAATTAGATCGGTATTGGTTTCCACCTTCGTAAACCGGACATGGCTCACATATATCGGCAGTATTCCAAATAACGTTTTGGTCTCCGTGAACTCTTTCTGCAATAAACAATCCTGTCATATACGTAGATTCCGGATTGTTACTGTTCACATTAGAACCTTTTGCCAATAGTTGTCCGGTAGTATACATAATCGCGGAAACATGGGATCCTTTCTCGATATGAATGTCATTGTTTACAAAGAATAACACGCGGTTACCATAGGAATTGATAACTCCGTTTTTAGCCAATATAAACATATCGTTCACATAAACATTGGCACAACTTTCAAATTCAATACTTGCACCATCCCAGGTTTGTATCTTGTTAACAAATACATTAGACTGAGAGAATACTACAGTAGCACCGGCTTGTACTCTAATCAGGTCGTAAACCTCACCATCTAAGGTCATGGTTTCTCCTGAAGCTACATTCACTGATGGACTGTCACTGTTAGAAAGTGTGTTGTACATAAATTCCGGAACTTGTGGATCCGCAGCTTGTTCTACTTCGTTGCCAACTGTACTTCCTTGGTTTAACGTAATATTTGCTGCTTCTGCTGTACCAACAACATGACTTCCCTGGTGTAAGCGGATAGATCCGTTTGCACTGGTAACGCCTACTGCGCCGGTTTCAACAGTGTTGTTTCCATGTAAAAACACACGGTTACTGGCTACTATGGTATAATCGGATATTGAAGTTCCTTCAGAAATACTGGTAACTTCGTATTCTATAGAACCTGTACATCCTGATGCATTGGTTACTGTTACACCATAAACGCCATTTTCTACAACTTCTATAATTTGTGTATCTTCTCCGGTTGTCCATGCGTAGCTAACAGCTCCTTCACTTTCAGCAGTTAAGATAACTCCTTGACAGTAATCGGACAATGGCGTTTCTGTAATAGAAACCTCAACTTCTATACCTTCTACTGTTACAGTAGCTGTACATGTAGCTTCATTTCCATTTACATCAACTACAGTTAAAGTGATTTCATTGTCTCCAATGTTATCACAGGTAAAACTGTCTTGTGAAACCATCATGCTGTCAATTCCACAAGTATCGCTGCTTCCGCTTCCTATAGCGGCTATATCATCTTCTGATAAGGTATAGTTTCCGGATTCATCTAAACTTACTACAATGTTGTTACAAACGGCTTCAGGACTATCATTGTCTTCCAGCGTAATGCTTTGTGTTGAAGATGATGGACATTCGCCTGAGGTAGTATACTGAACGGTATATGTCGTTCCAATTACTCCATTAGTAATAGCTCCTGTTTCTGCGTCTATTTCTGCGTCATCTCCGGGCTCAGGATTGAAGGCAAATGTTCCTCCTGCATCTCCGGTAACGGTAGCTGTAGCTTCGTTACAGGTAGAATCTAGCGTAAAGGAAGCATCTTCTCCGGGCAGTAAAGTAACTTCTACTGTAGTAGTTGAAGGACATTCACTGTCTATAGTATAGGTTACCGAATAGGTTGCTCCCGGTGTTCCATTGGTAATTTCTCCGGTTACTTCATCTATTTCTGCATCATCTCCGGGTTCTGGATCGAAAGCAAATGTTCCTCCTTCATCACCGGTAATTTCAGCAGTAGCTCCGTTACAAGATGGCGTCAATTCGAAAGAGGAATCGCTGTCTCCACCATTGAACGTAACGTGTACTTCGTCAGTAACCGTAGCTTCACCACCGGTACATAAATCGTACGTTACGGCTAATGTATAGGTAGTAGACTGGCTTGGAGAAACGGTTATGTTTTGCTCTGTACCTACTACGGTACCTTCTTCATCTAACCACTCAAGGGTATACAACGGATCTCCTGCTGGAGAGAATCTCCAAGATTCAGGTTCTGTAACCGTCCACACGCCCATGTTTCGTCCCGGAGGCGAAACCCCTTGGGTGTCGTCAATGCTTTGTAAACCTATTACGGCAAGTCCGTCATTCCATGATGTACAGGTTGGCTTACTTAGTACGTGAATGTCTATATTGTTTGAAGACTCGTGTAACACAATTTGACTTGTGGTTTCGTTAGAGTTACACTGTGATCCAAAGTGACATACCGCGTTAAAGTTAACCACGAATTGTCTGTATGGTGCTGAACCTAAAACCACATAGTCTATACTTCCGCAAACACTTGGGTCTATATCATGACCTACACCAAATATATTGGCTTCGGTAATAGACATATTGGTTGCATTGGGCAGGGTATCATCCGGGTCAAATGCCCATCCGTTTCCGGTATTGGCATACCCTACTTCAAAACTAATTACCCCGTTTGATCCAATAATTACTTGGTCATAAGTGCCTCCATAGAAGCAGAACTCAAATCCTAAATCAATAACTCCGGACCAGATATCGTCACTGTTTACACTGGTTGGCGTAGCGCCGTCAACCGGTGGTGTAGGACAAGTATCAATGGCATTTATCTCATAGCTGCTGGTATCGTTTCCGTATAGGTGGAAATATCCTGACAACTCGGTTTCAGGGTTATCACAATCCACTTCTTGGTCATCACCTGCAAACACTATAGAACAAGGGTTTGGTGGTGGTGGACATAAGAACGTTAACGGATTACTCTCTACAACACAATTTCCATCGTCTGCATTAGTTACAGTTACAATAACGTTAGCATTAGCAGGATAAGGTCCAAGGATAAGGATTCCTGTTTCGCTAACCTCTATGGGGTCGCTTCCTTGGTTATCAGCAACCGTTAAGGTTTCAGCATCACCCATATCGCTTAAATCTACTTCTACTTCAAATACAGGGTTATTTGGATCTGTCGAGCAGTCTCCGTTTACCACATCAAAACTTGCGGTTTGAGGGATACAGGTTTGACACCATACATCGAAATCCCACGGTGTATTTCCACTACTTGAACAGCTAACTGAACCATCAGCATCCAGATAGATAACTAAGGTATTTGTATCACTCATTAAGCTTAAACCTGCTAAGTTTCCACCATTGTTTCCTTCGTATAATACTCCACCTTCTCCGTTTTCAATTCGGATAAAATCACAGCAAGATTCTAAATACCCGGCGTTAAATTCAATATTAAGCGGGAATCCTGAAGTGCTTTGGAAGCTGTATAACTCAACAAAAGCGTTGTTTCCACTTTCATAACAGAAAGTCGTATTGATAATATCAGCGGCTTCACAATCTACTAATATTGGAGTATTAAAGGTTATTGGTCCTCTCCAATCACTTAAATCGTCTTCACCACAAACTGCGCGTACATAAATTTCGTACTCCACACCCGCATCAAGACCTTCATAAGTCATTGGGTTATCGGTAGTTTGTACGATTTCTGCTTCGTCTCCTGTTGGATAACCTGACCCTACCGGCTGTACAATAACATCCCAGGTAGTGGCGGTTCCAATTTCTGTCCAGGAAACCTCAACAGAGTTTGGTGTAATATTTTCTATAGTTAAATCTATAGGTCGCGGACAGGTAGGCGGTGTACAGTTTACGACGTCGGTATATAGTGATGAGTTTTGTAACGACCCGTTGCCGCTAGGCATTGTAAATAAGTCTTCTTCAAAAGCATCAAGTACAACTACGCCTACTTCACCGGCAAAGCTGCCGCCTGCATTCCAGAAAAGCTCAAAAGGAACGCCGTCACATAAAGCTACTTGTACTTCTACCGGACCGGCTCCTGAAGTGAATGTTGGTCCTATAATACCTACTTCTATTCCGTTTTGTAATACACTCATGGTGTTTCCATTCCATCCGTCACCAAAACTGTCAGTCATTACGAAAGTATATAAACACTGGTCTTCAGCATTACATATCGTAGTATCAAAGGCAACCGGACCATGCCAGTCGCTTAAATCGTCTTCAGCACATACGGCTCTAACGTAAACTTCATACTGTGTTCCCGAATCTAAGCCTTCGTAAACAAATGGATTCTCAGTGGTTTGAACAATTTCCGCTTCATCGCCTGATGGATATCCGGAGCCTAGTGGCTGCACGATAACTTCCCAGGTAGTGGCTTCGCCATTCTCTGTCCAGGAAACTTCCACATCATTCATGTTGATTTCGCCTATGGTCACATCTGTAGGCTCAGGACACGTTGGCGGTGTACAGTTTACTACATCAGTATATAACGATGAGTTTTGTAACGACCCGTTGCCGCTTGGCATGGTAAATACAACATCTTCAAAGGGGTCAGTAATAGACACGCCTACTTCACCGGCAAAACTTCCTCCTGAATTCCAGAAAAGTTCAAACGGTACGCCGTCGCATAAAGCAACTTGTACTTCTACAGGTCCGGCTCCTGAAGTGAACGTTGGGCCTAAAATACCTACTTCTATTCCATTTTGCAATACACTCATGGTGTTTCCGTTCCATCCGTCACCAAAGCTATCTGTTAAGCTAAACGTGTATAAACACTGGTCTACAGCATCACATATCGTAGTGTCAAAGGCTACCGGACCTTGCCAGTCGCTTAAGTCGTCTTCAGCACATATTGCTCTTACATATACTTCGTATTGTGTTCCGGAATCTAGTCCTTCATAAACGTATGGGTTATCGGTAGTTTGTACAATTTCGGCTTCATCACCCGATGGATATCCTGACCCTAGTGGCTGTACAATAACTTCCCAGGTAGTAGCATCGCCTACTTCTGTCCAGGAAATTTCTGCGTTATTCATGTTGATTTCTCCAATAGCCACATCTATAGGTTTAGGACAGGTAGGAGGTGTACAGTTTACGACTTGTGAATAAAGTAGTGAATTCTGTAAGGAACCATTACCGTTGGACATGGCGAATACTTCTTCACCAAAAGGATCGGTCACGGTAATGCCTACTTCACCGGCAAAACTTCCTCCGGAATTCCAGAATAGCTCAAAAGGCAACCCATCACATAAAGGGAGTTGTATTTCAGCACTTGAACCGGAAGTAAATGTGGAACCTATAATTTCTATTTCTAATCCATCTTGTGAAATGGTCATAGTGTTTCCGTTCCATCCGTCACCAAAGCTATCCGTTAAGGTAAATGTAAACAAACACTGGTCTTCAGCTTCACACTGGTAAGGATTTACTTCTGTAGTGAAAGAGTATTCTGTACAGTTTTCTGCATTCCCGTTTGAGTTGTATGGCACAATACTTACATAAATAGTAGACTCATAGGGTAATATTCCCGGACTATAGCTAAGTACATTACCAACAAGTTGTTCGTTGTCAAGAATGTCTGTACCGCCCGGTGTTGTTCCTATTGAAAGGAAGTATCCGTCAACAATTACTGAGGCCGGACTCCAGTTTATGCTGGAAGCCACATCTACATTGGTTGCTCCGTTTACCGGTGAGGTTAACTCTGAATTACAGTTAGGCACAGCGGTTAAGTCGATACAAGACACATCAAAATCCATAGGAGTATTCCCGGTTGAGTCACAACTTACGGAACCGTCGCTATCAATTACAATATACATGCTGTCTCCGGTAGTATTTACCGATAAGCCGGCTAGGTTTCCGCCGTTGTTTCCACCGTAAAGTACGGGAGCCGTATCGTCAGCACCATCATATATGGTGATGTCGTCACAACAACCTTCCATATAACCTGCGTTAAAGAATATATTTAAAGGCGAACCGTCTGAACTTTGGAAGTTCCAGGTTGTCGTTTCGTTATTTGTGTAACAGTATTCTACATTTATAGGCGCTCCGGAAGAACAGTCTACCGGTGCATTTGGATCAGCTCCTGTAGTAAATGAAAACTCGGCACAATCTAAGGCCGGTCCATTTGCGTTGTAAGGAACTATATTTACGTAATAAGTGGTACCATATTCCAGTGTTGGTAAATCATACACTGTGGATAATCCGGTATCGGTATCTGCTATATCGTTACCTCCTGAGGTTGTTCCTACCGTTAAATTATATCCTTGAGGGATGTTGGTAGCGGTAGTCCAGGCCAAATCAGTATTTATACTCACACCGGTAGCACCGTTTACGGGAGTAGTTAGGTTAACACATGAGGGTGGGCCAACAACTTCTTGCGTTGCCGAAACATTATCCAAATAGATGTAATAATCGCCGGCTGCCCAGTTTCCTACAAACTGAAGCTTAAAATCTGAGCCGTTAGGCAAAGACGCGCCCGGAATAACAAATTGCATCTCGGCACAAACATTGGACGTCACGTGGTTTTCGTCATTAATTGTACCTATGGTTATCCAATCGGCTCCGTCATTAATGGAGTAATTGACCAACAATTCTCCCCATCCCGGAGGTGTAGCGTCTACCGCAGCAGACCAATCTACAATTTTGTAATCAAAAGAAATGGTAAGATCGGTACCATTGGATTGACCTGCAAGGTTTGGTGAGGTAAGGTTACCTGTGGTACTGGTTTCACTAAGTTGATCTCGTTGCGAAAAGCCATCGCAAACCTCAACTACTGTACCAAAATAGCCGGTGAATGTCCATCCTGCCGGAGGTACTAATCCACTGTCGAAATTTTCTATCAGACCTACTTGAGCATTCCCAAAGAGCGAAATAAGCCCAAAAAGTAAGAAAAAAGTAATTTTTTTCATCGTGTAAAAAGGTTAATTATTTAAAAAATTAGTTGTTAGCTATGTGTATTACAAACTACTACAAAACTTAAAACAAAGTCAAAAATCAACAAGAAAAGGATGATTTTATGCCCATGTTGAATGACTAAAGTAAAAAAAAACTCTGTTGTAATTTAGTTAAGATTGCTTTAATAGATAAAAGGCATTTTTTATTCGATAATGAGAACGCGTTTTCAGACAAACGGTTTTTTTTGTTCGACTAAACGATAGGTGGCTCTACATGTTTTTTTTAAGGCGCCGGATTGGGAAGTCGGGAATGGATGTTGTTTATTTCAGAAAGCACTTCTTCAGAAAGTGTTACCGCTATACTATCTATGTTCTCTTTAAGCTGCGTAAGGCTTGTAGCGCCTATAATCGTACCGGTAACAAAAGGCTGCTGGGTTACAAAAGCCAATGCCATCTGCGCCGGCGTTAAATTATTTTTTTCTGCCAGTTGCACATAAGCCGCTGCAGCCTGTACCGCTTGCGGATTGCTGTATCTCGAAAATCTTGGAAACAGGTTAAGCCGGGCGTTTTTTTCATCCGTTTTTTTTATGTACTTCCCGGACAAAACACCAAACGCCATAGGCGAATAGGCCAACAACCCGATACGTTCCCTCATGGAAATTTCGGCCAAATCTCCTTCAAAAGTTCGGTTTAAAAGGGAATACGCATTTTGAAGGGTAATCATTCTGGGCAAACCGCTGTGTTTGGCTTCTTCTAGATAGCGCATCGTGCCCCAGGCTTTTTCGTTAGACAATCCTATATGTCTTACTTTTCCTTCTTTTATAATACCATCTAAGGTTTCTAATACCTCACGGAAATTGTCTTTCCACCTGTCTTCATCCTGATGCACATAATCCCTTACGCCAAAGGTATTGGTTTTGCGTTCGGTCCAATGCAGCTGATACAGGTCTATATAATCCGTCTGTAAACGCTGTAAACTTTGGTTTACCGCTTCTTTTAAGGCCTGTGGTTTAAACCCGGTGGTTCGTATATGGGCCGTATAGCTTCCCGGCCCAACAATCTTTGATGCCAGCACAATCTTACTTCGGTTTCCTGTTTTTTTAAACCAGTTTCCTATAATGATTTCTGTATGGGCATACCTTTCGGGAGTCGCCGGAACGGGATACAATTCGGCCGTATCAAAAAATTGAATGCCACGGTCCAGCGCATAATCCATTTGTTCAAATCCTTCGGCCTGGGTGTTTTGGTTGCCCCAGGTCATAGTGCCTAAACACAGTTTACTTACTTTAATGGAGGTATGCGGCAGTGTGGTATATTTCATCTGAATTACATGTCGCTTAACAGTTGGGTAATTTCGTCCAGCTTGGGCGTTAAGATAACTTCAATGCGTCGGTTTTTGGCTCTTCCTTCGGCAGTGGCATTTGAAGCTACGGGCGCGTGCTCGCCTCTTCCGGCTGCAGTTAAATTTTCAGGATTAATGGCTGTATTTTCCCGTAATATATTTACTATAGCCGTAGCTCGCTTTGTGGACAAGTCCCAGTTCCCGCTAAGTTGTCCGCTTCCCGAATAAGGAACATTGTCTGTATGTCCTTCAATAAGTATGGCTATCTCCGGATTTTCAGCCAGTACGTTGCCTAACTGTCTTACCGCTGTTTTTCCTTGCATACCTACAGCCCAGCTTCCGGATTCAAACAGCAATTTATTTTCCATAGATACATACACTTTACCATCTCTTTGTTCTACCGTAAGTCCTTTGCCTTCAAAGTCAGTAAGCGCCTTTGATATCGCGTCTTTAAGGGCGCGCATGGTAGCGTCTTTTGACGCAATAACCGTTTCCAATTCTTCCACTCTTCGGGAACGTGCTTCCAGTTCTTGCTTTAAGGTTTCCAGGCGCTCATTTTCTGCGGCTAAGGCTTGTTCCTTGGCTTCCAGTTGGGCCAAAAGTTCTCTGTTTTTCTTGACATTATCGGCTATGGCAGCACTGCTGTTTTCTTCCAAAGCTTCATACGATTTTTTTAATTGCTCATGATGGGTTTTAAGTGCAGCCAGTTCGGTTTTCAATTGGTCTCTGGAAGTCACCGCTTCGTCATATTGCTTTTGAAGTACTTTCAGTTCGTTTTCCGATTGGTTTTTGCTTGCCAAAAGAGCGTCATAATCGCTTTTAAGGCTTGCATTTTGTTCTTTCAGAGCTTGGTATTTGGCATCCAAATCTTTGTATACTTTGGGAGACACACAGGATACTCCAAGTAATACTACCAGTACAATAAGGCTAAGTTTTGTTTTCATAATTCAGGAAATTTCTAATAAAATTGGACAATGGTCGCTATGCACAGCTTCCTGTAGTATAACGGCTCTTTTTAATCTTTCTTGTAAGGGTTTTGCTGCCATGGCGTAATCTAAGCGCCAGCCTTTATTATTGGCTCTGGCATTGGCACGGTAACTCCACCAGGTATATTGATTAGGTTCAGAATTAAAATACCGGAACGTATCAATAAAACCGCTGTCTATAAAATTGCCTATCCATTCGCGTTCCACCGGTAAAAACCCGGAAACGTTAGACAGGCCTTTGGGATTGTGAATGTCTATTTCGTTATGACAAATATTGTAATCGCCACAAATAATAAGATTCGGTATGTCTTTTTTGAGCTCATCCACATACGCTTGAAACATATCCATGTAGTCAAACTTGTGCTGAAGTCTGGCATCATTGGTACCCGAAGGCAAATACAAACTCATTACCGAAACATCATCAAAATCAACACGCAGGTTTCGTCCCTCAGTATCCATAGAGGCTATGCCAGTGCCATATTCCACATGCTTAGGCTCAATTTTACTCAAGATAGCAACACCACTATAACCTTTCTTTTCTGCACTAAACCAATGGTGATAAGTGTACCCGGCATCTTCAAAAAGTTGAACGTCCAGTTGTTCTTCGTGAGCTTTGATTTCTTGTAAACAAACCACATCCGGATTGGCGCTTTTCAGCCAATCGATAAACCCTTTATTTACAGCCGCCCGAATTCCATTAACATTGTAAGAAATAATCTTCATACTTCCATTTTGCATTGTTTCGGCTAAAATAAATAATGCCTTACTTTTTCACCACGAATTTAACTTCGATTTACCAAAAACTATTAACAAAATAATTTACAACACTTCCATCCCATCCCAACCCGTCATGGCGAGACCTTTAGGTCGCGGCAATCTCCCTTTTGCCATCCCAGCCCCTGTCATTGCGAACGTAGTGAAGCAATCTTTTCAATGTTGGTTCTATTTATCAAGGGATTAACTGCCTGCCTGTTAACAGACAGGTTTAGCACGACAACAAAACCCTCACTGGTCACACTGAACGGACTTGTCCCGACCTTTAGCGTCGGGAGTCGAAGTGTCATTACTAGACCTTTAGATCGCGGCAATCGCTCTTTTGTTGGAATCCATATATTGTGGGACAAAGAATAAATAAAAATTAATCTCCTTTTAATCCAAAATAATCTGGATTTTCAAAACTGCAAACGTGATAAGGAGTTCCACGCTCATTAGTAAAATATAAAAAACCAACTCTATTTAATTTTCCCCTAATTGTTTGCTTTGATGGAGATGTTGGTTCCAAGGCTCTTAGTACCTTAAAAAAGGTATCTAAATTTGTATCAGCATAAATAATTTTACTGTTTTGTATTACTACAATAACTTCTTTAATACGCTTGTTCATTAAATTACAAAAGCACTTATTTTTAAACAAAATTAACAAATAAGTGCTATACTGTTAATAAATACTTGAAGTTTTTTCAACTAAAAATTTTAATATTAGATGTAATTACACTAATTTTACGTAAATTAAAAAACGCCAGCACTGTGAATACTGACGTTTTGTAGAGTAATCTTTTTGGAGTGTTTAGGGAAATTGCTAATGATACAAACCCTAATTTAACTTTCAGCTTTACATAAACTGATAAAGCCTTTCAGATTACCGAAAATTAGCTAAAAGATGTACTATTATTCGTCTATTAGCGTTCCTGTAAATGAGGCTACCTTGAAGTAGTCACTTTGGTTGTAACCCTCATTGGAACTCTCTTAGTCCCGTATGGGGTTTTAACCGTCACATATACAGTTTTAGTAGTTGTGCGAGTTACGCTCATAATACTAAAGATGTATTTGATAGAGAGCTAATATTAAACACGTCTCTCTGTCGTGTCAAATAAAAGGGTACTCTGAACAGTACCCTTTTTTAGTTTACAATTCTAGACCAGGATAATTTTTCATCCCAAGTCTCATTAAAGTTTCCGCCATGTTATTGAAATTACGATTGTTTTTGTCTGCGAGCTCTTCAATCTCTTCAATAACATTAATTTTCAGTCGAAGTGTCTTTGATTCTGTCATCTTAGATACATCTTTAATTTTTGGATTAATAGCATTTTTAGTTTTTTTCATGTCTCTATAGAGGTGTTTTGAATTAAACTGATTAAATTTATATAATTTGCACCACATTGCTATGCAAAAAAATTAAAGATTATTAACAAGTTTTTAACAATCAATTAGTTAGAAATGCTTGACTTTAAAAATCCTGTAATTATCAAATTCGATAGGGTATTGGTCTTTTCGTACTAAAGTCCAGTTAGGAATTTACCATCAAGTGAGTGAAGAGCATCTTGAAAGATATTTAGATGAGTTTAGCACACGTTTTAATACACGTTATTTGACAAGTCAAGAAAGGTTTGAGAAGTTTTTATTGGATAGCGAAAGTTCTTTGAGTTATAAGAGACTGACTAACAAAAGTTAGTTGTATAATTTTCAAAAAAATCTTCTATTTTATCAGTAGTAAGATTAAGATTATTCTTGCTCTTTATAAGGTAACTACTTGAAGTCGGTATTTCAATGTGTTCAAATTTTTCTGGAGAAAAGTAACGCTTCACATATATACTATAGGTATTAAATCTTTTTGTTTCTGCTACTGTCCCATCAGGGTTTATGGTTCTATTGGATTTATCGGGGTCAATTTCTTTCAATGTAGGCGCACCCATAAAACCAAAAGACATATTGTTATTTAGACTATATATATCAACATTTATTTTAATAATAGTATTTAGTACCATTAGAAAATTTTTGACACCTCTTGTATTGTGGCGTTCTAGAAAGCCTTTAGAATTTAATAAGGAATAACGATGTTTTGAATGTCTGTGGTTCTTTTGATAAAACATAACCATACATATATCATTTTGGTGGTATTCTACCTCGACAATATATGTAACATTTAAGGAGCATTTGAAAGTATATAATTCTTCCGTAATGCCCCTTGATTTCTTTTTTCCTTTATGAGTGTATTGAAAATAATTATCTATCAAAATAGATAATATTTCCTATAGAGGAAGATATGTGTACGCTCGACTTCTGTTCGCTTCTACATCTGCCGTTGTCAATACCTTGGCTTTGTGACCAACAACGACGTTACAACTCACATCTATCTTTCTAGCTTTAGAAGGAGATTTTTTGCTGTTGTTATTTATAAAACGTCCCATAGTTAATTTGTTTGTACAAACTTTTATGCAAAAGTATGTGATATTTGTAAATTTATTTGTATGAAAGCTAGTCTAAATTTAATACTTATATTTTATTAAATTTTTATTAATAATAGATATTACTTATAGTGGTATCTAGACCAATCATAAATTTCATCTATACAATCTACGTTCAATTAGACGCTTTAGTTGCGTTTTTATAACACTTTAACATAAACTTTAACTAAAGTTGTTATTATGGACAAAAACAAAAAGCCGATAGGCATCAAGATAGAGAAAGACCGTTTAAAGATAAACGGCACTCTCGACGATGTTCTAAAGGCATCCGTAAAGAAGCCTAAAGAGGACAAAAAATAGCATCGGTTTTGACCGTTTAGTCAGGACTAAGCCCAAAGCGGTAAGTATTGACGAGTGTGACAAGTTATTTGACAAGTCAAGAAAGGTTCGAGAAATTTTTATTGGATAATGAAAGTGCTTTGACTTATAAGAGACTAACAGGATAATTTGTTTTTTTGGTATAATATTTGTAACTTTTAGCAAGTTAAACGTCTAAATTATAGTTAGATACGTAATTATAATATCGTATTTCATCG
>DASRWB010000008.1:0-51570 GCA_035654775.1 Flavobacteriaceae bacterium | reverse complement strand
GATGATTTGAATGGCCAGTTCTTGAATGCGTATTTCCGGAAACGGCGAACCTCGCAGTAGAAGGGTAGTAATATCAGTATCTAAATGCGTTTCTATAAATTCCTGAACTTCAGTATGTAAAATAGACTCATTCAACGTATTACTACAAGTTTTTGGTGAGTTTTTTTACAATTCTGTTTTCCGATAAAAAGGCTTGTAAAACAACTTTGATAGTCGTGTATGCCGGAACCGCTACAATAAGCCCAACGATTCCAAACAAAATACCGGCAATCAGAATAATTAAGAAGATTTCCAGCGGATGCGATTTTACACTTTTTGAAAAGATAATAGGCTGACTTAAAAAGTTGTCAATCAACTGCCCGATGATAAGTACTACAAGTACCCACATGGCTTTAGGGAGAATAACCTCGCTAAAACTTGCGCCCAAATTACTGGTCATGGTAAGGGTAAGCATCAAAAATGCAGCTATAATTGGACCAACATAGGGAATAACATTAAGCAAAGCACATAAAAAAGCAATGACAATGGCATTGTTTACACCCACAATGGACAAACCAATGGAGTAAATCACAAACAGAATGAATATTTGCAAAATCAATCCCACAAAGTATCTGGACAGTAGGTCTTTTATTTTTAAACTTGAAGACTTCCATCGCGATTCTTTTTGTTTTGGAATCAGTGTTAACAGCGCATTTTCAAAAAGTTTACTGTCTTTTAAAAAGAAAAAAGAAATAAACAACACTGAGGCTACACCAATACTAAAACTCCCTAATCCGCTAACCAAAGCATTTAAAAAGTTGGGAATCGCCGAAAAGTTAAACATCGAGAGGATATCCCATTCTTTTAAAGAGTTTTTAAGGTTGATATTATGTACTTCCAAATAACGGAGCGTTTCTCTATATAAGTTTTCAATATTTAACTGCAACTGGTTGATGTCCAGTAAGGCTAAGTTGTGGCCTTGCTCAATAACCAAAGGAATAAATAACAGGACTAACCCTAAAAGTAAACCCGCAAAAAAGAACATGGTGGTAATAACCGCAACCGTATTACTGAATTTTAGTCTTCTTCGCAAAAACAACACCATGGGTCTGCCAATCAGGGAAATAACCGCTGCAATGACGATATAAATAACCACGGCTTGTATTTCGTACAAAAACCAAAGCAAAACAACTATTCCGGTAAGTATAGCTACGGCTTTTAAAATGGCATGGGTAAGGGTATTTGCATTCATAGGCTAAAGATACATATTGATTGAAAATAAACTTAAAAGAATGCCTGCAAAATTAACTTTCAAAAGCGTATTTAATGATGTTTGCACCCATTTGAAGCGCTTTTAGGCGTACATCTTCGGGGTCGTTATGGACTTCGGGGTTTTCCCAGCCGTCACCCAAATCACTTTCATAGGTAAAAAGTAAAACCAAACGGCCTTCAATGGTAATGCCAAAGGCCTGCGGTCGTTTTCCGTCGTGTTCGTGTATCTTGGGCAATCCGTCAGGAAAGGAAAATGCCATCGAAAATATTGGGTGAGAAGCCGGAAGTTCTTCTAGCTCTCGGTCCGGAAAAATCTTTTTCAGTTCGTTCACCAAAAAGGGTTGCATGCCGTAGTTGTCGTCTATGTGTAAAAAACCACCGGAGATTAAGTAATTGCGCAAATTCAGTGCGTCTTCTTCGGTAAAAAATACATTACCGTGACCGGTCATGTGTAGAAATGGATATTGAAAAATATCGATGCTGCCGGGTTCAACGGTTATCGGTTTAGGGTTTAGTTTTGTGTTTATAGTGTTGTTGCAAAAAGCTATCAAATTAGGTAACGCTGTCGGGTTGCTGTACCAGTCGCCGCCGCCTTTATACTTTAGCAAGGCAATATCTTGTGCCTGTACAGTAATTCCAAATAATAAAGTGAATATAAAAAGTGTGGTTTTAGTCATGTTACGCATTTATAAAGGCTACACTATGGCAAGCTACCACAGCTGCGGTTTCGGTTCGTAATCTGTGGTTTCCCAAAGATACCGGAATACACCCATGCTGCAAAGCCATTTGTATTTCTTTAACAGAAAAGTCGCCTTCCGGACCAATAAATATAGTGGTTTCGGTGCCGGGTGTAAGGACTTCTTTTAAGGTGTTTTTTGGCGTGTTTTCACAATGTGCTATGTATTTTTGCCCTTGCGCTTTTGTCAAGTATTCCTCAAAGGTTAGTAAAGGCTTGAGTTCAGGCAAATAATACTGCTGCGACTGCTTTACTGCCGATAGAATTATTTTCTCATAACGCTCCGGTTTTATGACCTTACGCTCACTGTGCTCGCAACGTATAGGTATGATGCTGCTTATACCTATTTCGGTAGCTTTTTCCAGAAACCATTCGTACCTGTCGTTCATTTTGGTTGGCGCAACGGCCAGGTGAAGTTTATAGTCGGGTTCAGGGAAGTGTTTTTTCCTTTCTATACGCGCGATACAGTTTCCGGCATTGGCTTCTATTATCACGGCTTCAAAAAGCCATCCCTTACCGTTGGTTATCTGTAAAAGATCACCGGTCGTTTTTCTGAGAACTTTTACAATGTGTTTGCTCTCCATTTTATCAAATACACATTGGGCACTGGTTTCGTTGAGTTCTTGTTGTAAAAATAGAGACATCAGTTTATGGGTTCAACGATTTTTAATACTTTAAGTTCTTTGATTTCAAGCGGACTGTGGGTAATAAGTATAATATAGTAGCTGTTTCCGTTTTGTGCTGTAAAAAGAGCATCTGTTTGGCTTGCATGTACAAGGATTTCATTTTCCAAAAACGGGTCGTAAGTACCTTCGGTAAACCAGCCTAAATCGCCACCTTGTTTGGCGGTATGATGCATAGAGTATTGTTTGGCCAGAAAACTAAAAGGTTTGCCCTCTTGATATTTGGTAACAATTTTGTTTTGTAAGGCCGTGACTTCGGCAGGTTGCATTTTTTGAGTGTCAAAATAAACAATGCTTGCCCTGTAATGGGTTTGGTGATAAACTTCCATTACCTTGTAATACACTTTTTCATAATCGTTTCTGGTGACAAGCTTTCCGCCAACTCCTTTATCAAGAAGTTCGCGGGCCAACGACGATTTGTGTTTGGCTTCGTTAAAGGTCAGTATTTTTCCTTTCAAATGGCTGTTTTCTTTAATATAGGTAACCGCTGTTTCTTCGCTGGTAAGTGAGTCTAACTGTGTTTCAACACTTTGTTGAGCAAAAAGGAAGCCGCTGCTTAACAAACCGCATAGGGCTATATAATATTTCATAAAAATAAAAATTGATTAGTACACAAAAAAAATAAAAAAACAAATACCTCAGACGTAAGCCGTTTTGGTTATTAACAGGGTTTTCAACAATTTAAAATTTAAGCCTGGCCGAGGCCACTACATGGTGTTGCGTAAAATCGTTTTCAAGATATTTCAAATAGCCTACCATGGCTATCATGGCCGCGTTATCGGTAGTGTATTCAAATTTTGGAACATAGGTTTTCCATCCGTATTTTTGCCTTGCATTTTGTAGGGCATCGCGTATTCCGGAATTGGCAGATACACCACCGCCAATAGCAATTCGTTTAATTTGGGTTTGTTTACTGGCGGCTTTTAATTTGTCCATTAATATCGCAACAATGGTATATTGAATCGAAGCGCAAAGATCGGCTAGATGTTCGGTTATAAAGTCCGGATTTTTTTGGGTTTCCTTTTGAATAAAGTACAGAATACCGGTTTTTAACCCTGAGAAACTGAAATTTAATCCGTTTACTTTAGGTTTGGTAAAGGTAAAGGCTTTGGGATTGCCTTGCTTGGCAAGCTTGTCTATTTCCGGTCCGGCAGGATAGCCCAAGCCTAGAATTTTTCCGCTTTTATCAAAGGCTTCGCCTACGGCATCATCAATAGTTTCTCCCAGAATTTCCATGTCAAAGTAATGATTGACTTTTACAATTTGTGTATGCCCGCCGGAAATGGTCATGGCCAGAAACGGAAACTCGGGTTTTTCAAATCCGGGTTCATCTATAAAATGGGCTAAAATATGTGCTTGCATATGATGTACTTCTATCAAAGGAATAGTAAGTCCCATTGCCAACGACTTGGCAAACGAGGTGCCTACCAGAAGCGAGCCCATTAATCCCGGACCGCGCGTAAAGGCAATAGCGCTAAGTTTACTTTTGTCTATTCCGGCTTTTTTTAAGGCTTCATGCACCACCGGAACAATATGCTGCTGATGCGCTCGGGAAGCCAGTTCCGGAACAACACCGCCGTAATTTTTATGCACATCCTGACCGGCTACAACATTGCTCAGCACCTTTCCGTTGTGAAGTACAGCGGCTGCCGTATCGTCACAAGAAGACTCAATTGCAAGAATGTAAATATTTTCTGATTGCATTAACTGTATTTAGGCATAATAATTGTTAATTTTGAATGGCTAAACTCCGTAGAAAGTTTTCAAAGTACAAAAGTAGGTTTTTCCTAATAAAATTTTAAATTTAAGCGTCTATTAAAAAAGCTTTTAAAATAGCGTATAAACTGGCAGGTATTTTGCTGCTGCTATTCATCATTCTGGTGTTGGTGTTTTCTATTCCCGCCGTTCAAAATAAACTGGGCAAATACGCCACCCAAGAAATTAATAAGGAATTCAATACCAATATCAATGTAGGTGGCCTTGGACTTAAACTAAACGGAGATGTTGCCTTAAAAAACATTTACATTGAAGATTATAAAAAAGACACGCTTATTCATATTCTTGAACTGAATACTTCTATATTAAACTTCAGAAAAATATACAACGGAAAGTTTACTTTTGGCGACATTGATATTGAAGGGTTAACGTTTACTATTAAAACCTATAAAGGCGAGGAAAATACCAATCTGGATGTTTTTGTGGCTAAATTTGACGACGATAAACCGCGGGATGAAAAAAGTGATTTTTTACTTTCGTCCAGCGATTTGTCTATTTATGGCGGTACTTTCCGGATGATAAATGAAAATAAAACAACGCCGAAACTGTTAGCGTTTAAAGACATCAACATCAATACCACCAATTTTTTAATCCACGGAAGCGATGTCAGTACCCGAATAAACACCATGGCTTTTACGGATAGTCGTGGATTGGAGATGAAAAACCTTGCGACTAATTTTACCTATACGCCGGCTTACATGACTTTTGATGCTCTGGAAATCAACACCAAAAGCTCGAAAGTAGAAGGGAATTTGAAATTTACTTACAATAGAGAAGACCTTCAGTATTTTACAGATAAAGTGATGCTGGAAGCTACATTCAATACGGCAAATGTGGCACTGAATGAACTCAACACGTTTTACAATGAATTTGGTTTCAATCAGCGCGCCTTGTTTAGTGTGCAGCTTTCCGGAACGCTAAACAACTTAACCGCTTCAAATTTAAACCTAACCACCAGCTCACGTTCCAGAATAAACGGCGATATTACCTTTGTCAATCTGTTTAGTAAAGAAGAAAACAACTTTGAAATGGACGCCACGTTTACCAATTTGTCGTCCAATTATCAGGATTTAAAAAACTTGCTGCCCAACGTCTTGGGAGAATCTATTCCATCTGTATTTGATAAACTCGGGAATTTTACCATTGTAGGAAAATCACATCTTACCGCCAGGGATATTGACGCAGATTTAAAAATTAACACCGAATTAGGCAAAATAGATTCAAACCTCAGGCTTCAAAAAATTAACGATATCGATAATGCTTCCTACAAAGGAAATGTAGTATTTACCGATTTTGATTTGGGAGCTATTCTTGGAGACCCAAAAATAGAAGAAACTTCACTCAATGTAGATGTAGATGGAAAAGGCTTTACGCTGGAAAAAATCAACACCAACCTGCATGGTGTAATTACGTCGCTTACCTATAATAAGTATGCCTACCACAATATTGATGTTTCGGGAACTTTAAAAAATAAAATATACAACGGAATTTTAATAGCCGATGATGAAAACTTCAAATTGGACTTTAACGGTCTGGCCGATTTTTCAGAAGAAATTTACCGGTTTGACTTTGTTGCTGACGTATCACACGCAAACCTGCGTGAACTTAATTTTGTGACAAACGACAGTATTGCCTATTTTAAAGGAATAGTCGACATGAAAATGACCGGCACTTCGGTAAATGACGCTTTAGGAACCATAACCTTTAAAAACACCGAATACCGAAACCAAAACGATACCTACCTGTTCAAAGACTTTAAGATAACTTCTACTTTTGACAGCGATATCAGAACCATAGACATAAACTCGCCGGATATCATTCAAGGAAAAATTACCGGTATATTCAAGCTTGAAGAAATTGGAAAGCTTATCGAAAACTCCTTAGGCAGTTTGTACACAAATTACAAGCCTTACAAAATTTCAAAAAACCAGTTCATCAACTTCAACTTCAACATTTACAACAAAATTGTGGATGTATTTTACCCGGAAATAGAATTGGCACCAAATACCTACATCCGCGGCCGAATAGAAAATAACGAAAAAGCCTTTGTGCTAAATTTCAAATCGCCCGAAATAAAACTGTTTGATTATTTTGCAAAAGAAGTACAACTTCAGGTAGATAACGACAATCCGCTATTTAACACCACTGTGGAAATCGATAGTATTGCCACAAAATACTACAACGTATCCAAGCTAAATCTGGTAAACATTACCCTAAACGATACCTTGTTTGTTAGAACCGAATTCAATGGCGGTAAAAACAATAAAGACGCTTTCAATTTAAACCTTTACCATACCATAAACCCTGAAAACAAATCGGTCGTAGGACTTAAAACCTCAGACATTACCTTTAGAGACAACACTTGGGTATTCAATCAAGCTAAAGATTCGCTGCACAAAGTTACCTTTGATAAGTATTTTAAAGCCTTTGCTATTGAAAAAATAGCAATGACACATCAGGACGAGCGCATAGAACTGTTAGGCGAATTGCGCGACTCTACCTACAAAGACATCAAACTGAACTTCAATAATGTAGATTTAGAAAAAATAACACCAAGACTGGACAGCCTTAAACTTACCGGTAAAGTAAACGGCAAACTGGATATTTTACAACAAAACGGAACCTACCTGCCAAACTCGCTGATAACGATAGATAACTTTAAGGTAAACAATACCCTGCTGGGCGCTTTTAAGGCAAATATAAAAGGAAACGAATCGCTTACCAACTACAACGTAGATGTCACGATTAAAGACGAAGAAATTCCATCGTTTAGAGCCACCGGCGATATCAATGTTTCCGGTGCGTCTTCAAGTATTGACGTAGCTCTGGATTTTAACGACTTCAACCTGGCACCACTCAACCCTTTGGGTGAAGACGTAATCAATAATATTCGAGGTTTTACCAGTGGTAAAGTGTCGGTAACCGGCAATTTAAATCAACCCGACATTTCCGGAAATTTACGCCTTACGCAATCCGGTTTATTAATCCCTTATTTAAACGTGGATTTACAATTTGAAGAAAATTCTAAAATTTCACTTACCAATCAGCAATTTAATCTGGATAAGGTTAACATTATTGACACTGCATTCAATTCCAAAGGAATTCTTGACGGAACGATATCACATACGAACTTCTCTAATTGGAATCTGGATTTACAGCTCAGTACACCGCGCTTTTTAGTACTCAACACCAAAGAAACGGATGATGCCTTATACTTCGGTACCGGATTTATTGGCGGTACAGCAAGTATTGCCGGACCAACATCAAACCTGTTTATTGAAGTAGATGCCGAAACCAAACAAGGCACCAATTTTAAAATTCCTCTAAACGACTCTGAATCCTTTGGTGACAATACCTTTATAAAATTTTTAAGTCCTGAAGAAAAAGTAGCCCGCATAAAAGGCGAAGACATCCAACTGAAAGAAATTACCGGGTTAGGGTTGTTTTTTGACCTCGATATTACTAAAGATGCCCAAATAGAACTGGTGATAGACAAAGAATCGGGCAGTAAGATAAGCGGTAGAGGCGAAGGTGCATTACTTATAGACATCAATACAAACGGAAAATTTAATATCTATGGAGACTTTTCCGTCTTTGAAGGACAATACGATTTCTTTTACAAAGGAATTGTTCAAAAAGAATTTAAAGTAAATCCGGGTAGTACGCTTTCCTGGGATGGCGACCCGTTAAAAGCCAGAATCAATATAGAAGCCGTTTATTCTACACAGGTAAATCCATCGCCGCTACTGGATACACCCATAACCCGCGATATACCTGTAGATGTAAGAATCTTGCTTACCGGACAACTGGAAAAACCCGAACCTGAATTCGGATTTAACTTTCCAAACTTAAGTTCTGACGTAAAATCTGAACTGGAATACCGGTTGGGCTCTAAAGAAGAACGAGACAATCAGGCACTGTTTCTGTTAACTACAGGTTCATTTTCCAGAGGAATAGGAGATATTTTTAACGTTACCGGTACAATCAACGAAAGACTCAACGGGCTGATAAACGGAATTTTAGGCGATGGAAGCGTAGGCGTAAATTATGAAATGGGCACCAACCGACCCGAATACCAAACCAGCGATAGACTGGGACTTACCTTAAAAACAAAAATTAGCGACCGTGTGATTTTTAACGGCAAAGTAGGCGTACCTATTGGCGGGGTTAGCGAAACGGTAATCGCCGGAGATTTTCAAATCGATTTTCTTTTAAACGAAGAAGGAACCTTGACCGCCAAAGTATTTAACCGCGAAAACAGCATTCGGAATTTTGGTGAAGAAATTGGTTATACGCAAGGTTTGGGTATTTCGTATAATGTAGAATTTGACAATTTCAAAGAGCTGATTCGAAAACTGTTTACATCTTCAAAAAAAGAAGAAAACAAGTCAAAAAATCCGGAAAAAAATCCCTCAGAAGAAGAAAAATTAACTCCGGAATTCATTAATTTCAAAGCCTCTAAGGAAGAAAATTGATTTTTTTAGTAAACGAAAACGTTTTCGAAATAATTTCCGTTTAAATATTAATCATTACAGTTCCTATTCTTAGTTTTCTTTAGTAGTTTTACTTTTCGGTAAACAAATAACTATGCCCAAAAACATCAAAAAAATTGGAGTCATGACTTCCGGAGGAGATTCTCCCGGCATGAACGCAGCCATTCGGTCCGTAGTAAGAACATGTGCTTATCACAACATTAAGTGCATGGGAATTTACAGAGGATATGAAGGCATGATAGAAGGCGATTATGTAGAAATGAATGCACGCAGCGTAAAAGGCATTATCAATAAAGGCGGCACCATTTTAAAGTCTGCACGTTCCAAAGAATTCAGAACACCCGAAGGTCGTACAAAAGCCTTTAATGCACTAAAAAAAGCCCAAATAGATGCACTGGTAGTTATAGGTGGTGATGGTACTTTTACCGGGGCCTTGGTTTTTAATAGTGAACACCGGATTCCGGTTATCGGAATTCCCGGCACCATAGACAATGATATTTTCGGAACGTCGCATACTTTAGGCTACGATACCGCATTAAACACTGTAGTAGAAGCCATTGATAAAATACGAGATACTGCAAGTTCACACAACCGCTTATTCTTTGTAGAAGTTATGGGAAGAGATGTGGGCCATATAGCTCTTAATGCCGGTGTTGGAGCAGGAGCCGAAGAGATTTTAATCCCCGAGGAAGACTTAGGCTTAGATCGCCTTTTGGAATCCCTTCAACGCAGCAAGCAATCCGGAAAATCGTCCAGTATAGTAGTGGTCGCTGAAGGGGATAAAATTGGAAAAAATGTCTTTGAACTCAAAGACTACGTAGAAGAAAACCTGAGTGAATATGAAGTGCGTGTTTCGGTATTGGGACATATTCAACGTGGCGGTTCGCCCTCCTGTTTTGATCGCGTACTGGCCAGTAGAATGGGAGTAAAGGCCGTAGAATCTTTACTTGAAGGAAAAAGTAACTACATGGTTGGATTGCTTGATGATAAAATGGCTTTAACACCCTTGGCGAAAGCCGTAAAAGGAAAATCAAAAATTAATTTAGAATTATTGCGTGTGTCAGATATAATGACCACATAAACTTAAAAAAATAAAGATGTCAAAAGTAAAATTAGGAATTAACGGATTTGGAAGAATAGGTAGAATCGTTTTTAGAGCCACACTAGACAGGCCTGATGTAGAAGTTGTAGCCATAAACGACTTGTTGGATGTAGACCATTTGGCTTACCTGCTAAAATACGACTCCGTTCATGGTAGATTTAAAGGAACCGTAGAAATACAAAACGGGCAATTACAGGTCAACGGAAAAACCATTCGAGTGACTGCCGAGCGCGATCCTAAAAATGTAAAGTGGAACGAAGCCGGAGTAGATGTGGTAGCCGAATGTACCGGAATTTTTACCACTTTGGAAACCGCTCGATATCATATTGACGGCGGAGCCAAAAAAGTAGTCATCTCAGCACCAAGTAAAGATGCCCCAATGTTTGTGATGGGAGTTAACCACCTTAACGCTAAAGCCTCAGATACCATAGTATCTAATGCCTCATGCACCACCAACTGCCTTGCGCCTTTAGCCAAAGTAATTGATGATCATTTTGGTATAGAAGAAGCCTTAATGACTACCGTTCACGCCACTACGGCTTCGCAACTAACGGTAGATGGACCTTCGCGAAAAGACTATCGCGGCGGACGCAGCGCATTACTCAATATTATTCCGGCCTCAACCGGAGCCGCAAAAGCTGTAGGAAAAGTTATTCCGCACCTCAACGGAAAATTAACCGGTATGGCATTTAGGGTACCAACGGCCAATGTATCGGTAGTAGATTTAACGGTTAGAACTCAGAAGGAAACCGATTTAGACACCATAAAAAAAGTAATGAAACAAGCTGCTGAAGGCGACCTAAAAGGAATTTTAGGCTATACCGACGAAGCTGTGGTATCGCAGGATTTTGTAAGTGATGCACGCACCAGTGTTTTTGATGCCGATGCCTGTATAGAACTCAATTCCCGCTTTTTTAAACTGGTATGCTGGTATGATAATGAATTTGGATATTCAAACAAACTGGTTGATTTAATTGAGCATGTACACAATTTATAACAAACCTAAAAATCCGGAGAAAAAGACTTCGGATTTTTTACTTTAGCACCTTATGATATTTATAGTAGATAGTGGCTCTACCAAATGCGACTGGATTGCCATAGACCAAAAAGGAAATCAACTGCTGGAAAAAATTAGAACCAAAGGTTTAAATCCGGCAATTCTTTCCGAAAAAAAATTAAAAAAAATCATCAAAGAAAGCAACCCTCTAATGGACGTAAGCACCAAAGTAGAACAACTCTTTTTCTACGGTGCGGGTTGCGGCACAGAAAAACCCAAACAGGCTTTGAAAGGCGTTTTAGAATCACTGTTTATAAACGCAAATGTAAATGTAGAAGAAGATACTTTGGCAGCAGTAAGAGCTACGTTAAACTATGAAAACGAAGCTGCGGTAGTTTGCATTTTAGGTACCGGTTCCAATTGCAGCTATTTTGATGGCGAAAACATCCACCAGCGGGTAAAATCTTTGGGATACACTTTAATGGACGATGCCAGCGGAAACTATTTTGGCAAACAACTTATACGCGATTATTATTTCAATCACATGCCGGAAGCCCTTAAAGTAGCCTTTGCCGAAAAGTATAACATGGATGCCGATTTTATAAAATACAATCTGTATAAACAACCCAACCCTAATGCCTACTTAGCCGGTTTTGCAGAATTTATCTTTTTAAATACAGAGTCTGAGTACATTTCAAACCTTATTAAAAAAGGGCTGCGTTTGTTTACTGAAAATATGATTCTTCAGTTTAAAAAAGAAATACAAGCGGTACCGGTACATTTTGCCGGTTCTATTGCCTTCTTTTCAGAAAAAGAAATACGAGAGATTGCCGGTGAATACGGCTTTACGGTAGGCAATATTGTACGCCGACCCATCGAAGGATTGGTAAATTATCACACAAACATTATAGCATAATGGAGATTGCGCTTATATCCCATGATGGAAAAAAAGCAGAAATGGTTCAGTTTATAAATGAACACCGAGATTTTTTTCATCAAGAAAAAATTACGCTTGTCGCTACCGGAACTACAGGCATTAAAGTAGAAAATGCAGGATTTAAAGTACATAAGTTATTGTCCGGACCCTTAGGTGGTGATGCACAAATTGCCGCGAGAATAGTAGAAGGTACCTGTAAGATGGTTTTGTTTTTTAGAGACCCTTTGGCCAAACACCCGCATGAACCCGATGTATTGATGCTGTTGCGCTTATGTGACGTTCACAATGTACCCTTAGCCACAAACCCAAGAACAGCTACGTTACTGATAAAAGGATTGCAAAACACTTAGGTATATACTTTATTTTCTTGTTCGGCTACACGTATAAATGTGGTGCGTTTTGTGAGTTCTTTTAAGCGCTGTGCACCCACATAGGTACAGGTACTGCGAACGCCTCCCAAAATATCTTGAACGGTATTATCAACCCTGCCTCGGTAGGGTACTTCCACCGTTTTTCCTTCACTGGCTCTGTATTCGGCAACTCCACCCACGTGCTTTTCCATTGCCGTTTCTGAACTCATTCCGTAAAACTGCTTGTATTGCATTCCGTTTTGGGTTATTAATTCTCCACCACTTTCGTCATGTCCGGCAAACATACCGCCGAGCATAACGAAATCGGCTGCAGCCCCAAAAGCTTTGGCAACATCTCCGGGCGTGGTACAACCGCCGTCACTTATAATTTGGCCACCCAAACCGTGTGCCGCATCGGCACATTCAATAATAGCTGAAAGTTGTGGATAGCCTACACCTGTTTTTACGCGAGTGGTACACACACTTCCCGGACCAATACCTACCTTTACAATATCTGCTCCGGAAAGCAAAAGTTCCTCAACCATTTCGCCGGTAACCACATTACCGGCTATAATTACTTTATTGGGATATTGTTTTCGTGTCATTCTTACAAATTCAACAAAATGTTGTGAATACCCATTGGCTACGTCAATACAAATAAACTGCAACTCCGGATGGGTTTTAAAAATAGCCTCCAGACGCTGTGAATCTTTTTTACCGGTTCCTGTGCTTACGGCAATGTATTGTATAATAGATCTTGGAGCTGTTTTTAGAAAGGTTGCCCATTCTTTCAAGCTGTAATGTTTATGAATAGCGGTAAAAAGTTTATGCTGACTTAATGCAGTAGCCATAGCAAAGGTGCCTACGGTATCCATATTCGCCGCCATGATAGGTATGCCTTTCCAGGTATAATTGCTGTGTAAAAATGTGAAATCACGCTGTAAGTTTACCTGCGCACGGCTTTTAAGGGTTGAACGCTTGGGACGTATCATTACATCTTTGAAGCCAAGTTTAAGGTCGTATTCTATGCGCATAAAAGAAACAGGTTTAAGTAACTATCAAAAATACGGCTTCTGGGTGGAAAGCAAAGGTTTGCAAGACGATGAGTTATTAACAATATGCAGGAAATAAACCTAAATTTGCTATCTCTTTCCAGGTACCTTCATTAAGCGTTTTAAAAGTCATTTTATAACTAAACTTTGACAGCAATCATACTGATTTCTACATTAACAAATTTAGGTAGGTTAGCTACTTCTACGGTTTCTCTTGCAGGTGCAGTGGCTTCGTCAAAATAGCTGCTGTATATTTCATTTATTTGAGCAAAGTTATGCATGTCACTAATAAAAATACTGGTTTTTACTACGTGTTCAAAAGTCATATTGGCAGCAGCCAATACCGCTTTTAAGTTTTCCATCACTTGCTTGGTTTCCGCTTGGATATTTTCAGTTAAGACTTTTCCGGTGTTGACATCTATGGCAATTTGCCCCGACGTGTAGAGTGTGTTGTTAACCAATACGGCCTGACTGTAAGGTCCTATGGGCGCAGGTGCATTTACGGTATGTATAATGGTTTTCATAGAATATGAGCTAGGATTTCTTCAAAGGTAGTAAAAAAGGAAAACAGCAAGGCAATTGACAAAAAATTAAAGTTGCTGATCAGGCTGTCTGCGTTTGTCGTACTTGAGGTCTTTGAGCAGGTTTGACTTTATGCCAATAAAAAAATACCAGGAACTGCGTGAGCTAAAGGGAATCCAGCTGAAATTCATACGCCAACTCATCAAATCCCGTTCAAAGCGAAGCTGGGTATAAGTAAATCCTTGATTTTTAAAATCGTATCCTGAGGAAGCGCCTATGCTCCATCGAGGTGAAATTTCAACATCGCCCGAAAACATTAGTGAGTGAGAGGCTATTTCGTTTTGACGTGCATTGTTAGAATAATTTACGGCATAGGCCAACCGCAAACTCCACGGAAGACTATACGTGTAAAGCTGTGAAGCTTGCTCATTTTCATCATTATCTTTACCGGAATTTAGTCTTTGGTCTGAAAAATCCTGTGCACGACCAAAAAGATCATCATCGCGTCCGCCACTTTGTACCGTTTGGTCTCTGCTGCGTTGGTCGCTTTCGCTTTCTGAAAAGGAAGAACTGGAAATCGAATAGCTCATGTTTAAGTTTGCCGAAGTCAATCGGAAAAGACTGCCACCGTTGTCAATATTAAATTTGTCAATTTTTCGGTTATTACTGTCAAGGGCATACGGGTCTAGAGTCGCTCCAAAATTGATGCTCATTTTATTATCCAGGATTTGCATACCGCCATTAACCCTTACCGGACTCCACTGTAAAGAGTCTCCGGCCAAATTATAAGAAGTTGAAAAATTTAAATTGTTGAGCAAGATTATTTTTTTTGGTTCTGTGGCTGTGCTGTCTTTGTCGCGTACTTTAGCTTCAAAATTATTTGAAAGACTCAGTCCTATAGCACTGGAGTAAGTTTTTCCAGGTACGCCAAAGATTGAATTTTCAAAACGGGTATATTCTACTTCTTCTGCGGTTAGTCCATCGGCGCTCACCACTTCATAGGTGTCGTAATACTGATCAAAAGAAGGATTTACGCTATAGCTAATAGAAGGTCTCATTACGTGTCGTATAGCCTTAAGCCATTTGTCTTTGTCTTTTTTGTCAAAAGTAAACATCCCGTAAATGGTTGTTCCTATACTTGCCCCAAAATTATACGTCCGGAAAGCATCAAAACCATTGACATCTTCTTCTACTTCTTGGTCGTTGATTTGGTCGTAGTACTTGTTTACGGTTTTAAACGTCCAGGTTTCATCAAAATTGGTGCTGGCACTCACACTGAAATATTTGAATATTTTAAAATTTGTAGTAAGCGGTATACTGTGTTTTACACCCATTCGGGCGTCGTCAAACATTTCCTTTTTAAAGAACAAGGAATCTGTGGTTTGTATTCGGTTTTCGGCTCTTATATTGTATTGAAAATTTATATTCTGAATAATGCCTTTTTTAGTGCCTGATTTTGAGGCAAACGGAAAAATCCGGCTTACACTTCCTTGAAAGGTAGGCAAGGTCATGTTTATGGATTGGGTATTGGTGTTTTGCGAATGGGAAGCGGTAAGGTTAATGTTAACTTGCGGTTCGCCCATAAATGTTTTCGCATAAGACACTGATGAAGCAAGGGTATTGTTGAGAAAATTAGGTGAATTAATTTGGTTTAACGATTGCCGGTAATAGCGGCTGCTTCCCAGGTTTACAGAAGCTGAAAAACGGGAGTTAGGATTTGATTTTCCGTCTTGACTGTGTGACCAGCGGATGTTGTAAATCGTGGATTTTGAATAGTCGGGGAAACCGCGTTCGCTGGCGATTAAATTTTCATACCGAAAACCTACATTTCCTCTAAACTTATACCTTTTGGCATAGCTGCTTTCCATCCGAAATCCATAGCTTCCGTTGGTATAATAATCACCCAGAACCGCCAAATCTACGTAATCGCTTATCGCAAAATAATAACCGCCGTTTTGTAAAAAGTAACCGCGATTGTTTTCTTCACCAAACGTAGGGAAAATAACGCCTGAAGTTTGTTTATCTGTCAACGGAAAAAAACCGAAAGGAATGCCTATTGGTGTTGGTACATTGTAAATAAACAGGTTGGCCAGACCGGTAACCACCTTACTGCGCGGAACAATTTTTGCTTTGCGCATCAAAATGTAATATTCAGGATCTTCTTTGTCTTCAGCTGTGGAATACTTGGCGTTTTTAACAAAGTAAACCGAATCGTTTTCTTTTTTGGTAATGTTGGAATTAATCCAGCCGTCGCCTTGTTCAGAAAATGAATTGTAAATTAAGGAGCGTTGTGTATCTGTATTAAACCGCAGTGAATCGGGTTCAACGGTATTGGCACCTTGTACAAAAACGGGTCTTTGCAAATATGCGCCTGTGGAATCCACAATGCCTTTTGCATAGACTTCATTTTTACTGTAATCAATAATAATTTGTCCGGCTTTAATCTCCATGTCTTCATAGTACACTTCGGCATTATTATACAGGTAAAGGCGTTGTTCCTTACGATTAAAAGAGGTATAGTCGGTAGCTTTATAGGTAACAATGTCGGTTAAAAATTCATTTTTTGGTTTTAGGGAATCTTGTTTAACTGAGTCTATTTCTTGTGTAACTTTTGGAACTAAAAGTGTATCTACAGAAACGGTTACACTATCTTTTTTGGTTTTGGGTTTAATAGAGAGGCCTTTTTTAGGTAAGTCTTGCCCAAAGCTCAACATGTTAATAAACATGGTAAAACTTAAGCATAAAAGTATATGGTACCTGTTGGTGTACAAATGAATTAAGCTTATTTTTGTATAACTATGGCTTGGTTTTTGAATTGCCAAAATTACATATATTTTTTTGTGAATACTTAATAATCATAAAAAATTAAGAATAACAATAAGTAATAAATTTAGTTGTTTTAAAATATTATGCAAACGTCTAAAATACGATATCTTATATCTTTTTTATTAGCTTTAACATTTAGCTGTCCGTTCCACATACTTGCACAGGATAATACCGATAAATTTACGGTAGTTATCGATGCCGGTCATGGCGGAAAAGATCCCGGCAAGCCGTCAAAATATGGGTATAAAGAAAAGGATATCGCACTAAAATACGCCTTGGAAATAGGCAAAATTCTGGAAAAACAAAACGACATTGAAGTGATTTATACCCGGAAAACAGATGTGTTTTTAGAACTTCATGAACGTGCAGCCATAGCCAATAAAGCCGATGCCGATTTATTTGTCTCCATACACTGCAATGCACATCATACCCAAGCCTATGGAACAGAAACCTATGTTATGGCCGTAAAAGACTTCAACAGAAATTACGACATTGCCAAAAGAGAAAATGAGGTAATTTTTCTGGAAGACAACTACGAATTGCACTATGAAGGTTTCAACCCGAATTCGCCGGAATCTATTATCGGTTTAACCATCGTAGCCGAAGAAAACCTGGACCAAAGCATTATGCTGGCAAGCTACATACAAAACAACTTTACCAACACTTTAAAGCGTAAAAACAGAGGTGTAAAACAAGCTGCTCTTTGGGTGTTGCACAACACCTATATGCCAAGTGTACTTATAGAAACCGGATTTATCACAAACAAATCTGAAGGTGACTATTTAAACTCCAAAAAAGGTCAAACTGAAATGTCAAGAGAAATAGCCAGCGCTATTTTACAGTATAAAAATGACATTTATAAAGGCATAGCCGAAATCGTAAGCTTGCCTACTATAACTGAAGAAGAACCTTCGGTACCCGATAAACCGGATATCTATTCAAACATCGTATTTAAAGTTCAAATCGCCGCAAGCGCCAACAAACTGGAACCCAAACCGTACAATTTCAATGGATTAAATGACATTTCCAGAGAAAAAATAAACGGCTTGTACAAGTATTATTACGGATATACTTCAGATTATACAAAAATTAATACCCTGCTTAAACAGGCCAAATCCAACGGATACACCTCTGCGTTTGTAGTTGCTTTTAAAGACGGCGAACAAATACCCTTAGACCAAGCCCTTAAAACAACCGTAAATTAGACGCGTTCTTTTTAAATTTATTTCTACTTTTGTTTAGTAACCAAACCAGACATTGCATTGAAGATTTCTAGAGAAGTAAAAACAGCCGTTTTAGTTATATTAGGCATCGTATTTTTTATTTTCGGGTACAATTACCTGAAAGGAAAAAACCTACTGAATAGTTCACGAACTTTTTACACCATATACAGCAACGTAGAAGGATTAGAACCTTCTACACCGGTAACTATTAACGGACTCGCCGTTGGAAAGGTTCAAGCCATTTCGTTTACTGATGATGGAAGCGGAAAACTCTTGGTTGAACTCAATATCAATTCTAACTATACCTTTTCTAAAAACAGTAAAGCACAACTCTATGAAGCCGGACTTATTGGCGGTAAAGCCGTAGCCATAATTCCTGCCTTTGATAATGCCGAAGAAGCTAAAAGCGGCGATTTCCTGCAAGCCGATGTAAAAGCCGGATTAACCGAATTAGTGAACAAGAGATTAACACCACTTCAAGAAAAAATTGAAACCGTTATGCTTAGCACCGATACGCTGCTGGCCAATCTAAATCAGGTATTTGACAACAAAACCAAAGCCAACCTTCGTAGCAGCATTGCCGGTTTAAATGACATTATTACCAACTTCAAGCAAACCTCAAAAACACTGGATGCCTTGCTGGTAACCAATCAGGAAAAACTTACCAACACCTTAAGCAACACCGAAAAAGTTTCAGAAAACCTAAGCAATATCACAGATTCCATAGCAAAAGCCAATTTGGGGAACACCATTGCTGAACTCCAAGAAACCATTTCAAAATTTAATCTAGTACTGGAAAATATTGACAACGGTGAAGGTTCTATAGGCAAGCTGCTAAAAGATGAAGGCTTGTACAACAACCTGGAAGGCGCTTCAAAACAACTGGAACAGTTACTGCAAGACATGAAACTGCACCCAAAACGCTATGTACATTTTTCACTTTTCGGTAAAAAACCAAAAGAATACGACGCCCAAAAAAACGAAAATATAGATAACGTTAATTAAGGAACTTTATGAATTATCTTCCAAACATAATATTTGCCATAGCCTTAGTATTTGGTATCGGTTTTTTTGTGCGAAACATAAAAAAATTAATTCGAAATATTAAGCTAGGACGCGAGGTAGAAGCAACAGGCAATTCCGCACAGCGCTGGAAAAATATGGCCTATATTGCTCTAGGACAAAGTAAAATGATACGTCGTCCTGTAGCCGGAATTATGCATGTTATTGTCTATGTTGGGTTTATCATCATAAACATTGAAGTGCTCGAAATTATACTTGACGGATTACTCGGAACACACCGTTTATTTTCAAGCCTGGGAAGTTTTTACGGATTTTTAATCGGTAGTTTCGAAATATTAGCGGTTATGGTACTGCTAGCTGTAATCGTATTTTGGGTTAGACGTAATATCATTAAACTGCAACGCTTTTGGAAATCAGAAATGACAGCATGGCCCAAAAATGATGCTAACTATATTTTGTATTTCGAAATGGTTTTGATGTGTTTATTTCTACTTATGAACGCCACCGACGTACAGTTTCAACACATGCAATCCGGTAACATTATCAGCGGCATGATAGCACCTTGGTTTGAAAATTTTTCAGAAAACACCTTGCATCTAATAGAACGTACTGCCTGGTGGCTACATATTTTGGGCATCTTGGTTTTTTTAAACTACTTGTATTACTCCAAACATTTACACATCCTGTTGGCTTTCCCAAATACATTCTACGGAAAACTGGAAGCTAAAGGTAAACTCAGCAACTTAGATAGCGTAACTAAGGAAGTAAAATTAATGATGGATCCCAATGCTGATCCTTTTGCGGCACCGGCAGATAACGCAGAACCACCTGCAAAATTTGGCGCCAGCGATGTTCTTGACCTCAATAGAATTCAACTGTTAAACGCCTATACCTGTACCGAATGCGGACGCTGTACCAGTGAATGTCCTGCAAACCAAACCGGAAAAAAACTTTCTCCGCGTAAAATTATGATGGATACACGCGATAGGATAGAAGAAATAGGGAAAAACATGGATGCCAATAAAGGAACGTTTGTTGATGACGGCAAATCACTTTTAGACAATTACATAACCCGTGAAGAGTTGTGGGCATGCACCAGTTGCAATGCCTGTGTGGAAGCCTGTCCGGTCAGTATCGATCCGTTATCCATTATTATGGATATGCGGCGTTATCTCGTTATGGAACAAAGCGCCGCACCTGTGGAATTGAATGCCATGATGACAAACATAGAAAACAACGGAGCACCTTGGCCCTATAACCAGATGGATAGATTGAACTGGAAAAATGAAAATTAGCATAAACTCTCAAGCCGATGAAATCAATATATAACTCCCCGAAGAAACTCATTCTAACAGGTATTGTTTTTATGGTTATAGGGTTTAGTTTAGCTTTCTTCACTGAGCTGCTTGATTTTGCATGCGGTTTAATTTTTGGCTCGGGATTGGCCTATGTCAGTTTAGGAACTCAAAAACTATATAACAACGCATAAATGAAAAGAGAAGAAGCAGACAAGTTGCTGCACGACAAAGTGGAAAAAGGCGAAAAAGTAAGCCCGGTATTGCCCAAAGGCATCAAAAATTACTTGATAGACATTGACGGCACCATAGGCGAAGATATTCCCAATGAGGAACCCGAACGTATGCTTACCGCTGAAGTGTACACCGATGCTTTGGCAACCTGCAATAAGTGGTACGATGAAGGACACATGATTTGTTTTTTTACCTCGCGAACCGAAGCACATCGCGAGTATACCGAAATTTGGCTAAAAAAACACGGTTTTAAATACCATACCTTGCTAATGGGAAAACCTCGTGGCGGAAACTACCACTGGATAGACAATCACTTGGTAAAAGCCACAAGATACAAAGGAAAATTTACAGACTTAATAAACAAAAAAGTAACCATCCAGGTTTTTGACGATGGTGAAACCGAATAAATCAATACCATGAGCGAACAACTTTACGTCCCTACAATGGCCGAGTGCATAGCAAAAGGCAATCCACCCGAAGTATTATTTTGGGTTGGATGCGCCGGAAGTTTCGACGACAGAGCTAAAAAAATCACAAAAGCGCTGATTAAAATTTTAAACAAAGCAGAAGTTTCCTTTGCCGTTTTGGGCACCGAAGAAAGTTGCACCGGAGATCCGGCAAAACGAGCAGGAAATGAATTTCTCTTTCAAATGCAGGCATTAACCAATATTGAAGTGCTTAATGCTTATGAGGTGAAATCCATAGTTACGGCATGTCCGCATTGCTTTAATACCTTAAAAAATGAATACCCCGAATTGGGCGGAAACTATAAAGTAATGCATCACACCCAGTTTTTAAAAACATTGCTAAATCAAGGACGCTTAACCATAGAAGGTGGGCAATTTAAAGGGAAGCGCATCACATTTCATGACCCTTGTTACTTAGGTCGCGCTAATAATGTATACGAAGCACCCAGGGATTTGATAAAAAAATTAGATGCTCAATTGGTAGAAATGAAAAGTTGCAAAAGCCGAGGGCTGTGTTGTGGTGCCGGTGGAGCACAAATGTTTAAAGAACCCGAAAAAGGAAATAAAGACATCAACGTAGAACGCACGGAACAAGCCATGGAAACCCAACCAGAAATCATTGCTGCTGCTTGTCCGTTTTGCAATACCATGATGACCGATGGTGTGAAAGCCAAAGAGGTCGAAAATAAAATAAAAGTATTAGATATAGCCGAGTTGATTGCCAATGCTGAAGACTTGTAAAAAAAAATGAAAAGAACGCTTCTTCCTCTTAGGATAATTATAATAAAAGGACTTGCTGCAGGATTCTTTTTTGCAGCCGTGATGAGTATTTTTGATTATCTGGAAAAAACGGCTTTTTCCTGGAAAAGATTTTTAATTCATTTTGTTTCTTATGGCTTGTTCTGGGCTATAGCCTTTCGATATAAATACACAAAAGAAGAGTAACCATGTTAGTAGATTTTAATACCCTACCTGAAAACGCCCGCGTTTGGATATACCAAGCCAATCGCTCGTTCACTGAAGAAGAACGAATTGAAATAAACTCCAAACTCAATACTTTTATTGAAAACTGGACGGCACACGGAAGTGATTTACAAGCCGGATATACGATTGTTTATAAGCGGTTTATCGTTATTGGATTAGATCAAAACTTAACCTCTGCTTCAGGATGCTCCATAGACGCTTCAGTTCAGTTTATTCAGCAACTGGAAAAGGAATATCATGTGGATTTACTGGACAAAATGAATGTCTCCTACAAGCAAGGTGACTTTATCGCATACAAGCCCCTTCAGGAATTCAAAAAGATGGCGAAGGAAAAAGCGGTTTCTAAAAATACCATCGTGTTTAACAATCTGGTTACAAACCTAGCCGAATTTAGAGAACATTGGGAAGTGCCCGCAAAAGACAGTTGGCACAGCCGTTTTTTAAATTGAGTATTGTTAAAAAAATTCTTTATAAATCTATCTTAAAGTGTTTTTAGGTTGCCCGTAAAAACTGTACTTTGGCATAGTTTTAGACTAAAATTTCAGAAACCTAAAAAATGAAATCTACCGCAACCCTAATCTTATTTTTTTTAATCACACTATGTGCGTTCACACAAACTCCAAATCCACTCTTGACAGCAGATGCGGAAGCACAAACCAAATGGGTAGACAGCATTTATAACTCTATGACTCTGGAAGAAAAAGTAGGACAGCTTTTTATGGTACAAGCGTTTTCTAACCAAGGAATAGCCCATGAAAATAAAATATACCATCAGGTAGTAAACCAGCACATTGGTGGAATTATTTTTTCAACCGGTGGACCAAAAAGACAGGTTAAGTTCAATAACATGCTTCAGGAAGCTGCCAAAATTCCACTATTAATAGGTATGGATGCCGAATGGGGATTGAGTATGCGTTTAGATTCTACCCATGCATTTCCCTGGAACATGACTTTAGGCGCGGTAAAAGATTTAAAACTAATTGAACAAACCGGAAGGCAATTGGGAGAACACAGCAAGCGTATTGGAGTACATTTTAATTTTGCACCCGTAGTTGACATCAATACAAACCCAAACAACCCTATAATTGGCAATCGGTCGTTTGGAGAAGATAGAGATAAAGTAACTCAAAAAGCACTTGCTTTTATGAAAGGCATGCAAAGCACAGGTGTTTTGGCAAATGCAAAACATTTTCCGGGACATGGAGATACCGACAGCGATTCACATAAAACACTGCCTACAATAACTTTTGATGAAAAACGGATTGATTCTGTAGAACTTTATCCATATAAAACCCTTATAAAAGAAGGTCTTTCCAGTGTAATGGTTGCCCATTTAAACGTGCCCGAACTTGAGCAGGAACCAAACTTACCTTCTTCACTGTCAAAAAACATCGTAACGGGCATTTTAAAAGAGCGCTTGGCATTTCAAGGATTGATTTTTACTGATGCTTTAAACATGAAAGGCGCCTCAAATTACAGCAATCCCGGTGATATAGATTTAGCCGCATTTCTTGCCGGTAACGATGTATTGCTAATTTCTGAAGACGTGTCCAAAGCCGTTGAAAAAATTACGGAAGCTTATACTCAAGGTATAGTTACCGAAGAACGTTTATCGCATTCGGTAAAAAAAATATTACGCGCAAAATACAAAGCAGGGTTGCATCAGTACACACCCATAACTACGGAAAACCTCTATGAAGATTTAAACCGAATAGAAGATCAAATACTAAACGAAGCACTTTTTGAGCAGGCTATTACCGTAATTAAAAACAAAAATAATTTACTGCCTGTCCGTGAACTGGATACCAAAATGATAGCCTATGTGCATATGGGTGATGACGATGGTAATAGTTTTTACAACACACTTCAAAAGTACACTAAAGTACACAAAGTTGAAGCCGAAAAGTTAGACGAACTTATCACCAAACTACAAGCCTACAATACGGTAATTGTTGGATTTCATAAATCGAATGCATCGCCGTGGAAAGACCACAAATTTACCACGCAGGAAATAAGTTGGCTGTATGAAATAGCCCGAACAAATACCGTGATTTTAAATGTATTTACTAAACCTTATGCACTTCTGGATATAGATACGGCAGAAAACTTTGAAAGCATCGTTGTAAGCTATCAAAACAGTAAAATAGCGCAGGAAAAATCGGCTCAACTTATTTTTGGAGCTATTGAAGCCGTAGGCGAACTACCCGTTAGTGCCGGACTTTTTAATGTAGGCGAAGGCATAATGTTTAATAGCATAAGCAACCTGAGTTATTGTACTCCTGAACGCGCCGGTATAAACACTGCAAAACTCCAAAAAATCGATTCAATTGCCGAGCATGCTATCCGCGAAAAAATGACACCGGGCATTCAGCTGTTAGTGGCAAGACACGGTAAAGTGGTTTACAGTAAAAACTTTGGAAAACACACCTATGAAGGTGATGAAATGGTGAAATTCAATGATATTTACGACGTGGCTTCACTCACCAAAATAATCGCTACTTTACCGCTTTTAATGAAAATGGAAGAGCAAGGCATTGTGTCTTTAGAATCCAAACTGGGTGATATTTTACCAAGTTATAAAAACAGCAATAAAGCACATATTACCTTGAAAGAAATGCTTTCACATTATGCCAAGTTAAAGCCATGGATTCCTTTTTACTATGCAACCCTAGACTCTGTTACCCAAAAACCCATGGATAAATGGTACAAAAAGCAATACACCAAAGGATATACCATAAAAGTAGCCAACGAAATGTATTTACGAAACGATTATCCCGATTCTATACAAAAAACGATACGTGACAGTGAGTTATTAAAACGACTTCGTTATCGTTACAGCGATTTGCCGTACTATATCCTAAAAAAATATATTGAGCAGCACTACAATAAACCTTTGGATGAACTGGTACAAGACCATTTTTACCAATCTCTGGGTGCAAACTACACTACATATAACCCCAATAACAAATTCAGTATAAACAATATTGTTCCTACTGAAGTGGATGATTATTACAGATACCAAACCATAAGAGGCTATGTACATGATATGGGTGCGGCCATGCAGAATGGCGTTGGCGGGCATGCAGGAATATTCAGCAATGCTAACGATATTGCTAAAATCATGCAACTCTTTTTACAAAAAGGATTTTACGGCGGGAAACGCTATTTTAAAGCCGAAACGCTAGATAAATTTAATACCTGTTATTACTGTGAAAGCGATAACAGGCGCGGAATAGGTTTTGACAAACCCCAGCTGGGCGATACAGGTCCCACTTGTGGCTGTGTATCCATGACCAGCTTTGGGCATTCCGGATTTACGGGAACCTATGCATGGGCAGATCCTGAACAAGGAATTGTTTATGTGTTTCTGGCCAACCGAACTTATCCCAAAGATAATTTTAACCGGCTTCTGAAAGAAAATATAAGAACCAATATTCAAGAACTAATTTACGAAGCAATACAAGATTAAAATATGAAAATAGGCATTGTGTGTTACCCAACGTATGGCGGAAGTGGTGTTGTTGCTACCGAATTGGGTTTAGAACTTTCAAAACGCGGACACGAAGTTCACTTTATTACCTACAGCCAACCCGTACGCCTGGAACTGTTAAGCAACAACGTACACTTTCATGAAGTTACAGTGCCCGAATATCCGCTATTTCACTATCAACCCTACGAACTTGCGCTATCCAGCAAGTTGGTTGATATGGTAAAACTGCACAAAATAGACCTTCTTCACGTACATTATGCTATTCCACATGCTTATGCTGCTTATATGGCAAAAATGATGCTCCTGGAAGAAAAAATACATATGCCTTTTGTTACTACACTACACGGTACCGACATTACCCTTGTGGGCAGTCATCCATTTTACAAGCCTGCAGTAACCTTCAGTATCAACAAATCAGATGCTGTGACTTCGGTTTCTCAAAGTTTAAAAGAAGATACCCTTAGACTCTTTGAGGTTAAAAATCCGATAACCGTTGTTCCTAACTTTATAGATTTAAAACGTCACGATTACCATTTTACCGACTGCAAGCGAGCTATGCTGGCCAATGAAAATGAACGTGTCATTACCCATATAAGTAACTTCAGAAAAGTAAAACAAATCCCTGATGTTATTAAAGTGTTTTACGGTATTCAAAAAGAAATACCGGCAAAACTCATGATGGTAGGTGAAGGTCCGGAAAAAGAACCCGCCGAACAGTTATGCAGAGAGTTAGGTATTCAGGATAAAGTAGTGTTTTTCGGAAACAGTGAAGAAATAGATAAAATACTTTACTACAGCGATTTATTTTTACTTCCTTCGGTTACCGAAAGTTTTGGATTGGCGGCTTTGGAGGCTATGGCTTCCGGCGTACCTGTTATTTCCAGCAATACAGGTGGAATACCCGAAGTTAATATCCACGGAGAAACCGGATTTTTAAGTAAGGTCAACGATACGGCAGACATGACCAAAAATGCCCTGTTTATTCTTAAAAACACAGAAAATCTAATGCAGTTTAAAGCCCGGGCAAAAGCTCACGCTCAAAAATTTGATATTCACAGTATTGTGCCTCTGTATGAAAAAATTTATCAAGACACGTTAAAAAACCACAAAGTGTTATAATAAAAAAACCACCTTTTAGAGGTGGTTTTTTTATTATAATGTACTTTAGTTAAAACTGATAGCGAATTCCTAAAGCAATATCAAAATCCAAATCATCATTAAAGTCTCCAAACCCAATTTCCGGTCTAAAGTCCAGTGAAAGAAGTAAAGGAATATCGAAGTTGTATTCAATACCGATATCTCCGGCTACAAAAGCAAAAGATTCACTGTCATCTACACCATTTGGAACGTCATCAAAACTATATGAACCTATTCCACCACCGGCTCCGGCATACCAGTTGAAATTACCATCTAAAACCCAAACCCATTGATACAAACCGGTAAGTTTAAAACCATCATAATTTTTCCCGGAACGCCAACCCAAGTCAAACTCCAGGCGGTTGTTGTCTCCTAAACCTCTTTGATAAGAAATTTCCGCACCAAAGCCATCATTGTCTCCTAGTCTTAATCCAATGGCATTAGGCGAAATGCTTTGTGCTGTGGTAAATGAAATACATCCAACAATGGCGATAGCCACAAAAAATAGTTTTTTCATAATAAAAAATTTTTGTTTAATAAATTAGACACTTGTTTTTAAGCTCAATTAATTCGTTCACTAAAAACACTAACCATTAAATTTAGTTAATATCTCGCAAAGATATTACGAAATTTTAGTTAAAACAGTACATTTAGGGTTTACTTTAGTCATTTTTTATGGGAACACTTTATGCAAAATGTCAAACGCTTAATCACCAAATGGATGGCGAGCTTAAATTTGACACTCTTACAAAAGTAATGTATGCCACAGATGCATCCATCTACAGAAAAATGCCTCTGGCTGTTGCATTCCCTAAAACAATATACGATATTAAAGCCCTTATTGGATTTTGTAATGCCCATAAACTCTCCTTAATTCCGCGTGCTGCAGGCACCTCTTTAGCCGGACAATGCGTTGGTAATGGGATAGTTGTTGATATTTCCAAACACTTTACAAATATACTTTCGGTAGATGAAAAAAACCGTACGGTAACCGTTCAACCGGGAGTAATTCGAGATGAACTCAACACGTTTTTGGCTCCGTACGGACTCTTTTTTGGACCCAATACCTCAACTTCAAACAGGTGTATGATTGGTGGTATGGTAGGTAATAATTCTTCCGGTACAACCTCTATAAAATATGGCGTAACCAGAGATAAAGTACTGGAACTGCACACTATATTAAGCGATGGAAGTGAAGTGGTTTTTAAGCCGTTAACCAAACAGGAATTTTTAGACAAAATCAAGCTGAATACCTTAGAAGGCAGTATTTATAAAACCCTTTACAACGAGTTGAAAGCTGAAAAAACACAGCAAAATATAAAAAACCATTTTCCTAAACCCGAAATACACCGCAGAAATACCGGATATGCCATTGATGAACTCATTAAAAGTGATGTATTTAATGGCATCGAAACATTCAATATGTGCAAACTGCTGGCTGGTAGCGAAGGTACGCTGGCATTTACCACAAAAATCACATTAAAGCTAGACAAATTACCACCAAAAGAAAGCGTTATGATTGCCGCTCACTTTCACAGTATAAAAGACTGTCTAAGCGCTGTGAAAATAGCCATGGAACATGATCTTTACAGCTGTGAGATGATGGATAAAACGATATTAGATTGCACCAAACACAACAGACAACAACAAGAAAACCGAAGTTTCATAATAAAAGATCCTGAAGCCATTTTAATGTGTGAATTACGCGCGGAACAAACAGAAGATTTGGAAATTCAAAAAAAAGCGCTTTTACAAACGCTGGAAAACAGCACACTAAGTTATGCCAATGTGGTGCTGTATGGCGATGCTATTGAAAAAGCAAATCAGTTGCGAAAAGCAGGTTTAGGCTTGTTGGGAAATATGATTGGCGATAGAAAATCTGCCGCCTGCATTGAAGATACTGCAGTTGCTCTAGAGGATTTAACCTTGTACATCGACGAGTTTACAGCCTTGATGAAAAACTACAATCAAAAAGCGATTTATTATGCACATGCCGGAGCCGGCGAACTGCATTTACGTCCCATCTTCAATTTAAAAAAGAAAGAAGATGTAAATCAATTGCGGAAACTCACCTTTGATGTCGCCCAACTGGTAAAAAAGTACAATGGCTCTTTAAGCGGCGAACACGGCGACGGAATTGTACGTTCAGCATATATTCCATTGATGATTGGGGACGAAAACTATGCGCTTTTAAAACAAATCAAAACAGCATTTGACCCTAATACTATTTTCAATCCAAATAAAATAGTGAATCCGTTACCGCTGGATGAATCCTTGCGTTATGAACCCGATAGAGTAGAACCTGAAATTCCTACCTTACTCGATTTTTCAGAAAGTCAAGGAATTTTGCGTGAGGCCGAAAAATGCAATGGCTCCGGCGATTGCAGAAAACTACCTACCGCCGGTGGAACTATGTGCCCAAGCTATCATGCCACACGAAATGAAAAAGATACTACACGCGCAAGAGCCAATGCACTGCGTGAGTTTTTAACACATTCTACAAAAGCAAATCGCTTCACTCACAAAGAACTTAAAGAAGTTTTTGAACTTTGCCTAAGCTGTAAAGCCTGTGCCAGTGAATGTCCCAGTAGTGTAGATGTTGCGGCTTTAAAAGCCGAATTTCAGTATCAGTATCAAAAAGCTAAAGGTTCGACCTTTAGAGACCGGTTTTTTGCCCATTTTACACGCTATAACCAATGGGCCGCTAAATTCCCGGTGGTGACCAACGCGATAGTAACAAATACATTAACTTCAGGAATACTTAAACGCATTTTGGGCATACATCCTAAGCGCAGTCTGCCTCAAATCAGTAAGGTTGATTTACAAAAATTGCTGACTTCTAAACAGCCACCCAAAAACCCTGTAAAAACAATTTATTTGTTTGTTGATGAATTCATTTTGTACACAGCGTTTGAAATTCTGCTGGATGCTAAAACCGTATTGGAAACCTTAAACTATAAGGTAAATTATATAACCGGTTTGGAAAGCGGAAGAAGTTATATTTCGAAAGGGTTTTTAGAAGAAGCTAAAACCCTAGCCAATAAAAATATAACTCATCTGCATGGCTTAATTTCCAAAGAAACACCACTTGTAGGTATTGAACCCTCAGCAATTTCAACTTTTACAGATGAATATATACGGCTGGCAAACGATAAGAATATGGCTAAGGACATTGCCCGGAACACCTTTCTGCTGGAAGATTTTCTTGCCGGCGAAATGACCTTAGGTAATATAAAAACATCTCAATTCACCACCGACGCAAAAATCATTAAATTTCACGGGCACTGTCATCAAAAAGCACTGAGTAGTCAGCATACCAGTTTTACCGTACTTAATTTTCCAAAAAATTTCAAAGCGACACTTATGGCTACAGGTTGCTGCGGGATGGCAGGAAGCTTTGGGCTTGAAAAGGAACATTATAAAATCAGTATGCAAATAGGAGAACAAGCCCTGTTTCCGGTAGTAAGAAATGCAGATGATAAAATTAGCATAGCTGCTAATGGAACCAGCTGCAGACACCAAATAAAAGATGGAACAGGAAAAATGGCACAACATCCCATAACGATTCTAAAAGAAGCGTTACGCTAGCTTTTTTTGTGGTTTTCTACAATAGTAATGGCCGCAATTAAATCTTGTAATTCCATATCTTTCAAATCTGCATCTGCAAAGAAAGGAGCAAGCTTATCCTGATTATACTGGTATATTTTCCATCGTTTGAATTGATACTCCAATGCTGTAAAATTTTCAACCCAGTCGCCGGAATTTAAACACATCACTTTTCCTTTACTGTTTTGTTTTAATGTGATCTTTGGTTGGTGAATATGCCCACAAATCACATAATCATATCCATTTTCAATCGCTAATTCTGAAACTACATTTTCAAAATCCGTGATGTACTTTACGGCAGATTTTACACTGTTTTTGATTCGCTTCGACAGGGAGTATTTTTCTTTTCCCATGCGTTCCAAGCTCCAATTTATTAAGCGGTTAAACAGAATTAGCATATCGTAACCATAACTTCCCAGACGTGCCAGCCATTTTGCATTTTGAATAGAAGCATCAAAAACATCACCGTGAAAAAACCAGGCTTTCTTTCCGTCTAAATCCAGTACCTTTTTATTAACTATGGATATATTCCCAATAGTTGTATTAGCAAATTTACGCAGCATTTCGTCATGGTTTCCGGTAATGTATATCACTTCTGTACCTTCAGCAGCTAGGTCAATAATTTTTTTTAAAACACTAAGATGTGGTTTGGGAAAATACCGCTTACTAAACTGCCAAACATCTATAATATCGCCGTTAAGCACCAACTTTTTAGGTGAAATACTGTTTAAATAGGTTAGTAAGGGCTTGGCATGACATCCATAGGTACCTAAGTGCACATCAGAAATAACAACAACTTCAACTTTACGCTTTAGCTTCAAAATACAATTCTTTGTACAAAGAACAACTACACATATTACTTTAGTATTATTAAAGGATTAAATAAGTATAAGCATAAGGTTAAATTAGGGTTACCACAAATCGCTTAAAAAATCATTTTTGTTTCTGTAATATTACATTTACATTAGCAAAAAATAGCGGTATGGCCGGAAACACTTTTGGTACACTTTTTACGCTTACTACTTTTGGCGAGTCACATGGCGAGGCTATTGGAGGCATCATTGAAGGATGTCCACCGGGAATAGCTGTAAATCTGAATTCCATTCAGGAAGAACTAAACAGGCGAAAACCGGGACAATCGGCTATAGTTTCGCAACGAAAAGAGGCAGATCAGGTAGACTTTCACTCAGGTTTTTTTGAAGGGAAAACCACCGGCATGCCTATTGGCTTCAGTATTAAAAATACCAATGCCAAATCCAAAGACTACATTCACTTGAAAGATACCTATCGCCCAAGCCATGCTGATTTTACCTATCAGAAAAAATATGGCATTAGAGATTATCGTGGTGGAGGCAGAAGTTCTGCCCGGGAAACCGCTTGCTGGGTAGTTGCCGGTGCTTTGGCAAAGCAACTAATGCCAACCGTTTCTATCCATGCGTTTACGTCATCGGTTGGTGATATTTATCTTAAAAAACCTTATCAAAATTTGGATTTTTCACAAACCGAAACCAACGAAGTGCGTTGTCCTGATACGGAAACCGCTTCCAAAATGATTGATCGTATAAAAGCCATACGAAAAGAAGGCGACACAATAGGAGGTACCGTAACCTGTGTTGTCAAACAGGTTCCCATAGGCTTAGGCGAACCGGTTTTTAACAAGCTTCATGCCCAATTGGCTAAAGCTATGCTTTCCATTAATGCCGTTAAAGGGTTTGAATACGGCAGCGGATTTTGCGGTACACATATGAAAGGCAGTGAACACAATGATGCTTTCAATCCCGACGGAAGTACAAAAACCAACCTATCCGGAGGGATACAAGGCGGCATTAGCAACGGAATGGATATCTATTTTCGTGTAGCTTTTAAACCCGTAGCCACAGTAATGCAATCTCAGGAAAGCTTAAATACCTCCGGTGAAATAGTACCCTTACAAGGTAAAGGAAGACATGACCCGTGTGTGGTTCCAAGGGCTGTGCCTATTGTAGAAGCCATGACAGCTTTGGTTTTAGTAGATTTTTATTTGTTGAACAAATTGTATAAATAGCCGTTTCCCGTTTTGTACTACATCTTTTTTACAGGGTAAAAAGAGGTCGATGCAATCGGAGTTAAATTAAAATATTACCTATGAAAAAAATTGCGTTGCATTGGCAAATTATTATTGGGATGATTCTCGGAATTATCTGGGCGTTACTATCCAGTAGTTTAGGATGGAGTACATTTACTATAAACTGGATTGATCCCTTTGGAACTATTTTTATCAATTTATTAAAACTAATTGCCGTTCCCTTAGTGCTATTTTCCATCATCAGTGGTGTTGCAAACATTGGCGATCCGGCTAGTTTAGGTAGAATGGGTGGCAAAACTTTAGGTATTTATTTACTCACCACAGTTTTCGCTATTGGTCTCGGGCTTACGCTGGTTAATATCATTAAACCCGGCAAACTAATTGATGAGCAAAGTCGTATTGACAACCGAATCAGTTACGAAATCTGGGCATCAGAACAAGGCTACCAACTTAAAGATGGTATAAACTATCTACAGGACCCAAACTTTTTTGAACGTGCCCAGGAAATTTCACAACTCACCAAATCTGAGCTCAAAGACGCTTCGGTTTCCGACAAATTGGAAACTGCAGAGAAGCGCCAGGAAGTTTCGCCTTTACAGCCATTGGTTGATATTGTTCCTGATAATTTTTTCTACTCGTTATCCAATAATGGGTTAATGCTTCAAATTATCTTTTTTGCTATTTTCTTCGGAATATGCCTGTTGTTTATTCCAAATGAAAAAGCAAAACCGGTACTGCATTTGGTCGATGGCATTAATGAGGTATTTTTAAAAATGGTGGACTTGGTCATGCAGGCTGCCCCATTTTTTGTATTTGCGTTGCTTGCCGGTGTAGTAAGCAAAATGGCCGGTGACGACGTGGGTAAAGTGCTCGAGATTTTTAAAGGATTAAGCTGGTATACCCTAACCGTTTTGGGAGGTTTGCTGCTTATGATTTTTATCATTTATCCATTGATTTTAAAATCTTTTGTAAAAAAAATACCTTACACCGGTTTTTTTAAAGCCATGAGTCCGGCCCAAACGTTGGCTTTTTCAACCTCTAGTAGTGCCGCTACCTTACCGGTTACTATGGAATGTGTTGAACACAATTTGGGTGTTGATAAAAAAATAAGCAGTTTTGTTTTGCCAATTGGAGCCACAGTAAATATGGATGGAACCAGTCTATATCAGGCCGTTGCAGTTGTTTTTCTTGCACAGTTGCACATGATTGATTTAACTTTAGGACAACAATTAACCGTTGTGCTAACCGCCACACTGGCTTCCATTGGTTCGGCGGCTATTCCCAGTGCAGGTTTGGTTATGCTAATTATTGTTCTGGAATCGGTAGGCTTAAATCCGGCTTGGATTGCCATAATTTTTCCGGTAGACCGGATTTTAGATATGTTCAGAACCGTTGTTAATGTTACCGGCGATGCAACGGTTTGTTCCATTATTGCAAATAACGAAAACATGCTGCAGTACAACGACCCGGAAAATCCAACAAAAACATTTGATTTAGACTCATAACCCCGGTTTTTTTAACAGATTTATTTTATCTTTAAAAGAGATTAAAACTTTAAGCATGAATGTTTGTTTTATAATGTATCCCTGGAAAGAAATTGATCCAGAAAACGATACCACACTAGCCTTAATCAAAGAATGTGTAAAACGCAAACACGGTGTGGCCATGTGTACACCGGCAAACCTTACCATTAGGAACAGTGTTACCAATGCGTTTTGTACGGTTATTAAACGTATGGATAAAACTCCCAATACACTAAGAAGTTTTTACAACAAGGCCGAACTAAGAGAAGAAATGCTACCCTTAGCAGGTTTTGACGCTATTGTTATGCGTGCCAATCCACCCTTAGACCCGATCATGCTTAATTTTCTGGACTCTGTAAAAAACGATGTTTTTATTATGAACTCGCTCGAAGGTATTCGCGAAGCGAACAACAAATTGTATACCGCAGCCTTTGGTGACGCACACAGCAACATTATACCTTCTACACATGTATCAAAAAACAAAAAGTACCTAATCAAGCAAATCAAAGAATCAAAATCAAATAAAATGATTCTTAAACCCCTAAACGGTTTTGGAGGTTCAGGCGTGATTCTTATTGAAAAATCGGCAATGAGCAGTATCAATTCCTTACTTGATTTTTATATAACTAATCCTGACGGCTCTTCCAATTATGTGATTTTACAGGATTATATTGATGGTGCCGATAAAGGAGATGTACGTATTCTTATTCTTAACGGCGAACCTATTGGCGCAATGAAACGCGTTCCCGGTAATGAAGATCATCGCTCTAATGTCACTGCCGGCGGAACGGTTCAAAAACACACCCTTACGCAGGCTGAAAAAAACCTGTGTAAACAAATTGGCCCTAAACTGGTAAAAGACGGACTCTATTTTGTAGGTATTGATGTCATTGGCGGTAAGCTGGTAGAAGTAAATGTTATGTCGCCCGGCGGCATTACTTACATCAACAAAGTCTACAAACCCAAGACTAAAGTTGAAGAAAAAGTAATCGACTTTCTGGAAAGCAAGGTACTGGATAAACTTCAGGCTTTTAACCGCCGTTCCCGATTACGCAAAACAGTAGAAGACGCTTAATTTATGGAAACACCATTTGCTTCCTTGGTATCAGCAGCCTGGCTTTACAGGCATCTTGATGATAGCGATTTAATTATTCTTAACGCAACATTGCCAAAGGCAGGAAATTCTAAAACTCCTGATATTTTTGTTCAAATTCCAAAAGCCCGATATTTTGATATTAAAAACAAGTTTAGCGATATCCAGGCCGAATTTCCCAATACAGTACCTGAAGCCGAGCAGTTTACTGCAGAAGCGCAAAAATTAGGAATAAACAACACCAGCACACTTGTAGTTTATGACGAACACGGAATCTATTCCAGTGCCAGAGCATGGTGGCTGTTCCACTATTTTGGCCATAAAAAAGTAGCGGTACTCGATGGTGGTTTGCCGGCTTGGATACACAACAACTATCCGGTAGTCCCCAAAAAAAGTGACAATCCGCAAAGAGGAAATTTTACAGCTACCGTTATTCCTAAATATTTCAGATTTTTTTCAGATATTCTGCATTTACAAGAAAATACAGCCGTAAAAATTGTTGATGCAAGAGCAAAAAACAGATTTGAAGGCGAAGTGCAGGAACCACGCGCCGGACTAAAAAGCGGTCACATTCCAAATTCGGTAAACTTGCCTTATCAGGAAATTTTGAACAATACCAAAATGAAATCCCTGCCGGAAGTAAAAGCTGTTTTCAAAAAAGTTAATCCCGAAAATAATCCTATGGTTTTTTCTTGTGGCTCGGGAATAACGGCGTGCATTCTGGCTTTAGGCGCAACCCTTTCAGGGTATAAAGAACTAGCTGTTTACGACGGTTCCTGGACTGAATACGGCACGTTGACTAATAATTAAACATGGAAAAACTCGCTGTACCTACTATACTTTCAAACATTAAAGCCGGAAAATCGTTTCATGCCGTTGCTGAAGACTATTCTTTTACTCTGAAAATAGACAGTTATGTACATTACGTCTGCGCAGCCATACACGATGGACATCAATTTCGCAAGGAGCTTTGGGACAACTGCCTGCATTCCGAATACGACCGTTGGTATGAAGAAGATCCGGAAACCAAAAACATGGTGCATACACATCCTATTGTACTTTCTGCACTGGATTCCCGCTTTGAATATGACCTGAACCGGGCACCTGAAAATGCAATTTATGAAGATGCATGGGGAAAAAAGCTGTGGAAAAAGCCGCTTTCGGAACCAATGAAAGTAAAAAGCCTGGAAAAACACGCACAATTCTATAGTGTAGTACAAGCACTTATTGAAAAAATAGAAACCCTGCATGGAGTATGCCTTGTTTACGATATGCACAGTTACAATTGGAAAAGATGGAATAGGGAAGTACCTGTATGGAATTTAGGGACTTCAAATATTGACACTATTCGCTTTGCCAATGATATTATGTCTTGGAAAAAATTCCTAAGCACGCTTGAACTTCCCGGTGGAATAAAATCTACAGCCGCCATTAACGATACGTTTCAAGGTAATGGTTATTTTCTAAAATATATTACCCAAAATTTTAAAAACACCTTGGTATTGGCTACAGAAATTGCAAAAATATACTGCGATGAATATACACAGCTTATTTTTCCTGAAGTGGTAAGTGCTGTTGAACGTCAGTTAAAAACCGGAATTACACATCACGCTACTTCATTTTTAAACAACCATAAAGAATAATAATGTCTCTTTCAATAAATACCAATTCCTATCAACACCTTTTAGACATTGATTTCAATTTAAACCGACTGGTAAAACAAATTGAACTGCTTAACTACATCAACCCGTTAAATATAGAACAAGAAAAAAAACAATTCTTTTCGGCCAAATACAATTACCAGCCAAACTTTAAATACCCCAAACTAAAGTTTAACGGCTATAAGTTACACCGCTTGTTTTTTTCACAACGCCTGGAACGAATAGAGCAAGAAAATATCCGACAGCTTTACGAAGATATTATTTACGAATATTCGGGATTGATAGAGTGTATTCAAACCATAAACCAAGGACGTAAATTTTATTTCAACAGTTTAAAAAGTTTTGGAACACCCACTGAAAAAGACTTGGAAAACGCAAAATTTATTTTGCGCTTTACGGTAGACGACACTAATGAAGAAATGCTTCCTGTGTATACTGTTCATGAGGCCAAAGCCTATTTCGAAAAGTTTGCAGAGCGCTATGGTTTTACCTTCAATATAAAGCTCTCCACAAACATCTCGGCTGCAGCTATGGTATTGAACAACAACCAAACGCTGGTGCTTAAAAAGAATCATACATTCAGTAAAAATCAGCTTAAAGTGTTGGCCAATCATGAAGTTGGCGTGCATTTGGTTACTACATTTAATGCCTTAACACAACCCTTAAAGGTCTTTTCCAACGGTTTTCCGAATAATGTAGAAACACAAGAAGGTTTGGCTGTGTATGCCGAATATATGTCCGGATGCCTAACCTTAACTCGGCTGCACGAACTGGCATACAGAATAATAGCGGTAGATACCTTGGCCAAAGGATACCGTTTTGCAGATACCTTCGACCTGTTGTTTAATCAATATAAACTCAACAGAGACAAAGCCTTTGCCATTACTTTACGTGTGCATCGTGGCGGTGGCTTTACCAAAGATTGGTTGTATCTTTCGGGCTTACAAAAAATAGTTCATTTTTCGCAAGAACAAAAAGACTTTGAGCCTTTATTAACCGGAAAAGTAGCCCTGCAATATACTCCTGTAATTAAAGAGTTGCAAGAACTGAAATTGGCAAAAACGGCAACCTACTACACCGATGCTTTTTTGGAAAATAACAATACCAATACTACCATTGACTTTATACTAAAGGGACTAAAGTAGAAGAATCTAAACCGTGAACTTCAGAAATACAGCTGTTCTTATCTAAAAAAATTATTTGATTATGAACTACTTATGCAAAAAAACATGCATTTCACAGATGATTTTTGCATCAAAGAATAATTAAACAAGAAATTATTTCAGTTTAACGAAAAAATGAATTGTCCTAAATATTCTTTTCTACATTAGCTATATAAAAATACACCAAACGTTATTTTTAAGTGTTATAAAACTTTTTTTTTGTTTAGTTTTTAGTTGATTGTTAGTTTAAAAAAGGTCTTGATTAGAGTCAAGACCTTTTTTTATTCAATAAACTTATCTTTTACTTCCGGCGTGGGAATCATGCAAGCTGTTCTTTTTCCGTACCAGGCATACCTGTTTTTGGCAATATAGGTATATACCCAATTGCGTATAAAAGGCGGTATAACCAAAAACACCGCCAGTAAATTTTGAGGAAAACCAAGCTGTGCGGCAATATAAAGTGCGGCTGTGGATTGGGTTTTAAGTTTTCCGTCCGGCGTGTAGAGAAGAATAGAATCGGTTTTGTCGGTATCTATGTTGAATGCAGAAATAAGCTCTTTCCCTGTAGTACTTTGTAACGGCGCAAACAAAAATTTGTTTTTTTTATCATGCCGTATCACGTATTGTACAGAAGCATTACACAGGTTGCATACACCATCAAATAAAATAAGTTGTTTGTCTTTGGGTACAGATTTCATAACTGGGTTTACTTTTCTACCAATTCCAGTTGGTCAATACTAACATTTGTGGTAAACAAGCCATAGTTTACCGTGGCTTTATTTTTTTCTATTTTATCAATACTTCCTACAGCGCGTCCGTCTTCAAGTCTTACTTTATCACCAACTTTAAACGTGGGTTTTGGTTTTGGAGTTTCCACCACTTTGGCTTTTTGTGCTTTTTTCTTTTTTCGGATAACGGAAACTTTTTTCTCGACTTCTTTTTTAAGTTGCACTTCTTTTTGCTTGGCCGCTTTTTCTTCTTTTACAGATGTTTTTTTGCGTTTAGCGTTTTCTATTTGAACCAACTTAAACAGTTCAGCCATCAATTCTCTTTTTTGTTTGTTGTTGTAGTATTTTTCGGCTAGGTCATTCACTTTTTGCCCCAAATAAATAAGTCGCTGATTACTGTCATATAACTCCTGATAGCTTTCTAGTTTCTTTTGAATTTTTTTATTTATTTCTTCCAGTTTATCAGCTTCCAGCAATTTCTTATACTCGTTTTTCTTTAAAGCTTCAGTAGTCTTCTCAAGTTTATTGCGTTCTTTTTGAAGTTTAGCTAGCGTGGCATCAAAGCGTATTTTCCCGCGTTCTATTTTCTTTTTGGCCCGGTTTATTAAACTAAACGGAATGCCATTCTTTTGTGCTACTTCAAACGTAAAGCTACTGCCTGCCTGGCCTGTAACAAGCGTAAACATAGGTTCCAGACTTTTTTCGTCAAATTGCATATTTGCATTTTGCATATAAGGCAGTTCATTTGCCAGCAGTTTTAAGTTGGAGTAGTGGGTAGTAATAATCCCAAAAGCTTCCCTGTGATAAAATTCTTCTAAAAAGGTTTCAGCCAGTGCGCCACCTAATTCCGGATCGCTTCCGGTTCCAAATTCGTCTATCAAAAATAGTGTCCTGGCATTACATTTTTTAAGAAAATAATTCATTTGCTTTAACCGGTAACTATAGGTGCTTAAATGATTTTCTATGGACTGATTGTCTCCTATATCGGTTAAAATACGGTCAAATAAACACACCTTACTGCGCTCGTGAACCGGAATAAGCATACCACTTTGCAGCATAAGTTGTAACAAGCCTACCGTTTTAAGGGTAATGCTCTTTCCGCCGGCATTGGGTCCGGAAATAACAATAATTCTTTGGTCGGCATCTAGAGCTATGGTCTGCGGATAGGTTGGGGTATTTTTTTTCTGATTTGACAAAAATAAAAGCGGATGATATGCATTTTTAAAAAACAGCGTTCTTTCTTTCGTAATTTCCGGCAATACGGCATGTATCGATTGGGCATACTTGGCCTTTGCCGCAATAACGTCTATGGCTGTTAAAAATTCCTGATACGCTTTTAGTAAAGGAACATAAGGACGTATAGACTCCGTAAGCGCTTTTAATATTTTTATAATTTCCTGAGATTCATCGTAAATTAAATCGGCTAGCTCTCGTGAATATTTTAATGTTTGCTGAGGTTCTATATACACGATACTTCCGGTTTTGCTGGAACCCAACAGGCTGCCGTTTACTTTTTTTCGGTACATGGCTTTTACGGCTAGTACGCGTTTGTTCTCTACAACAGTTTCCCGAATATCATCTAAATAATCCTGAGCATAATACGCATTTAATGCAGTAGAAAAACTTTGATTGAGCTTTGTACGAACTGAAACAATAGCTTTTCTTATGGCAAACAAATCAGGCGAAGCTTCGTCTTTAAGGTCTCCAAATTTATCAATTACGGCATCAACCGTATGAATGATTTTAGGGGTAATTTCTATACTTGCACCAAGCCTATGCAGATTTGGATAGTAATCCATAAACTTTTTCAAAAACCGTAAAATTTCATTACTGGTTTGTGAAACGGTTGCCAGTTTTCGAAAACTGTGTACTTCCAGATAGGTGTTTTCTATAGCCAGAAGCTTTAGCTCGTGAGTGATAGGCTCAAAACCATGATGCGGAATTCTGTTTTCATTCTCAAAAGAAGCCAGATATTCGTTGGTTTGTACGAGAGCTTCTTGTAAAACCTCATGGTCTTTATATGGAAGAAGCTGTAAACACGCTTCATGTCCCAAATGGGTAATGGCATATTCGGCTACCTGATGCAGTACGGTAGTGTATTCTAATTCCTGAAATGTATTTTTATGAATACCAAACATGCTTTTCTCTTAATACAATAGATACAAAGGTAACCATACGGCTACTTATATGTAAACGGAAAGGGTTAAAAATACCATGCTTACCAACAGCAAAATAAAAACCAATGGCATCACAAATCGCAACCATTTGTTGTAGCCTACTTTTACAATAGCCAGTGAAGCCAAAATTAACCCTGTTGGATTTATAAAAGCAAATAAACCCTGACCGTACTGATAGGCATTAACAATGGCTTCTCTTCCTATTCCTACTGTATCTGCCAATGGAGACATTACTGGCATGGTCAATACAGCCATTCCTGAGGATGACGGTATAAAAAACGACAAACCTCCGTAAATGTAAAGCATGGCATTTATAAACAATCCTTTATTCATACCTTCGGTTACCGTACTGGCTTGATATAGTAACGTGTCGCTTATCAGTCCGTCATTCATCAACACCGAAACGCCACGCGCAATACCTATGATAAGTGCGACACCCAAAAGGTCTGAAGCCCCTTTCACAAAAGTATCCACAAAAGCATATTCGTTTATTTTTGCCAAAAATCCTATCAGAAGTGCTCCGGCAAAAAATACAGTAATCATCTCTGTAAACCACCATTCCAAACGCGACACACCATAAATCATAACGATAAAGCAAAGTGCAAAAACGAACAATATAAGGCGTAACCTGTATGTTAATTGTACCGTTGCATGAGTATGCAACCCAAAATGAGATTCTATTTCATCCTTTTGTGTATAAATCAGTGAAGTTGAAGGATTGTTTTTTACTCGCCTGGCATAACGCATTATGTAAATAATACATATAAGCGTACACAATACAAGCATTAAAAAACGGCCTTCCAAGCCGGTAGTCCAGTTAATCCCCGCAGCATCTGAAGCGATTATGGAACTAAACGGATTGACAGTGGAACACATAGTTCCTATCGACGAGCCAATATAAATAGAAGCCAAAGGCACCATAGCGTCATACTTCGCTGCTAAAAAAACAGGAATTAAAATAGGGTAGAAGGCTATGGTTTCCTCAGCTAACCCAAAAGTCGTACCACCAATGGCTATTAATGTGGTAACCAAAATAATCAACAAATATTCCTTTCCTTTTAATGCCCTTGCCAGCCAAGCAATACCGGCATCAAATGCTCCGGTTAAATTCATTAACCCAATCAATCCTCCTATAAACAGTACCAGAAAAATAATATCCGCTGCTTCTATAATTCCGCGTACAGGCGATTTTAAAAAGGCCAAAATACCTTGAGGGTTCGGAGACAACTGTTGGTAGGTATTGGGTACGGCTATAGGCTTCCAAATCGAGCCACTGGTAAATTTTTCCAAAGGTATTTTTATAGCTAATTCCTCCAGCGTTTCCTGAGTTGCCGCCATTTGAGTTGTAGATTCTGCTGCGGTAATTACAAAGGTATTGCTTTCTTTGCTGTACACAATCGTACTGTATTTTCCGGCAGGAATCATCCAGGTCAAAATAGCAACTAAGGCCGCTATTAATAATAAAATAGTTTGGGCGGTAGGGAATTTTAATTTTTTCACATGCTAAGTTTTAAGAAAACTAAATATACTATTATTTTAGTTCCAAAATTAAAAAAGCTATGGAGGTAAACATAGAAGAAAGTTGGAAAATGCATTTAAGCGACGAATTTTCTAAACCCTACTTCAGGAATTTAGTGCATTTTGTTAAGGCTGAATACAACCAACATACCTGTTATCCACCCGGAAATCAAATCTTTAATGCCTTCCATTACTGCAACTTTAAGGATTTAAAAGTCGTTATTATTGGACAAGACCCGTATCATGGAAAAGGCCAAGCACACGGATTGTGCTTTTCGGTCAATGAAGGAATGAAGCATCCACCGTCTTTAATCAACATTCTAAAAGAACGGGAACAGGACCTTAGCATTCCATATCCTAAAAGCGGAAACCTTAAACACTGGGCAGCACAAGGCGTGTTGTTGCTAAATGCCACCTTAACCGTAAGAGAAAACCAGCCCGGAAGCCATCAAAAAAAAGGCTGGGAAGAATTTACAGATGCGGTCATCAGCAAGATAAGCCTTGAAAAAAATAACGTCGTCTTTTTATTATGGGGAAGCTATGCAAAGCAGAAGAAAAAATTAATAGACGTAAAAAAACACTCGGTTTTAACTTCGGGACATCCGTCACCTTTAAGTGCAAATAGAGGATATTGGTTTGGAAACAAACACTTCAGCAAGACTAACTCCCTGTTGGAGCAAGCTGGATGGAAGCCGATTTCTTGGTAATTGTTTCTTTTTTTATAGGGCTATACGGTAAGGTTTTAGGCTGTGAAGCTACTTTTTTAGTAGTCTTATTACAACTAAAAGCCAATAATAAAAAATTGATCGCAACAAGAACAGAAATAACAAGGGTAATAGTATAAATCATATTCTTTCAAAGATTTGGATTACTCACAAATATATAAAATTATGTTAAAGACTCCGATAAAATACAAAAAAATAATGATAAACAGCTACTTAACGTGTGAATTAACATTCCAAACCAGGCGGGAATAGGATACTTTTTCCGCTATCACACCTATCGAGAACATAGTGTTTTGAATAGATTCTACCGTTTCAGGGCTTATATTTGATTGAGACCATTCGGTAATAGAAAGCCATTTCTGTACATCTTCTTCTTTTTGCTGATACCGCTCGGCTATTGTTTTTGAAATATTCGGCAGGGTTTTAAAAGTTGTCGTGGCAGTATTTATTATATTTAGAATGATTTTCAACTTGTCTGATTGTTCTTCAATAAACCTATCAGTAGCCGCTATAACAAAACACGGCCACGGGGTTGGGCAATTTCCTACATGCCTGAAAACACCTTGATCTACCAAAGGTTTGGTGGTAAAATATTCCCACATAAAATAATCGGCTACACCATTTTGCAAACCGTCTACAGCACCTTCCAGATGCTGTATTACTTCAAAGTGCAAATCTTTATCCAAATCCCAGCCATTCTGTAAGGCATTTATATAAGCCATTAAATGCGAGCCGGAACCGTAGCGGCTAATGGCAGCTTTGGTCCCTTTCAAATCTTCCACTGTCTTGTAAGGCGATGCTGCTGCCACATGAATCCCCCACAGCAAGGGCGATTCTACAAAAACCTGTACTATTTTACTCCGGTTACCGTCTATAATGTCTTTTATTATCCCTTCGGTAAGAATTACAGCCAAATCTATTTCATTATTTCTAAGGGCTTCGGCCATTTCTCCCGTACCTCCATAGTAATCCTTCCAGCGTAAATGTATCCCTTTATCCTTGTAAGCTCCGGCTTTTAGGGTGAGATACCAGGCTAGATTAAAGTGCTCCGGAACACCGCCTATCTTTACTAATTCCATATATTACTCTTGTGTGATTTTATTCAGCGCATAAACAATTAGCTGTTCTACGGCTTCTTTCGGGTTTTGACTGAATGTACCATTGGCTCGGTTGGCTATTATGGCATTTAAAGAAACGGCTTCATGACCTAACAACTTGGCCAAGCCGTAAATAGTAGAAGTTTCCATTTCCAGATTGGTAATGCGTTGCCCATTAAAAGCAAACGAATCTATCTTATGGTTTAACTCAGCATCTGCAAGCGATAGTCGCAATACCCGACCTTGTGGACCATAAAAACCGCCGGCGGTGGCTGTTATTCCTTTAAAAACAGCATCACTGTCCAGTTTTTTCTGAAGCGACGGACTGTTTTCTATCAGCATAGGCCTGGCTTTATCCGGGCTCCATCCGGTGTGTTTTATAAAAGCGTCCACAAAAGCTTCTTTCCCAAACGGATTAGCATAAAAATGAAGCATCCCATTTAAATCCAAACCGTGTGTGCTTACTAAAAAAGCATCAACAGGAATATCCGGCTGTAATGAACCCGAAGTGCCTATTCGAATCAATTGTAGCGAGGTGTGAGTTGACTTTACTTCACGGGTATTCAGGTCTATGTTTACCAAGGCATCCAGTTCATTCAAAACTATATCGATGTTATCAGGTCCAATACCGGTAGAAATTACCGTAATGCGATGTCCTTTATAGTAGCCGGTTTGGGTAATAAATTCCCGTTTTTCGCGACTGAATTCTATTCTGTCAAAATGTTTTGTTACTTGTGATACTCGGTTTTGATCGCCTACAGTAATAATCGTACGGGCGATATGCGCGGGTTTTAACTGCAGGTGATAAACACTTCCGTCTGGATTTAAAATAAGTTCCGATTTTTTAATTGACATTTCTTGGGGTTTTTATTAATCTTTTTTCTGTGTGATTATACATGTATGCTATCGATTCTACACCTCCATACATCATAGTATTGTTTATTTCTTGTGCAAAATTATGCAATCCCAGCAACGCTTCATGGCCTTTTCTGCTAAGCGCTATACAGCCTTCTTCATTCATTTGGTATAGCGGCGAAAGAACATCTATCAGGCGTTTCAGCTGGAGGTCACTGTATCCGTAATACCCTTGATAATTCAGCATATAGCCCAGTAGTTGATGCTTAGACTTGATTGTGTGTGTTTGGATTAACTCCAGCGTATTGCGTTCCAGAGTACTCAAGCCGGTCATTTGATCCGGAAATCGTTCTAAATGAGCAATTAAACAATTACTTAAATAGGTAAAACTGGAGGTTATCGGAAGGTAATCTATAAATAAATTCGGGTCTTTTCCGTTGTATACCTGCCATAAACTTCTGGCCAGTGCTATATCTTTTTCATTGAGTTGTATCCGGGCTTCGTAGTGGGCTAGCAGTTGTTCTTTGGTCAGTTCGGTAAGGGCTTTTAGGCCTTTTTCGTTTTGTACCCTGCCGCTACAAACCAAAAACAGCGGTAAATGAATATCCAGCTGATGAAGCAACGAAATAACTGCCAGCAAATTTATATGACAAAACAGGTCGTATTCAAACCAAAGTACAATCTCGTCATACGTTTCATCGGCATTATCCAGTTTTTTAAACTCTTGCTTTAACTCAGCCTCATCAATCTCTAAGTCATAATAGGTTTTAAAAAACTGCTTTCGGGCTTCTAAAAACTGACGGGTGTTGATTATCTTGTGGGTAGGCCCTTCACAAAGCATTTCATGCCAAGTAAAAAATACCCCGCTAAAATGCAATTCATTCAAGTAAGCCGTAAGCTTTGATCCATTGGTGATATGTAGCTGTCTGTTCAAAATTAGCCGCCAACTCGTTTTACCTTAAAACCCATCTCCTTCAGCAATTCCATAATTTTATCCCGGTAATCTCCCTGTAAAATTATACGGTCGTCTTTTACCGAACCTCCAACGCTTAAATGCGTTTTTAAGACTTTTTCCAACTGTTTAAAATCTTCCTTTGCACCCGTATAGCCCTCAACAAGGGTTATGGGTTTTCCCTTTCGCTTTTCGTATTTACAAAGCAAGGGTTCCTCTTGCATCCAAAATGAAACCGCACCCTCTGCAGCTGCATCTTCGGGCGCTTCATCGGTTATGTGCTCCGGGAATAGCTTTTTCAGCTGGTCTTGTAAATCCATTACTACTTTTTAATTAAACCCAACTCTACCAAACGTTCGTTTAAAAATTCGCCCGCAGTGATGTCTTCAAACTGCTTGGGGTTGTTTTCATCAATACAACTTTCTAAAACATCCAACTTCATTTCACTTATCGGATGCATAAAAAACGGAATAGAGTAGCGGGAGGTTCCCCACAATTCCCGTGGCGGATTAACTACCTGATGAATCGTCGATTTCAATTTGTTATTGGTATGACGCGATAGCATATCGCCAACGTTAATCATCAACTCGTCGGGCTCGGCTATGGCATCTATCCACTCGCCTTTGTGGTTTTGCACCTGAAGGCCTTTTCCTTGGGCGCCCATCAGCAGGGTAATAAGGTTAATGTCACCATGCGCCGCCGCTCGTACTGCATCTTTGGGCTCTTCCGTTATCGGCGGATAGTGTATCGGGCGTAATATTGAATTCCCGTTGTGAATATAAGCGTCAAAATAGGTCTCTTCTAAGCCTAAATGCAAGGCCAAAGCTCGCAAAACATATTTCGCGGTTTTTTCCAGCATGCGGTAAGCTTCTTTTCCTATCCGGTTAAAATCGGGAAGTTCTTCCACCTCTACATTGGCCGGATATTCCGCGGCCAATTTCGGATTGTCTTCCACATATTGACCAAAGTGCCAAAACTCCTTCAAATCGCCTTCCTTTTTGCCTTTCGCACTTTCCTTCCCAAAAGAAACATATCCGCGTTGACCGCCTATGCCCGGGATCTCATATTTCCGCTTCACGTCCAGCGGAAGATTAAAAAACTGCTTGACTTGATCGTATAAATTTGTCACTAAGGCATCATCCAGAAAATGACCTTTTAAAGCCACAAACCCTATGTTCTCATAGGCGGCTCCTATTTCATCCACAAACTTTTGCTTGCGAACCGGATCCCCCGAAACAAAATCTGCTAAATTTACACTTGGTATAGAATTCATATGTATTAAGTATTAGGTTTACCTACAAATGTACGAAAACATTGCAAAGTGAGAATGCACTATTTTATCAAATACCAAAGTAGGGCTGAAAGACAAATTGTACTATATTTGGCAAACGATTTTACATTCTATTATGCCGGATACCTCAACCATAAATTTTACTGTGGCTTCCCTGCCAAAACAAATGCATGTTTCGCTCTATAAAAACATGCTCAAACCCAGACTTATTGAAGAAAAAATGCTCATTCTGCTCCGGCAGGGTAAAATCAGCAAGTGGTTTTCCGGCATCGGACAGGAAGCTATCGCTGTAGGCGTTACCCTCAGTTTACAACCCGACGAATACATCCTGCCCATGCACCGAAACCTGGGCGTATTTACCACACGCCAAATTCCGCTGCACCGCCTGTTTTGCCAGTGGCAGGGAAAGGCGAGTGGCTTTACCAAAGGGCGCGACCGCTCGTTTCATTTTGGTACGCAGCAGTACCATATCGTAGGCATGATTTCTCACCTGGGGCCGCAATTGGGCGTCGCTGATGGCATTGCCTTGGCCGCTAAACTAAAAAATAAAAAACAGGTTACCGCAGTCTTTACCGGAGAAGGAGGCACCAGTGAAGGCGATTTCCACGAAGCCCTTAATATCGCTTCGGTTTGGCAGTTGCCCGTGCTGTTCTGTATCGAAAACAACGGCTACGGACTATCTACACCTACCAATGAACAATACTACTGCGAAAACCTCGCCCAACGAGGCCAAGGCTACGGCATGGAATCCTATATTATAGACGGAAACAATGTAGTGGAAGTGTACAGCAAAATGGCTGAACTTGCCGATAGCATGCGCGAAAACCCGCGTCCGGTTTTGGTCGAGTTCAAAACCTTCAGAATGCGCGGACACGAAGAAGCCAGTGGTACAAAGTACGTACCACAGGATTTAATGGAAGCTTGGGCGGCTAAAGACCCTATCGAAAACTACCGCAATTTCCTCCTCGACGAAGGCATCCTTACCGAAGAACTGGACCTGGAATGGAAGCAGGAAATCAAAAAAGAAATTGACCATGCACTGGAAACGGCCAACAGCGAACCACCCATTTCTCCTTCCGTAGAAAACGAATTAATGGACGTGTATAAAACACACGACTACAAGCATATAGAACCAAGTACCGAAACCAAAGAATTAAGATTTATCGACGCCGTTTCCGAAGGGTTAAAACAAGCCATGGAAAAACATCCCGAACTTATTCTGATGGGGCAGGACATTGCCGAATATGGCGGCGTATTCAAAATCACCGAAGGCTTTGTAGATTTATTTGGAAAAAACAGGGTGCGAAATACACCCATTTGCGAATCCGGTATTGTTGAAGCCGCTATGGGACTCTCCATTGCCGGCATGAAAAGCGTCGTCGAAATGCAGTTTGCCGACTTTATTACCTCGGGCTTCAACCCCGTGGTCAATTACCTCGCCAAATCCCATTACCGCTGGAATCAAAACGCCGATGTAGTCCTCCGAATGCCCTGTGGAGCCGGAGTGGCTGCTGGTCCGTTTCACTCGCAAACCAACGAAGCCTGGTTCACCAAAACACCCGGTTTAAAAGTAGTGTACCCCGCATTTCCTTACGACGCCAAAGGCCTCTTGGCTACCGCCATTGAAGACCCCAATCCCGTACTGTTTTTTGAACACAAAGCCCTGTACAGAAGCATCCGCCAGGAAGTACCGGTCGATTACTATACCTTACCGTTCGGAAAAGCGGCTACGCTAAAAACCGGAACACAGGTTACCGTCATTACCTACGGTGCCGGCGTGCATTGGGCCCTAGACACACTGGCAAAAAATCCCGACATCAGTGCCGACCTCATTGACCTGCGAACCCTGCAACCCCTGGACACCGATACCATTTATGCTTCAGTCAAGAAAACCGGAAGAGCTATTATCCTTCAGGAAGACTCGCTCTTCGGAGGTATCGCCGGCGATATTGCTGCCCTCATCATGGAAAACTGCTTTCAGCAACTCGACGCTCCCGTAAAAAGAGTGGCCAGCCTGGAAACGCCCATTCCGTTTATCAATCAACTGGAAGAACAATACCTCCCAAAACACCGATTCGAAAAAAAATTACGCGAACTCCTGGAGTACTAATACACTAACAACCAAACTATTAAACTGAAATTTTGACAGGTCAAACTGCATTTTTTTCAGTTTTTTGCATTTGGTATTTTCTTTGCTCAGTACCTTATAAAATAATTGTTTAACCAAAATTTTAATAATCATGAGTAATTTAGTTCCAACTAAGAAAAATGGCGCTTTAAGTCATTCTAATTCAGGAGCAACCCTTTTGGGATTCCCTTCGTGGATTGACGAGTTATTCAACAAAAATTTCGGTTCAGAGTTTGTACCTAATTTCAATACGGGTATGACATTACCATCGGTAAACATTAAAGAAAATACCGATAGCTATCTTGTGCAAATGGCCATCCCCGGATTGAAAAAGTCGGACTTTGATATAAACCTCGACAACGAGGTATTAACCATTTCTGTTGAAACCCAATCCGAAAACCTCAAAGAAGATGAAGTCTACACCCGCAAAGAGTTTGAATACGCTGCCTTTAAGCGTTCTTTTACACTGCCCGAAACGGCAGACACCGAAAAAATCAATGCCAAGTACACCGACGGCTTGCTTAACATCGTTATCCCAAAACGCGAAGAAGCCAAAAGAAAACCCCGGAAACAGATTAAAGTTTCCTAAACGCAAAGAGCGCATCTTGCGCTCTTTTTTTTATATTTATACTATAATGAGTAAGCATTACATCCTTTTAGTTTTCATAACCCTTAGCTTCTACAGCTGTAAATACGGAGTAGAAGAGGGCTACGTATGGAACAAACTAAAGGTAACAGCCACCGCTTACAACTCCCTCGCATACCAAACCAGCAGCGATCCGCACATCACCGCATGGGGCGACAGCCTTACACCCGGTAAAAACTACATTGCCGTATCCCGCGATTTAATCGATATGGGCATCACCCATAACACACCCGTATATATCGACGGCTTTGACAACGTGTTCTGGGTAAAAGACAAAATGCACTGGCGCTGGAAAAAACGCATCGACATCTACATGGGTACCAGCGTAAAAAAAGCACGCCAGTGGGGAAAGAAAAAAGTAACCATTACCTACGGCATTAAAAAAGACACCATACAAAAAACCCTGGCAGTAGAGGAGTAGCCCTAAAAAAAAAGACCCTACATATACGGTAAGGTCTTCATCTGTTTAGTTTTTGGCGGTTAGCGGGTGTAGTAGGTACTGCCTGACCATACACCATTCTCATACGTTTCCTGATGCGGCAACGCAACTTGCGGCTTAGCGCCTAAAGGCTTCGATAAGGCAGTGTAAAGTCTCTGCAGTCTACGTGTTTTCATTTTCTTTTCTGGTTTTAAGGGTTTATCTAAAGCGTCTTTTGCTGTTCCAGGCATACGCTTTGCTGCCTTGTAATTTTTCCGTTAGTTGGTTAGTGTGTAAAGTTTTCATAAGGTTGTATATATAATGATTAGTAATTTGTTTCTTCTTTTGAAAAAAAGACGCTACGCTTTCTATCGGTAGCGTCTTTTGCTGTTCCAGGTAAAACTCTTTGTTCCTTGTAAAGTTCCTGTTACTTGGTTGTTGTTTAATGTTCTCATGATTTCTAAGTTTTATGTTGTTGGTTTTATACTTGATAGACGACGCAACTTTAAATTTGTTACAGTACTATGCATTACACAATAGTAAATTAACATACTTTAACATATCGGGTAGGAGCATTAACTCTTTTTTAGGCATACTATTTGCACTATTAATTCGTATTTTTACAAGATAAAACGCCACTTTATGCGCATATACGCTATATATCTGCTGTTTTTAGGCCTCTGTACCATAGCGGTACCGAAGGCACAGGCCCAAATTGACAATAAAGAAAACAAAAGCGTACCCTTAACCCGGGGAGACGATACCAAAAAAGCCGATTCAGCCTTATTTGACGTCAAACTTACCCCAAGCAAACCCCTCAAAAGCGATAAAATTAACGGACTTACCGTACCCAAATCCGTAGCCATCAAGCCCCAAACCAAAGAATTCTCCATGTTTGGCGAACAATTTGGCAATCCCGGCGAGCTTTACCAAAAACAAGTACAAAAACACAACAAGCAATTCGAAACCCGCGAAAACAAGCAATACGGAAGCACCACAAACCAGTACTTTGGCGACTTCAAAACCAAAGCCATATTTGTAAACGTAATATACCGCGACCACGAATACTTTGACGGCGACAGAATCCAAATCTCCGTAAACGATACCATCGTGGCATACGACGTAACTTTAACCAACGAATTCTCCGGATTTAAAATCGACCTCATTACCGGATTCAATAAAATCGATTTCCTGGCGCTCAATCAAGGAGAATCCGGACCCAATACCGCCGAATTCCAGGTCTTTGACGACAACGGAAACCTCATCTCAGGTAACCGATGGAACCTCGCCACAGGCGTAAAAGCCACCATCATTGTAGTAAAAGAAGAAGAGTAGCACCACAACAA
>DASRWB010000007.1:0-35494 GCA_035654775.1 Flavobacteriaceae bacterium | reverse complement strand
TCGATAAAATGCTTGTGTATGTGACCCATTTCGGTGACGTGAAAGTGTTCAGGAACTAGACTTCCGTCCGGCAATTCAAAGGATATGGTTTTAAGGGTTTTAAGTATTTCTTTAACTTGGGAGAGTTTCATAGGTTTTTTATTTAAAGTTTAACAACAGTTTGAAGGATGAATATTCATGTCTAAAAATTCAGAAAGTAATTTTTTAACGTCATTCCAGGTGTTTTCATTGATGCAATAACAAACGCTTGTACCTTCTACTGTGCCTTTTATCAGGTTCAGGTTTTTAAGCTCTTTAAGATGCTGTGAGATAGTGGCTTGAGCTAATCCGATTTCGTTAACTAAATCGCCGCAAATGCAAGAATTTGTTTTAAATAAATGCTGTAGAATAGCCACTCGAGCCGGATGTCCGAAAGCTTTGGCAAAGTTTGCAATTAAATTTTGGTCGTCGGTAAAAATTTCTGACTTGGCAATTCCCATGGGTATTAATCGTTTTATTGCAATATTACGATTAAAAAAGATAAGGTCAAAGAAAAAATAGAAATTTTTATGGCTTACTCATTTTCTATCCTATTGTCGTCAAACGCGGAAGGCAGAAGTTTAGGGATAAATTTTATAACAATAGGCAACAGCAACATTCCGCCTGGAAGCATAAAAATAGCCAGACTGGGAATGGATTTAAAAATATCCAGCAATTGATTTTGCATTTTTTTTTGTTCTTCTTCAGACAGTGAGTTTGTGGTTGATTTTTTTATCAAATACATCAGTTCTTTGCTTTCTTTTAGTTCCCGAAGTAAACGTTTTTTGTTTCTTTTGATGAGTTTGTTTACCATTCTCCCGGAATTGTCGTAAAAACTTTGTACCGGGTTTTTGGAGTTTAATAAAGGGATTTTGTCTTTATAAGAAACATAAAAAGTGTCAAGTTGATTGATGCTGTCATTTACTATACTTGTATTAAGCTCAAAATAGCCTGCAATTGTACTTAAAAATGCCCGTTCCTGTTTGTCAATTACCTTGTCGCTCCAAATAGCCATTGTGGTCAAATCCAGCAAGTAATATTTTTCAAGTTCCTGTTTAAATTCCGGAAGCAATAGGTGTAAAGGTTGAACGGTTTCGCTTTTGTAGCGCAAAGAAACCTCAAACAGTTTCATCAAGCTTTTGTCGTACTCAGATTTTGTTTCTTTTGTGTTAAAAGCTTTATACACGCTTACTTCTATGGCTGTTTCCAGTTTTTTGAGGTAGTTTTCTACTTTTTTCGGGTTTTCCAAATACACTTTGAAAGCCAATACGTCGCTAAAAAGAACAGCATTGGTAATAAAATAGTTGAAATTTTTGGTGATGATATTATCGTCAATATGAATGCGCTTGTGAATGATTTTTTCCAATAGCTCTAGCCCTTTTTTTTCACCCAAGATTTCGTCCAGAAACGAAGGCTTAAACTCGCTGATAGACTGATAAAACGAAATGGCGGTTTCCGCGAAATTTTCTTTGTCTGTATCTGTCCGACTGAAGATATAAAATAAGGAAGAAACTAAATTTAGTTTAGTAAATTCTTCTTCCGTCAAATCGGCATTTCTGTACTTTGGAACCAGACCATTTACATTCGTTCCATAAATAAATCCGCTGCTTCTCAGGTTTTGGTAAAATAAAGCTGCATCATGGGTCAAAAATTCATGATGAGTGTTTAGCTCTTGAAGTAATTTTTTTAGCCAGCCTTGAGCAGAAGGATTCATGTTGGGTTAATTTTACAGGCAAATATACTATATAATTCACAGGCTTAACGGAGTTTTTTGGCCTATGTCTCTGATTTATTATTCCAGTGTTTAGGGTTGGTATAAGAGGTAAAGCGTTATGCTAAATGCAGACACAAAAAAACACAGGCTTAATAGATCTGTGTTTTTTTTGTGTTAAAATCTACTAGAATCTAATTATTCAATAATACCGCCACAACTTACTCTTCCACCGGCATCTCCGGTAGGTTGTGTTGTAAAGTCGTCTACACCTTCATGAACAATAATGGCTTTTCCTATAATGTTTTTGGTTGGGTCGTCGCAGCCTATACACCATTCGTCGGTTTTAAAAGAGATGCTGCCGTTGCCACTGGCATCAACGGTAAAGTTGCCAATGTCGCCTCTGTGGTATCCGGTTTCGTCGCCCCATTTTCCGTGTTGAGATCGAGTGGGATTCCAGTGTCCGCCAGTTGATGTACCATCAGGCGCTGAGCAATCGGACGATTCGTGTATATGGATAGCATGTGAGCCTTCGGTAAGCCCTTCAAATAAAGCGGTCATGTATACTTCGCCGTCGTTTTGATTAAAAATAACGGTTCCTCGGGCATTGGATCCGCTTTTAGGTTCCAGCGTTACTTTAAGTTTTTTTACTTCAGGTTCCGCTTCTACTGTAACGACTTCTTCGGAAGTTGTATTTTCAGCATTTTTGTTTTCCTTTTTTTTACAGGATATAGTAGTTGTTGCTATGGCAAAAACCAGTAAGAAATATACTATTTTCATTGTTAAATCTATTTTTTAGTAAATAAGTGTTAAAGTTAACAATTATTCTATGGACCGCCAATTTTAAGAAATGATAATTATCATACTGCAATTGAAATATGTTTAATACCTTTAGCTATTCAATGTAAAAACTTAATTAAAACACTAAACAAAATAGCACAATGAACAAAATAATTGTACCTGTAGATTTTTCAAAACATTCTGAGTATGCACTTGAAGCAGCAGCCATACTGGCGAAACAGCGCCATTCTGAAATTCTTGTTTTACACATGCTGGAACTGTCGGATGGGATTTTAACCACAGCTGATGCAGAATCGCAAGCCAAATCGGTATTTTTTTTAAAGCTGGCCGAAAAACGGTTTGAAGCTTTTTTAAAAAAGGATTACCTGCAGGGAATTCAAGTAACGCCTATTGTTAAACACTACAAGGTATTTAGTGAAGTAAGTGAAGTAGCCAAAGAGCACAAGGCCTCACTTATAGTTATGGGATCTCACGGAACAAGCGGATTGAACGAATTGTTTGTAGGTTCTAATACAGAGCGTGTAGTAAGAAATGCCGAACTTCCGGTTTTGGTAATTAAAAATAAACCCCAAAAATTACAGTTTAACAATGTGGTTTTTGCCTGTGATTTTTCCAATGAGGTAATCGATGTTTACAAAAAAGCCAAAGCCATGTTTCCACAGGCTACCTTTAACACACTTTATGTAAATTTACCCACAGACCAATTTAAAAGTACTTCAGAAATAGATGCACTTGTCGCCGGCTTTTTCAATAAAGCAAACGGAAACCTCGATGCACTCCAAACCATGAATTTTGTTTCCGATTATTCGGTAGAAAGAGGTGTGTTAAATTTTGCCAACAAAATAAAAGCCGATTTAATCATTACGCCTACACATGGACGAAAAGGGATAGCCCACTTTTTTGAAGGAAGCATATCTGAAGACATAGCCAATCATGCCATTTTACCGGTAATGACGTTTAAAATTTAAGGTCAGATAATCGTCTTAAAAGCCAGCTAAAAGTTGGCTTTTTTTATGGGGCATTCTCAAAATAGGACATTTTTATCTTAAATATGATAAATATCATGTTTTAAATGTGTTGAACCCAATACTTTTGTAAAATAAAAACGTACAAAGTATGAAAACAACACTAAAAATTCTCCCTTTACTATTTACTGTCTTTTTACTTCACTGTGGCGGAAAAGAAGAAAAAAAGACGGAAAGTTTCACTTATGAAAAACCCGAAGTAAAAACCCAAACACCCGTAAAAGAAGAGGCCGTTCCGGCTTCAAAGAAAATAGACCTTACCAATAAAGGTGTAGGTCCTGTCACTTCCGTTTCGCTTTCTGCAGAAGTAGATCAGGCACTTGCTGCGCGAGGTGCTGAAGTTTTTAAGAATATGTGTACGGCTTGCCACAGGCCTGACAAAAAATTTATTGGACCCGCACCTACGGGAATTCTGGATCGTAGAACACCGGAATGGATCATGAACATGATTTTAAACCCTGAAGAAATGGTACAAAAAGATCCGCTGGCCAAAGAGCTACTTATAGAGTTTAATGGTTCGCCTATGGCCAATCAAAACCTAAGCCAAGAAGATGCAAGAGCAGTATTAGAATATTTTAGAACATTGTAATACCTAAGTGTTATGAAACACCTAAAAAAACTAACCGCAATTGTTGTTTTTGCACTCCTGTTTTGTTCGTGCAAAAACCAAAACAACGAAGCCTCTGCAGCGCAAACGAATTCAACAACCGAGACGGTACAAAAAGAACAAACAGGACAAGCTTTTATAGACGATGATGAAAGTAAACCTACCGTATTGCATATAGCCATAAACTCTCCTGACCATAGCACTTTGGTTGCTGCCGTACAAGCAGCAGGTTTAGAAAACGCTTTGGTGAATGCAGGACCGTTAATGGTATTTGCACCTACTAATGAAGCTTTTGCAGCATTGCCCGAAGGGACGTTGGATCATCTTTTGAAACCTGAAAACAAAGAAACTTTAGCAGGTATTTTGAAGTATCACGTTACACCGGGAAACTATTCAAAAGAATTTTTGAAAAAATTTAAACAACTGGGACAAGCCAATAATCAATATGTAACGGTTGAGGTTATCGATGAAGAGCCCGTTATAGGAGGAGCAAACATTATAACCAGCATACCGGCAGGAAACGGAATTGTACATGTTGTGGATAAAGTATTATTACCACCAACGAATTAATCAAACACTAAAAACCATAAAAACAATGAAAAATATTTTTAAACTAACTCTTGTCTTGTTAAGTGCCTTAGTAGCCTTTACAAGCTGTAATAATTCAGGTCAGACGGACAAAAAATCCGGAGCACTTGCCGGTAACGTAGCAGAAAAAGTTTACGTAGCACCCGGAGAACACGACGAATTTTATGCCTTTATTTCCGGTGGATTCAGTGGACAATTATCGGTTTACGGATTGCCATCCGGACGTTTGTTTAAGGTAATACCTGTGTTTTCTCAAGATGCAGAAAAAGCGTATGGTTATAATGAAGAAACAAAACCCATGCTGAATACTTCTCATGGATTTGTACCCTGGGACGATGCACATCATCCGGACATTTCACAAACCAATGGTGTGATTGACGGGCGATGGGTATTTATAAACGGAAATAACACTCCGCGAATAGCAAAAATAGATTTAACTACATTTGAAACCACAGAAATTATTGAAGTGCCTAACAGCGCCGGTAACCATAGTTCTTCTTTTGTTACCGAAAACACAGAATATGTAGTAGCCGGAACACGTTTTTCGGTACCTATTCCCCAAAAGGACATGCCTATTAAAGATTATAAAGGCAATTTTAAAGGGTCGCTTTCTTTTATTTCTGTCGATCCGGAACACGGGCATATGGATTTAAAGTTTCAACTCATCATGCCCGGTTTTGATTACGATTTGGCACATCCCGGACGCGGCAAGTCTCATGGCTGGTTTTTCTTTTCCACCTACAATTCTGAAGAAGCAAGTACTTTATTAGAAGTGAATGCCTCACAAAACGATAAAGATTTTATCGCTGCCGTAAACTGGAAAAAAATTGAAGAATATGTGAACAATGGCGGTGGCACCAAGATGCCGACAAATTATGCACATAATGTGTATGACGAGAGTACTCATATGGCTACAACTACCATGAAAAAAGAAGTACTGGTAGTAGATCCTTCAGAAGTTCCCGGAGCAGTTTACTTACTGCCTACACCAAAATCGCCACACGGTTGTGATGTAGACCCAACGGGAGAATATATTGTTGGAAACGGTAAACTTTCAGCAAACTTAACAGTGCACTCGTTTACGAAAATGCTTGATGCCATAGAAAATAAAAAATTTGCAGGTGACGCATACGGGATTCCCATTCTGAATTTTGAAGACGTACTGGCAGGTGTTGTGGAGCAACCCGGATTAGGGCCATTGCACACCGAGTTTGATGATAAAGGAAATGCATATACTACATTTTTCATTTCTTCTGAAGTGGTAAAATGGAAAGTAGGTACCTGGGAAGTTGTTGACAGACAGCCTTGTTATTACTCTGTAGGTCACCTGATGATTCCCGGAGGAAATTCTCAAAAGCCTTGGGGGAAATATGTAGTGGCCATGAACAAGATAACAAAGGACAGGTATTTACCTACAGGTCCGGAAGTTACACAATCTGCCCAACTGTATGATATTTCAGGAGACAAGATGGAACTTTTATTAGACTTCCCAACTATTGGAGAACCTCATTATGCAGCCGGATGTCCTGCAGACTTAATCAAACCCCGTTCGAAAAAGATTTTCAATTTAGAAGACAACAAGCATCCTTATGCCGTAAAAAATGAAGCTGACACTAAAGTAGTACGAGAAGGTAATGTAGTCCATATTTACATGACCACCATTCGCAGCCATTTTGCACCGGACAATATTGAAGGAATAAAAGTAGGCGACAAAGTATATTTTCACGTGACCAACCTGGAGCAAGATTATGACGTGCCTCATGGTATAAGCATTATAGGCGCAAATACTTCTGAGTTGTTAATTATGCCCGGACAAACCGAAACTTTCCTTTGGGAACCCAAACAAGTAGGTGTGTGGCCGTTCTATTGCACCGATTTTTGCTCAGCATTACATCAGGAAATGCAAGGGTACGTGAGAGTTTCTCCGGCATCATCAAATGTAGAATTAAAATGGTCTTTGGGAGAAGACATTGAATAATAAGAATCATCAGTTAGGGAAATTTTTTAGTGTTTATTTCCCTATTCAAAGGCGAGAGTCGAGTTTTCGCTCTCGCCTTTCTTCTTAAAAACACTAAAGAAACACTAAATGAAAGCATATGAAAAAGTCAAACATTATCATGTTGATTGCAGCATTACTGCCTTTAGGACTCTTTTTGTTTCCTTTATGGAAGATTACCCTGGAAGCTCCGCAATACCCAACACCACTAGGAATGTATATATACATAAACGATTTTTCTGATGTCAATCCTCATGACATTAAAAACATCAATTTAATGAACCACTACGTGGGTATGAAGTATATTCCGGAGGCCATACCTGAATTTAAAATTTTTCCGGCAGGAATACTTATAACCACCGTGTTGGGTTTACTTATAGCCTTTAAAGCCAGGTATAAATGGTTTTTATACTGGTTTATTCTTATGCTTGTACTAAGTGGTGCCGGTTTGTATGATTTTTACCTTTGGGAACACGACTACGGGCATAACCTGGATCCTAAGGCTATAATGAAATTTACTAATCCTGACGGTACGCAAATGGGCTTTCAGCCACCTTTATTTGGTACCAAGAAAATTTTAAATTTCGTAGCTCATTCCTATCCACAGCCCGGAGCTTACTTTTTGGGAATGGGAATAGCAATGGCATTTGTAGCCTACCTTGTAGGGAAAAAACGGCAGAAAAAAATTTTTGTGACTTAACGGTCCATTTAAAGCACTAAAAAATGAAAACACTAAAACATATTATATTTTCCGTTACTTTCTTTGTTTTGCTTGGCTGTGATGTAAAGCCAAAACCCATACACTACGGTCAAGACGGTTGTTATTATTGCAAAATGACTATAGTAGATAAAGTACATGCCGCCGAAATTGTAACTCAAAAAGGCAAGGTGTATATGTTTGACGCTGTAGAATGCATGATTTATTTTATGGATGAATTTGACACTTCTGAAATCAAAATGTATTTAACCAATAATTATACCGAACCTGAAGTTTTGATTGACGCGACCAAGGCTACTTTTTTAATTAGTCAAAATATACCTAGCCCCATGGGTGCTTATCTGTCGGCTTTTAAAGAAAAAACTGATGCCGAAAAAACACAGGCAGAAAAAGGAGGCGAGCTCTATACCTGGAAAGAATTGCTTGCTCATCTAAAGCCATAGTCGTATGAAGCAGTATTTGGTATTTTTACTTTGCGCCTTTTTGGTCTGCTCGGGTATTTCACAAACGATTGAAGTATGTGCTACTTGTGCCCATACCTCAATACAAGCGGCTATTGATGCGGCTAAACCAAAAGACACCATACGGATAAAAAAAGGCACCTACAAGGCGCACAATATAAAGGTAAACAAACCCTTAACCCTTATAGGCGAAAATTACCCGTTAATAGATGGTGAATCAAAAGGAGAAATATTAACCATAGTATCCGATTCGGTTACGGTAGACGGACTTTTTCTTGTCAATGTGGGTACCAGTTATACTGAAGATTATGCGGCTGTACGAGTAAGAAAAAGCAAGCATTTTGTGATAAAAAACCTCGTTTTAGAAAAATTGTTTTTTGGTATTTACATTGAGAAATCTCATCACGGAAAAGTATTTCACAACAAGATAATCGGACAAGCCGAACACGAACACAACTCCGGTAACGGCATTCAGTTGTGGTACAGCAATTATGTTGAAATAGAACACAATTTTGTAGAGCGCGTTCGCGATGGAATATACCTGGAGTTTTCGGATTATTGTACCATAAAAAACAACGTAAGCACTCATAATTTACGCTATGGATTGCACTTTATGTTTTCCAATCACGATACGTATCTGGACAATACCTTTGAAAACAATGGTGCCGGTGTTGCAGTAATGTTTTCAAAAAACATAAAAATGCTTAATAACAGGTTTGCAAAAAATTGGGGAACAGCTGCTTACGGAATGTTGCTTAAAGAAATAAATGATGCGGAAATCACAGGAAATACTTTTGAAGAAAATACCGTAGGAATACATGTAGAAGGTGGCAACCGTATTCTTTACAAAAACAATAACTTCATAAATAACGGCTGGGCGGTTAAGGTACGAGGCGCATGTTACGGCAATCGCTTTACAGAAAACAATTTTTTGTATAACTCTTTTGATATTGCTTATAACAGTAAAGTTAACGATAATGTTTTTGATAAAAACTACTGGAGCAGTTATACTGGATATGATTTAAACAAAGACGGTATAGGCGATGTGCCTTACCGACCGGTAAAGCTATTTTCATATATTGTAAACCGAACTCCGGAAACCATTATTTTATTGCGAAGTTTGTTTATAGATATAGTAGATTTTTCAGAAAAAGTTTCACCGGTTTTTACACCAGATAATTTGTTAGATAACAACCCGCTAATAACTAAAAACCAATGGTAAATATTACGAATTTACATAAAAGTTTTGGAAAAAATAAGGTACTGGACGGTATCGATTTAAGCATACAAAACCCCGGAATTTTTGCTGTACTTGGTCCTAATGGATCCGGGAAGACTACACTCATCAAATCGGTTTTAGGAATGGTTATTCCCAATAAAGGCACTATTGAAGTTTTGGGGACAGACATTAAAAAAAATTCAGCTTACCGGCATGAAATTGACTACTTGCCACAAATTGCCAATTTTCCCAGTAACCTGAAAGTGAAAGAGCTACTAAAAATGATTAAAGACTTGCGTAAAAATACTGCTGAAGATACCCAATTAATAGAGCTATTTAAGTTGCAACCTTTTCTGGATAAAAAACTGGGAAACCTTTCCGGTGGTACCAAACAAAAAGTAAATCTGGTATTGACGTTCATGTTTAACAGCCCACTTGTTATTTTAGATGAGCCTACAACAGGATTGGACCCTATTTCTTTACTGCGCTTAAAACAACTTATAAAAGAAGCAAAAGAAAAAGGAAAAACCCTTCTAATTACATCTCACATTATGAGTTTTGTGGAAGAAGTATCTGATCAGATTGTTTTTTTACTGGAAGGAAAAATTTATTTTAAAGGAACTATAGCAGAATTAAAAACCAAGACCCATCAGCCTGATTTTGAACATGCCATTGCGTCTATATTAGCCAACAATCATGCTTAAAATATTAAAATACAGTTTTTTTGACCTCATGCGTAGCCGCTGGAGCTATGTGTATTTTGCCTTCTACCTGCTTCTAGGGCTAGTATTGTTGTTTTTAAACCACGACTTGTCCAAGGCCGTTATAACCTTGATGAATGTAATTATTATCCTTGTTCCGCTTATAGGAACTGTATTTGGAGTAATGTATTACTACAATTCCAAAGAATTTACAGAGCTGCTTTTGGCACAACCTTTAAAACGTTCGTCAATTTTTTTAGGTCAATATTTAGGTGTTGCCCTTTCGTTATCGATGAGTTTAATTTTAGGGTTAGGATTGCCCTTTGTTTTTTACGGGTTATTCAAAAGCAATGCGATTTGGGACTTTTCCTTATTGTTGACAACCGGTGTATTTTTGACCTTAATTTTTACCGCTTTAGCCTTTAATATTGCCTTATCTAATGAGAACAAAATAAAAGGTTTCGGTTTTGCCATCTTGTTGTGGCTGTTTTTAGCCATCATATACGATGGGTTATTTTTAATGACCTTAATCGTATTTGAAAATTATCCTTTGGATAAACTTTCACTTTTAGGAACCCTGCTTAATCCCATAGATTTATCGCGCACGATGCTCTTGTTGAAACTAGATATTTCTGCGCTTTTGGGGTATACAGGTGCCGTTTTTAAACAATTTTTCGGGACACAATTGGGGCTAGTCATTTCATTTTTTATGCTGAGCCTTTGGGTTGTTTTTCCGGTATCGCGTATTATATTTAAATCAAAGAAAAAAGACTTTTAATTATGAAAACATTTCGTATTCTTTTATCACTATTGGTGCTTACAGTAACTAATTGTAAAAATGACACAGCTCAAACCAACGTCGAAGCGCAGCAAACTCAAAATCAATCTTTATTAGATACCTTGCAACTCAGATTTAATAATGGAGAAAAATGGATAGCCAATATAGAGACACACCAAGGCATTAAAAATATGGATTCAATCATTCAGGAGTTTAAAAATCTAGAGGCAAAGAACTATAAAGAACTGGGAGACAAGCTCTCAAAACAAACCAGTTATATTATTCAAAAATGCAATATGAAAGGTGAGCCACACGATCAACTACATGTAGTTTTGGTTCCAATGCTAGATGAAATTTCTGCTTTAAAAGATTCTGAAAGTAGTAATACTGCAGAAGAAGCTTTAACAAATTTAGAGCTTCTTATAAAAAAATACTTCACCCATTTTAAATACAATTAATGGAGTACTTTTCACTATAAATAGAATGCTTACTAAAATTTTTAAAACCACATATAAACAACTACTTAGCGTACAATAAATTTTGCCTCATGTAGTTGAAGCTTAACAATGTCTCTTTCCAAGTAGTGTATTTGCAATATTTTTTTTAAATTAAACAAAATTTAAATTCAAAAGAGCAATGACAAAAGTCATAAAACTTATGTAAAGCATACTGTATTTTTGTTTTACAATTAGGACATATTTGTCTTAAATAAAAATAAACACTAAAACCAATACCAATTAATCATGAAACAAGCGAAATTTTTAACAGGATTTGTATTATTAGCAATGTTCTTAACCGTATCATGCTTTAAAAGTAAAGAAAAAGGATATGAAGATACATCAGAAATTCCTGTAAGTCAGGAAATGATAGCCGAATTAACATCACCGCCAAATGTACCGACACCTATAGGTAGACGCAAAGCAAAAAAGCTTATAGTAGAAATGGAAATTATTGAAGCAGAAGGAGAATTGACAGATGGCGTAAGATATATATATTGGACATTTGGAGGAACTGTTCCCGGTAGTTTTATAAGAACCCGAGTAGGCGATGAGGTAGAGTTTCATTTACAGAACCATCCGGATAACAAATTGCCACACAACATTGATTTACATGCGGTAACCGGACCCGGTGGCGGAGCTGAGTCTTCTTTTGTCGCACCCGGACATGAAAAAGTGTTCTCTTTTAAGACCTTAAACCCGGGATTGTATGTTTATCACTGTGCCACTGCACCTGTTGGAATGCATATAGCCAACGGAATGTACGGGCTGATTTTGGTCGAACCTGAAGGTGGTTTGCCACCTGTAGATAAAGAGTATTATATTATGCAGGGCGACTTTTACACTAAAGGAAAAAACGGTGAACGCGGTTTACAGCCCTTTGATATGCAAAAAGCGGTAGATGAACATGCCGATTATGTGGTGTTTAACGGCAGTGTAAATGCCTTAACCGGAGACAATGCCATTACGGCTAATGTAGGCGAAACCATACGGTTATTTGTGGGCAACGGTGGACCAAACCTTGTCTCTTCGTTTCATGTTATAGGTGAAATTTTTGACAAAGTCTATGTTGAAGGTGGTGACATGATCAACGAAAATGTACAAACCACTTTAATTCCTGCAGGTGGAGCCGCTATAGTGGAATTTAGAGTCGATGTTCCCGGAACATTCATACTGGTAGATCACTCCATATTCAGAGCCTTTAACAAAGGAGCTTTAGGAATGCTACAAGTGCAAGGCGAAGAAGATGAAAAAATATATTCCGGTGAACAGTACGAAGGGATATATTTACCGGAAGGTCCCGGAATTCAAAGTATGCCAACCACAAATGAAATTGTAGAATCTGAAATTCCGGCGGCATCTTTTGAAGAACAAATGAAGTTTGGAAAACAAACCTACATGCAAACCTGTTTTGCCTGTCATCAGGGTGAAGGTCAAGGTATACCCAATGCATTTCCGCCACTGGCAAAATCAGATTATTTAAACGCCGATGTGAACCGTGCAATAGATGTTGTGCTTAATGGACTTTCAGGTGAAATTACCGTAAACGGTGAAAAATACAACAGTGTAATGACGCGCCAGATGCTTTCTGCAGAAGAAGTGGCCAACGTGTTAACTTATGTATACAACAGTTGGGGTAATTCCGGACAAGTAGTGACCAAAGAAATGGTGGAAAAAGTGAAAAATAAGAAATAATAGAAACTTATGAAAACGCATGCCTTCATACTTTTTTGTATTGCATTTACCTATCAAACAATTTGTTTTGCACAGTCTGAAGGCATGGTTTTTATTAAAGGAAGCCGTTATATACCGTTATATGGAAGAGATTCTACTGTGGTTGAGGTGAAAGACTTTGAAATGGATATCTATCCGGTAACCAATGCAGAATTTGTTGATTTTGTAAAAAAATACCCTACCTGGCAAAAATCAAATGCCATCAAGCTTTTTGTAGACAACAGCTATTTAACCAACTGGAAAAACGATCTTGAGCTTAAAGACACAGAAAAACCAAACAGTCCGGTTACCTACGTTTCCTGGTTTGCGGCCAAAGCCTATTGTGAATGCCAAGGCAAACGCTTACCAACAGTTGATGAATGGGAATACGTAGCCATGGCCGACGAAACCACAAAAGATGCACGAATCAAACCTTCATACAACGAAACCATATTGTCCTGGTACGAAGCACCGCGATCCAACGAAAACACCATTGGGCTGAATCCTAAAAACATTTGGGGCGTATCTGATTTACACGGATTGGTTTGGGAATGGACACTCGATTTTAATTCGGTATTGATTACCGGCGAGTCGCGCAAAGATGTAGATAAAGACAGCAATTTGTTTTGCGGAAGTGCCGCTGTTAATGCCACTGATTTAATGAATTATGCCGCCTTTATGCGATACGCCATACGCGGTAGCCTTAAAGCTAAATACGCCATGAAAAACTTAGGTTTTCGTTGTGTAAAAGACATTGTAAAATAAAAAGCTTTTTTATGAAACCTATAAGCTCGTTACTCATCTTGCTTTTACTGTCACTCACTTTCCAAAGTTGTAAGTTTGATAAAGAATCCCAAAAGGAGACTTATCAAACCTATGTTTGCCCTATGCACTGTGAAGGCGATAAAACATACAGCCAGAAAGGAAGTTGTCCGGTTTGTAAAATGGATTTAACTCCAATTAAATCAACCTCAAAAATACAAACAGAAGAATCGATTTCAGAAGAATCTATTTTCAACTTAACCTCAAGCTGGAATACCGAAGAAGGAAACACTATTACCCTCAAAGAATTAAAAGGAAAAACTCTGGTAATGGTCATGATTTATACATCCTGCAAAGCCGCATGTCCAAGACTGGTAGCAGATATGCGCAATATTGAAGCTCAAATTCCGGAAGATAAGTTAGAAAAAATACAATTTGTTCTGGTAAGCATAGACCCCGAAACCGATACCCCAAAACGATTAAAAGCCTTTGCCAAAGAAAACGTTATGGATGCAGCACATTGGACTTTTTTACAAGGAACAGAAAGTGGTGTACGCGAGTTTGCCAATGTGTTGTCAGTTAAATACAAAGAAATTTCGCCTGTTGATTTTTCACATTCCAATATTATTTCTGTGTTTAATGCGCAAGGCGAGTTAAAACACCAGCAAGAAGGACTAGGAGTAAACAATAAAGAAACTGTGGCCACCATTTTAGAAGTGACACCGTAGTTTGCAGTGATTAAAAAAGGGACATGAAAAAACCAATTTTTTTACTACTGGTTCTAGGCTTGACGCAAGGAGCTTTTACCCAAACTTTTGAACTTTCAGCCGAAATAAGACCGCGATTGGAATACCTGCATGGATTCAAAACCCTGATGCCCGATACCTTAGATGCAGCCGCATTTGTATCACAGCGAACACGGTTAAATTTTGATTACAACAGTGAAAAAATAGAAGCCTATTTGAGTCTGCAAAATATTCGAACCTGGGGCGACGTTGCTACGCTTAACAGTTCAGATAAAAACGGATTAGCCATTCAGCAAGCCTGGGCTTCTTTATTTTTATCGCCACAGTTTTCATTAAAATTAGGTCGTCAGGAAATATCCTATGACGATGAACGTATTTTTGGAAGCGTGGGCTGGGCTCAACAAGCCCGAAGTCACGATGCTCTGTTGGCTATTTTAAATCCCAATGACAAACATCAACTTGAAATAGGTTTTGCCCTTAATGCCGAGGCTGAAACCCTTTTTGAAGTGCCTTACCGACTGAACAACTACAAAACTTTTCAGTATTTGTGGTATCATACTAGCTTTACACATGCCGGATTAAGTATTTTAGCCCTTAACAACGGAATGTCTTATGAAGAAAATTCAGCGCAAAAAACCGTTTACAATCAAACCTTAGGGATGCATTTTACCTTTTTTAAGAACAAATTAAAAGGAGACACTTCTTTTTACTTTCAAGGAGGTAAAATAGGCAACCAGTCGTTAAGTGCCTATAATTTTGGGGCAAATTTTTATTATGCAGTAGCCCAAAAATTTACTGCCGGTTTGGGGATTGAATACCTTTCCGGAACTGATATGAACACTACTTCAACCAAGCTTAAATCGTTTACCCCATGGTATGGAACCAACCATAAGTTTAATGGCTGGATGGATTATTTTTATGTAGGCAATCACAATAATAGTGTAGGTTTACTGGATATAAATGCAACATTGACTTACCGGAAAAATAAATTTTCGGCTACCTTGAATCCGCATATCTTTTCAGCAGCAGCAGTTGTGGTTGATGAAACCAATACCAAAATGAATAAAGCTTTGGGTACGGAATGGGATTTAGTAATGCAGTATAAATGGACGGATGTTGTAGCTTTTCAAGCAGGATATTCCCAAATGTTTGCCACCAAAACTATGGAAGTTTTAAAAGAGGGAAATAAAGACAATACCAACAACTGGGCTTGGGTAATGATAACCGTAAAACCAAGTTTATTTAAAACTTCCTTTGAAAAAAACTAAAAATACAGTTTTTTATTTCCAGAACTCGTCTTCCAGATTGTCAATGAAGGATTCAGCCCGATGTATTTTTTCAATGAAATTTAGTTGGCTTTCTGTAGCTATTTTTTGAATTTCAGGGAATAAAATACGTTCCTCAAAGCGTATGTGTTTTTCTAACTCTTCTTCAATGCTGCTCAGCGCTTTTTCAACGTTGGACTCTTTTGTAAACAAGCGTTTAAGCCTTCTGTGGTCGGCCAGTGCTTTTTTAGTCAACTCGTTGTTGGCATCTAAAAGGGGAAAAATATGTGTTTCTTCCATTTCAAAATGAGGAATAAGGTGATGTTCATAAAACCAATCGGCATAAGCTTTTATGCGTGTTGCAGAAATGTTTTTGGTGAATCCTGTGCGTATTTTCCACGACAACAACAAGCCGTGATGATGGTCGCGACTTAATGGTTGTAGTGCTTTATGGCGTTTAAGAGGTTTGCGTTCCATGGTGTTTTTTTGGTGTTAAATAATTAAAAAGAATCAGTGCAATTCCCAGTGGCATTAAGATACTCAATATAAATAGAATTTGATAATAGTGAGGAAACATCCCTTTTTGAAAATAAAACAAAAATCCCTGTATTCCCAAAAGACTTTCGGTGGTGACAAAACCCAGTATAAATAAATAAAGTCCCAGTTTTATACCTGCTGCAGGTTTAAAAGTATTTTGTGCTAAAAAAGCGAATAAACTTCCGCTGACAAACCCAAGCATGAGTAAGTGTATAAACCCGATAACAAAGTTTCGGTTTTGGTATGCCTGTGCCGAAAATTCCGGAAAAACAGCTAAGATTTGCAAAAGTATTTTTAAAATCAAACCTGAAAAAGCAAAAAGAAACAAGTGTTTTGCTAATCGCAGGTGTTTTTGTAAAAAAGGTATAAAGGCAGTGTAACCTGCATGCCACAGATAGTACAGGGCTACCAATTGAAGTACAATGCCAATGGCATTAATACTATAAAATACCGCATGGCTAATAAACCAGGAAACCGGAAGGGCAAAGGTTAGTACTGTAGCCAAGGTAAATAGATAAAAAAACCTGTTGGATGCACTAGAATGTGGAATATTAAGCTGAGACACTAATAGGCCAAGCACTGCAAACACAAACCAGCCATTAAACTGAAAATGTAAAAAAAACTGAATGGCAATTTGATAAAACGCTGAGGCTTTACCCATAAGTCCAACAGCCGGACCTAAACACCACACGCCAAAGGTGGAAAGCACCATAAACAACAGCGATGCAAGAACCAAGCGTTTGGTCAATCTATTTTCAATATGCATGCCTTTCCATATACGATACACAAAATAGTAACTACATAAAATATGAAGCGTGGAAAAAGTAATGGAAAGAGCCGCATACCCTTGAAAGGGAAAGCTAAAAAGCATACCCAATACGGCCAGTTGCGTTGCCCAAAACAAACGGTTGTAAACCGGTTTCTTTTCAGGAACAAAATAGTGCACAAACAAAACATAAAGCATTAAATATACCCAACCTAGCATAGCAACATGGGAGTGTGCATGGGTTAAAAATCTATAATTAATACCCAGTGGATGAAGCACCGCATAGCGTAAAGCCAGTCCCATTAAGGCAGCTAAAAAAAAGTTAAGTAAGCAAGTAAAAACCAGCTTTTTGTCCATAAACCAAAAAATAGGTGAGTGGTAAAGTTAAAAAGAAAAAGAAACACTTCTTGCACCTCCATAAACTTCCCTCGACGAAATTTATTTTACTTTGGATTATGCTACAAGAAGTGTCTTTTTGAAAATCAGTATTAATCAAAGGGAATTTCTTTTTCTAAAAAAAAACAAGACTTTTTTAAGGTGTTTAAAAAAACTGAGTTTCTAATTTAGCTGCTTTAGGGAACAAAATATTGTTCTCCAGGTGGATATGTAAGTGCAAGTCTTTTTCAAATTCATCCAGCATGGCAAAAGTAACTCTGTACGTATTGCAGGCGTCAGCAGGCGGCGTGTAATTGTCTGTTAATGCTGCAATTTGTCTAAAACGTTCGCCTTCATTATCGTGTTCCTGCATCATCATAGCTATGGGGTTATTTATTTTTCCAAAATGTGGAGCTTCAACAGGTTTTCCATCCAGCGTTGCCTTTACCATTTTTTTGATAAACGGAAAAAGGATAAGTTCTTCCTTTTTCATGTGAGCTGAAAGTTCACCTGCCGAAGCCGTAAACAACTCATTTATTTCATATAGCTCGGGATGACGTTCGCCATGAACTTTGCATAGCTTGTCTAAAAACTTCCGAAGTACCGGAATATGTTGTTCTACATATCTATGGTGTTTTTTTTCAATATACTCTGCCAGTAAGTCCAGTGGCCAAGATTTATAATCTATAGCAGTGTTTACTGATGCATTTAATACAGCATTTAACTCGTCCAGTAAAATATCAGCGTCTATTTCTTTTTTTTCGCAAACCTCTTCCAAGGTTCGGTGACCTTTACAACAAAAATCAATGTTGTATTTAGAAAAAATGGCAGCCGTTCTGTAGTCTTCTGCTACAAACTGTCCGATTTGTTTTTGGGTTTCTTTGGATATTGTATTCATGACTTTTTTGTTTATTTCGGATAAAAATATCCTATATATAGTTAAAAATTTTTTAAATTTTTAAAAATGAAGTTCCGGTTTTAATGTTAAGTGCCAGTTCTTCAAGTGTGGTATTTTCGAGCATAAAGCGTAAACTTTCTCTTACTTCTTTAAATTTATCGTGTACCGGGCAAGGGAAGTTTTCGTCACAGCGTTCTAAGCCCAAACCACAGCCTTTATATATAGCATCGCCATCTATGGCATTTACTATTTCGGCTAGTTTTATAGCTGAAATGTTTTTTTTCTCGATTTCGAAACCTCCATAAGCTCCTTTTACCGAGTTAATTATCTTATGTCTTACCAGGGTTTGCAATATTTTAGCAGTAAAGGCTTGAGGAGAATTTATTTCTTTAGAGATATCTTTTGGGGTAACTCGCTTTCCTTCAAAAGAATTTATTGCAATAAAAATAGAGGCTTTAATACCATATTCGCAAGCTTTAGAAAACATAAATACTGGTTTATGTTGTCAAAAGTACAACAAATTTCTAAATAAGACAATATTATCTTATTTAAAATATCCTATTTAAAGTTAGTTCACAGATTTTATGGTATCAATAGCCCAGTTCTTTGGCAAAGGCTTCACACTGTTTAAGTGTTTCGGTTACATCTGAAAGTTGTGTTCTTGGGTTTATCAGACACATGCGCAGTACTACTTGATTTTGCAAAACGGTGGTTACCAGTAAGGCTTCTCTGGAAGCGACCACTTTTTTAGACAGTGTTTGATTAATAGCATCCAGTTTTTTTTCTGGGTAACCTTTTCCAATAGGGTTGTACCTGAAATTAATAACTGCCAATGTTGCCGGCGAAATTACTTCCCAGTTGGCACTATGTCTCAAATAATTTTCCACTTGCTCGGTCAAGTCTATGGCATAACTGATGGCATTTTTAAAAGCATCTATACCAAACGTTTTTACTGACATGTAAAATTTCAAGGCTCGGAAACGTCGGGTGAGTTGAATACCGTGATCGTAGAAATTGATTTCCGAAGTATTGCCTTCAATGTCTCTTAAATATTCAGGTTTTTCACTGAAAGTTTTACTCAGCCATTTGTGATTTCGCACCAGTAAGCAACCCATTTCATAGGGTTGAAAAAGCCATTTATGCGGATCTATGGTTAACGAATCGGCTTTTTCAATTCCTTTTAAAAGCTGGTTTCCTTTTTTAGCTAAAATAGCTGCGCCGCCGTATGCACCATCAATGTGAAACCACAGTTTTTCTGTTTTACAAATCTTTGCAATTTCGTTTAACGGGTCTACAGTTCCGGTATTTGTTGTTCCGGCAGAAGCTATTATACAAAATGGCTGAAGTCCTTCCAAGCGGTCTTTGGCGATGGCATTTTTTAGTTTGTTAATAGCCATTTTGTATTCTAAATCGGTTGGGATGATGCGTACTTGTTCTTTTTTAAAGCCTAATATCCGGATGGCTTTAATATTTGATGAATGTGCTTGGTCAGACATGTAAATAATGGCCTTGGAAAAATCATCTCCACATTTTTGTCTTCGGGCTGTAACTAAAGCGGTAAGGTTAGCCATGGATCCGCCACTGGTAAAAATACCACCACCTTTTTTGACCGGGAATTTAAACAACTTTAACAGCCACTGCATACATACAATTTCCAATTCAGCAGCTGCCGGAGAACCAGCCCAACCGCCGGAAAATACATTAAACCCTGTGGCCAAGGTATCGGCCATTACACTTATATAATTACTAGGTCCGGGAACAAAAGAATAGGATTTGGGATGGGTGACAATATTGCTGTTTGGAAGGACATTTTTTAAAACAAACTGTAAAACTTCTTGATAGTTGGCGGCTTTTTCGGGAAGCTCAATTTGCAGGAGCTTATCCATTTCCTCACGTGTAGCCAAAGCCACAGGTTTTTTTGTATGTTCTGTAGTAAAGTGTTCAACAATAGCATCTATCACCTGATATCCCAGATGCTTCATTTCTTCTTTTTCCAGTTGTAATTTATCTGTTTTATTTGGCATGGTTATGCACGTTGATTTTTTTGTTTACAGTTATAGATATTACTTGCAAAAATAAGGTTTCTATTATACTAATGCATTAGTGACAATTGAATTCACCCGAAGCCATTTCTGTTACCGGAGCAGGAGAAATGTAAGGAATATCTAACCCTAATCCACGAATGATAAACAACATTCCAATGACAACAATAAAAACAGGAATTGCTTTTTGAATGCGTTGTTTAACTGCCGTATTTACAAATTTTCCCAGGTAAACAGCCATTGTCATTAAAGGAATAGTTCCTGCACCAAAGAGTATCATATACATGCTGCCCAGAGCCACATTCTGCGTGACTAAAGAAGCAAATACAGCCATATATACCAGGCCACAGGGCAAAAACCCGTTTAAAAATCCTATGGTGAGAAAGGTGTCTGCTGTTTTCTTTTTAAAGGTGTTTCCCAGTGCAGACTTTATTTTTGAGATGACACTGTACAGAGGTGAAACTACATTGAATTTGCTAAAAAATGTGGCCGGGAGTAAAACCACAAGAATCATAATTAGACCCACTATTATGGACAATTGTTGTTGAATGCCAAAGAGATAAAAGCCTTTTCCTACGACACCAAAAAGTGCTCCAATCAAACCATAGGCCAATAACCTTCCGGTGTGATAAATACTTACTTGGGCTATTTTTTTAAACGAATTTTCCCGATTTACAGGCAGCATAAAGGCTATTGGACCACACATGCCAATACAGTGTAAACTTCCTAATAAACCCAATATAAATGCAGACCACAACATTTAGTAAATAATTTCTTTTTTGTAGAGGTAGGCTTTTCCGTTGTAACTCCAGTCTACTTTAATGTTCCATCGACCACCTAATAAACGGGAGTTAGGTATGAGCAAATAGTGGTTCAACAATGAAATAGGAATTTCAAAGTCAAATTGTTTATTAGATGGTCTGTATAGGAACACTTTTCCTGTTATTTTTTCAGCTTGCAGTGTTTCGGGAAAAACCAAAACTAAACCGTTGCTGTTTTTTTTCCAATAGATATTTTGTGGAAGCTCTCTGGCGTTGATTTCTTTGTTAATTTCATCTTGTAGCTCCAATTCTTGTTTGTAATAGTCTTCCGTAACCAAATCATGATCGTACTTTTTGTTGGTATTCATGCTAATTACAAAGTACATGATAAAGCTTATAAAGGCTATAAAAGCCAGAACAATTCCGGTACCCCAATTAATTTTCATAGTGTTATTTTAATTATAACTCATTGGTCCTAAAAAGTTTACAGATGTAGTTTCAATTAAGGTGTCGCTACTGTATACTTCAATGATTAGTTTGTTTTTGTCGTCTTTTAAATCGTTTTTATTAATTTCTATAAACAGCGTGCCTTCTGCAATCCCTTGTGCGGGTATGGTAAAGGTATTGGTGGTTGAAACCAGTTTTATCTCACCGCTGTGTTTGCGCAGTTTAAAACTTACATTGCTAATTTCATTTGAGGTTTTATTCACCAGTTTGTAGGTAAATACATTACTAATGATGTTGTTTTCCTTTTTTTCATAGAGTTGGCCTCTTAACCTTAGCACACGAGCTTCAACATCATTTCGCAATAGCAACATTCCGGATAAAACACCGATAAGAATAAGAAGCACCGCGATATAACCTTTCATCCTCGCGGTGAGTTTAAATTTTTCTTTCTTTTCTATTTCGTCTTCACTGGCATAACGTATGAGTCCTTTGGGCAGGTTAATGCTTTCCATGATATGGTCACATTCGTCAATACATGCCGTACAGTTTATGCATTCCAGTTGTGTACCGTTGCGTATGTCTATGCCTGTGGGACAGACATGAACACATTGTAAACAATCTATGCAATCGCCGTGTCCCAAGGCTTTTCTGTCTTCATTTTTTCTGAATTTTTTTCGACCTTTTTCACCTTCACCTCTTTTGTGGTCGTAGGCTACAACAATAGATTTTTTATCCAGAAGTACTCCTTGTAGCCTGCCGTATGGGCAAGCAATTATGCATACTTGTTCCCTAAACCAGGCAAACACAAAATAAAATACTGCTGTAAAAATAAGTAAGGGAAATAGTGTGCCTAAATGCGCCGAAGGACCTTCTATAATGTACTTGATAAGCTTGTCGCTGCCTATTAAGTAGGCTAAAAATATATTGGCAATCAAAAAAGAGATAAGTAAAAAAATGGACCATTTAAAAAGCCGTTTTCTGATTTTTTCGGCATTCCATTTTTGCATATCGAGTTTGCGCTGTTTGTTTCTGTCGCCATCAATCCAGTATTCTATTCGTCTGAAAACCATTTCCATAAAAATGGTTTGCGGGCAAATCCAGCCACAAAATACCCTGCCAAAGCCTACGGTAAACAGCGTAATGAAAACCACGCCAATAATCATTGAAATCACAAACAGATGGAAGTCTTGTGGCCAAAACGGGAATCCAAAAATATTAAAACGTCTTTCCAGTACATTAAACAATAGAAATTGGTTTCCGTTAATTTTTACAAAAGGTGCAAGAAATAAAAAAGCAAGAAGGAAGTAACTTACTATTTTTCGTTTTTGATAGTAAGCACCACTGGGTTTTTTAGGATAAATCCAAGCGCGTTTTCCTTCTTCATTGACTGTGCCAATGGAGTTTCTAAAGTTTTCGTCTTGTGGCACTTCTTGCATTTAGTTTACTTTTGAGTTGCGGTTTGTTCAGCATTTGTATCGCTCCAGAGTTCGCCTTCTGCTTGTTTGGGTTCCGCCGGAGTCGTTCCCTGAAACTGGAGTATATAGCTGGAAACTTGCGCAATTTCGGAAGGTTTTAGTCCCTTTTTAGACCAGGCTTCCATGCCTTTTCCATCTCGACCACCTTCACTAACGGTTTTGAATATATTATTAATACCACCGCCTAAAATCCAGTATTCATCGGTGAGGTTGGGACCAATTCCGCCACCGCCATCTGCTTTATGACACGCCACACAGTTGGCTTCATAGATGCTTTTGCCTTTGCTTAAATCGGCAGGGTCTGTAAGCACTTGTACGGTTCGGTAATCGACTAAATCTTTGGCTGTTTTCTTGTACGCTTCAATTTCTTTTTGTGCGATTTCGTATTGAATTTCAAGTTCGTCATACTGGTTTTTGCCTCCAAAAACGTGATAGTTTAACATATACACGATAGCGAAAACTATTGAGGCATAAAAACCATACAGCCACCATGGCGGTAAGGAGTTGTCCAGTTCTTTTATACCGTCGTAGTTATGATCCAGAATGATTTCGTGTTCCTCTTCAATAGGTTTGCCACCTACTAAATTTTTATAGACTCTTTTAAGCCAAGTTACGATTTTTGGGGTCTTGTTTTTTGAAGCCGTAAATCTTTCTTTTCCCGCTTCATCCAGGCTTTGATATAAAATGTTATCCAAAGAACCAACAATGCCTTCTATAGCTATTAATACGAGTAACACCAATGCGAGAAACATCAGTATTAAAGGTTTTTCTATAAATGCCGGTGCGTCTCCTGAGTCTATGGCATATTCTGTAAGTGCAGCAATAGCAAAGAAAATTACAGGAACTCTAATCCATGAGGGAATACGGTGTCTCATAATACTTCTTGGTTTTGGTTATCTAAAGGCAACCGGCTTACGGTATTTATATATTCTTTTTTGGCGGTAACAACCCACCAAAAAAGGACTACAAAAAACAAGAAAAATATCAACAAGGAAATCAGTGGATAGATTTCTATACCGGTTATGCTTTCCATGTGGTTTTTTACAAATTTTAGCATGGTATATTAGTTTTGTGTTGTGGTTACGTTTTCAATGTCTTTTACTTTAATATCTGTTCCCAGTCGTTGCAGATAGGCTATAAGTGCTACAATTTCCCGGTCTTTAATTTCAACAAAAGGAACACCTTTTGCCTTGGCTTCTTCTTTACTTTCTTCAAATGAAACCGGCAAGTCAGGATCTTCATACAGGTTTTTAACAATAGCATCACCTTGTGCGTTCATGTGTTCCTGGGCATTGGCAATATCATCTTCTGTGTAGGGCACACCCAAAGTAACCATTGCACGCATTTTGGTTTCTGTCAATGACTTGTCGAGTTTATTTCGAATAAGCCATGGATAGGCAGGCATTATAGAGTTTTCTTCTATAAACCTGGGATCATACATGTGTTTATAGTGCCAGGAATCTGACTTTAAACCGCCTTCGCGATGCAAATCCGGTCCGGTGCGTTTGCTCCCCCATAAAAAGGGTCGGTCGTAAACAAACTCTCCGGCTTTTGAGTATTCACCATAGCGTTCTACTTCACTTCGGAAGGGTCTTATCATTTGCGAATGACAAGAAACACAGCCTTCTCTTATATAAATATCACGACCTTCCAATTCCAAAGGAGTGTAAGGTTTTACGCTGCTTATGGTAGGAATATTCGATTTGACCATTATGGTAGGTATAATTTGAATAATACCACCAATCAGTATGGTAATTGTGGCTAAAATAGTTAGCTGAACCGGTTTGCGTTCCAGCCAGGTATGAAATCCTTCACCGGCCACGCGGTATTTTGAAACCCGTTGTAAGGCAGGTGCTTCGGCCAATTCATCGCTTACTTTACTGCCGGATTTAATGGTGACGGCAATGTTGTAAACCAAGATGCATAAGCCAACAAGGTATAGTGACCCGCCAATGGCCCGCATCCAGTACATAGGGATGATTTCAGAAACGGTTTCCAGAAAATTTCCGTACAGTAACGTTCCGTCCGGATTGAACTGTTTCCACATGGCTGCCTGTGTAAACCCGGCAACATACATAGGCAAGGCGTAAAGAATAATACCTAAGGTGCCAATCCAAAAATGAAGATTTGCCAATCCGGTTGAATACAATTTGGTTTTGAAAAGTCTGGGTACTAACCAGTAAATCATACCAAAAGTAAGGAATCCGTTCCAAGCCAAAGCACCCACATGTACGTGGGCAATTATCCAATCGGTAAAATGACCAATAGCATTTACATTTTTAAGGGAAAGCATGGGACCTTCAAAGGTGGCCATACCGTAACCGGTTATAGCTACTACCATAAACTTTAATACCGGATCAACCCGTACTTTATCCCAGGCGCCACGAAGGGTTAACAATCCGTTTATCATTCCGCCCCAAGAGGGCATAAGCAGCATAACCGAAAAGGCAACTCCCAAGTTCTGTGCCCATTCGGGTAAAGCCGTATAGAGTAGATGATGCGGTCCGGCCCAAATATAGATAAAAATCAACGACCAAAAGTGAATGATAGACAAGCGGTAGGAATAAACAGGGCGATTTGCAGCCTTAGGAACAAAATAGTACATCAATCCTAAAAACGGAGTCGTTAAAAAGAAGGCAACAGCATTGTGTCCATACCACCATTGTACCAAAGCATCCTGAACTCCGGCATATACGGAATAACTTTTCAGTGCCGAAACCGGTAGGGCCAAGCTGTTAAAAATATGAAGCACAGCCACCGTGACAAAGGTGGCTATATAAAACCAAATGGCCACATACATGTGGCGTTGTCTTCTTTTTAGGATGGTGCCTATTAAATTCCAGCCAAAGGCAACCCATATAATGGCTATGGCAACATCAAACGGCCACTCAAGCTCGGCGTATTCTTTCGAGGAAGTATAGCCTAAAGGCAGCGTTATGGCTGCACCAACAATAATAAGTTGCCAACCCCAAAAGTTTAATTTACTCAAAAAATCACTGTACATCCGGGCTTTTAAAAGCCGTTGTGTAGAGTAATACACTCCGGCAAAAATGGCATTTCCTACAAAAGCGAAAATTACAGCATTGGTATGTAGCGGTCTGAGTCTGCCAAAGCTTAACCAGGATACGCCTTCGGTCAGGTTGGGAAACATAAACAGAAAGGCCAAAAGCAGACCGACTAACATGCCTACAAGTCCCCAAATAATGGTGGCGTAAAGAAAATTTTTAACGATTTTATTATCGTAATAAAACTGTTGTACTTCCATAAGAGTTAAAAAGGTTTAGTTTTTTTTGATTGTTTTTTAGTTTCTTTTTTTAGCTCATCTTCAAACAGCATGCGTACTGACGGCGTATATCCATCGTCAAATTGCCCGGATTTTACAGCCAAAATAAAGGCAATAAAAAAGACTACGGCTACGCAAATACTTATGATTAATAACATGTAAATAACACTCATACCACTGAAGTTGCTCGTTCAAAAATACGTTTCATTCTTTAGCTAAAACATGACATTTGTCATGTAGAGCTTACTTTAGGTTAACTTTCTGCCTATCAAATTGGTTGCTGCAGTCGTAAACACGACAATACTTATTGAGCTTAAAGGCATTAGTATTGCCGCTATTACCGGAGCCAATTGTCCGGTTACGGCAAAGTATAGCCCAATGACATTGTATACCAACGAAAGTACAAAACTCCATTTAATTACGTTTAGGGCACTTTTAGCAGCCTTTATGAATGCATATAGTTTACTAAACTGTGAGGCATCTAAAATAGCATCACAGGCCGGTGAAAACACATTTACATTTTCTGAAATGGAAATGCCTACATTGCTTTGTGCCAATGCACCTGCATCGTTTAAACCATCGCCAATCATGAGTACATTTGCACCTTCGGTTTGATGGTATTTTATATATTCCAGTTTGTCTTGGGGTTTTTGGTTAAACAACAATTTTGTTTTGGCCGGTAAGAGTTTTTTTAAATTCTCAAGTTCACCTTCATTATCTCCGGACAAAATGGCCAAATCGTACGGTTTTTTTAATTGATTAAAAAGCTTTGAAACGCCTTTTCTGTAGTTGTTGTAAAAGGTATATTTTCCTTTATAGGTGTTATTTGAGCTAATGTATACAGCTGTGTTTACCGTTGAGGTTTCCGTAGCTCCCACAAAATGGGCTGATCCCACTTTTATATGATGGTCTTCATAGGAGGCTTCCATGCCTTTTCCCAGATGTTCTTCAAACGAATGTAACGGTACAATTTCATGTGCTGCCAAAAGTTCGTACAGCGAGCGACTCAAGGGATGGTTTGAGCTTCGCAGGGTGTTTTTTAAAAGCTTTTCTTCGGTTTCTGTCAGTATTTCACCTTCATAGGTTGCACGGGTTTTTTTAGTGCTGGTGAGGGTTCCTGTTTTGTCAAAGATAAGGGTGTTTACCGCAGCCAACTGTTCCAGCACCGAAGCATTTTTTACATAAAACTTCTGTTTTCCGAAAATACGCAACATATTGCCCAGCGTAAACGGAGCCGCCAAGGCTATGGCACACGGACAAGCAATAATCAATACCGCAGTAAAAACATTCATGGCTTTTGACGCATCGGCTGCTATCCAGTAGGCGGTAGCTATTGTCGCAATGCTTAGCACCGCAAGGGTAAAGCGCTTGCTAATGGCATTGGTAAGTGTGGTAAAACTTTCTTGTTTGTTTTTATTGAATACATCGTTGCTCCACAACTGGGTAAGGTAGCTTTGTTCTACAGATTTTGTGGCTTCCATTTCTAAAACGCCTGCCGTTTGCTTTCCACCGGCAAACAGTTTGTCACCGGAATGTTTTTGAACGGTTTCAGATTCTCCGGTAACAAAACTGTAATCTATTTTTGCCTTGCCGCGAATTAAAATACCATCAACAGGAATAAGCTCTTCATTTCGTATCAGCAGCCTGTCGCCTTTTTTTATTTGATACACCTGAGTAGGTATTTCTTTGCCGTTTTCTATTTTGGTTACGGCAATGGGAAAATACGATTTGTAGTCTCTTTCAAAAGAGAGAAAAGCATAGGTTTTTTGCTGAAAAAACTTACCGAGTAACAAAAAGAAAACCAATCCGGTTAAGCTGTCAAAAAAACCGGTACCCAAATCGAAAAGTATCTCTGCCGTGCTGCGTAAAAACAATACGGCTATTCCCAGTGCAATAGGCACATCAATGTTCAGTAACCCGGCGCGTAATCCTTTATAGGCCGAAATAAAATAATCGCTTCCGGCATAAAAAACCACCGGTAATGAAAAGCTGAACATAAGCCACCGAAACAGGTGCTTGTACTGTTCCAACCAGTATTCGCCAACCTCAAAATACTCCGGGAAAGATAAAAACATAACATTTCCAAAGGCAAATCCCGCCACGCCAAGCTTGTATATAAGCGCTCTGTTTTCCTGTGGTCTTGAGCCGCTATAATCGTCTAATGATATATAGGGTTCATAACCAATAGCACTGAGTAATACCACCAATTCTTTAAGTGAAAAGTCTTTTGAACGATAGGTTACACGCACTGTTTTTTTACCAAAATTTACTTGCGATGAAGTAATTTCAGGATTGAGTTTATTGAGGTTTTCTAATATCCAGATGCACGAGCTGCAATGAATGTGAGGAATGTATAAGGTGGCAATTTGCACTTTTCCATCATTAAATTCAGTCAATTTTTCAACGATGTTTTCCTGAGTCAAAAAGTCGTACTTTCCTTTAATTTCCTTTGGAACAGCACCGGGCGATGCCTGCAAGTCGTAGTAACAGGTAAGGTCGTTTTCAGCGAAAATTTCGTACACCGTTTTGCACCCTTTACAACAAAAGGTTTTGTCCTCCAGCGAAAAAGTAGTGGATGTACAAACATCGCCACAATGGAAACACAGTGATTGCTCCATAAAAATTTGCTCATTTCCTTTGACAAAGGTTTAAAATAACCTGTTTTAAAAACATGATATTTGTCATGTTTTTGTAAATTTACCTACATTATTAGTGTATGAGTAAATGTGAACAATGTATTATCAGGCAGTTCAATTCGTTAAAAGCCTTAACGAAGGATGAACTAATGCGAGTTTCCGCATGTAAAACAGATAAAATCGTTAAAAAAGGAGAGTTGATTTTTGATGAGGGCGATACTTTAAACGGGATTTACTGTATAAAAAATGGCGTGTGCAAACTCTCAAAATTAAGTGCAAACGGAAAAAATCAAATCGTTAAATTGGTTGTCAAAGGCGATATTATGGGCCATCGATCACTTATAGGCGAAGAATCGGCCAATTTAAGCGCTGTGGCCTTAAGCGATATGGAGGTGTGTTTTATTCCGAAAGAAGAAATTATGAACGATCTTCAAAAGAATATAAATTTTTCAATGAATATGCTGGAGCAATTTGCCTTAGACTTGAAAGATTCAGACAACATTATTGTAAATATGGCTCAAAAGTCAGTAAAGCACCGTATGGCAGAAGCCTTGTTGTACATAAATGATAATTTTGGTACGGACCAAGACGACATGTTGAATTTGGTGCTTTCCCGTGAGGATTATGCCAATATTGTTGGAACAGCAACCGAGTCGGCTATCAGAGTTTTATCTGAATTTAAAAAAGACGGACTCATCCATATGGAAGGAAAAAGAATTAAACTTTTAGATCAGGCAAGATTAAAGCGGATAGAGTAAAAAAAAGCCCAAATAGATGGGCTTTTTTCTGTTAAAACCTTCGCGCAGGGCATTTTTAGCTTGATTAATCGTGTGTTCGGTTTCGGTTAATCCGATGATTTTCCACATGGTCTAAGGTTGTTCAGTCGCCATCTTCTTTTGCCGTTTCCTAAACTTTTTACGGTGGAATCTATCCAGCCGTAGCACAGTGCCACTTTTACGGCTTCTTCCCAGCGCATATTGGGATGTTCTACTTTAAAAAAGGATGAGGTATACTCCGGTTGATGTGCAGTGTTTTTCGTGCAACCATGCTCGCCATTCGGTAGTGTTTTTAAAATACAACTCAGGGTAACTCATTCTACGGGATTCACGTCTATGTAAAAGTTTTTGTCTACCCTTATATCAGGGGTTTGGGTTTCCAACTCCATAGTTTTCCATTCTGCATTAGGATACAACCACTCTGCAGTATTATCTATATAGACCAATACCGGCATATCAAAATTATCGATAGTATTTGTCCATCGGTATTTTAACAGGTTTTTTTCCATCTTGTATTCCAGGGTTGGGATTTTTGTGGTTCGCAGGTATTGGTCAAAAAACTCCTGTAAATTGTATCCGGTTTTTTCGCTTATGTAGTTTTCAATTTGCTGAGTAGTAACCGTTTGGTGGTAAAAGTCTTTATTTAATCCGCGCAGAATGTTTCGCCACTTTTCGTCGTCTTCAACAAGCTGTCTTAAAGTGTGTAATACATTGGCACCTTTGTCATATAAATCGCCACCTCTTTTATTTACACCGTAAGGCCCAATCATGGGTTTTTTATTGGTTATTCGTTTACGTTGACCAATAACGTATTCAGATGCGGCTTCTTTTCCGTAAAAGTAATCAATAAATAAGTTTTCTGAATAGGTAGTAAATCCTTCGTGCACCCACATATCTGCGGCATCCTTGTAGGTAATGTTGTTGGCAAACCATTCGTGACCGGTTTCGTGAATGATGATATAATCCCACTTCAGGCCCCAGCCGGAGCCGGATAAATCTTTTCCTAAGTAGCCCTTCATGTATTGGTTTCCGTAGGTTACCGAGCTTTGGTGCTCCATGCCCAGATAAGGGGCTTCAACGAGCTTAAACCCATCTTCATAAAAGGGATAAGGCCCAAACCAATATTCAAAGGCTTCCAGTGTTCTTGGGGCATCTTTAAAATGTTCTTTTGCTTTTTCCAGGTTTCCTCTCAGCACATAGTAATCCATGGTCAACGGTCCTTTTTCACCCGGGTACACTTCTGAAAAGTGTGCGTAATCGGCTATGTTTATGTTTACGCCATAGTTGTTTATAGGGTTGTTTACAAACCAGTGGTAAGTCGTGCTGTCGGGGTGTTCTTCTACGTTTCTCAGTCTGCCGTTGGAGACATTCATTAATCCTTTGGGTACGGTAACGCTTATGGCCATGCTGTCCACTTCATCATACATGTGGTCTTTGTTAGGCCACCATATACTGGCGCCTATCCCTTGACAAGAAGAGGCCACAAACGGATTCCCTACGGAGTCTTTTTTCCAGGAAATTCCGCCATCCCAAGGAGCTCTAATGGCTTCTCTTGGATGTCCTTTGTAATAAATGTCCAGGCTGTTTACCGCGCCGGGCTGTTGCGGGGCGGCTAAGGTTATAAAATGGGCATTGCCTTCCTTTTTTACCTGAAGCTCGCGGTTGTTTTGCGTAACTTTGGTAATCTGCATGGGTGCTTGAAGGTCTATTTGCATTACCTGATGCGGTTCCAGAACAGTGTATTGCACTGTATTTTTCCCTGAGATGTATTTGTCTTCGGGGTTTACTTCAATGTCTAAATGGTAATAGGTTAAATCCCACCAGGCACGTTCGGGGGTTATTGACCCGCGAAGCGTGTCTTGTTTGGTAAATGGTGTTTTGGTTTTTGGGTTTTGTCCGTAGGAAAGGGATAAAACAAACAGTAAAAACAGGGCAGAGGTGCTAAATTTCATTTTCATTTTTTTAATCTCTTATAATTTTAACAGGAAAAGTAACCGGGCTTTCAAACCCTGATTCATCTACTGAGGCTACTCCAAAATAATAATTATCAATAACAATACCATTTAGTGTAAAATCGGTTACCTTACCTACATAGCGACTGTGGTCCCAGGTAGGCGATGTGGTATCTCTCCAGTAAATAATATATCCGGAAGCGCCTTCAACAGCATCCCATTTTAGTTTGGCAGCAGGTTCAACAATACCGCCTATGGCTACATTTTGAGGTGCCGGTGGGGCTTTTGCCAGGCTGGCTAAATTTATAGCGTTTACGGCCGTTAGTTTTGCGGCATAATCAAAGTTGACATGCTCAAAAGTATCGCCATAGGCTATGCCGTTTTCTATCCTTATATCCTGATGTTGCCGGGTGTAGTTTTCATGGGCTTCCATAATGCGTATTGCGGGAAAGCCTAAATCGTTGAAGGGTTTATGATGCCCGCCGCGACCAAACCTGTCCAGGCGGTATACCATCATGGGGTTCATTTCCGGCATGTATTGCGTTGTGGTTTTGTATACATAGCGCGCCAGTTGTCGGGATATTCCGTCTACTTCGCCACCGTAGTAGCGCCGCATTTGGCGTTCGCGTTCGGTTTCGGTGGGAGGTACCGGTTCAGAGAAGATGCGGAAGGTACGGTTGTCAATAACGCCGTCTACGCCTTTTATGTTTCCAATCATGTCGTTGTTAAACACTCCGATAATCTCCCAGTGGTTTTCCTGGGCATATTTTGCCAGTCCGGCACCGCCAAAAAGGCCTTGTTCTTCTCCGGAAAGTCCTACATACACAATGCTGTTTTCGAACGCATAGCGGCTTAACACGCGGGCGGCTTCTATAGTACCGGCCATGCCTGAGGCATTGTCATTGGCTCCCGGAGCGTCGGTGGTGAAGTCCATGGTGTTGCTGGCGCGGGAATCGATATCGCCGCTCATGATGATGTAGCGGTTGGGGTATTTGGTTCCGCGTTGAATGGCGATGACATTAACCACCCAGGCGTCGTGGGGAACGCGGCTGTTTCCTTCTTGGGTGACAAAGTCTTTTTGGTAGAATACGTCCAGGCAGTTGCCGCAGTTGGCGGAAATGGTTTCCAGTTCCTGTTTAATCCAGCGCCGGGCAGCTCCTATGCCGCGGGTATTGGATAGGGTATCGCTAAAGGTGTTTCGGGTGCCAAAATCGGTTAGGGTTTTGATGTCCTTTTTAATTCGCGAAGCAGAAACCGAGTCGATAATGCTGTACAGGAGGTTGTGTTTTTGGGCAAACGTAGCGTTTACGGAAAAAATAGCCAGTAATAGAAATAGGTGTTTCATGCCTTGACAGGAATTTATGACAGGGGTAAAAATAAAAAATCATTTGAAGTAATGGGCAATAGTTTAGGGATGAAATAATGTTAAAATTTACCCTTACCGAATGCATTGAGGTGGCTTAGGGTGAACTAAGGTGCCTTAAGGGTGCCTTTGGGGTGCCTTTGCTACGGCTTTGCTATGGCTTTGCCCTGTTTTTTTGGGGGAATGCTTTTTTTTGACGAAAGGTGTTGCATAAAATGCAGATTTAGGGGTACAGAGCACTAAGATAGGGCGGGGTTTTCTAATTTCCAAGCCCCCTGTAACTATTGGCACAAATTGGCGCAAATTGGCACAAATTGGCACAAATTGACGCATATTGGCACAAATTGGCACAGATTGGCACAAATTGACGCATATTGGCACAAATTGGCACAGATTGGCACAAATTTCCGATTTTTGAGGAGTTTTGTTCGAGTTTTGTTCGAGATTTGTTCGGGAACGGCTCGGGGTTGTGTTTTAAAAATGGGATTTTGGGGGACGATTCTCGAAGAAAACTGCCGGAACCCCCGAAAAAAAAGGGTTTTCAAGGGATGTACCGGGGCGTTTTTGGCCTTTTTAGAGCCTTTTTTGCCCGATTACGGGAAACCGTAAGGAAGGTAGCGGGGTTTTTTGTAGGTTTGGGTTGTGGGCGTCTTTTTTTGAAAGATTTGAGTATATTTAGGGTTGGAAATGTAAACCCAACCTTGTAAATATCATGTTTGGTTTTGCTACAGCGCACTTGTTGATTAACGAATTAGTTTCGTATAAAATCAATATCTTTGCACAGAATGCAATTTTTATGAGCCGAAAAGCAATAAATAGAATTAAGGTAGTTCTGGTTGAAAAGAACCTAAGCAGTAAATGGCTTGCCGAACAACTTGGTAAAAACGAAGCAACAATTTCAAGATGGTGTACTAATGACGTACAACCTACTTTGAATACATTGGCTTCAATTGCTGAATTACTTGGTGTTCAGATTACTGACTTGATAAACAACGAACAGAAATAGATTAATGGATAACGCAAACAAAATATTAGAACTAAAGAAAAAGCTTTCCGAAGAAATTCAGAAGGAGAGTTCTGATAATAACGTGATTTTAGCTCTATCCAGTGAGATTGCAAAACTTGATGATAGTCAAGTAAGATTTTCTGTTGACGCGGGAATAATAAACAGACTTGGAAAAGAATTAGTTGGAAAACACGAAACAGCGGTTTCTGAATTAGTTAAAAACGCTTTTGATGCTGATGCAACAGAGGTCAATCTAGTTTTTGAAAACGCTTGGAATGCTGGCGGCACGTTGACCATTGAAGACAATGGAACCGGAATGACAAAAGACGAATTGATTAATGGTTTTATGAGATTATCCTCTTCGGATAAAATTCATAACCCAATTTCTGTTAAATATAAAAGAACAAGAGCAGGAAGAAAAGGAATTGGTCGTTTTGCAACTCAGAGATTGGGAAGTAGATTAACGATTATTACTCACACAGCTAAGAGTGAATCATCAATTAAAATATCCATCAATTGGAATGATTTTGAAACGGACAAGGATTTACTGAGTGTCTCAAATAACATTGAAGTAATCCCAAAGTCGAAAGTAGAAGGTACTACATTAATTATTGAAAACCTCAGAGATGGTTGGTCAGATGCTATGATTAGAAGGGTTTTTAGATATACCTCTGAACTTCTACAACCATTCCCATTATCAAAAAAGAATAAAGATGAAGCAGAATCATCAATAGACCCAGGCTTTAAAAGCTACTATTTCAGACAAGAAGGACAAGAATTAATTCCAATTATTGACGAAGAAGAAGCGATTTTTAAACACGCCCTTGCTGAAATCGAAGGCTATGTATTGGATGATGGGCAAGGATGTTGGGCATTAAAAAGTGATAAACTCAATTTTCCGCAAGAAGTCTTTCTTATAGGTAATGATGAAAAGAACAGAGAGAATACTGAAGCAAAATTTAATCTAATTAAAGGGTTACATTTCAAAGTTCATTATTTTGTCTATGACCCAACTCTATTTGCACCAGGCACTTTCAATTTTATCCGAAACCTTTCTTATGACAGAGCAGGAATAAGACTATATAAAAATGGAATTAGGGTTCTACCATATGGAGAACCTAAAGATGATTGGCTTGGCTTAGATAAGTCAATGAATAGAAGAATTATCCTTGCTCCACATCAAAATTACAGCTTCTTTGGATTTGTTGAAATTGTTGATGTTGACGGTAGATATTTTGAAGAAACATCAAGTCGTGAAGGACTGATTGAAAATGAAGCTCTTAATGAACTTGTTGACTTTGTTTTTAGATCACTTTTAAGTGCCGTTATTAAAGTTTCAGAGCTTAGAGGTAGAAAAGGAAAGGCGTCACAAAAGGATTTTGTCAAAAAGGAAGACCCAACAGAAAAAACAGATAAGGCAGTAAAGGAATTAGAGGAGTTCTTCACAGAGGAGGAAACAAAAGAAGATTCTTCTGAAAAATCTGGTACGGGCAAATCAAAAGAAAAAGCAAAGCAGGTTTTTGAAGAGTTTAAGCAAGCACGAGAAGAAGAAAAGAGGAAAAATCAAGCAT
>DASRWB010000006.1:0-30663 GCA_035654775.1 Flavobacteriaceae bacterium | reverse complement strand
GCTACCTGGCAAGCTGACCTTGCGACCTATAAAAAAATACGGGAGAAATACAGGCTTTATCCAGACTAAGAGTCCTGTTTTTCTTTACAATAATCTATTCGGGTAATCCGTAATAATACCATCTACTTTATACGCTATCATGCGCTGTAAATCTGCATTGTCATTTACGGTCCATGGAATAATTTTATAACCTAAAGCCTGATACCTTTGTACCAACTCTTTGGTGAGCAATTGAAAATAAGGACTAATTATTTCCGGTTTAAAACTGATGCTGTGCAGTTTTTCAGAAATAGACTCCTTTTCATCCACCAAAAGTGCAATGGGTATGGCAGGTGCTTGTTTCTTTACTTGTTCAAGTATTCGTACATCAAATGCCTGTAAATTGGTTCGTGAGGATACTTTGTATAAATCTACCACTTCTAAAACCTGTTTTACAAATGCCTCCGGATAAGGCATATAAATTCCATCCCATACCGGTTTTGACTTTATTTCAATATTGTATTTTATATTTGGATTTAACTGTTCGGCCAGTGTAAAAACTTCACGCAGTAAAGGTTTGTAGCAAGGCGTTGTTTTTTGCTCCGGAAATCCGGGATGTTTTCTACTTCCGCAATCAAAAAGCCGGATTTCATCGTAAAGCATCTCAAACAAATTATACTTCATATCCATGGATTCAGGAATGGGTTGCTTGTCCGGTGTCAAACAAAAAATTCGACTTATAAACGGCTCGTGCGATACCACTACTTGATAATCTGCAGAAAGAACAACATCCATTTCCAGAGTGTGAACACCCAGTAAAATGGCTTGTTGAAATGCCGGTAAAGAATTTTCAGGGAACAAGCCTCTGCATCCGCGATGGCCCTGAATGTTTAATGTTGTTTTTATTCGTTTTTTCATATAAAACCCATTAAAATCCTAGGCAATAGAGTAGCTTTATTCCGGTTTGATTGTAGGTTTTTTGTATTTCTGAAAGGGTTGTTTTAACAAATTAAGTGTATTTGAGTTTTCTTCTTTATCAGGAAATACATCTACTCCGTAGACCAATTTTTCTCTATCCAGTTCCATGTACGTTCCAAAAAGTCGGTCCCAGATGGAAAAAATATTGCCGTAATTGCTATCGGTATAAGGCAGTACGTAGTGATGATGCACTTTATGCATGTCCGGCGAAACAATAATATAGCTGAGTAGTTTATCTACTTTTTTAGACATTTTAATATTGGCATGTGTAAATTGGGTTGCTACCAAGGACAGCGATTGATAGAGCATAACGATGCCTATAGGTGTTCCCACCACAAACACTCCAAAAAGCGTAAACAGAAAGCGGATTACACTTTCCAGCGGGTGATGCCTGTTAGCCGTGGTAGTATCTACTTCATGGTCCGTATGATGTACCAAGTGTACCATCCAAAGGGGTTTTACTTTGTGTTCAATATAGTGTGCCAGATAAGCCCCGAAAAAGTCCAGCAACAAAACCCCTAAAAGCACATACAACCCAAAAGGTATCGCCGGTAACCAGTTTAAAATTCCAAAATTATTCGCCACTACCCAATCGGAAGATTGCAGTAATAAAAAGGCCAATGCAAAATTCACTACTACTGTAGTTAAAGTAAAAAACAGGTTGGGTATAGCGTGTTTCCATTTTTTATACTTGAACTTAAATAGCGGAACAGCGCTTTCCAGCAACCAAAAAAAAGCAATACCCCCGGAGAGAATAAGCGCTCGGTGTAGCGAAGGAATGTTTGAAAAATAGTCAATGAGTGTTTGCAATGTAGTTACCTGATATTAATTAAAGATTCCGCTTTTCTCAAATGTACTAAAGAAACTTTATTTTTCCATATCGATGCATTTTTTTCATCATTCAGCATACTGTAAGCAACAAAGTACAGGTAGTTTACCCATTCAGAATTTACACGTGAAATTTCCGTTTCGTTTATTTTTTTCAACCTTCTAAGGGTTTTTCGGGGTTTATCCAACAGTAAAAACTGATTGATTTCCAGAAGTTCACAACGTTGATAGTGGTCTGATTTATCTTCCATCGCATAAGTTTCTAAATACCGATAAGCCTCTTGTAAATAAAGGGTTGATAAGGAAATAACGTCACTTCTTATTTTTTTGGGAACATAAATGGCAAAATCCGTATAGGCTGAAGCGAGGTAAAAAGCGGTATAAAAATTCTTTTCGTTGGCATAGTTTGTCAGCTCTTGCTTTAGGTAAACGGTATTTAAGGCATAATCTGTGATGCATTGGGTAAGGTTGAAATAACTTTGCGTATAATCTGAAAGGTTCAGAATATTTCCGTTGGCATCCAAAATTTTTACCGAGTTGTCATTAAATTTACTCAGGTATCGCGAGCTTCGTTTGTCTTCTATGGCATTTAAAAGCTCAGGATATTCGTCTTCACTTACAATTACCGGTACAAAATGCTCCCATAAGATTTCATTTATTTCAAGGTTTTCTATAAAATCGTGAATAAAAACACTGTTTCCATTATCGTCATCTACTAAAATGGGCAAAGGATTTAACGCAGCTTCTTCCCATACCATAAACAACATTTTGTTTTGAGCTAAGGCTAGTTTTTTAGCGATGGGCAAAGAAGTCATCCATTCTTGCGCCTTAGATGCGTTTGGCAAAAAAACCGCTATAACTATACCAAAAAAAATGTGTTTCATAAGGACTTTTTAAATCTTGATTTTCGTTTTCATCTTTTCTACAATCGCAAACGCAGCCGGACAAATGGCTACATTTTTCAATGTAAGATTACTTATTTGCTGGAATTTCTTTCTATCGGTATGCGGAAATTCGCTACACGCCTTGGGTCGTACTTCATAAATACTACAAAAATTGTCATGTCCTAAAAACGTACAAGGTACCGTTTGTAGTACATAGTCATCATCTTCATCTACTCGCAAATAGGTTTCAATAAACTGCTGAGGCTTCATTTTTAAATGCTTTGCTATTCGTTCAACATCTTTATCAGTAAATAGCGGTCCAGTAGTTTTACAGCAATTGGCACAGGTTAAACAATCGGTTTTTCTGAATTCTTCCTCGTGCAATTCCTGCATCAGGTAATCCAGATTTTTGGGCGTTTTTTTTCTTAGCTTTTTAAAAAACGCTTTGTTTTCCTGCTGTTTTTCTTTTGCCCGTTGCGGCAATGTTTCTATAGGCTGATTCACGTTTACATTTCTTCTCCGTTGATAAAAGTAGAAATTACTTTTGTAGCCGGAATTTCGGCTTGTTCAATTTCCATAATGTCTCTATCCAAAATAACAAAATCTGCCTGTTTTCCGGTTTCTATACTTCCTTTTTCACTTTCTTCAAAATTGGAATAGGCCGCCCAAATAGTCATTCCTTTAAGCGCTTCTTCCCTGCTGAGCGCATTTTCGGTTTGGAAACCCTTTTCGGGAAAATTTTTAAGGTCTTTTCGAGCCACTGCCGCATAAAAGGTTAGCATTGGATTTACTTGCTCTACTGGAAAATCGGTACCTAAGGCTATTTTTCCGTGTGCATCAAGTAATTTTTTATAGGCATAGGCATTGCCAATACGGTCGCCCAACCTGTCTTCTGCCCAGTACATGTCACTTGTGGCATGTGTGCTTTGCACCGAAGGCACCACAGTTTCAAAGAATTTAAAATCCTCGGGCGAAACTACTTGCGCGTGTTCTATACGCCAGCGTCTGTCTTCTTGATTTTGCAACACTTTTGCATAGGTTTGCAAGACAATGTGGTTTGCCGAATCGCCAATGGCATGGGTATTCATTTGATAGGGCGATTGGGCGATACGCAAAGCCGTTTCTTTTAAAAAGGCGTAATCCTGAACCAATTTCCCATAGTGATTGTGCTTGTCACTGTAGGGCGCTCTTAAAGCGGCACCTCGGGAACCCAAAGCGCCGTCGCTGTAAAACTTGAATGAACGCACATGTAATCTTTCTGTTTTTATAACCGGCTTGGTCAGATAGTAATCCAAATTTTCTTTTGTAGCCGGCACCATCATGTACAATCGGATTTTTAAGTCGCCTGTTTGCTGTAAGCTGTCCACCAAATCAATGACTTCTTTCCACGGCGTTGTAAAAATGTCCGGTCCGGCATCGCTTATGGTGGTTAATCCGTTTTCGAGGCATATTTCTTGCGCTTTTAACAAGGCGTCAATCAAATCTGCTCGTGAAGGTTTTGGCCAGTTGTTGGCAACCAATTGCTCTGCATTATCAATTAAAATACCGGTAAGTTCTCCGTTTTCAACCACTACTTCTCCACCATCAATTTTAGTATCTGCCGTTACATTCCCTAAATCTAAAGCCGCTTGATTACACAATGCCGCGTGCCCGTCAATTCGGGTTAAATATACCGGTGTATCAGGATATAACTGATCCAGCAAACCTTTTGTAGGCATCGTTTTGTCTTCCCAGTCGTTTTGATCCCAACCTCTGCCTTTGATGTACGGCAGTTTGTTTTGATTTTGAAAAGTTATAATTCTGTCCATCATATCGGTAAAACTCGTTGTCCCTACCAAATTTACTTGCTGTTGCAACTGGCCCAAAGTGAGAAAATGTGCATGTGCATCAATCAATCCCGGTAGGACCGTTTGGCCTTTACCGTCAATCGTTTTTAAGGCCTGATACTTTTCTTGCAGGGCTTTTGATGTACCTATTTCCAGAAATTTTCCGTCTTTGACGACAAACGCTTCTGCCGTTTCAAAAGCGTCATTCACGGTATAAACTTTTGCATTGTACACCAAAACATCTGCATGTGTTTTTTCTTTTTGACAAGAATAGATAGTTATTAATAAAAGGATGAAGAATAGTTTTTTCATATTTAATTTGTTATTTTATTTAAATGTGTCTTCGACTCCGCTTAGACACCAAAGTTATTTATTATAATTTTTGTAATGACTATCATTCATACATTCGGCAAAAGTCTTCAAATCTTTTGGGAAATTATTTATTAAAGCTTCCTTTTTATTTCGACTCCAACCTTGTATTTGCTTTTCCCTATAAAAGGCTTCATCTACTCTACTATATTCTTCAAAATATAATAATCTCACTGGAAGCCTCTTTTTAGTATGATTTGCTCCTTCACCATTGCGGTGTTGTTGTAATCTTAATTCTAAATCATTGGTGCTACCAGTATAATAGCTTCCGTCAGCGCATTCCAAAATATACATATAACCTTTCATTATTATTCTTTTTAAATGTGTGTCTTCGACTCCGCTCAGACACCGAAACTCCGCTCAGACACCGAAACTCAACGGTGGTTGAGCGTAGTCGAAACCACCTTGACACGTAAAAATAAGAAAAGCATCTCGATTGAGATGCTTTTCTGGAGTTTTAACCGCCTTTAAAAATCAAACTTATAGGTAGCACCGGCCAAGGCTTGAAACCCTTGTACCGGGTAATTTTGCCAGCGATGGTATTCGTTGTTGGCTATATTGTTTACCTTGGCAAATACCGAGAATTGTTGATTTATATGATAGCCCACATGGGCATTGGCATCAAAAAAGCTATCCAGTGAAATCACGCGGGCTTCGGGTGCCACTAAGTTAGGATAAAAATAATAGTCTTTTCGTTCGCCTACATAAAACAAATTGGCACCTGCAAACCAATGCTCGGATATCTGATAGTCTAAAAACATAGAAGCTTTAAAATCGGGTAGATTCCAAGCTTCTGCTTCTTCATCGGTTTCGTATGAAAAATAGTCGCCTTTTAGAGTAAGCGTAAAATTGCGGTTTACGGCTACGTTCAATTCTCCCGAAAAACCCAGCGTAGTTACATCGTCATACACGATTCCAAATGAATTGCCATACATATAGTCTTCACTTCCTGCAGAAATTTCGTTGTTTTTGTACATGGCTTTAAATCTGTCGGCTATATAGCTGCCGGAAATGCTGTAGCTCATTGCATTCGAGAGTTTTCCTTTGAAGCCTCCATGCACGTTGTACTGCCGGTCTGTAGGCAACACAAATAAGGTTGGCGAAACAAATGGGTTTTCAGCAGCAAACTGCCGATAGGTATTTTGGATAAGTTCACCTTCAATACCGGCAAACAAAATCAATACTTCATTCACTAAGCGGTAACTTGCGGTGATATTCGGGTATACAAAAAATTTATTTCTGCCGGCTTCAGTATCGTTTAGGTAGTATAGTTTTGCTCCCAAATGAAGCGTTAAATCGTCTTTCACCAATTGATAAGACGGCGAAACTCCAACTTGAAAGTTCCCGTAGTTTACCTCTTCATCATCGGTATAATTCCTGTCAAATGAACCGCCTAAATAATCAAAGTGAAAAGTAGTGGCCAATTCTTCTTCCTGAATGGGAATATCCACTCCTATTGTAGCCGAAAAATGATTTTCTCCCGAGCCTTGGTTGTCGCCAAACCTTCTGAACAAAACACTTCCGGAATTTATATAGGTATCTGTAAATGCAATTTCTCCGCCTAGAGTCGCGGTATGAAAGGTGTGCTTCACGTCCAAGTTATTTGCTGTAGTTTCATCAAATAAAGGTTGAGCCAAACCATACCAGTTGTAGGTGGCCGTTTCAAAACCTCCTTCTACCTTCCAGGATGTAGCCCTCAGCTTTTGCGAATAATTGGCATTAAGCTTAGTTATGGCAAAGTTATCATCGGTCAGCACCTCCGGAATTCCACCTTGAGAAGAATGATGACTAAAATAACCACCAACACTTTCATTTCTGGAAATGGCATGGTTTAAGTATACTTCGCCCAAAATAGTAGTATAGGTACCTACACCTAAAGTGGCATAATTATCGTACCCTTTTTCTGTTTTCGCTTTGTCTACCGTTGCGGCTTTTCCTTTGGCAGGCGTAAATGTGGATGCCACGGGAAAAGAAAATATGTTGTACTTCACTTCTTTTTTAGTGGTGTTTTCTTCATCGTACAATTTTGGGGTTTCTTTCACCTTGAAAGCGTCATTAACCGATGGTGTGTAAGGTTTTACAACGTTAATTACGTTGGTTTCCAAGGTGTCTTTTTTTCTTTCTTGTCCAAAGGTTGAAACCGAAAAAAGCAAGGTGAGAAAAAGGAAAAACTTAAAATACGTTGGCATATACTTTTGTTTATGGTTTTTAAATGAATATGTATATCGAAAAGGGTTCATAGGCATGATTAATCCTGTGTTTGAATGGAAGCATTTGTCTTGGCTTCTTCGCTTTTTATACGATTGAGTTCTTCTTGAGCTTCTTGAACCACATCTTCAAACTCAGTAAAGTTTTCTATCACACTTTCCAGAATGTAAGTCGCCTGAAAAGCATCTTTTAAAGCGTAAAAATTCTTCGCCATAAGCACAAGTCCTTTGGCACTGTAGTATTTGTAACTGGAATAATCTTTAGCCAGTTTTTGCACCGTAGCATTTGACGCTTCATAAGCTTGTTCTTTGTGTTTAAAATAGGCATTATAGTATAAGGCTTCGGCCATTAATTCTCCCGAGGCTATGCGTTCCACTTCCGCATAGGCATTTTTAGCTTTGGTTTCGTCGTTTGTTTTCAAGGCAGAACGCGCGATAATTACATGGGCATCACTTTTTATTTTGGCATCTATTTTAGCATCCTGTAATACTTTTTCAGCATAAGTAACCGCTTCTGTATACTTGTTTAACTGATAGTTTACCTTCATTAAATTAGACTGTGCGAAAATAACGTTTTGCGGGAAATTTGCTTCCTGCTCCAAACGCTGTAATACCGCAATGGCTTTGTCCCATTGTTTAGCTTCCAAATAAATTTGGGAAAGCCGTGTAAGGGCTTCTTCACTAAACTCACTTTGTGCGGCATTTATCGTGTACTCATAGTGTGGTGTTGCGTTTTCTTTAAGGTCTTTTTGAAAATACAACTGCGCCAAATAAAAATGTGCCGGAAGCGCATGTAGACCTCGCGGAAATTCATTTAAGTAGGCATTAAACAAGCGAATGGCAGCATCGGGTTTGTTTTCCAGGTATTGCTTTTCTGCAGCTTCGTAGGTGGTATTGTCTAAATCGGCATCGGTAACCTCAACATAATCCAGGGTTTTTACCCAGGCAGCATATTCGTCTACACGACCTTCGTCTATATAAATCAATCGTGCAGTGGCTACTGCTTGAGTGGCATCCGAGGTTTCCGGATAGTTTTTGGCTATGTGCTTGAATTTTAAAAGGGCTTGATTGTTATTTCCGTTGTTGTAGTATACCAATCCCTGACGCAACAAACTGTTGGGCACAAACGGGCTTCGGTTGTATGCTGAAATAAGCTGTTCATACATTTGTAAAGCACTGTCGTTGTTTCCTTCTTTTACATAAGCATTTGCCAGTTCAAACATGGCGTCATCCCGAAATTTTGAGTTTTTTTGTTGGGTTATAAACGTTTCCAGCTCCTGATTTTTTTGCCCTGCGTTTCCGGCAAATCCCTGACTCATTGCTTTTTGAAAATAGGCATAATCCAAATCTATTTCTGCTATTTGTATTGCTTTTTCATAGGCTGTAATAGCGTTTTTGTATTCACTTGTAACAAAATAGGCATCACCTAAACGCAGATAGGCGTCGTTTCTGCGCACTCGGTCCTCGGTATTGGATTCTAAAAACTGAATGTAGTACGTTTTTGCTTTGTTGTAGTTTTTCAGTTTAAAGTAGGTATATGCCAAGTTGTAGTCCAGGTTTGTTTTCTCGACGGTGGTTGAGTTTTGTTGTTCAAATTGCTTATATCCGATAAGCGCTTCTTCAAAATGAGATAAATTGTAATCGGTTTCGGCCTTCCAGTAAGTGGCTCGGGCTACAAAACTGGGGTCTATAGGTTGATTTATAGAGGCATTGAACAATGCTCGGGCTTCGTGATATTTATCTTCGTTGTACAGCTCCACACCGCGATAAAAAGCTACTTTTTGGTAGGCTTGTTTGTTTTCAAAACTCTTTTTTCCTTCCAGTAGTTTTAGGGCTTCGCTATAGTTTTTAGAGGTTATGTATGAATCTATCAGCAAGGTTTCTATTTCTTCTTTGTATTGTGTTTTGGGGTATTTATCCAGATAAGCCGTAAGTACTTGTGGCACCGATTGATAGGGATTTCCTATTTCATAACTGATTTTGGCATAGTTTAGCCAGGCATCTTCCTGAATTTTTAAATCAAAATCCATCTGTGAAGCATTCCTAAAGGCGTTTAATGCTTCTTGTTTTTTATCCAGATGTACATAGCTTTCACCTAAATGATAGTAAGCATTTTGTGCTACAGCATCGTTTCCGCCAATGATTTTATTGAACTCACTGACGGCTTTCTGGTAATCGCCTTGCTTGTAATAGGCATACCCCAATTGGTAATAATCGGTATTGTTCCACTTGCCTTGCTTTCCTTTATACGCTGTTAAATACGGAATGGCTTCGGCATAGCGCTCCAAGTTAAAATAGCTTTCGCCAATGATTTTGTTTAGTTCAGACACTTCGTTAGCGTCACTGGTGGAGAGTTGTTGTTTTGCCAGCTCAATGGCTTTTTCAAAGTTTCCTAATTTAAAATTCAAATCGGCCTGATAGTACGATAGTTTTTCCCGGTATTTTTCCTGGTCGCTTACCTGTTCAAAATATTCATTTGCCGTATCGTAATCATCACCTTCATAAGCCATAAACCCGATGTAGTATTTCGCTTGCGAACCGTATTCTGCCGAGTTCTCCACGCGACTTAAATAGGTTTTTGCTACACTGTATTGTTTTGTGGAAAACGCGGCATAACCGTTGTTGAAATAAAATTTTTCGCGGTCGTTCCTCGCCAAAGCATCTTCTTCTACCTTTTCATACCATTTTCTTGCGTAGGCATATTTTCCGTTTTCAAAATAATAATCACCTACATCTACATAGGCCGTATTCTTTTTGGTACTTGTAGGATAATCGGCTACAAAATTCTCCATCAATTGATCAGCGTTTTGTTGATTAAGTCTCACCGCACAATTGGCTATATAATAGGCACAATCCGATTCCACAACTTCGGTTTTCGCTGTTTTTTTAACATTTTCAAACAGCGATTGTGCAGCCAAATACTGCTGGTTGTTGTAAAGGGTAAGTGCTTTTTGAAAATTGGTAAACGCATTGGTATAGACTGCCGATTGCTGTGCCGTTATACTCAAAATGCAGCACAAAACGAGTAGTATGGCTACTCCATATTTCTTTGCCATTCGTTAATTGTTTTTAGTTGAACCCAAAAGTAAATGAATATGGAAAGTATAACGCAAGAATTGTGCTATAATTATAAAGAAGTTATTAAAAATATACGGTAACTAAATTTTACCGCTTTGTGCTGTATAGCGTTTCTAAAGCAACGTACTTCCAATGGGTATTTCTTTATATTCCGGGGTTGCTTTTTCGCTTTTCGTAGTTTTTATCATACATTTACGGCTCAAAACTTTTTTCTATGTCAAATCCGGTATTACAATTAAAAGAGGTTTCTATTTACCAAGGTGGAAGTTTGGTGCTTTCAGATGTAAATATTGAAGTAAATAAAGGCGATTTTGTATACTTGATAGGGAAAACCGGAAGCGGAAAAAGCAGTTTTATGAAAACGCTTTATGCCGATTTGGCTCTTACTCACGGCGAAGGACACATTGTAGATTTCAACCTTAAAACCCTCAAAGAAAAAGACATTCCCTTTTTGCGCCGAAAATTAGGCGTGGTTTTTCAGGATTTTAAATTGCTTACCGACAGAACCGTAAACGACAATTTACAGTTTGTGTTACAGGCTACCGGATGGAAAGATAAATCCGAAATGAAAGCCCGCATGGAAGAAGTTTTGGATAAAGTTGGCATGAAAACGAAAGGTTTTAAGTATCCTCATGAACTTTCAGGTGGCGAACAACAACGCGTGGCTATTGCCCGAGCCTTACTCAATCATCCGGAACTTATTTTGGCCGATGAACCTACCGGAAACCTCGACCCGCAAACCAGTGTAGAAGTGATGGAAGTATTACGAGACATTAACAAAAACGGCAATACCATTTTAATGGCCACTCACGACTATGCATTGCTACTGAAATACCCGAGCAAAACCCTAAAGTGTGACGAAGGTAAGGTATTTGAAGTGGTCGCCCGGAAAAACTAAAACATCCATCCGAAAAGCTTCGTAAAAAACCCTGTTTTTTGAGGTTCAGCTTTGTGAAATTCAATGATAAAAACGCCGAAATTGTCTAGGGTTTTGTTGGCTTTACGCTGATTTAACTTCATGGGAAAAACAATCTTTTTATCCGACGGAACGGTTCCGGTTTTTACACTTTCTGAAAGGTTTTCTACATCTCTAATAACATAGCGTAAATTTTCAGCAAGGTTTTGCTTTGAAAAAGTTACCGTCACGTTTTCTTCCTTTTTACTAAACAACACCACCCGATAGGCATGCGGGGCAAATGCCGTACTTGAAACATCCAATATGGGGTTTACGTCAAAGGCTTTAAGGTGTTCAAAGCGGTTGTTTGCACTAGAGTCAAACGGATGAGCTATGGCTTTTATACCGTGCTTTTCTCCTTTTGGAAAAAGTATAGGCTTTGCATTTTTGGTATAAAACAGGTTGTTTTTAAAAGTTGATTTTGAATCCAGCATGTGCTGCAGGGTTTGTTTTTGAGTGTGAATGTAGCCGCTGTATACTGTATTGTTTGAGAAATGCACCGATTTTACATGCAGTAAGCGTAAGGCGTTATTTCTGCCTAAAATAAGGTTGTGGTCCACATGTATGTTTTCCACCGGTGCATTTTTAGTAAATCCCAGTGTCAAGGAAGGCGCATTTCCGTTTACTTCATTTTTTGAAAAATCTGTATTGTGGTAAAGTATGTTATTGTTTAGGGTAATGTTTCGGGCAATATTAATTCCGTTTCGATCATCTGAACCTACAATAATATTGTCTACCGTATATCCGGAAGGCAAGCCGCTATTAAAGATTACATTGTTTTCTAAAGTGATATTTTTTACATACTCGCGACGAGCATCTCTATTAGCCGACCATACTTCAATCCCTTTGTAATAGGTATTGAATATGGTATTGTTTTTTATTATCCGGGTTTGGGTATCGCTGCTGTTTTGTATATACATGCCTTCGCCACCGCCTTTTCCGTTAGCATCAATAAACCCGTTGTTATAGATAAAACATGATTCTATAACCGTTCCTGCGGTGCTGTTCCATGAACCGAAGCCCAAACCCGGAACATCGTGGATTTGCAAATTGATAAACTGGCAATTCATCCCGTTGGTATGGTTAATACCCGCTACCTTTTCAAAGCTTTTGTCTTTTGCATTTCGGGAAAATTCACCTAAAAAAGTAATCTCAAAATTTTTGTAAATTACCTGTTTTCCTTTCACCTGAAGTACGGCTTTCAATTCAGAGGATACATTTCCGTTAAGCACTACCTTTTCATTTTTATAGGCTGAAACGGTGATATACTTTCCGGTTTCGGTACTGTTTAGCTGGCTTATAAATCTGCCGGAATATATGCCGCCATGCAGCCAAAGGGTATCGCCGCCGGTAACTGCAGCAGGTTTTTGGTTGAATGCCGTTTGTAAATCCCAAGGGTTTTGCAAACTGCCGTCACCGGCTTGGGTTCCCGGTGTATGCTTGTGATTTTCGGGAAATACATGGAATTCGCGTTGCGGAAAGGCAAGTGTCCAAAGCAACATTCCCAAAATAAAAAGTAAAATTTTCTTCATGGTTTCAAAATTACAACTATCATACCAATTACATGTAAAATTTACTTAGCTTTGAAAATCTATTTATGCTTTCAATACTTATCCCAACATATAATTACAATGCCTATCCGCTGGCTTGCGAGCTGGAAAAACAAGCCTTGGCATTGGATATTGATTTTGAATTGATTTGCATGGATGACGGTTCATTGTCAAAACTAAATGTTGAAAATCAAAAAATAAACCGTTTAACCAACTCTAAGTTTATAGAATCTCAAACCAATTTGGGAAGAACAGCAAGGAGACAAAAACTTGCTGAAATGGCACAATATAGCTGGCTATTGTTGCTTGATGCTGATGTTTTTCCTAAAGAAAATACTTTTTTAGTAAATTATGTAAAAGCAATCCGTTTAAATTACTCGATTTATTTTGGAGGTTTGTCTTATGGAAATACATCCCATGCCGAACATAAAGAACTACGCTATACATTTGGTCGTTTAAGAGAAGAAATAAATGCAGCAACAAGAAATAAAAACCCTTATAAAATAGTTACATCTGGCAATGTATTAGTTCAAAAAAAAATCTATCAAAAATTATTTACTGATACTCTTGGCAAGTCTTATGGAATGGATTATTATTTTGGTTCTTGTTTAAAGAAAAATAATGTAAAAGTATTTCACTTAGATAACGAAGTTTATCATAACGGAATAGATACAAATGTTGAGTTTTTAAAGAAAACTGAACGAGCCATAGAAAATTTAAAATCGCTGCTTTCCAATAAAACTATAGATACAAGTAGTATTTCTTTAATTAAGGCTTATAAATTTTTGACTGTAACCAAACTTAATATCCTTTATAAACAATTTTTCATTTTTTTTAAATCTAGTTTTAGGAAAAACCTGACAGGTAAAAACCCTAATTTGTTTATATTTGATTTATATAGACTTGGTATTTTAGTAACGACTAAAAACTAATATGAAGCCTTATTTTTCCGTAGTAATCCCTTTGTACAACAAAGAAAATTATATTGAAAAAACGCTGCACAGTGTTCTGAATCAAGCCTTTCAGGATTTTGAGGTTATTGTGGTCAATGATGGGTCTACCGATAAAAGCCCGGAAAAAGTACGCGCTTTTAAGGACTCGAGAATACGCCTGATTTCTATTGAAAACAGCGGCGTTTCACATGCCCGAAACACAGGGATTTTAGAAGCTAAGGCTGATTTTATTGCCTTTCTGGATGCAGATGATTTGTGGGAGAAAAACCATTTAAAGGACTTGCTGCAACTAATACAAAACTTTCCTAATTGTGGACTATATGCAACTGCTTATGTAAAAAAATCTGGAGAAAGATTTCTAGAATGCAAATTCAAAGACATTCCAAAAGGCTTTGAATGGTCTGGAATTGTTCAAAACTATTTTGAGTCCAGCATTTACAATTCCATTGCTTGGGCTTCTGCTGTAGCCATTCCAAAAAATACGTTTGAAACAATTGGTCTTTTTGACGACACCATTACCCTTGGTGCTGGTGAAGATACCGACATGTGGATTAGAATTGCATTAAAACACCCTATTGCTTTCAGCAATAAGGTTTCAGCAATACACAACCTTCATGCAGAAAACAGATTGAGTAACACCAATACCAACTTGAGACATTTTATCAATTTGGATAATTATGAAAGTATTGCAAAAAGTAATCCTTCATTAAAAAGGTACTTAGACATAAATAGGTTTTCTATTGGTTTAAAATATATACTTTCCAGCAATAAGGAAAAAGGAAGAAGTTATTTTGAAAAAATAGATAAACAAAACCTGAACTGGAAACAGAGAGTATTGGTAAACCAACCCAAAGAAGTTTTAATATTTTTAGTCATAGTCCAGAATGTTCTGCGGAAAATGAAAATTCAATTAACGGCTTTTCATTAATAGATAATCTTTGAAATCTCTAATATAATCTTCTTCATCAAAAACCTCTGATGCCAAGACCAAACATACTGAACCGGATGAAAAATTGATGATTTCACGCCAAATCCCGGGAACAATTAGAAGACCTTTATTGGGTTTGTTTAAGACAATTGTATTTTCTTCCATGCCATCTTTTAAAACAACCTCAAAACTTCCACTCAAGGGAATCAAATACTGATATAGTTTTTTATGTGCGTGTCCGCCTCTAAAAGAATCACTAGGCACATCATACAAATAGTAAACCCGTTTTACCTCAAATGGTAGATGTTCTTTTTCTATAACAGCTAATTTACCTCTATGGTCATGCACCGTTGGAACCTCCAATATTTTAATGTCATTTAATGTAGTCATACTCATTTATTAATTGCCTCCATTGTTCAGTTATTTTTTCAATAGAAAATTGTTTTACGCTCGCTTTAGCGTTTTTCTTACAAGTTTCATAGACTTCTGGCTTGTTTACCATAAGATTAAAAGCATTGGCTAGCGCCATTTCATCAAAATTTTCTACCAACAATCCATTATACCTATTAATAATCACTTCACTTGGACCAGATTTACAGTCTACAGAAACTACAGGCGTTCCTAAACTTAATGATTCTGGTATAACCATAGGGAAACCTTCAAATCTACTGGTAAGCACTGTAAAATAGGCATTTTTCACATAAGGAAATGGATTAGATTCAAATCTTTTAAAGATTATATGGTTTTCAATATCAATTTTTTTAGAGTAATTCACAACTTCATCATAATCTGCCCCATCGCCCATAATGACTAACTTAACATCTTTATTGGGTAATTCTGATTTTTTATAGCCTAAAAGTAGAAGTTTTAAATTTTTTTGGTAATCATCTATCCTGCCAAAATAAAGTATGTACTTCTCCAGAAACTGTTGTTCAGCATCATTCAGAGCAGCTTTTTCCTCTATTTCTTTAAAGTTAAACCCATTATAAATACAAGTAATTTTTTTGAACTTATATTTTTTTTCAAGATTACTTTTAGAAGCTTTAGAGACGGTTACCAATTGCCGGTTTTTATAAAGATAGTTATTCAACCATTTATACTTTGTAAAAGCCTTAGACTCATTGTAATTGTGAACCATATAAATAGCTTTTGCTTTGTATAAAAATTTCGAAACAATTAATTCTCTGTAAGCTTGAACTCTTGATCTATTATCTATAACTAAATCAAAATCATGCTCTTTTAAAAACTTTTTAAAAACTAACAATCTATTAATTCTCCCAAATAAATTATCATTCTTTTTCTTAAGTTTTCCTAAATTTAAAAGCCTACCTGAATAAGAATAATCCACAAAATCTTGTATGGAAACCATATAAATTTCATGCCCCAAGTTAAACAACATGTTCGAAATCGTAGCCGCAGATTTTTCTGCTCCACCTTTACCAAGCGAGGAAACTACAATACATATCTTTTTTTTGTTGTTACTTTGCAATGCTCTAATATAGAAAAATCAAATATACTAAATCGAAAAATCAAATATACTATATGAATATCTTATTAATAGGCGAATATAATTCTTCTCATTATGGACTTAAAATTCCTTTGGAAAAGCTTGGACACAATGTAACCGTTATTGGACACGGTGATGGATTTAAGCACCGAAAGTCGGATATTTCATACAAAATTAAATACACTTCCGGTCCTATGTATCTCCTAAGACGTTTTATTTATTTACTAACGTCTGTAGACATAACTTCTGTAAGCATTTATAATCAAGTTTCGAGATTCAAAGAACTGCTTAAGGGTTATGATGTCGTTCAGTTGATAAATGAAACCCCTTTTTCGGCTACTCCCGACGTGGAAAGAAAACTTTTAAATTATGTTTTTACTCATAACAAAAATGTTTTTCTACTCTCTTGCGGTACAGATTATATTAGCGTAAAATATGCTGATAATAAAAAATTTAGATATTCTGTTTTAACTCCTTATTTTGAAGGAAGAGGTACTAAAAAAGAGTTTTGGCATGCTTTAAAATACCTAACCAAACCTTATGTAGAACTTCATACATTTATTTACAAAAATGTAAAAGGTGTAATAGCTTCTGATCTGGATTATCATTTGCCTCTTTTGGGGAATAAAAAATACCTAGGGTTAGCTCCAAACCCAATAGACCTGAATAAACTTTCTTATACAGAACCCAAAATAGATGCCAAAATCATCATCTTTCATGGAATCAACCTAAACAATTACTATAAAAAAGGCAATGATATTTTTGAAGAGGCTATAAAAATTCTCAAAAGAACACATCTTGATAGAATTGAAATCGTGACGGTTAGAAATCTCCCTTACGCTGAATACATCAAAGCTCTAGATAGTTCACACATTTTACTGGATCAAGTTTATGCCTATGACCAAGGTTTCAACGCCTTGGAAGCCATGGCTAAAGGCAAGGTGGTTTTTACCGGAGCTGAAAAAGAATGGCTAGAGTATCATAAACTTAAAGAGGACACTATTGCAATAAATGCTTTGCCAGATGCTGAAAAAATTGCCGAAAAACTAAAGTGGCTGATTGATAACCCTAAAAAAATTGTGGAAATTTCTAAAAACGCTCGAAAATATATTGAAGAAAATCACAACAGTCTAAATTCTGCTAAGATTTATTTAGAAAAATGGAATCAAGCAATGAGCAACTAACTCAAGCCTTGGGAAACCTCAATTCTAATGAAATCCTTGTTTTAGCTTTATTTCCATTGTAAGCTGCGCCATGTATCAAAAAAGGTGTAAAAAGTAAGGCTTGCTTAATTTTTGGGTTGGGTCTAACCATTTTCATTTTCATATCTTTTACCTCTAGGATACAAGGTACATAATAGGTGTTCCCGTTTATTTGTGCGCCTTTACTTTTAGTTCTTAAAATATGGCTTTCTTTTATTAAATGGCTTTTTGGTAAAACCGGCAATGAAGAATTTTTAGTACACCCTACAATTGGAACCCAAACATTGATAATATCTCGCCAGTAACTTAAATAACCGTCCTTATGCGGGGGATTAATATCCAAAGATTTTGGACGACTAATACGAACTTGTACATGAGACTTTTTGAGTTCAGGTACTATTGTTTTTAGTTTGTAACCTAAATATTCTCCTAAACGCTTAGCTATCAACTCTAAATCTAAATCAAAATCTAAAAGTTGTAAGTTTTTGGTGATTGAAATAATTTTATGATGAAGCTCATCGGTATTAAAAAACTGATGATAGTTTTCTAATTTAAAAACTTTAGGGTCTACTTCTATCCCACTTTCTGCAGCAGCTTTTAATATGTTCTTTTTAATTGAATTCTTTAAACTCAAGTATTCTTTCTCAGAAAATATATCAACAACCCCATAGCCTTCGTGAGTCCAATTTACCTTTGAAATTATGTTATCTTCTTCTTTATATAAAACTTCATCTTTCCCCCAAAAAAAATCTCCTAGCACTTCAAAACTAAAAGGCTTATTATCTAAAAAAACTGTACACTCTTTTTTCATTTAGTCTTCTTTATCAAATTCATTTTCAGGGATAACCCCAAAGAGTGAGGAATAAAATATTAACAATATAATCCCAAAATAAAGTACATAATTCACAAAATGTGCAATCACAGCTCCTTTAACTCCATACATATCTATAAAATACACGCTGGTCAGGTACAATACAAGTACCGAAAAGGCTTCAGTAATTATATAATGCCAAAACATCTTCTTTGCCAGAAACTGATACGCTATTACAATTGAAAGTACTTTAATAAAATCACCCGACAGCTGCCAGAAAAACAACTCTTCCACAGGGGTAAATTCAGCTGTAAAAATAAGTTTTACAATAAACGAACGCAGCAGGTATATCAACACCAAGCCGGCTGCAAATACCGGCATAATGGTTTTGTAAAAAGAAAAAACCTCTGCCCGAAACTCCTTTATGGTATCTATCTCCGAAAATCGGGGTAAAATATACAGCGTTAGCAAGGTACTTACAAACATCAGGTAATACTTAGAAATACGCGTCATGCCTTCCCAGTATCCGGCATCTTTAAGCCCTTCGTTTTCTATAATGTAGCTTCGTATCGCCAAGGCTACAAGCGGCAAAACAATGGCCGAAAACAACGCCATTAACGAATAGGAGCTAAACCCTTTAATATAGGTTAAACTGATGCGCTTTACCTGTATCAGCGGAAGTAAACTGCGCTGGTTTACTATACCTACCAGCGTAATAAAAAAGAGTAGCGACTCCGTAATGACTACAGACAGTAACGCTCCGTCTATTTTGCTTTCCCATATTAAATACACGGTTAGTGACGCCCCGAAAATTTGCCCGATAATATTGATTACGATTAGCGCTCTAAACTTGGAAAATCCGTTCAGTATAGAAAACGTAAACATATTCAAGGCATAAAAAGGCAGAGCAATAGCCATGATTCTTATAATGTAGGCATAATCGAAACGGGAGGAAAACAGGTAATCGTTAATGGCTTGTGCCTGATAGTAACAGCCAAAAGAGACCAGAATGGTGGCGATAAAACCGGCGTAAAAAGCAGTAGATAACACCTTACTTAAGGCTACCGTTTGGGTTTTAAACTCGGCAATGTATTTCACCAATCCGTTGTATAGACCCAAAATAGAAAAGGCCTGTATGGCACTGACAAAGTTTCTCAGGTTACCTATAAAAGCCATACCTTCGGCACCCACAAAAACTGCTATGGCTTTAGATGTGGCAAAACCGGCGACAATCCGGACAAATACCGAAACAGAATTTAATGACGCAACCTTTAACAGGACATTGTCATTGATGTATTTAAGCAATTGTTTCAATTAGTAGGCGTTTATTTTTTGAATTACATACCTTATCTCGTCATCCGTTACTTCCGGATGAAGCGGCAAACTTACAACAGTACGATGCAATTGTTCAGTAATTGGGAGCGGCAAAGATACAAATTCCTTTAACGCCGTTTGCTTATGTGGCGGTACCGGATAATGGATAAGGGTTTGAATGCCGTGGCTTTCCAGATAATCTACAAAGTGTGTTCGGTCTGTTACCTGAACCACAAACAAATGAAACACATGATTCAGCGTATAATCGTAAAACGGAAGCTTCACCTTGGGGTTCTTAATTTCTGTAAGGTAGCGTTTGGCCAGTAGTCGCCTTTGGGCATTGGCTGCATCTAAAGCCTTCAATTTCACTCCTAAAAACATCGCCTGAATTTCATCCATTCGATTATTATAGCCTGCATATTCGCTTACATAGCGTTTTTCAAAACCGTAGTTGCGCAATTTTTTAACCACTTCGTACAAACCCTTATCGTTTGTGGTTATGGCTCCGGCATCGCCTAAAGCGCCTAAGTTTTTGGTAGGATAAAAACTAAAGGCGGCTGCATGGGATAAGCTACCCGCTTTACCTCCATTTTTATCTTCAGCGCCATGGGCTTGGGCTGCATCTTCAATGACCAAAAGTGTATGTTCTTTTGCTACAGCATTTATTTTATCCATTTTTGCCAATTGTCCATACAAATGTACAGGCATTATAGCTTTTGTCTTAGCCGTTATGTGTTGTTCTATTAAAGATGGAGAAATAGTGTACGTATCCGTTTCAGGTTCTACAAAAATGGGTTTTAAACCCGCATTAACTACCGCCAGAATACTGGCAATAAAGGTATTTGCCGGAACGATTACTTCATCGCCCGATTTGAGTTTGCCAAGTTCCATATAGCCTTTAAAAAGCAACGTTAAAGCATCCAGACCATTACTCACTCCCAGGCAGTATTGCGTTCCGCAGTAGGCCGCAAAACGGGTTTCAAATGCAGTTACGGCATCGCCCAAAATATACTGCCCGGAATCCAAAAATTTCTGAAATTCCTGCTTGAATTGCCCTTCAAAACGAGCATTTATTTTATGAAGATCCAAAAATTGTATCATACCAGATGTAGTTTTAAAACCTTCTGAAAATAAAGGTTGCAGCCAAGTTCTTCCTTTTGTTTTTTCAACCCCGGATTATATCCCAACTCATTCTTTTCAGTTACCGTTCCCATAGAGAAGTATTGCTTTCCTTCTTTTTGGTATTTAAAAATCAAATGTAAGAATAGATAATCCAATGCACGTGTTTTTTCGCCTTTTTTCGTTGTCGCTCCGTACTGTGATTTTACTACGGTCTCATTTTCAAAAAGCGTAATGCCTGCTAAAATTTCATTGTCTAAATAAATATCAAATTGCTTTATATACGTTGGAAACCGCTTTTGCAGCATTGTTATTTCAGCTAACGTATGAACCGGCTTTGTGTTGTGTTTGTCCGCCAATCTGGGAACAAGCACTTGTGTCCAAAAAGGTTCAAAACATCCGGTTTCTTCTATTCGAAAAGGATATTTGTTGTTTCGGTAGTGCTTGCGCTTGGTTTTATGGATAGTAAGCGGCTTGTTGTAATCCACGGCCAAAACCATAAGCTCTTTTTCAACCCGGGCATTATGGTGGAAAAAATAATCTTCCACTTCGGTTGCCTTTTGTTTGTTGTAAAACTCAGGAATGAGCTTTAGCGTAAGCGAAACAATACCTTTTTGTTTTACATATGTAAGTATTGCATCCAGCGCATCAAATACCTCTTGCGCTGAAATATCAAAGGGTAAAATCAAACTGCCAAAGGTCAATCCCTGATGCGAAAACACTTCATTGTTCACTTTATTTGCAGGTAAAACTGCTCGCAGCTTGTCTTTTTCAAAAACCAGTAGCGAAAAATCGTCAAACCTGTTTTGGTGGTATTCCATAAAATCCCGGTAGAAAAGAAACGTACCGTTTTTTGCTCGTGAAACAAAAGTGTCCCAAAGCGATTTGTTGGATGGTTGATATAGTTGAACAGAATAAATACGCCCTGATTGTTAAAGTTAAAAAAGTCAAATAAATAAAAAGAAAAATTTACAGATTGAATTATCATAGTGTAAACTCCCCATTTTTAGTACAGCTCTAAATTATACATTTTTATCAAATTAAACACCTTTTGTTAAATGTTCTTGGGCAAAATGCAGGGTAGCGGAATGTAACTCAAGAACATTCTTCGCTACTCTATATCTTACAGGACTTTTTCCTCTAAGGGAGTTGTGAGGTCGGTCTTGATTTTAATCTTTTACCCAGACCTCTGTAACTTCCCTTTCTTCATAAAATGCGTCAAAAAAGTATGCATCCAATATACATTCACTATAGGCTTTATTAAACCTTTCTATAAAGCATTTTGAGTTGGTTTTATGGGTTGTGTGTACTTGAACTCTATTTGATGCCACTCCACTCTTGAGCCAATTTAGCAATGAACTCCGGGCCATTATCCATTCTTGTTTTTTAAGCATTTCACACTCGCGTAATAGAGTTTCAGTATCTTTATCAAGTTCAAACTCCCTGAGGATCTTGACAATTTGGATTGGACTGAATTAACTTCTTTTCACAATAACGGTTTAAAATTAATACTTTTTTTCTACTTTTAAACTGTACTATTTTTTTGGGGAACTTACAATAATTAGTTCTATTATCTGTATTTTGCTTTCATCATTCAAGGTATAAAATAAACAAATGAAACCATTCTTTGAATCATATAAGGATTCTAAATTCATAATTACTTTAAGCATCCTGATTCTGATTTATGTTATGGTAAATCCGGCTATCTATTCACCCGATACGTTCTCCTATTTAAGAGCCATGCCTGAAAGACATCCTGGATATGTAGTTTTTTTAAAGTTTTTTTCAGCCATAACTCCCAATAAATGGTTTTTTGACAATGGTATCAAGCTTATACAGGTTTTGTTTGGGTCGATTTCCATTTTTTATTTCTACAAAAAAATAACTACTATTTTTACACTATCCCGTTTGGAAAGCACCTTGTTGGTATTAGTCCTAATATTTCCTTTTTTGCCGCCTATCCAAATTGCTAACAACATTTGTCCCGAAGGCATCAGTTATCCTCTCTACTTATTGTTTCTGGGTTTAGCTATGGAAATAATAGTTAATAACAACGCCAAGAAATTACATTACTTCTTGACCATTTATATTATTTTGGCACTTACCCGTGGGCAGTTTATTATTGCAACGTTGGTACTTCTTATTCCCTTACTCCCTTTTTTGAAGAGTTCAAAAGTTACTAGATCAAAGTTAAAACAAATTGCTGTTTTTCTAATGGCGCCTGCTATTGTTATGTTATTGGACATGAGCTATCACAAAGTGAAAGACGGACATTTTAAAACCACACCTTATGGTTTTGTGAATGTTTCGGGGTTGGCATTTTATGTATCAAAAGAAGAAAATGGGAAAGCACTTGAAACCAATGAAGAAAAAACCCTTTTTTCAATTTGCCAACAGGAACTTTACAGAAAACATCTTTTGGTGAGCCAGTTAACAACAGAAAGCTACAAAGAAAAATATATGTTCTTCCACAACCATGTACCACAAATCTGCAACCAAACAATTTTTAAATCAACTCTCGAGTATCTTACAGAAAAGCAAACTGGCAACGACAAAAAAGCGATTGATGCCAAAGCACATTTTGAAGCAGAATCGCTATTAAAAAAAATCTCTTTATCGCTTATCATTCAAAATTTTAGGCAATGGATTACTCTGTACTTTGAAAATATCATTCATGGCTTTAAGTCAATCATTTTGTTACTTTTTATGACTGCATTGTTTATATATAGCCTTGTTTCAGTTCTTTTCAAAAGAAACAAACTAAATTTACTGCTTTTCATATTATTATCTTTGACCCTTTCCAACGCTATGTTGGTGGCATTCGCAAGCCATTCTATTATGAGGTATTTGTTCTACAATTATGTTTCAATGTTTCTAATTTTTGTATTATTAATCAATGAATTCAAAACATATGTCAGAAAACATTGAACTTTCCATTGTGATGCCTTGCCTGAATGAAACAGAAACATTAGAAACCTGTATTCTGAAGGCACAATCGTTTTTCAGGAAAAATTATGTGAAGGGAGAAATAATTGTTGCTGACAATGGTAGTACCGATGGTTCCATTGAAATTGCAAAAAGACTAAATGCTAAGGTTGTCAACATTCCTCAAAAAGGTTACGGTTCTGCTCTAAAAGGTGGTATTGAAGCCGCAAGTGGAAAGTATATTATCATGGGTGATGCGGACGACAGTTACAATTTTGAAAAACTATTGCCCTTCCTTGAAAAACTAAGAAATGGTTATGACCTTGTAGTAGGAAATAGGTTTAAAGGCGGTATAGAAAAAAATGCTATGCCTTTTCTGCATAAGTATCTTGGAAATCCTGTTTTGTCTTTTTTAGGTAGAATTTTTTTTAAAATAAACATTGGAGATTTCCATTGTGGGTTGAGAGGTTTTTCAAAAGAAGCTTTTTATAAAATGAATCTTAGAACCACAGGTATGGAGTTTGCCTCTGAATTAATCGTGAACTCCAAACTTAACAAACTAAAAATAACCGAAGTACCAACTATCTTATCTCCTGATGGAAGAAGCCGAAAACCTCATCTGAAAACCTGGAGCGATGGCTGGAGGCATTTACGTTTCTTACTGTTGTATGCGCCAAATTGGCTTTTTCTTTTTCCTGGGATTTTCCTGATTGTTTTGGGTGGAATAACCTCAGGCATACTATTAATAAAACCTGTTGTAATTGATAATATTACCTTTGATGTTCACACTTTGTTGTACACATTCAGCTTTATTCTTATTGGTTTTCAGTTCATTCTCTTTTATGCCTTGACCAAAATTTTTGCTGTGGAAAACCAACTATTACCAAAAAGTAAAAAATACAGTAGACTTTTTAAGTACTTAAAACTTGAAACAGGATTGATACTAGGGTTTCTATTCTTTATACTAGGAATTGCATTGAGTTTTTACGGTTTGGCTGAATGGAAAGTCACACACTTTCAAAATCTGAATCCAACGAAGACATTTAGAATTATAATCCCTGCCGTTTTTACAATTTTGTTGGGAATGCAAATCATCTTATTTAGTTTTTTCTTTAGTGTTTTAGGATTGAAAAAAAATAACTTGTAAAATTACTGAAACTTTTTAGGATTTTATCCTTAAAGGCTCAACTAATAATTACGGAAAAACCGTAATTAAAATATTGAAAATCTATTAATTGTTAATAAATAAGGAGGTTTGTTAATTATTTAAAAATCGATTCTTTCTAACTTCATGAAAGCATTAATCTAAATCTTTTACATTATGAAAAATTTATTTTTATTGGGGTTATTAGTCTCCACAACAAGTTTCTCTCAAATTACTGATGAAAATGGTATTTCTGCAACTGGCCAAGGAAATGCAACCCTTATTGGTAAAATAGGTATTGGCACTTCAAATCCTTCAACAGACTTAGATATTAATGGTGAAATTAAATCGGAAAAAATAATCTTGACCAACTCTGTTGCTGATGGTGCAGTTTTTACTGATTACACCGATAGAAATTTACAGTGTAGAGTAATTGCCGCTGGTAAAGAATTCACAGTAGACCAAAGTCTTTTTAACTTCTGGGATTTCCCACAATCAAACTTAAATTCTGTATCTGTAGCGGCTTTTGTAATTGAAGATAGAAATTTCAAATCCAGATTCAAATTTAATGCCCATACGGCTAGTAGAAGCGATTTGTTTATGTATGACAAAAATCAATCAGAATTTTTCAATTTATCAGAAGATGGTGACAGCAATGTAGTAATGAGACTAGCAAAAGATAACTCATATGTTATGATTGGAACAAATTCATATATAGATAGTGATGAGATTTACAAATTATCTGTTGAAGGTAAAGTAAGAGCACATGGTGTGAAAGTATATACAGATTGGGCGGATTTTGTTTTTGAAAAAAATTATAATTTACCCTCTTTGGAAGAAGTTGAACGATATATAAACGAAAATGGGCATTTAATGGATATTCCAAGTGCCAAAGAGGTTAAAAAAAATGGTATCGAGTTAGGTGAAATGAATAAACTATTACTCCAAAAAATTGAAGAACTTACCTTGCATGTCATTGCACTTAAAAAAGAAATTGACACTATAAAATCTAAAAATCAGTAAAAATGAAATTTTTAAAATACTATATTCTTTTATTAACTTTTATGTTAATAAAGAGTTTAAATGCTCAGAATGAGCCTTCATTTTTCGCTAAAATATTAGATGCAAATTATATCCCTGCTGTATCACATGACTCAAATGGTAACAAAATTGATTCCACCAATACTGGGAACTCAAGTTTGGACGCATTAATCAACTCTTTTGAAATTTACAGCAATGATAGAGTTTTTAAAAGTTCAAAAAAGGAATCCCTTAAAAACATCTACCAAATTGTTTGCAACAATATCGAGCTAATGAAGGAATTACAAAATAGTTATAGTAACATTTACACAAGATTAGAAGATGTAAATGGAGAAGCATTGGTATTACCAAACGATTTTGGAACTACAGGTGGATATACCAACTCTAATCAAGAAGAGCTAAACTATATTAGAGCCCAAGAAGCATGGGATATTACAACTGGTTCTCAAAATGTTATAATTGGTATATCAGATAATAGTGTCCAAACTGCTCATGAAGATTTAATAAATAAAGTTCAACATGTATATGGAATAAATAACCCAACTATTTACACTGGTGATAATCAACATGGTAGCTGGGTTGCTTCACATGCTGCTGCTGACACAAATAATGAATTAGGAATGTCATCAATTGGTTATAATTCTTCGATATATTCAGCAACAAATAATTGGGTTGTAGGAGTAGATACCTTGTCATTGATGCCAGGTGTCAAAGTTATAAATACTGCTTGGACCCTCGGCAATACTTGGCAAGACTTATTTGATGAAGTTGTTGAAGACAGGAATGTTGTAGTTGTTGGTTCTGCAGGAAATTGGTATAGTTCTAATTATATATATCCAGCATCTTATGGCAATGTTATATCTGTATCAGCAATTGGCCATGAAACTAATAGTTGGACAAGCATATATAATAATTTTGTGGAAATATTTGAAGACTCTCATGAGTGGAATGTTAATGGAGTTGTAGGTTCATTTCAACATAATGATTCTGTGGATATTGTTGCACCTGCTTACGGTCTCTTAAGAGTTGACCCAAATAATTCAAATGTTAACGGATATTTTGATAGAAGTAGCGGAACATCTTATTCATCTCCTATAGTCTCTGGCACAATAGCTTTAATGTTTGATGTTAATTATTGTATTGATCCTAAAGAAGTAGAAACAATCCTAAAACTTACAGCTGTAAGAATTGATCATCTACCACAAAATATTTCATATTATGGTAAACTTGGTGCCGGAAAACTTAATGCTTTTGAAGCTGTTAAAATGGCAAAGGATATGGCAGATGAATATGGTACAGTTGAGGTAAAAGATAGAGTTCTTTACAGACCTTGGTTTTATAAATTGGTTACTGCTCCATATGAAATAGAAATGTCTAATAACGATGTTTCCGGAACCTCAAAACTAAAGTTTAGAGCACGTAATAACATTGAAATTTTAAGTGGTGATTACTTCCCTGACTCAGGAGGCTATATTGATTTACAGATTGATGAAAATTTATCTTTGAATTGCCCTATACCACTCACTAGCAGTTCAAAACAAATGGAGAATAATAGTGAAAAAGACAAAACTGAGTCTAAATTAAATTTTGAAATAATTCCAACACTAGTAACAGATGAGGATGTCACAATTAAGAATCTTTCTGAAGAAGGACATAAAATGTCCACAATAACAGTCTACAACTTTTTTGGAATGGAGGTTTTCAAAACCCAAAAAATCAAATCCGATGAAGTAAGTATAAATCTTCAAAAATTAAAAACAGGGATTTATGTTGTAACTGTATTTGACTCTTTTGGCAATGTTTTACATACTGAAAAAATTGTCAAAAAATAATTGTAAAAAAAGCGAATAACCATAGTGCAATTTAAATTGCACTATGGTTATATTAATTTTTATTTGTTTTTATAAGAAAATATAAATGAATAAGCACAATAGCGCCATTAGCAATAATTATGGGCAGACCTACGCGCAAACTGGGCATAAGAAACCCATAAATCACAAAAAGGATACAACCGGTCATGTTTACCAGTCGTAACATTTTTATGTTTTTCATGGTAAAGGAAAGCAACACCATAAACGAAGCCAGATAGCCTACCCATTCCGTAACTGTAATGCCTAAAAAATCCATGTTATATAGTTTTGGTTCGCTTTCTATCAACTTCTTTTAGTAATATTTTACGCAGGCGAAGGTGATTCGGGGTAACCTCAACATATTCATCTTTTTGAATGTATTCCAGGGCTTCTTCCAGCGAAAACTTGATGGCCGGCACAATACGGGCTTTGTCGTCGGCTCCGGCCGAACGTACGTTGGTAAGCTTTTTGGTCTTGGTCACATTTACCACCATATCATCTCCGCGAGAGTTTTCTCCAATTACCTGACCTTCGTAAATTTGCTCTCCCGGATCGATAAAAAAGCGTCCGCGTTCCTGCAACTTGTCTATAGAATACGGAATAGCCGTGCCGTTTTCCATAGAGACCAAACTTCCGTTTTGCCTTTCCGGAATACCGCCTTTCAGGGGTTGATAGGCCTTAAACCGATGAGCCATAATGGCTTCTCCTGCTGTTGCCGTCAGCAACTGATTGCGCAACCCGATAATGCCTCGCGATGGAATTTCAAACTTACATACCATCCTGTCACCTTTGGTTTCCATGCTCAACAAATCTCCTTTTCGCTGGGTTACCAGTTCAACGGCTTTTCCTGAAATGTCTTCCGGAAGGTCAATGGTCATTTCTTCTACGGGTTCACACTTCACCCCATCTATTTCCTTAAAAATTACTTGGGGTTGCCCGATTTGAAGCTCATAGCCTTCGCGTCGCATCGTTTCAATCAACACCGACAAATGCAGTACTCCACGCCCGTAAACCATAAACTTATCGGCACTGTCGGTTTCTACGACACGCAAAGCCAGGTTTTTCTCCAACTCTTTCATCAGGCGCTCTTTTATATGCCTTGAAGTTACATATTTTCCGTCTTTCCCAAAGAACGGCGAATCATTAATGGTAAAAAGCATACTCATGGTAGGTTCGTCAATGGCAATGGTTTTTAGAGCTTCGGGGGTTTCAAAATCGGCAATGGTATCGCCTATCTCAAAACCTTCCAGTCCTACCAATGCACAAATATCACCGGCCTGTACTTGATCTATCTTTTTTCTTCCCAAGCCTTCAAAAATATGGAGTTCTTTTATTTTAGTTTTTACTACTTTACCACTGCGCTTTACCAGCGACACCGGCATTCCTGAAGTTAGCGTGCCGCGTTGCAAGCGCCCAATGGCGATTCGACCGGTGAAGGAAGAATAATCCAGTGAGGTAACCAGCATTTGTACAGAGCCTTCCTCGGTCTTGGGCGATGGAATGTGCTCCACCACCATATCCAGCAAAGGGGCAATGTCTTGGGTTTTTTGTTTCCAGTCGGTGCTCATCCAGTTTTGTTTGGCCGAACCGTACACCGTAGGGAAATCGAGCTGCCATTCTTCTGCTCCCAATTCAAACATCAAATCAAACACCGCTTCGTGAACCTCATCGGGAGTACAGTTTTCTTTATCTACTTTATTGATTACCACGCAAGGCTTCAACCCCAAATCAATGGCTTTTTGAAGCACAAAACGGGTTTGCGGCATAGGCCCTTCAAAAGCATCCACCAATAGCAATACGCCATCAGCCATATTCAGCACGCGTTCTACTTCACCGCCAAAATCGGCGTGACCGGGCGTGTCAATGATGTTGATTTTCGTGTCTTTATAAATTACCGATACGTTTTTGGAAGTGATGGTAATCCCGCGCTCGCGTTCCAAATCGTTGTTATCCAAAATTAAATCGCCCGTGTTTTCGTTTTCACGAAACAATTGACAGTGGTACATGATTTTATCCACCAGTGTGGTCTTCCCGTGGTCTACGTGGGCGATGATAGCAATGTTTTTTATGTTTGACATCGTGTCGTTTTTGTTTGAGCGCGCAAAGGTAATTCTATTTTTTGGATTTCGTTAATTAAATGTTATTATTTAAATCCTTCACAATACCGACTTAATGTACACGTTTTCATAGCACTTACCAACCGCCAAAAAAACAATACTGTACCTTAACATCCGCCGGATTATGCACCTCATGCGTACCTATGCCAAGTTCATCCCTTACCTCTATTTTTTAGCGGTAATTCTGTATGTGTTTACCCTGGTGAACAGCACCCGCGGAATCATCGCCTACCCTATTTTGCTACTGGCCGTTCCCTTTGTCTGGCAATTGCTCAAACCCAATGAAAAGCTGAACTTTATCCTGGGCATTTCTTTTGTTTGCCTCTCTTCCTATGTGTTACTGGCTTATCTTTTCAATGCGGTACACATACTCATCTGGTCGGCTTCCGTAAAAAATTACCTGCTTTTTGGCGGAGCCTATGTGCTGGGAAATTTTATCATGGCGCTATGGATGTTACGAAATAGTATAAAGCGTAGGTTTTAATTAAGTATCTTTGCACTTTATTTTATACCGTACACTATGCATTTAGATTCACTACCAAAAATAAAACACACCCGTTCCGACAGGTTCTTTTTACTTGCCGGTCCTTGCGCTATTGAAGGTGAAGACATGGCCCTTCGCATTGCCGAAAAAATTGTTTCTATTACCGATAAACTCGAAATCCCTTATGTGTTTAAAGGCAGTTTTAAAAAAGCCAACCGAAGCCGAATTGACAGCTTTACCGGAATCGGTGACGAAAAGGCGCTGAAAATACTTCAAAAAGTGTCCCGCACGTTTGACATTCCTACCCTAACCGATATCCATGAAATTAGCGATGCTCAAAAGGCTGCCGAATATGTAGACGTATTGCAAATTCCGGCCTTTCTGGTACGGCAAACCGATTTGGTGGTTGCCGCAGCTAAAACCGGCAAATACGTAAACCTTAAAAAAGGGCAGTTTATGAGTCCTGAAAGTATGAAACACGCCGCGCAAAAAGTTCGCGATGCGGGTAACGAACAGGTATGGATTACCGACCGCGGAACCATGTTTGGCTATCAGGACATGATTGTGGACTTCCGGGGTATTCCTACCATGCGCCAGTATGCACCTACGGTTTT
>DASRWB010000005.1:0-37709 GCA_035654775.1 Flavobacteriaceae bacterium | reverse complement strand
CTCTTGAGGCTTCGACCCTGTCTCCAGAGATTTCTCAAGACCTATCGGGAGCATCTCTTTAAATGACACAGACAATGGAAAACGCCTTGTCTTTTCTAAAAAACCATAGGGTAAGAGGCAATGAAATTAGGTTTTACATTCACTTTCATATAAACGGACGTGAAGTGGTCAACCTATATCAGGGACGTACATACACTAACAACTAACAACTAAAAACTAACAACTAAAAAACCCACTTATATCATTATTTTTTACTACATTAGTAATCAATAGCTTACCGTTCTTAAAAAACCCAAAAACGCCCTTTAAAATCCAAAAGCTATACCGTATGTATAGCGTATCTATAGCGTATGTATAGCGTATGCATAGCGTATGTATAGCGTATCTATAGCGTATATGATTCATACATGCCCCGTAGATAAGCCGAGGATATCCCGTACATAAGCCGTACATAAGCCGACTAACAAGTCCCTTAAAAAACACCCCACAACCATAACCGCTCCGGCACACCACAACACCATGCCTGAGTATCCTATCGTCAACCATAAAAACAGAATACAACACCCTAATCTATTCAAGACCTGATTTCCTGTAAAAACCTGATAAAAACCATAGAAATACCCGCATAAATCCCATTAACCCTTTAAGGATACAAGTAACCCTTCCCTTCGTTATTGATGAATATCATTTTATAAACCCCCAAGCCCCCTTACATTTAAACAACTAAAAACTAAATAGAATACAAAAACACGGATTCCTTTTAATAACACAAACCATGAATAAGCACATACCAAACCAAAAGCACAGCCTTGGGGCACTCCTTACCATTGCCCTGTGCAGTATTTCCCTGCTGTTTTCAGGTTGCTCCACAACCAAAAGCACAGGAAGCTGGAAAAACACCGAATACCCGGCATATACACCCCAAAAAGTGTTGGTTATAGGCATCACACAAAACCTTACAGCACGAAAAATATTTGAAGAACAACTCGTAAAAGAACTCCAAAGCAGAGGCACAGAAGCGGGTATGGGCAGCGATTTTTTCCCCGTATCCTTTACCGGTACGCAACAATCGGAAGTGCAAATACAGAAGAAAATAGACACCCTGCGTAAAGCCGGTTTCGATGCAGTACTTATTTCAGCAGTAAAATCAGTAGATGAAAAAATAAGCTACAACACAAACCCCGGGACAACCTATTTCTATTACGGCAGATTCAGAAGGTACTATTTCACCTATCAAAACATTTACTACACCCCTTACTATTACGAAAAATACAAGGTGTACCATGTAGAGTCTTCATTATTCGACCTAAAAGACCGACTGGAAAATACAACGTTAATCTGGACCGCTGGTTTCGATGTTTCCAGTCCGCAGAACATCCAAAACAGTGTACACGACTACATTAAAAAGCTAATCGCAGGTATGGAAAAAGAAAAGCTAATCCCAAGAACAAATCCATAGCTCGCGGTCAACCGGAACATAAACCCAAACCTTCATGAGCTTAGTATAAATAACAAGGGATTAAGGTTTCTTTTCTAAAGAAGCTACCGGATTTTTTAACTGCTGGAGAACATCGGGAGTAAGCATCTCCAGAGCTCGGTTATATCCAAGAGTAAAAATTTCATCCAGATGCTTTTTGTCAAAAGTACCGTATTTCTCAAGCTCTTTCGTATAAATAACCAAATCACATTGATTAAATTTGGCATAATCTTCTTTTACCAGCTTGAGCTTTACCGCGCGCTCCAGCACTTGATGTAAATGCTTTAACTCTTTTATGGTTACCGGAGCGATGCCATTTACATAACTTCCTATAATAACGGAACACGTGGGTTTTAAAAACTCAACCGGAAAGTTGTTAAGTGCTCCGCCGTCTATGTAAAAGGTATTGTTGATTTTTACCGGTGTAAAAATCCCGGGAAACGCTGCCGAAGCCAGTACAGGCTTTATCAATTCACCTTCTGTAAAGGTTTCAAGACTTCCGTCTAAAATATTTGTTGCCGTTATCACCAGCGATTTTTGAAGTGCATCAAAATGATCGTCCTTTAAATACGCTTTAAACGTCGGATAAAATTTTTCGGTGTCTATAATACCGGGCTTCCCAACGGCATATTTGCTGAAATCAAAAATTTGAAGACTTCTGAAAAAATGCAAGATAGCTTCCCAGTTATAATTATAAGCATAAAGCGCTCCTACAATGGCACCCACACTCGTACCGGCAATATGGGTCGGATAAATACCGTGCTCTTCCAGCGCTTTAATTACCCCAATGTGGGCAATACCCCTAACACCACCGCCCGAAAGTACCAAACCTATATGCATAATGTAAACGCCTTAGAAATCAAACCCAAAAGTACGCCATACAACCCTTTTTTAAAATGATAATTATCAATCTTAGTACATGATTTTCATCATATTATAACTGTAGGTATTTCCTTATATTTGTTTGTATTTCAGGAGAGTATATATGGTACAGAGCACTAAAGCAGCCGCGGGTTTTAAAACCTTTCTTATCGGGATAGGAGATATGACTTTCTTTACAGCCCGTTTTTTTAAAGAAGCATTTAAAAAACCTTTCGAAGGTAAAGAACTGCTCAGGCAGTGCTATTCTATAGGAAACCGCTCCCTGGGCCTGGTTGTCATTACCGGATTTATTATTGGCTTGGTATTAACCCTGCAAACGCGCCCTACACTAATGGAGTTTGGAGCCGTATCCTGGATGCCTTCTATGGTAGGGATTTCTATTGTTAGAGAAATTGGACCCATCATCACTGCACTGGTGTGTGCCGGCAGAATAGGCTCCGGGATAGGTGCCGAATTAGGCTCGATGCGCGTTACCGAACAAATCGATGCCATGGAAGTATCCGGTACCAACCCGTTTAAATATCTGGTGGTTACCAGAGTTTGGGCAGCTACCCTTATGCTTCCGCTATTGGTTATTATTGGGGATGCCGTCGCACTCTTTGGCTCTTTTTTAGTCGAACATGTAAAAGGAAACGTTTCTTTTATGCTATATTTTAACCAGGTGTTTGATGCCTTGGAATACGGAGACCTCATTCCCGCAACACTCAAATCCTTCTTTTTTGGTTTGGCTATCGGAATTGTAGGAACCTACAAGGGCTATTATTGTAGTAAAGGCACCGAAGGTGTCGGTAGGGCAGCCAATTCAGCGGTAGTTCTTACTTCTTTGTTGCTGTTTGTTATTGACTTTATAGCCGTTTTAATAACCGATATTTTTTACGACTTATGACCGGGAATAAACAAAATATAGTATTACAGGTAAAAGACCTCCATAAAAGCTTTGGCGAAAACCACGTGCTTAAAGGATTTAACATGCAACTTTTTCAGGACGAAAACCTTGTTATTATGGGAAAATCAGGCTCAGGTAAATCGGTGATGATTAAGTGTCTGGTAGGTTTAATAGAAGCCGATAGCGGATTTATTTCAGTCATGGGACAAGATATCACCAAACTTACCCGCGAAGCCCTGGACATTTTACGAAGGGAAATAGGATTCCTGTTTCAAGGAAGTGCTCTCTACGACTCCATGACCGTTAGAGAAAACCTTAAATTCCCCATGCGCAGCCACCCGCAAAAGTTTGGCGACGAAGCAACTCAGGAAAAACGAGTTATGGAGGCACTGGAAAATGTAGGTCTGGCCAATGCCATAAACCTCATGCCTGCAGAACTTTCCGGAGGAATGAAAAGGCGAGTAGCCTTGGCAAGAACCCTTATCATGCAACCCAAAATCATTATCTACGACGAACCTACCAGTGGATTAGACCCCATTACAGCTAAAGAAATCATCATTCTGATGCAGAATAGCAAAACCAGGTACAACACCTCATCCCTAATCATAACTCATGATGTAGACTGTGCCCGGGTAATTTCAGACCGCATGATATTACTTATTGACGGAATTGACTACGCCGTAGGAACCTTCGACGAGCTTTCCGCTTCAAACGACCCGAAAATAAAAGCATTTTTTAAAGAACACGTATGAAAAACAGGGACACCAAAAGAGCACAAGTAGGACTTCTGGTAAGTATAGGCACACTACTGTTTGTAGGAGCAGTTTACCTTATCGGACAAAAACAGGAACTGTTTAAAAAAACCATTACTGTTAGTGCCTATTTCAGGAACGTAAGCGGCCTGAAAGGCGGGAACAACGTGAGATACTCCGGCATGGATATCGGTACCGTCAAACGAATTTATATGCTGAACGATACCGTGATAAAGGTAGATATGACCATTGACCAAAAAATAATATCACACCTCAAAAAAGACGCGATTGCAACGATTGGCGCAGACGGATTGGTCGGAAATATGATTGTCAACATCGTTCCCGGAAAAGGCCGTGCACCCGAAATTACCAATGGCGATGTTCTTGAATCCTACAGTAAAATAAGTGCTGATGATATTTTGAGCACCCTGAGTGTTACCAATGAAAATGCAGCTATTCTTACATCAGACCTGTTAAAAATAACAAACAAGATCGTTGAAGGCAAGGGCACAATTGGCATAATGCTAAACGATACACTTATGGCAAATAACCTAAGGCAAACCGTCAGTAACCTGAAAAAGGCCAGCCAAAACGCAGCAACCGGAATGCATAATGTAAACGCCTTGATAGAATCTATCAAAACCAACAACAATACCGTTTTGGGAGTGTTGATCAACGATACCCTTTCCGGTGAAAAACTAAAAACCACAGTGCAAAACATGGAAGCTCTAAGTGTGGAAATAACCCGCATTGCCGCCAATGTAAATCAGGTGGTGCAGGATATCCAAACCAACCGCGGAACACTTCACTATATACTGAACGACACCACCCTGGTAGAAAACCTGAAATCCTCGGCAGATCATATCAGGGAAGGTACCGAAAAATTTAACCAAAACATGGAAGCTCTAAAGCACAACTTTTTGTTTAGAGGCTATTTTAAAAAACAGGAACGGCAAGCTAAAAAAGACAAACCGTAACAAGTTCTTTTAAAATTCCCGTTGAACGAGTAAGTACACCAGCCTTACATACTCAACAATAGTAGATTACAAAACATTTCGTGTAAAGGGGAATCAAAATTTCACTATCTTTAAAACATGGAATTTAGGTCAATTAGGTTGTGATGTTAAAAGGACAAAATGCTTTCAAATTATTATTTAATACCGTTTCCGAAGGCATTTTGATAGTGAACCAAAACGGTGAAATTATTGAGGCCAACATAGCGGCAGGTAAAATGTTTGGCTACCGAAGAATAGACCTCAAAAAACAACCCGTAAACAAGCTAATCCCTCAGGAAGTGCATGCACAACACGACGTGCATTTCAAGCAGTTTTTAGTCGAAAACAAACGCCGTAAAATGGGCTTGGGATATGATATCAACGGGGTAAAAAGCAACGGCAAAGTATTTCCGGTAGAAGTTAGCCTAACCCCTTTTGAAGCCTATGGAGAGAAATACATCATGGCATTGATAATTGACATTTCACAACGAAAAAAACAAGAACAAAAAATAAACAACGAGTTGGAAGGTGAAATTCAGGCCAGAACCCGCGAGCTAAACGTAACCATCACCAAGCTAAAAAAGGAAAACACCAAACGCCTGAAAGCTGAAAATGAAGTTAAAGAAGCCTTGAAAAAGGAAATAGAACTCAACGATTTAAAAACCAAATTCCTATCCATGGTATCGCACGAATTTAAAACGCCTTTAAGCGGAATATTAACCTCAGCCATTCTGTTAAGCAAGTACAAACTTACCGAACAACAGGACAAAAGAGACACCCATATCGAAACCATAAAAGAAAAAGTACACTTTTTAAATGGAATATTAAATGATTTTCTAACCATTGAAAAAATTGAAAGCGGAAAAATGAACTACATGCCGGCAGAATTCAAGCTCAGCAAAGTGGTGGACGAAGTGATATACAATGCCAATATGGAACTAAAAGAAGGACAGCAAATAAAATACCCCGAAAACATAGACGCTTATATGCTCTTTCAGGACGAAAAAGTTATCGAACTCATCTTATCCAATTTAATCCATAATGCCGCAAAATACTCACCCGAAAACACCACCATAACAATCACCGTAAAGCAAACCCCCAAAAACACGATTTTCACCATAAAAGATCAAGGAATAGGCATTCCTGATAAAGACCAAAAAAATATCTTCAAAAGATACTTTAGAGCCGAAAACGCCTTACTCAGTCAAGGCACAGGCATAGGACTCAATATTGTAAAACAGCACATTGACAATTTAGGCGGACAGATTTCCTTTAAAAGCAAAGAAAATACAGGAACCCAATTTACATTTTCCATTCCCAACAAGGCTTCAAAATGAAAAGAATACTGCTTATTGAAGACGATACCGTATTACGACAAAATACCGCAGAACTGCTGGAACTTTCCGGCTATCAGGTAGTAACGGCTCCCGATGGGAAAGCTGGTGTGGAACTCGCCAAATCCCGACTACCCGATATGGTTATTTGCGACATTATTATGCCGCATTTAAATGGTTACAGCGTGTTGGAAATGCTTTCTAAAGACGACACAACCAAACACATACCGTTTATTTTTTTATCGGCAAAAACAGAAAAACATGACATTAGAAAAGGAATGAACCTTGGTGCCGACGATTATATCCTTAAACCTTTTGATGAAGATGAACTTCTGACAGCCATAAAAAGCCGTATGGCCAAAGCCGCAATCAATAAAGAATACAGAGAGGCTGCAGAACCTCCAAAAAATACTCTTATACAATCCCTGGACGAGTTAAAAGAATACATCGCTATCCACGGAACAAGCAGCACTTTCAAAAAAGGAGAAGTAGTTTATACCGAACAGCAAAACCAAAACTGGGTGTATTTGCTAACAAAAGGAGTCGTAAAATGTCACAAACTGGACGAACAGGGAAAAGAATTAATTACCGCACTATACAATGAAAAGGAGTTGTTTGGAATTACTTCATTTGAAAACAACACCTTGTATCAGGAAACAGCAACAGCTATTAAAGATGCAGAAATTGTAGCCATTCCTAAACAAGAGCTCAAACACATACTGGATAAAAATCACGAGGTAATGTTTGAGTTTATCCGGCTGATGGCAGACGACTTGGCCCATGTAAAAGATCGGTTGCTGCAAATGGCCTACAGCTCGGTTAACAAAAAAACCGCAGCCACCATTCTGGCCTTTGCCGAAAAGCTAAACCATAACATGAATGACCCTATTAAAATATCGCGTAACGATTTGGCTAGCGTGGCAGGCATTTCTCCCGAAACCTTAATCCGTGCAATGGCCGAACTGAAAAAACAGGGAATTATTGAAATTGAAAGACGAAACATTAAAGTGGTAAACCTTCAAAAACTCAAAGAAAGTTGTCTTTAATAAGAATGCATTTGCGAGTTGATATATATCATTTTGTGCCGTTTATTTTTCGCTAGATTTGTTATAAAAAATACAGGTGAAAAATATATTGCTACTCACAGACTTTTCTGATAGCGCATGGAATGCTGCGGTATACGCTTTGCACTTTTTCAAAAAAACAAAATGCAACTTTTTTTTGTTTCATGTCTGTACACCAAGCACCTTTGCCGAATTTGATGCGCCTTACCTGTTATCTCGTGAAAACTTAGAAATCCTCTACTTAAAACCGGCAAAACAAAAATTAAAACAGGTAGTAAAACAACTGGTTAAAGAAGTGCCGCAAAACCCAAACCATAAGATATATACCCTTACCGAGTACGGTCCTTTTGTAGAAACAGTTAAAAAGCAACTTGATGAAAAAAGAATAACCGGGATTGTTATGGGTACAAAAGGCGCTTCACGGCTGGAAGCCAGCATTATGGGAAGCAATACCGGTAATGTTATCACCAAAGTAAAATGCACCACCTTAATTGTCCCGCTGGAAGCCACAGTCAAACCAATTAAAGAAATAGCATTCCCTACAGACTTTATCCTTTCCTATGAGATAAAAACCCTGAACCCGATTTTAGAGTTGCTGGAAGAAACCAAAGCTTTTTTAAGTATTCTCCATATCCTGGGTAAAAACAAAAAACTTACCCTTAATCAACAAAGCAATAAAGAGCTGCTTGAAGATTTTTTTAGCGCCTGCAAACAAAACACCTATTTTTTGACAAACAAACAAGTTGAAGAAGCTGTGCAATGCTTTATTGAAAGCAGAAATATAGATATGGTGGTTATGGTAGCCAAAAACCTCAGCTACTTTCAGCAAATAGTATTTCACACCAAAGTAGAAAAGGTTAGCTATCATACACACATTCCTTTTTTGGTGCTCCACGAGTAATTCTTTGTTGATAAATATCATAGGCACAAATGGCAACATAGCGTAAATTCACTACGCAAAACATGAAGTGTAAACTTTCGCAACTAAGGATAAAAACATCTCAATGGCACACATCACCGAAAATGCAATACAGATTTTAAAAGAACGTTATCTTTTAAAAAACAAAAGGGGAATACAGGAAATCCCGGAAGCCATGTTTAAAAGAGTGGCAACATTTGTGTCGAGCTGCGAAACCGATAAAGCAAGCTACACCAAAAAATTCTATTTGTTGTTGAGCAGCCTGAAGTTTTTGCCCAATTCGCCAACACTAATGAACGCCGGCTGCAAACAGGGACAATTAAGCGCTTGCTTTGTTTTGCCGGTACACGACAGCTTGGAAAGTATTTTTACCACACTCAAGTATGCTGCTTTGGTGCATCAAAGCGGTGGCGGAACCGGATTCAATTTCTCTAAACTTCGTACCAAAGGAGACATAATAAGTACTACCGGCGGAACTTCATCAGGACCTGTGGCATTTATAAAAGTGTATGATACAGTAACCGAACATGTAAAACAAGGCGGTAAACGTCGCGGCGCCAATATGGGAATTTTAAATGTAGACCACCCTGATATTGAAGAATTCATCCATGCCAAATCATCCAAAATAGCCATAGAAAATTTTAATATCTCTGTAGGAATAACCGACCGGTTCATGAAAGCTGTAGAAAACAACAGCAACTGGCATTTGATAAATCCGAACGGCAGGAAAAGCATTAAAACCGTTTCGGCAGTTGCACTTTGGAATCAAATAGTACAGCAAGCATGGCATTCCGGTGATCCCGGATTGCTATTCATGGATACTATAAACAAAAACAACCCAACGCCAAAAGCCGGGAAAATAGAGGCAACAAACCCTTGTGGCGAAGTACCTTTGCTGGCCTATGAAAGTTGCAATCTAGGCTCAATAAACCTGTCAAAAATGGTCAAGATAAAAAAGAAAAATTGCCACATAGACTGGGACCAACTTTCGCAAACCATAAAACTGGCCGTTCGGTTTTTAGACAACATCATTACCGTTAATCATTATTTAATATCGGAAACGAAAGCAATTACTTTAGCCAACAGAAAAATAGGATTGGGCGTAATGGGTTGGGCAGAATTGTTATTCCGTCTGGAAATTCCGTATGCCTCAACAAAGGCTGTTGAGTTGGGCGAAAAACTCATGCGATTCATAAAACAAGAGAGTTACATCGCATCCCGAGATCTTGCCGCTGAACGCGGAACTTTTCCGCAGTGGAAACACAGCATTCACGCTTCAGCCTACCCTATGAGAAATGCTACGTGCAACAGCATTGCACCCACAGGAACCATCTCGGTAATTGCCAATACGTCATACGCCATCGAACCTTTATTCGCACTAGCCTACCGGCGTGTGGGAGTTTTGGGAAACCTGACTCAAAACGAAACCAATAGTCTTTTTGTGGAAAAAATGAAAGCCCTGGGTTTTTGGAATAGTAAAGTGGAAGAAGAAGTGCGCCGTTCAGGAAGCATCAGCAGTGTAGACGAAATTCCGGAAAAAGTAAAAAACCTTTTTAAAACCAGTCTGGAAATACCTTGGCAATATCACTTGTTACATCAAAAGGCGTTTCAAAAGTATACAGACAATGCTGTTTCCAAAACCATAAACTTGCCCGAAAATGCCACCGTTGACATGATTTCAGAAATTTTTAAAACCGCATGGAAATATAAGCTTAAGGGCATTACGGTTTACCGCTACGGAAGTAAGACCAATCAGATACTTCAAAAATGCAGTGTGAACTACGGGAGTTACTGCTAGGCAATAACTGATTTATGTCATAGTTTAGGTGCTCGATTTCCTGTAATTTCAAGGGTTGATAAATAAACAGGTAACCCATGAGAAAAATACTGGTTCCCACAGACTTTTCAGACAACGCCATGAATGCGCTTAAATATGCTTTAGAGTTATTTAAATATGAAATTAGCGAATTTTTCATCATGCATGCCTATGCCGAAACTATCTATTCAGACAAAGTGTTGCAAACGCTGGATAATGTAACCGAAGCGACAAAAATAGTCGCCGAAAGAGCACAATCGCAACTGGAAGAAACCTTAAAAAAGGTGAATAAAATTTCCCCAAATCCCAGACACAAGTACATGATAAGAAATGCCAACAACTTGTTTATTAGCGAAATGGAAAAAATTGTTGATGCTGAAAATATTGACCTTGTAATTATGGGAACACGTGGCGAAACTAACGACCGCAAGATAACCTTTGGCAGCCATACCTTGCAGGTGTTAAAATTTGTCCGGTGTCCGGTTATGGCTATCCCGGAAGGGTATGCGCACATCCAGCCACGACGCATTCTGTTTGTAACCAATTATCTTGTTCAGTACAAGCGAAGAGAGTTAAAGCTCTTGTGTGAAATGGCACATCCTTACCGGGCACAAATAGATGTACTTTACTTGTCAAAAAGCAAAGAACTATCTCCGGTACAAGAAGACAATCAGGCGTTCTTGAAAGCAGAATTGTGTAAAAACACCCTTGAATTCAAAACCGTTTACAGCAAGAATATTAACGAAGCCATTTATACGCACATAAAAGAAAACAGTACAGACCTGCTAGTGATGGTGAACACAAAACACAGCTTTTCTGAAAATATCATATTTCAGTCTGTGATTGATAAGATAAGCCTGCACATTACCATTCCGTTTTTAGTGTTGCAAAATATAAAACGGTAAACCCTTGAGAGTAAAATGTAAACCCATGAAAAAAATACTATTACCCACCGATTTTTCAGAGCACTCATGGAATGCAATTGCTTATGCACTACAATTGTTTAAAAAGCAGGAGTGTCATTTCACGTTGTTAAATACCTACACACCCATAATATTTCAGTACGAGTATATGCAATCCAGCTCGGCGCAACTGGATATTGTGGATGCCATGAAAGAAACATCCAAAAAAGGACTACAAAGAATTGCGAAGAAAATAAAACAGGAGTTCAACAATCCGAAACATACGTTCACTCAAAAATCAGCTTTTAATATGTTGGTTTTGGAAATCGAAGAACTGTATAAACAGCAAACAGTAGACCTGATTGTGATGGGAACCAAAGGAGCTTCGGGCATAAAACGGGTGTTATTGGGTTCAAATGCCATTCATGTCATCAAAAATGCCAAATGCCCCATAATGGTGGTGCCTTCCGATTTTCATTTTGAATCGCCTTTGGAAATGCTCTTTCCCACAGACTTAGAAATCGATTTCCAAAAAAAGCAGTTGCAACCTGTAATAGAGATAGCCTCGGCCTATCATGCCAGAATTCATGTACTTCATGTGTCAAACGGGCAAAAATTAACCGCAGAACAAGAAACCAATCGAAAAACACTGGAAAAACAGCTTAAAAAAGTAGCGCATCTATTCCATATTGAACGCCATAAAAACATTCCCAAGGCCATTGCCGAATTTCAGACTAAATCACGCATTAACCTGCTGGTAATGGTCAATAACAAGCATTCTTTTTTTGAAAATCTTTTTTTTCAGCCGGTCATCAAGCAAATAGGGTTTCATTTAAATATTCCGCTATGGGTTATTCCGACAAAAGCATAACTGATTTTTATCATTTCTGAGCGCCTGAAAATGAAGTAATTTTAACAGTATCTAATAATCCGTACAATGAAAACGAATGTTTTAGTACCCACCGATTTTTCAGAAAATGCGTGGGTAGCTGTGGAATATGCCTTACGCCTTTATAAAAATGAAAGTTGTAACTTCTACATTTTAAATGTATTTAACTTAATCGATCCGCTTTTACCCAATTTGTTGAATATGGATGTAGGCAGTGAGCTTTATGAACAAGCCAAAGAAGAATCAGAAGAAGAACTGGCAAAAATAATCAATAAAATAGTGCTTAAAAACGGCAACAGCCAAAGACACAATTTCACTACCCTTTCGGTATTTAACAATACTGTAGAAGCTATAAAAAACACAGTGGAAGAGAAAGATATTGAAATGATTGTCATGGGAACAAAAGGAAAAACCAACGCCCGAAAGAGCATACTGGGCAGCAAGGCAAGCTATGTGATAGAAAAAGTTAGAAACTGCCCGGTAATAGTTGTTCCCGAATACGGAAAGCATCAGTTGCCAAAAGAAATTGTTTTTCCCACAGATTACAAAACGCAACTTAAAAAACGGGAACTGAAATCGCTCATACACATTGCCAAAAGTAGTTTGGCAAATATTGCCATACTACATGTAATGGAAAGTGACACACTGGATGAAAACCAAAATCGGCACAAACGCCTGCTCGAAGAAATTTTTGAAGAAGTAAGCTGTACTCACTACACACTACCTGAACATTTCATGAAAAAAGCCTCATATCGCGATTTAGAAAACATAATCAACCTTTTTGTGTTTAGCCGCAATAGCGACATGATTGCCTTTATCAGTAAAAAACACAGCATGCTTGGTGCCGCAACCTTAAAACCTTTTTTAAAAAGAGTGATTGCACACGCCGGAGTGCCTATTCTGGTAATGCATGAAGTATAACCTAAACAATAAAACAATGAAAACTACAGGAGTTTGGATTGATAAAAAAAAGGCCGCCATAATTACTATTGAAAATGGCGTGGAAACAACAGATGAAGTTTTTTCAAAGCTGGAAAAACTAAACCTGAAAAGTGAAACCGGTAACCGCTTAAAAGGAGGAATTCAGAGCAGTACATACCTTAAATACGAACACGAAAAACTAAAAAAGTATTATCGTGAAATAGCTGGACGTATTAAAAATACAGAAGCACTAGTTATTTTAGGACCCGGCGAAACCGCCACACATTTCAGTAAAGAACTGCATACCTATTTTTCTGAATTAGGAAACAGGATAAAAGGCGTTCATAAAGCAGATAGCATGACAGAAAATCAACTAAAAGCCTGGGTAAAAAACTTCTTTGAAACAAATTAAAACGAGTTCAAAAAAGTTGATTTTCAGTAGCCTGAAAAAAATCAGCAGAGTTGATAATTATCATTTTATACCGGGACATTTAGAAGTAATTTAGAGGCAACATAATGTGAAATATTAAAATAAATTAACCATGTCACTTATTAAATCAAACAACAGAAGAAAACTGTTTCCCCTATGGAGAACCAACAGTTTTCAAGACCTTTTGGATTCTGAAAGTTTTTTCAACACCGACTTCTTTGAAGAAGACAGCTTGATGCCGGCTGTGAATGTTAAGGAAAACGATAAGAATTTCGAAGTAGAATTTGCAGCGCCCGGTTTTTCAAAAGAAAACTTTGAAATAACCGTTGATGAAGACATCCTTAATGTATGCGGTAAAAAAGAGGAAACCCTGGAAGAGAAAGAAAAAGAGTATACGCTAAAAGAATTTAGCTACAATACGTTTAAAAGATCCTTAAAACTTCCAAAATCTATAAACACCGACAAAAATGTTAAGGCGGTTTACAAGGATGGCATTTTGAAGTTAACCCTTCAAAAAGAACAAAAAGCCATAGCGAAAAATAAAAAAACCATACCGGTTATGTAAGTGTAAAAGTGTCGGGAAGTTGTTTTTTTAAGAACGACTTCCCGTTTTTTAATCTGTAATTTCAATACAATGAAAGCAACTCATATACAAACAAACTTTATAAAATGGCTGTCACCCGATGAAATGCACAGCGCTTCTCAGGAATGGCTGTCGGTGTTGCATTTTATGAATAACGAACAAAGTTTTATCGACAAACTTATAAAATCTTACACCTTGCAACTCATGGACTCTAAACATGCAGATGCCAGTAAGATTATCATTTCTGAACTCTATAAAATGCGTAAAGAAACCAAAACGCTTATAAATAGAGTAAAAGCACATGACAATGCTTTAAAAATAATGGTAGACGGCATAGACCAGTTAAAACAAGAAGAAACTTATAAAAAAGAACACCACATCTTAACAGAAACTCTTTCAGAATTTTTAGAGACGTACAAAAAGTTTAAATTGAAATTCTATAAAGTAATAAAACAAATTATTAAAGAACAGAAATTAAAATACTTGGTGGAATAACAACATTACCGCAGTACAAATTACAGTCCTCCAAAACATAAAAAAAACTAGTCCTTGTTTAGGTTTTTAAAACCAATCATCCTTCGCGAGGTTAGGTCTTTTTCCTCCAGTTCTTTTTCCAGTTCTTTATACCTGCTGATGTCTTTTATAGTTATTACAATAGCGGCTACCTGATGCTTGGCAGTCAAAATAGGTCGGCCACTTAATAAAACCCTGCGCATTTCACCATTTGATAAATCGCGTAAAACGACATCTATATCATCTGTAATTTCACCCGCCAAAGCCCGTTCCGCCGGAAGATTTTGTACAGGAAATACAGTCTCTCCATCAGGAAACAATACCTCAAAATGAGGCGTGAAATCAACCGAAATTTGAGCGTCATCTTCTATTCCAAACAGTGCATTGGCATTGTCGTTTGCCAGAATAACATGTTTTTCTCTGTTTGCGACCAGCACACCATCGCTGATGTTTTCTATAATCATATTGAGCTTCTGTTGGTTTTCAAACAGCAGGTTTCGCTCTCTTTCCTTGCTTTCTTGAACTCTTAGCTTTTTGGTAATATCTCTGGCTATGGCATAAATTTCTCCGGTAGTATGGTCCATAGTGGCATTCCAGGACAACCACTTTACAGCACCGTTTTTACATACCCATCGATTTTTAAAATTTACCAACGTACTTCCTTTTTCTAGCGTTTTTAGTTTCTTTTCCGTAAGCGCAATATCTTCAGGAAAAATAAAGCTTACAAAAGGTTTCTCCAGCAGTTCGGCACTCGTGTAACCTAGTAAGGTACACAGCGAAGGATTTACTTTGATAAATCTGGTTTTATAAGCTATAGCAAGGCTGTCCAGCGAAAGCGTAAAAAACGTGTCAGCCGCTTTTAGAGAATGCTCCGTTTTTTTTCTCTCGGTAATATCAGTCGAGATGCTGCCTATGGCATAGACTCGGTTTGAAGCATCAAATAAAGGAAACTTTACCGAAAGGTAAGTATGCATACCATCGACTTGTTCTAAGGTTTCTTCTACATAAATTTCGTGATTGGATTTTAACGTTTCTAAATCAGAAGCTCTTAAAGTATCGGCGAGTTCTTTTGGTAAAAGATCATGATAAGTTTTACCTGTAATGTCTTCTTCACCAAACTGAAAAATCCGCCGGTACGAGGTGTTGGCCAAAAGGTATTCGCCATTTAATTTTTTAACCGAAATAGGAGTGGAAGCATTGGCGGTAATAGCCTGTAGCAGTTTTTGGTTTTTCTCCAGTTCCTGAGCATAACTTTTGTTAGCTTTAAGTTGGGTTTTAAGAATAAAAAACACCACGGTTAGCATACCCAAAGAAAGTAGAAGTAAAGCTAGAGAAACCCAATCCAGAACTTTCAGGCTTTCCGAAACGGGCAGTTGTTTCCAGTAGATAAGACCAAGTACAAAAACAACAACTATATTACTGATATATCCAGCAGTAATTTTGGTTTCAAAAGATATTTTCATGACATGCAAAACTTACACCGTAAACGGTTTATATGAAGCTAAATGTAGGTAAAGTTAGTTTGGTACAAAATGATTTTAATCATTTTCATTTTGACGGTTTTCAACTACCTTTACAGGAAACCTTATAGGGAAAGAAAAAACAAGTGTTAACCTTCAAAAACTTTAACATAGCCGACTGGTTTTCATTCTACCGGATTTTTGCGGCACCATTTTTATTGGCCTGTATTTTTTTGGACTTGCGGCAACTTTTTACCTGGCTTTTGCTAGTCAGTTTCTCTACTGATGCAATAGATGGTTATCTGGCCAGAAAACTTAAAATTACTAGTCCAAGAGGCTCGCAGTTGGACTCTATGGGCGACCAGCTTACTTTGATTTTAGGTGTTGCCGGGCTGTATGTTTTTGAAACTGATTTTATTGAAACTCACTTGATTTTAATTCTAGTGGTTTTTATACCCTATTTTGTGCAAATGATTTTAGCGTATTTTAAATACGGTAAGGCCACGGCATTCCATACCTATTTGGCTAAAATTTCTGCAATCCTTCAAGGGGTGTTTATTTTGTGGGCTTTATTCTTTACGCCTGTATACAACCTGTTCTATTTCATGATTGCAATAAGTTTGCTGGAAACGTTTGAGGAAATTACACTTATTTACATGTATGACCACTGGGTAGCAGATGTTAAAGGTGTGTATTGGGCTGTTAAAGATAAAAAGCGATTGAAAAAAAGAAAAAAATGAGGGCCTTTTCCCTAACGACCATTTTTTTGCTGTGCGGACTCATTTTCGCAGTAGATTTGCTTGCATTTTACGGACTGCAGTCGGTAATGCAACTTGTTAAATCAGAAGGCATAAAAATCCTGATAAACATCCTGTTTTGGAGCTTTACTGTGGGATTAATTTTATCCATACTTATCCTCAAAATCCGAATAGATGATATTAATCCTATTAGAAAACAAGCCTGGATAGCTTCATTTTACGGGTTGGCAGTATTGTCTTTTATCCCTAAACTTATTTTCGTTTTTATCATTTCCATAGGCTACTTTGCCCATGCAGTTTTTCCACAAACACAGCTGGTACAAAGTTTACCATGGGTTGGGTTGGCTGCCGGATTTCTGCCTTTTTTTGTTATTCTGTACGGAATTTTTAAAACCCTGTACCGCTTCAAGGTATATCATCATAGCTGGAAATTCAAAAATTTACCACAAGCCTTTAATGGCATACGAATAGTTCAGCTGTCCGATATTCATCTGGGAAGCTTTAACTACCGCTACCACATTCTGGATCGAGCGGTGCTTAAAATCAATCACTTGAATCCCGATTTTATTTTCATCACCGGCGACATCATTAACAACTTTAGTTGGGAGTTAAAAGGCTGGGAACCTGTTTTTAAAAAACTCAACGCCAAAAAAGCAAAAATAGCTGTATTGGGAAACCACGATTATGGCGATTACAGCAAATGGAACACTATTGAACAAAAACAAGCCAATTTTGAAGCTTTAAAGAGTTTTTACAAAGAAGTTGGAGTGAATCTGCTACTTAATCAGTCGCTGTCTATTACCCAAAATAATGAAACTATAGCTTTGATAGGAATTGAAAACTGGGGAAAATATCCATTTAAAAATTACGCTCGCCTTGAACAAGCATTGCAGCCGGTTAACAACATTCCGTTTAAAATACTTTTGTCACATGATCCTACACACTGGGAAAAGGAAATAGTAAAAAAAACCGACATAGCCCTGATGCTCTCCGGACATACGCATGGCATGCAGGCAGCTTTTCAGTTTAGAAACCTCAAATGGAGCCCTATAAAATACAAATACAAACACTGGGCAGGAAAATACCAAAAAGGAGAACAACTGTTGTATGTAAACAGAGGTTTAGGATGGTTGGGATTTCCAGGAAGAATTGGCGTACGCCCTGAAATCACTTGTATAGAATTGACTGCCGATTCTTAAAAAAGAAAAGCTGTGTTAAAACTTAACACACGCGTTTTTCGTCTTGTTATTCAAATAACTGACCAAAAAGTAATATGAGAATATTAATGTTTTTGTTACAATAAAAAAACCCTTACTGCTGTAAGGGTTTGGTTTTTTAAATAAGCCGCAAGGCCCACAAATTAACAAATTAATTCATGGCGTCCTTAGCAGCGTCAGCAGCTTGGTCAACAGTTTCGCCGGCGGCATCAGCAGCGTCTTCAGCAGCTCCTTCAACAGCTTCAGCAGCTTCGTTGGCAGCGTCTTCCACAGCCTCAGTTGCGTCTTCTACAGCTTCGTCAACAGCTTCAGTTGCTTCTTCTGCAGCTTCTTCTACAGCTTCTACAGCGTCTTCTGCAGCTTCATCTGCACCCTTCTTTGTATCTCTACAAGAAGTGAAAGATAAACCTAAAGCGAACACCAAAACTGCGCTTAATAATAATTTTTTCATCAGTTAAATGTTTTTAAGTGTTAATTAAAAGTTAATGCGAATTTAATAACTTATTATCTAATATAACAAGTGTTTATACAGATTTTTCTGTTTTTTATTAAAAATCTTCTTAACATGTGGTTATATACGTAAGTAATTGAGGATTTGGATGACGGCTCCTGTATTTTTTTTAATGTAATCGAAATTCTTGGCTCCTAAAGACTTCATAAGAATCGGATCGGCAAGTAGAGTGTTTAGGCTGTGATTAAATTCACCTTTATTTTTTACTGAAAGCATGCCGCCGCTGGCAAGCATATCGTGAGCTTCGGGAAAATTTTTATAGTTTTTCCCTATCACAATCGGAATTCCAAAAACTGCAGGCTCCAGTGTGTTATGTAGTCCGCTGGTACCCATGGCTCCACCTACATAGGCTAAATCAGCGTAACTGTATATTTTTGAGAGAAGTCCAATGGTGTCTACTATCAGCACCTGATATTGACTCAGGTTTGCTTGCGCTCTTTCTGAAAACAATATGGCTTTTTCTCCAAAAGCATTTTTTAGCCTATTTATTTTGGCAGGGTGTAAGGTATGTGGAGCAAGGATAAATTTTATATCATTACGCTTTAAGGCATGGATATATTCAACAAACAAGACTTCATCTTCAGGCCAGGTACTACCGGCAACCACACACAGGTTGTTCTGTTTAAACGTGGCCACAAAAGGCAGTGAATTGTCCTGATTTAACTGCTGAAACACGCGATCAAACCTTGTGTCTCCAGAAACACTGGCACGTGTATAGCCAATGTGTTCCAACAACTGTTTTGAAGCAAGGTTTTGAGTAAAAATGTGATTAAAAGTAAACAATGCTTTTCGCATAAACCCACCGTAAGGCTTAAAGTAAAGTTGATTTTCACGAAATAATGCTGAAATTAAAATTGACTTGATGTTTCTTTGTTGTGCCTCAAGTAAAAAATGAGGCCATATCTCATACTTTACAAAAACGATTAAATCAGGATGAACCTGATTCAAAAAACGCTTGGCATGACTTCGGGTATCTAAAGGTAAATAGACTACGACGTCAGCTATGGGAGCATGCTTTCGGATTTCATACCCCGAAGGGGAAAAGAAACTCAACACAATTTTATGTGAAGGGTAAAGAGTTTTTAGCGCAGTAAATACAGGTAAGCCTTGTTCATACTCACCCAGTGATGCACAGTGAAACCACAGCGTTTTGTCCAAAGGCTGAATGGAGCTCTCTAGACGCTGAAACGTCCGTGCACGGCCTTTTTGCCCTTGCCTTAGTTTTGAATTAAAATATCCGGCTATTTTTAAAATAAACCGGCTGAGATGAATACCTATAGAATACAAAAACACGTTGTGTACACTTTTTGTGCTAAAATACATCCTTTTAGAAGAAATTCAATTGGTTCGCGTTGGCTAATTTTGTAATTTCGTTGCCTATGAAAAAAATTCAAATGGTAGATCTTGGTACGCAGTACCAAGAAATCAAACAGGAAGTAAATGCTTCTATTCAGGAAATTTTAGAAACATCAGCTTTTATTAACGGTCCTGCAGTTCACCAATTTCAAAAAAATCTGGAAAATTATCTTGGAGTAAAACACGTAATTCCTTGTGCCAATGGGACTGATGCTTTACAGATAGCCATGATGGGATTGGGACTTAAACCCGGTGATGAGGTTATCACTGCCGATTTCACCTTTGCAGCTACGGTTGAAGTCATTGCCTTGTTACAATTAACGCCAGTATTGGTAGATGTCTATCCTGATACGTTTAATATTAATATAGAAGCGATTAAAAAGGCCATAACTCCAAAAACTAAAGCCATTGTGCCGGTACATTTGTTTGGACAATGTGCTAACATGGAGGCAATAATGGAACTGGCTAAAGCACATGATTTATACGTTATTGAAGACAATGCACAGGCCATAGGTGCTACTTATACCTATTCCGATGGACGAAAAGCTAAAGCAGGTACCATAGGACATGTCGCCTCAACCTCTTTTTTTCCGTCTAAAAATCTGGGTTGTTACGGAGATGGCGGTGCCATTTTTACTAATGATGATGCTTTGGCACACACCATCAGGGGAATTGTAAATCACGGCATGTACGAAAGATACCACCATGATGTAGTTGGGGTGAACTCCCGATTGGATACCATTCAGGCGGCCGTTCTTAATGCAAAGCTACCTAGATTAAACAACTACAATGAAGCGCGACAGGAAGCCGCTAAAATGTATGACCAAGCTTTCATAAATCAAAAAAATATTAGTGTACCCTACCGCGAGGGTGCTTCAGATAATCATGTATTCCATCAGTATACACTAAAAGTGAAAGACACCGACAGAGATGCGCTTGTAAAGCATTTAAATGCCAATGGAATTCCTTGTGGAGTTTATTATCCTATACCATTGCACAAGCAAAAAGCTTATGCAGATGACAGGTATAACGAAGCCGATTTTACCGTAACTAATCAGTTGGTTAAAGAAGTGATTTCATTACCTATGCATACTGAATTAGATAAAGAGCAAATTGATTTTATCACAAAAACGGTTATTGATTTTATAAACAAGTAATACGTGAAAATACTGGTAACAGGAGGATTGGGGTTTATAGGTTCACATACAGTTGTGGAACTTCAAAATAAAGGCTATGAAGTATTAATTGTCGATAATCTGTCTAATGCTTCTATAGAGGTGTTACAAGGCATTGCTACAATAACCGGAGTTGTCCCGCATTTTGAAAAAATAGATCTAAAAGACAAAATAAAAGTAGAAACCTTTTTTAATAAACACAAGGACATAGCAGGCGTTATACATTTTGCAGCCAGCAAAGCCGTGGGCGAAAGTGTGGAAAAACCACTAATGTACTATGAAAATAACGTAAACGCGTTAATTTATTTACTAAAAAGCGTAGCCAATTTAAAAACATCGAATTTTATTTTCAGTTCTTCATGTACCGTATATGGTCAAGCGGATACCATGCCAATTACAGAAGAGGCACCGGTAAAGCCTGCCAAATCGCCTTATGGAAATACCAAGCAAATAGGAGAAGAAATCATAATAGATATCAGTAAAGCACATCCTGATTTTAGAGCAGTTTCACTACGGTATTTTAATCCCATAGGAGCACACCCTTCAGGGAAAATAGGGGAATTGCCTTTGGGAATACCCCAAAATCTGGTTCCTTTTATAACACAAACAGCCGCAGGAGTAAGAAAACAACTGGCCGTTTTTGGCAACGATTACCCAACACCTGACGGTACATGCATACGAGATTACATTCATGTAGTAGATTTGGCAAAAGTGCACGTTATTGCACTGGAGCGCATCCTGAAAAGAGAAAATACTAAAAAGGTTGAAATATTTAATCTAGGTACTGGCAAAGGAAGCTCTGTAATGGAAGTTATTAACGCCTTTGAAAACGTAACAGGAAAAAAACTAAACTACGTTTTTGCTCCTCGTCGAAAAGGAGATGTGGTACAAGCCTATGCCGATACCAGTAAAGCAAATACTGTACTGGGCTGGAAAGCTGAAAAAACACTGGAAGATGCTGTACGCGATGCCTGGAACTGGGAAAAAAAAGTAAGAAATTTGTAATACAAAGAATATGAAAGTACTCATCAACATATTAATCTTGTTTGTAGCTTTCCCGTTATTGGGGCAAAATACATACCTGCACTGTGGAAAACTCATCGATACTAAAGAAGGGAAAGTGTATACTCAAAAAACCATAATCGTTTCCGGGGATAAAATCCTTGCTGTGGAAGACGGGTATACGCAACCCCAAACGGCAGAAGACAATGTGGTAGACTTAACAGCTCAAACGGTAATGCCCGGATTAATTGATATGCATGTACACATAGAAAGTGAAACCAATCCCAAACAATACCTGCAAAAATATACACTTAATGAAGCCGATATTGCATTCCATGCAGCTCACTTTGCTAAAATCACCTTGTTAAGCGGGTTCACTACAGTACGCGATTTGGGTGGAACCGGAGTGAATGTTTCTTTACGGGATGCTATTGACACTGAAAAAGTGATAGGACCGCGAATTTTTACTGCCGAAAAATCGCTGGCTACTACCGGTGGACATGCCGATCCAACCAATGGAGCCAAACGCCAACTCGCAGGTGATCCCGGACCAAAAGAAGGTGTGGTAAACAGTATAGACGACGCCAAAAAAGCCGTAAGACAACGCTATAAAAACCGAGCCGATTTAATTAAAATAACCTCAACCGGTGGTGTGTTAAGCGTGGCTAAAAATGGACAGAATCCGCAGTTTACTGTTGAAGAAATTAAAGCCATTTGCGAAACCGCTAAAGATTACGGATTTCATGTGGCAGCACATGCTCATGGCGATGAAGGAATGCAGCGGGCAATTTTAGGCGGTGTAAAAACCATAGAACACGGCACACTGATGAGTGACGAAACTATGGAGCTTATGAAAAAACATGACGTATATCTGGTGCCCACCATTAGCGCAGGTAAAACCGTGGCAGATAATGCTAAAATTGAAGGATATTACCCTGATATTATTGTACCCAAAGCACTGGAAATAGGTCCAAAACTTCAGCATACCTTTGAAAGAGCCTACAAAAAAGGAGTGAAAATTGCTTTTGGTACCGATGCCGGCGTTTTTCCTCATGGAGAAAATGCTCGTGAATTTGCTTATATGGTAGAAGCTGGAATGCCGGCCATAGAAACCATTCAGAGTGCCACAGTTACTGCAGCATTACTGTTGAATATGGAAAATGAACTGGGACAGCTTCGTCCGGGGTTTAGTGCTGACATTATAGCCACTACTAATGATCCTACTGAAAATATAAAAACCATGGAAAATGTTGTATTTGTAATGAAACAAGGTAAGATTTACAAACACTAAGCATTTTTCAGTATCATTTTCATATACGCAATAAATGTGACGAAGTGTTAAGTGATTCTTAACAAATCAAGGAATTGGTTTACTATTTTTCAATTAGAGAGCTGATTAACAATGTTTTAACCTTAATTATTTGCTATTTCAAAATATAAGTTGTTGTTTTGTAACAAAATGATAAGAGATAGTATGAATTTGATCCAAGTAAAAAGAAAGACTAAACAAGAAGTTAGATTCACCGAAAAAATGGGTGAATTGTACACTAACGTAACGTACATTAAAAAATACATTTTAAACATTCCGGTGAAAACACTACACAAGTACAGAGAAACCTATTATGGTGAAGTAAAGGACTGCGAATCGTGTAACTTATCTGTGTAAACTAAGCCTTTATTTTTTCTTTGCCGTAAAATTTGCCAAAAGCAGTATCACTAAACCTGTGGTAACTGAGAGGTCGGCCATGTTAAAGATGCCGGTTTTAAAAATTCCGCCTAAATTAATATAGAAAAAATCGGTTACCGAACCGTAGATAAAACGGTCAAAGACATTGGCAATTCCACCACCGATAATACAACAAAAAGCTACAAGGCTAAGGTTGTCCAATCCCTTGTTTTTGAATATATAATAGGAGACGTAGCCTAAAACAACTACCGGTAAAGCCAGAAGTAAAAGTACTCTTAGGGTAGGATTTAAATCACTTCCCATACCTAAAAAAGCGCCTTTGTTTTCTACGTATTTCAGTATAAATTTTTGCCCTATAAGTTCAATTTCTTCACCATAACTCATTTTTGCACGCACCACAAATTTAGAAATTTGGTCAATAACAATATTAAACAGTGTAAAAAATACAATAAATGAGGTTCTTTTCATAGACAAGGTTTAAAACGTAGCTGAAGCGGTTTGTGCCTCTCTATTAATTTTTTTAACCAAGCCTTGCAATACATTTCCGGGGCCTACTTCAGTAAACAATGTAGCACCATCAGCAATCATTTGTTGCACCGATTGTGTCCATTTTACGGGAGCGGTTAGCTGAGAAATTAAGTTTCTTTTAATATCATCTTCTTGGGTTACGGCATAGGCTGTAACATTTTGATAAATAGGACAATTGGGCTTGTTAAAAGTAGTATTTTCAATCGCTGTGGCCAGTTCTTCTCGGGCAGGTTCCATTAATGGAGAATGAAAAGCACCACCTACAGGTAATACCAAGGCGCGTCGTGCACCGGCTTCTTTTAGTGCTTCACAAGCATTGTTAACAGCATCCACTTCTCCAGAAATAACGAGTTGCCCAGGACAATTATAGTTAGCCGCCACTACAATACCGGGAGTAGCTGCACATATTTTTTCTACTGTTTCATCGTCTAGTCCTAAAACAGCGGCCATGGTACTTGGAGTTAATTCACACGCTTTTTGCATGGCTAAAGCGCGTTGTGAAACTAGAACTAAACCATCTTCAAAAGTTAGCGTACCATTAGCTACTAAGGCTGAAAACTCACCTAAAGAATGTCCGGCTACCATATCAGGCGTAAAAGCTGTATCCAGAACTTTAGCTAGAATTACTGAATGCAAAAAAATAGCGGGTTGGGTAACTTTGGTTTGCTTCAGGTCGTCGGCAGAACCTTCAAACATGGTTTTAGTGATTGAAAATCCTAGAATGTCATTGGCTTGTTCAAAAAGGCGCTGAGCCAGCGGAGATTTTTCATAAAGATCAAGACCCATTCCTGTAAATTGGGCTCCTTGTCCCGGAAAGATATATGCCTGCATAGCTTTGTTATTGTTAGTAAGGCAAAAGTAATAATAAAAATGAAAAAGAGGCTATGTTTACCTTTTGGTTTAGGCTTTGAGTATGAGAATACTGGAAATTGTTAAAATCGTCAGGCTTTTGAATTGAACTGCATTTATTTTAGGTTTAATTGCCACGACACACCAAAAGAGTCAATAACCCAGGCAAACTTTTTACTGAAACCGTAGTTGTCTGCCGGCATGGCTATTTTTCCGTTTTCAGCAAGTTTTGAATAAAATCTTTGAAATTCTACTTCGTTTTGGCATTCAACATAGTTTGAAAAGGCAGGTGTAAAATCCCAATCATGAACCGGAGGACTATCGCTGCATATAAACAGTTTACCGTTGAGTAGAAAGGTGGCTTGCATTATGCTGCCTTCTTTTCCAGGGCCTTCTTTTCCCCAGCGTTGTATATTTAAAATTTCAGAATTTTCAAACAGACTTACATAAAAATTCATGGCTTGCTCGGCATCGTTTTTTTGAAATGTAAGCGAAGTTATAAGGTGCTGTTCGGTCTTTTTATCCTGCAAGAGTTGTTTTAAACTGTCAATTTCCTTTGCCATTTTTTTGGCTTCAGCAGAATGCTTTTGGTTTACTTTTACATCTGTACAGCTTAAGAATATTAAGAAGAAAAGAACTGTAGGCATCATTTTTTTTAGAAGAGCCATTTTATTGGATTTATTTTTTTGTGTAAGTTATAAATGAAAAAGCATAGTTGTTATCTTCGTTTTTCTCATGATAGGAATTCGCGATTTCTTCCCATTGATCTAAATTCAATTCCGGGAAAAAGGTGTCGGCATTTTCAAAAGTAGCATGAACGCGGGTGATTTCAATTTTATTAGCAAGTGATAAAGCTTGCTTGTATATCTCACCGCCTCCAATAATAAACGGTTGTTTATCTTCTCTGGCAGCATCTAAGGCGTCTTCCAGGGAATGAACTGTAATCACGTCTTTGGGTGAAGAATAGTTGCTTTGCTTAGTGATAACAATGTGTGTGCGGTTGGGCAAAGGCTTCGGAAAACTTTCAAAAGTTTTTCGGCCCATAATGATACAATGACCGGAAGTTAATTCTTTAAATCGTTTGAGGTCATCGCTCAAATGCCAGATAAGTTCATTGTTTTTTCCGATAGCATTGTCTTCGCCGGCGGCAACAATTATGGTGACTTCCTGTTTAGGGGATTTCTTTTTTTTTTCAGCTAGAGACTCGCTGTAGGCTTGCGATTGTGCTTGTATATTTTCTTCTTTGGAAAGGTGCTGTTTTAGTTTTTCAATACGTTGTTCCTGCTTGGCAACCAACTTGTCCAGCTGCTCTTGTTCCCAGGCTTTTCCCATAAAAGTATGAGTGATAAATACATTTACAAAATGATAGGTTAACAAAAGGAACCAAATCACTACCGGAAACACAAACCAGTCTATTCCAAAAGGCCTGAAATCTTTGCCAACATTAAAGAGCAAATTGGCGACAATAAACAAAACGGCACCTATTAAGAAAAGGATAAAATGAAGATACAGACGCTTTTTTTGACGAACACGACTTTGCGCATGCTGAAAAAGTTCTAACTGTTCTTTATCTAAAGTTGACTTTGTGGTTTTTTTTCCAAACATAACAGGAAGGTATAGAGCAGTAAAGGTACAACTTTTTTTATACAGCTACCGCACCTTTTATATGCGGATGAGGATTATAGTCTACCAAAGTAAAATCTTCAAAAGTAAAGTTGAAAATATCTTTTACTTCCGGATCCAACAGCATTTTGGGTAAAGGCTTTGGCGTTCTGGAGAGTTGCAATTCAAGTTGTTCATAATGATTGCTGTAAATATGGGCATCGCCGAAAGTATGAATAAATTCTCCCGCTTCATAACCACATACTTGAGCTATCATAAGCGTCAACAATGCATAGGAAGCAATGTTAAAAGGTACGCCTAAAAATACATCAGCACTGCGTTGATAGAGTTGACAAGATAATTTACCATCTGCAACATAAAACTGAAAAAAAGCATGACACGGAGGTAAGGCCGCTTTTCCGTTGGCTACATTTTCAGAAAAAGATTTTGAGGTATCGGGAAGCACCGAAGGATTCCATGCAGAAACCAGCATGCGTCTACTGTCAGGATTGTGTTTTAAGGTGTGTATTACGTCTTTTATCTGGTCAATTTCATCACTGTTCCAGTTACGCCATTGGTGACCGTAAACCGGTCCAAGATTCCCATTTTCATCGGCCCAAGCATTCCATATTCGTACTCCGTTTTCGGTTAAGTATTGAATATTAGTATCGCCCTTTAAAAACCATAACAATTCGTGGATGATAGACTTTAGGTGTAGTTTTTTTGTAGTTACCATGGGGAAACCTTCACTTAAATCAAAACGCATTTGGTAGCCAAATACACTTTTTGTGCCAGTTCCGGTTCGATCGTTTTTTTCGTTTCCGTTCGCCATTATGTGCCTGACAAGGTCTAAATACTGTTTCATAATAATGTATATTTATTCAGCAAATAAAAATAGGAAAAAGGGGTAAACCGAAAGTGGATTCAACTGAAATTATTATTAAAAGTTGTTAACTGCTTTTACCCTATAATCATGCCTGCAATGGTGGCCGACAATAAAGAAGCAATCGTTCCGCCTATTAAAGCGCGTAAGCCAAATTCGGAAAGAATTTTGCGCTTGCCCGGTGCTAAAGACCCAATGCCGCCTATTTGAATTCCTATGGAAGCAAAATTGGCAAATCCACAAAGCATATAAGTAGCCATAATAATGGATTTTTCAAATTTTAAATGGGTATAGTTGGCTGCATTCTTAAGCTCGGCCAGTTGAATGTACCCGACAAATTCGCTGGCAGCGAGTTTTATTCCCAGCAATTGCCCCATAAGTGCCATGTCTTCTTTTGCTACACCAATAACCCACATAAGTGGTGCAAAGGCATAACCTAAGATAAATTCTAATGAAAATCCGGCATAGGGAGTTTTTTGAGCAATCCAGTGGTTAAAAGAGGTAAGCTCGCCAATTTTATTGAACCCGTAATTTAGCATGGCAATAAAAGCAATAAATACCAGCAACATAGCACCAACGTTAGCCGCCAGTTTCAAGCCTTCCGTGGTTCCGTTGGCAATCGCATCCAGAATATTTGAGCCTATGTTTTCTTGTGAAACTTCCAGTTCAGCATTTATTTTCTCTTGTTGGGGATACAGCATTTTAGAAATAACGATGGCTCCGGGAGCAGCCATTACCGATGCGGTAAGCAAGTGTTTGGCATAAAATATTTTTAATGCCGGATCGTCACCGCCTAAAAAACCAATGTAGGCTGCCAGCACACCGCCGGCTACAGTAGCCATACCTCCAACCATAACCAAAAGAATTTCAGATTTGGTCATCTTTTCCAGGTAGGCCTTAATCATCAATGGAGCTTCGGTTTGTCCTAAAAATATGTTTCCGGCGACACTTAGACTTTCGGCCCCGGAAATACCAAGCAACTTGGTTAAAATCCAGGCCATACCTTTAACAATAACCTGAATTACGCCCAAGTAAAAAAGTAAAGAAGTCAAAGCCGAGAAAAAGATAATGGTTGGTAGTACTTGAAACAAAAAGATAAACCCGAAGCTTTCGATATCCATCATTCCACCTAACAGAAATGTACTTCCGGCTTGTGTAAATTCAAGAATTTTTACAAATATTTTCCCTACAAATTCAAAAGACATTTGTATCAGCGGTATTTTTAACACACCAATAGCAAGCAGTAGCTGAGCAGCTAATCCAAAAGTTATGGTTTTCCAGTTTATGGCACGCCGGTTTTTGCTTAAAAGGAACGAAATAAACAAAAGGACTACCATTCCTAAAGCGCCACGCCATAAACTTTTCATTGAAAAGCCTTCGCTGGGAAGAATGTTGCTTTTTACAACGGGTAAATTTTCTAATTCGTCTGTAGGCGATTTAAATTTGTAATAAACCCCTTTTTCTGAAAAAACAAGCGTGGAATCAGTAAGTTTCGTTATGGTATAAGCCCTTACAGTGTCTTTAGGATGTGTGTAATAAAGCACCAGAAGTTGATTTTGATGCATGTAATTTCCGGATGCCTGTAGGCTGTCTTTGGCTTGCAAAGTGTACTCAAACCTACCATTATTTAAGTTGAAAAAATCGCTTTCAGTGGTTTCAAAAAGTGATTTTCCTTCACTGTTTTGTATGGTTTCAAACTGCCATTTTTTTTCAAGAGTTTGCGCTTGTACAAGAGAAAAAGTCGATAAAAAAGTACATAGAAGCGCGGCAAAAAAATGTTTCATAAGGTGGCGGGTTTAGCGTTTGGAAATTTCGTCTCTTATTTTTGCCGCTTTTTCATAATCTTCATTGGCTACCGCTTCTTCTAAAAGCTGATGGAGTTGCTCTAGGGTTTTGTTTTTGTAGTTTTCTTGCTCCTGAGATGTTTCTACTTTTTCTGCTAAAACATCATCAACCAAAACGCTGTCTTCCGGATTTTCTTCATCTTGTTTAGGGTTAACTTTAAAATAGATTCCGGCTTTGTCAAGAATATTTTTGTAGGTGAAAATAGGAGCATCAAACCTCAATGCCAAAGCAATGGCATCGCTGGTTCGTGCATCAATAATTTCTTCAATTTTATCACGCTCGCAAATAAGACTGGAATAAAAAACACCATCAACCAGTTTATGAATAATGACCTGTTTAACTACAATGTCAAACCGGTCTGCGAAATTTTTGAAAAGATCGTGGGTAAGTGGTCTTGGTGGTCGGATTTCTTTCTCTAGGGCAATGGCTATGGACTGTGCTTCAAAGGCGCCAATTACTATGGGTAGTTTTCTGTCGCCGTCAACTTCGTTAAGAATCAGGGCATAAGCACCGTTCTGGGTTTGGCTATAAGAAATCCCCTTAATATTTAATCGTACTAAACTCATATTCTAAACACAAAAGACTGTTTAAATTGGGACTTTACCAAAACTTGCAGTCATTATTTTAAGCTTCACTGTTTTTTTAAATTTCAAAACAGTGTTCATAACAACTACAAGGTACTAAAATTATGCGTTTTGTGCTTTAAATTCTTTTAATTTTTCAGTAAGTTTAGGCACTACTTCAAAGGCATCACCAACTACACCGTAGTCTGCAGCTTTAAAGAAAGGCGCTTCGGGATCGGTGTTGATAACCACTTTTACTTTCGAGGCGTTAATACCGGCCAAATGCTGTATTGCTCCGGATATTCCAATGGCTATATACAGATTTGAAGCTACGGGTTTTCCGGTTTGTCCAACATGTTCACTGTGTGGCCTCCAGCCCAAATCACTTACGGGTTTTGAACAGGCAGTAGCAGCACCCAACACGTTTGCCAAATCTTCAACAATACCCCAGTTTTCAGGGCCTTTTAATCCGCGACCACCGGAAACTACAATTTCAGCATCGGCAATAGTTACTTTTCCGGTTACTTTGTCTATACTATCCACAGTAATCCCGGAAGATATAAGAGTTGGAGAAAATGTTTCACTACTCATAGTTGCGGGTTGTTCTTTTAATCCAAATGAATTTTTAGAAAGTCCTACAATTTTAACAGCTGTATGTATAGCAGCCATTTCAAAAGCTTTATTGGTAAATGCTGATCGTTTAACAGTAAATGGAGAAAGATTACTAGGCTCAGCCACCACATTCGATGCGTAGCCGGCATTTAAGCCAACGGCCAATAAGGGAGCCAGATATTTGCTGTCAGCGCTAGAGCTTACAACTACAACTTGACTTCCTTCTTTTTCGGCGGCTTGTTTTATAATGTCGGCATATATTTTAGCATTGAAGTTTTCTAAAGTTGATTGAGATACTTCTAATACTTTATCTACACCATAATTACTCAAAACAGAAGTGTTTTCAGCATTAATAGTAATTGCGGTTACCGTGGTACCTAGTTTGGAGGCTATGGCTTTTGCATAGGAAGCGGCTTCTAAGGCTACTTTTTTGAATTTTCCTTTCTCTGATTCGGTATATACTAAAACTGACATAAAGATGTTTTTTTAAATTACTTTGGCTTCGTTGTGAAGCAGGTTAATAAGTTGGTCTAAATTGTCCGGATCTACTAATTTCACTTCGCCTTTAGGAGCTGGTTTTTCAAATGAAACCGAAGAGGTTTCGTTTTCAGTAGTTACAGGGTCCAATACATTTAGTGGTTTTTGGCGTGCCATCATAATTCCTCTCATATTGGGAATACGAAGATCACTTTCTTCTACCAATCCTTTTTGACCGCCAATCACCAAAGGAAGTGAGGTAGAAACGGTTTCTTTACCGCCGTCAATTTCTCTCACGGCTTTAACTGCAGTTCCATCTATTTCCAAGCCAATACAGTTAGTTACGAAGTTAACATCTAATAAGCCCGCCAGCATGCCTGGTACCATACCGCCGTTGTAGTCAATGGATTCACGACCGGCTATAACTAAATCATAACCGCCATCTTGAACAACTTTAACCAATTGTTTAGCTACGCTAGAACCATCTGTGGGATTTGTATTTACTCGAATGGCCGCATCTGCACCTATGGCTAGTGCTTTTCTTAAAGTAGGCTCGGTTTCCGGACCACCTACATTCACTACATCTACGGTTGCACCTTGTTTTTCCTTGAACCACATGGCACGTGTCAATCCAAACTCATCGTTAGGATTAATTACAAACTGTACGCCGTTGGTGTCAAATTGACTATCGCCGTTGGTGAAATTGATTTTTGAGGTTGTATCCGGCACATGGCTTATACAAACTAATATTTTCATTGTTAAAAGGGTATTTGTTTAATGATTTATAATTTGAAAAAATCATTTTTTATAAAAGTTTAAAAAATGATGGCAAAAATAGACACTTATTTTTTCAGGTTACGAAGGTAGCATTTTTATTCGTAATAGTTGCTATGCGTGCATAGTAAATGTTTTAAAAAAACAGGTCTTTAAGGGAATGTGAGGGTTCACTTTTATATACGATGGCAAACCCTAAAAGATGCGAAGTTTTATTCCATTAAAAATCTTGCAATTTTATTGGCAATAATTACTATTTTTGCTACCCCATACGGAAATAGATATGAAAACAATTCAATTTAGAGAAGCTATAGCTGAAGCCATGAGCGAAGAAATGCGTCGTGATGAAAGCATTTACTTGATGGGTGAAGAAGTAGCTGAATATAATGGAGCATACAAAGCTTCTAAAGGCATGTTGGACGAGTTTGGAGCTAAACGTGTAATCGACACACCAATTGCAGAATTGGGTTTTGCCGGGATAGGTGTGGGTTCTGCCATGACCGGTTGTAGACCTATCATTGAGTTTATGACCTTCAATTTTTCTCTAGTAGGAATTGACCAAATCATTAACAATGCGGCCAAAATACGCCAAATGTCCGGTGGGCAGTTTAAATGCCCTATTGTATTCCGTGGGCCAACCGCTTCGGCGGGTCAACTGGCAGCTACACATTCTCAGGCATTTGAAAGTTGGTATGCCAATACACCGGGGTTAAAAGTAATTGTACCTTCCAATCCTGCTGATGCCAAAGGTTTGCTAAAATCGGCTATTCGCGATGACGACCCCGTTATTTTTATGGAAAGTGAACAAATGTATGGCGACAAGGGTGAAGTTCCTGAAGGTGAATACTTAATTCCTATTGGAGTAGCCGATATAAAAAGAGAAGGAACCGATGTGACTATTGTCTCTTTTGGTAAAATTATCAAGGAAGCTTACACTGCTGCAGACGCACTGGAAAAAGAAGGAATTTCTTGTGAAATTATTGACCTACGCACTGTTCGCCCGATGGACCATAAAACCATTTTGGATTCAGTCAAGAAAACCAACCGCTTGGTTATCCTGGAAGAAGCTTGGCCATTCGGTAATGTAGCAACTGAAATCACCTACCAAGTGCAGGCTAAGGCTTTTGACTATCTGGATGCACCTATAGTAAAAATCAATACGGCCGATACACCGGCACCATACTCACCTGTATTGCTTGAAGAATGGTTGCCAAACAGTAATGACGTAATAAAAGCGGTAAAAAAAGTACTATACAAATAAAAAAACAAAATATAATTTTACATTATGTAAACTTCATTAGTCTGTATACTGGTGAAGTTTTTTTGTCCTATGAAACACCTTAAATTACTTAGTGTCCTTTTGCTTATTTGCGGTTCGGCTTATAGTCAAACCAAAATTGGAGGCTATGTACTGGACACTAAAAATGAACCTGTAGCCTATGCCAACGTTATTTTTAAGGGTTCATCAGAAGGAACAATAACCAACGAAAACGGTAAATTTTATATTGAATCCAAAAAAACTTGGGATACCATTACGGTTTCATTTCTTGGGTATAAAACAAGAGAGATTTCACTAAAAAATCGCATAGATTTCAATTTGAACATTATACTGGAAGAAGAAACAGAACAACTGGATGCCGTAGTAATTGCTACCGGAAAACAACCCAAAAAAAACAATCCGGCTATTGATATCCTTAGAAAAATATGGGAGAACAAACGCAAAAACGGTTTGCGAAAATTCAACCAATACCAATACGATAAATACGAAAAAGTAGAATTTGACCTGAACACCATAGACAGTACATTAATACAAAGTAAACTCTTCAAAGGAATGGAGTTTGTATTTAATCAAGTAGATACTTCTCATGTTACAGGAAAAACCTATTTGCCAATGTTTCTCAACGAGGCCGTAAGTGAAGTATATGGAGATAACAGTACCGGAAAAGAACGCGAAATTTTAAAAGGAAACAAAAACTCCGGATTCAGCAACAATCAAATCATTATAGACTTTGTAAATGACCTGTATTCAGACTTTGATATTTACAACAACTACCTCAAGTTTTTTGACAAAAGTTTTGTGAGTCCGCTGTCCAGAACTGGTATAAATACATACAACTATGTACTGTCTGACAGTGCTTTTGTAGACCGTAAATGGTGCTATAATATTATTTACTATCCACGCAGAAAAAACGAACTTACTTTTAAAGGCAATTTTTGGGTAAACGACTCTACCTATGCCATAAAAGAAATTACTCTACAAGCTTCGAAAAGTGCAAACATCAACTGGGTAAAAGAAATTTATATAGAACAAGAGTTTGAAGTGCTTAACGATTCCGTGTTTCTGATAAAGCGCGACTATTTTATGTCTGATTTTGCATTGGATAAAAAAGAAAAATCAAGAGGAATTTACGGAAAAAGAACAACTCTTTACGATAACTATAAGTTTGATATTCCCAAAGAAAAAGACTTTTATAACGAACAGGTTTTTGATTATGACCAAGCCATTTACAACAAAGATGATACCTTTTGGGAAACTCATCGTATGGAAGCCTTAAACAAAGACGAAAAAGGCGTTTATAAAATGCTCGACACCCTTAAAACCGTTCGTAAATTTAAAAGACTCTACAATTTAGGTAGTATTCTGGCGTCCGGATACATCGAATTTGACAGACTCAATCTGGATTACGGGCCTATTTTTTCTACTTTTGGTTTTAATGAAGTAGAAGGTGTACGTCTTAGAACCGGCGGACGAACCTATTTCGGACCAAACGATTTGTGGCGAATAGAAGGGTTTCTTGCCTACGGTTTTAGAGACAATAAGTTTAAATACGGCATTTCAGGAAAATGGCTGTTAAACAAAAAAAACCGACTTATTATTTCCGGAGGAAACCGGCGTGATGTGGAACAAGTAGGAGCAAATCTTACAACTTCTACAGATGTTTTAGGTCGAAGTTTTGCCTCGTCAGCAGTATTCAATACCGCGCCAAACGATAAACTTACCAGTATCAATTTAACCACTTTAGGCCTGGAAATAGAACCGGTTAAAAATTTAGAATTCAGACTTAACGGAAGCTATCGAACATTGGAGTCGGCTTCAAATACCTTTAGTCTGGATTATATAGACTCAAGTTCTGATTCAGGTATTTCTTCTAAAATCAAACAATACGAAACGGCATTTTCTGTAGGCTATTTTCCGGGCAGAAAAATGACCGGTTACGGCGTGGAACGTAAATATGCAAATGATAATTTTCCCAGCCTTTTTGCTCAGGTAACCCAAGGTAGTCAGGGCATGTTTAATAGTGATTTTGAGTACACCAAATTGCAATTGTCTTACATTCAGCCCTGGCAGATTGGAGGTTTTGGTCGCCTTACATCAACCGTTGAAGCCGGAAAAACTTTTGGTGAAGTGCCTTTAGGTTTATTAAGTGTAATACCCGGTAACCAGTCGTACTTTTCTATATACAACACCTTTTCTCAATTGGATTTTTATGAATTTGTAACCGATACTTATACCACTTTACACTTGGAACACAACTTTAACGGACGCCTGTTTTCCAGAATACCTTGGTTGCGAAAACTTAATTGGAGAGAAATTGTGAGTTTACGCGGAGTTTGGGGCGAATTGTCTGACGAAAACCGCACCTTAAGCCAGCCGGCTAATATTCCGCTTATAGCTCCGGATACCAAGGTGTATTACGAATACAGTTTTGGTATTGGAAACATTTTTAAAATCCTGCGGATAGACTTCAACTTCAGAGGAAATTACCTGAATAATCCTGACGCAAGACACTTTGGAGTTACCGGTAGTTTTGGATTTTATTTTTAGAAACACTGACAAAATTCCCCGATAATATAAAAAAGGTACTTAAAAAGATATTTGTGATAACCTACTGAAAATAAAAAAGGAAATGGATCACTGATTGCTTTTTCTGAAGTAAACAAATGCTTGTGAATTAGACGTGTTTTGACAAAAAGAGTAACAAAAGAATATTGTTTTTATTTCTAACGGATTTTACTACTTTTGCAGTCGCAATAAACTAAACATATACCAATGGAATCAAACATGATTTTTGTGCCAATCGTATTGGCGGTTTTAGGACTCTTTTTTATGTTCCTAAAAATGGCTTGGGTAAAAAAACAAGCACCCGGAAATGAAAAAATGCAAGGCATATCCAAAGCTATTAAAGAAGGAGCTTTAGCCTTTTTAAATGCCGAGTATCGCTTATTATTAATTTTTGTAATTATTGCTTCTTTGGCATTATTTGGGATTTCTCAGGTAGTTGACACAACCAGTTGGATGATAGTTCCTGCGTTTATATTTGGTGCCATTTTTTCAGCACTAGCCGGAAACATAGGAATGCGTATAGCTACAGAAGCCAATGCACGTACTGCCGAAGCTGCAAAAACCAGTTTGCCGCAAGCACTTAAAGTTTCTTTTGGAGGTGGAACTGTAATGGGTCTTGGTGTTGCCAGTTTAGCCGTTTTAGGGTTAAGTTTATTCTTTATGTTCTTTGTGGAACAGTTTATGGGCAACGAAGGTTCATTCTATACTAATATGACTATTGTATTAGAAACTTTAGCCGGATTTTCTTTAGGAGCTGAATCAATTGCTCTTTTTGCTCGTGTTGGTGGTGGTATTTATACCAAAGCAGCTGATGTAGGTGCCGATTTAGTTGGTAAAGTGGAAGCAGGAATTCCCGAAGACGATCCGCGTAACCCGGCAACTATTGCCGATAACGTAGGTGATAATGTAGGCGATGTAGCAGGTATGGGTGCCGACTTGTTTGGGTCTTATGTAGCTACAGTTTTGGCAGCCATGGTATTGGGGAATTACGTGATTAAAGATATGTCTTCAACAGTACCTTTTACCGACGCATTTAACAATATGGGACCAATTTTACTGCCTGTGGTTATTGCCGGTTTTGGAATTTTGGCATCTATATTGGGAACATTCTTGGTAAAAATAAAAGACAACAGTGCGAAAGAACCTCAAGTTCAAAAAGCATTAGATTTAGGAAACTGGACCGCAATTATTTTAACCTTGATTGCCAGTTGGTTCTTTATCGATTGGATGTTACCTGAAACTATGCAAATGAAATTCTTTGGAGAAGGTTATAAGTCGATACCTTCGATAAATGTATTTTGGTCAGCTTGTATTGGGTTGGCTGTTGGTGCATTAATTTCTGTAGTAACAGCATATTACACCAGTTTGGGTAAAAAACCGGTTTTAGACATTGTAAAAAACAGTTCAACAGGAGCCGCGACAAACATTATCGCCGGACTGGCAGTTGGGATGAAGTCTACTTTTGCCTCTGTACTTTTATTTGCTGCCGCTATCTATGGTTCTTATGAATTAGCCGGATTTTATGGTGTAGCATTGGCAGCTTCAGCTATGATGGCTACAACAGCCATGCAGTTGGCTATTGATGCCTTTGGTCCAATTGCTGATAATGCTGGTGGAGTTGCTGAAATGAGTGAGCTGGACCCTGAAGTGCGTGAACGTACCGATATTTTAGATTCTGTAGGAAATACCACAGCAGCTGTTGGTAAAGGTTTTGCTATTGCTTCTGCAGCCTTAACCGCATTAGCTTTATTTGCTGCTTACGTAACCTTTACCGGAATAGACGGAATAAATATTTTTAGAGCCGATGTATTGGCCGCTTTGTTTGTAGGTGGTATGATTCCGGTAGTATTTTCGGCATTAGCCATGCAGTCTGTTGGAAAAGCTGCCATGCAAATGGTACAAGAAGTACGTCGTCAGTTTAGAGAAATTCCCGGAATTATGGAAGGAACCGGAACTCCCGAATATGGAAAATGCGTAGCCATCTCTACCAATGCAGCTCTTAAAGAAATGATACTTCCCGGTCTTATCACTATTATTACTCCTATTATTATTGGATTTATATTTGGTGCTGAGCCTTTGGGAGGTTATATGGCAGGGGTCTGTGTAAGTGGTGTGATGTGGGCTATTTTCCAAAACAATGCAGGTGGTGCCTGGGACAATGCCAAAAAATCGTTTGAAGCAGGAGTAGAGATTAACGGAAAGA
>DASRWB010000004.1:0-51049 GCA_035654775.1 Flavobacteriaceae bacterium | reverse complement strand
ATGCAAAAATTTATATCTTTGACCGTTATGGAAAGCTATTGAAACAGTTAAGTCCAACAGGATCGGGCTGGGATGGAATGTACAACGGAGAACCCTTGCCAAGCAGTGATTATTGGTTTACTGTGGAATATTACGAGCCGGGACAAGGAAGTGAGAGTGGAACGAAGGAGTTTAGATCACACTTTACGTTAAAACGATAGTGGAATACAAGAAATAAAAAAGCCTGAATAAATTTCAGGCTTTTTTATTTTATCTACTTTTTTAAGTAAAAATATTTCAACTATAAATTAAAACTCAAAGACAATGTAATGTTTGAATTTTTGGAATCAATGGAAACGCTATCTGTTAAGCCGGTATTAAAAAATTGATATTGAGTCTCTCTGTTAAAACTGTCATAAGTCAAATCTAATTTGGTATTGCCAAAATTATATCCTAGACCAAGAGAGTAACCGGTTAAGTCTCCTATTGTAGTCTTGTCTTTATAAGGGCTTTCTTCGAATCGATATCCGCCTCTAAAACTAAATTGCTTATATCTGTACTCTCCGCCAACTCTATAGGTAGAAGCACTTTTTAAAGTGTTACCCATTTGGTTGTTTAGGCTGGTGAAATACATATCAGAGGTAGGTTTGAATTTTATGTTACTGAAATCTTTGTGAGAATAATCAAAACTTATAAGTCCTTTGTCTTTAAAAATATAAGCAAAGCTTCCGGTTATTTTGCCCGGGGTTTGAAGTCTGTATTTTGGAAAAAGGTTTACCACATTTGGATTAATTACCTGAGTAATGGCTGAGCCGCCTTCATTTCTTACAGTAGCGATATACTGTGTGGTTTCTTCTTCTAAACTTAACCAGGTAGGAGAATCGTAGGATAAGCCCATTCGTAATTCAGGAGTTAGTTTTAAAATACCACCTAATTGAAAGGAAAATCCGGAACCAACAGTGTATAAATTGTTCTCAAACCCTACTTCTTGAATTAAAGACGCTTCGTTTGAATTGCCTTCAAAAAAATAAGTAGAGCGTTCATAATTTACAAAATGAGAATTCAAGTTGAGTCCTAAATATAAATTATCCTCATATTGAGTGGCAAAATTAAAAGTGAATTTACCATTATACCCAGTTGCGGCATAGTTGTATTCTTGGTTAAAATCTCCGGGAGCGATATTTGAAAAGTATACACTATTGGCATCATCACCGGTTTCAGGTTCTAAAATGTAGCTTTCATAACCTAAAAAAGCTTGCTGATGGCCATATCCAAAAACACTTCCAATATCTGCATAAGCATCAGCAATAGATTCGCCTGGGAAAGCAGAGATTTCATCTAGTCTTAATCCTTGCGCATAGTTTAAAAAATAATTGTCAACAGAGTTTGTATTTACCCCGTTGGCAAACCAATTGGTGTTAAAATTATTGAGTTTGTCATAGGCAATTCCCAAAGTAAATTTTCTCCAAGGCGAGTTGCTGTTGTTATTAGCAAAAACAAAGGCAGCACCGGCTTGATGAATGTCAAATTCTGAATTGGAATTGGAATTTACTCCATTAAAAAACTTTGTATCATTAGTAATATTTAAACTTGATAAAGAAAAGGAAGCTTGGCTGGAAACAAAAACGGCTGATCCCGCAGGGTTTGAACTCACAGCACTCATATCGCCGCCTAAAGCACCGAAAGCACCGCTTAAAGCTCTGTATCTTGCAGTTCCTTGAATTTCACTTAAAGAATATCGTAAGGCATCTTGAACTTCTTGTGCATAGGCAGAACACATAAAAGCTAGGCCTACTAATAGTAAGAGATTCTTTTTCATCTTAAATTTATTTTTTTTGAATGTATGTTATTTGGTTATCGTCTTCTTCCGCCACCGCTACTTCTTACTCCGGAAGATGAACTTCTTGAGGGAGAACTTATAGAGCCTCCGGAATTACTTCTAATGCGCGGCGAACTGTTTATAGTAGAATTATTGCGTCTTGGTGTAATAGTTCTTGGGGTACTGATAGCACGATTATTTCTAATTCGGGTTGGACTACTGTTATTAATAGAATTACTTCTACGCGGTACGGTGTAGTTTCGTAAAGTGCTGCTTCTTCTTGGAGTATTATATGAACTTCTGGAAGGGTTTAAAACAGAACTTCGTCTGCTTAAAGAAGTTCTTCCCGTATTAAAGTAACCGGAACCTCTTCTTCCGGCATTGTAGGCTACACTTGTTCTGTAATAATTGTGGTGTCCAAATCCATAATTCCAATAGGGATAACCATAGTATCCATTCCAAAAAGGATTTCCAAAGTAATTCCAGCCAAAACCAAAATAGGGAGAATACCAAGGGTCAAAAGCACCATAATAGCCCCAACCCATATTCCAATGCCATGTATTCCATGTGTTCCATCTATTCCATCTGTTCCAGCCATAGCCCCAGTATGGGTCCCACCAAAAGCCATTGTTCCAGCCACTGTAGACATTAATAACAACGTCTTGACTAGCGCTTCCCCAACCGGCATATCCTCGATAGTCGTTGGTAAGAGAATCTTGTTCGGTATAGGTTTCGCTTTGGTAAGAGTCGATATCTGTGAAAATTTCATCTTCTTTGGCAATGGCTTCATATTCCATGCGCTTTTCTTTGAAGTAGTTTTTATAATAATCGTTAGATTGGGTTTCAACTTCTCGAGATTCCACATATTCAACATTTTCGTAGCCAGAATCATATATACCGTCGTCACTTGACCCTACATACTGATAAGATCCGCAAGAAGTAAGCGTTAATGCAATTAGCGTAGCTATTGCATATTTGAATTTAAAGTAGTTGTCATAGCACATATCTTTGGATTTTTATTGTTGAACATAACAAAAATAATTAGTTTTGCCCAATTATTTAATGTATTTAACAAAGGCACAATTTTTATGCCAAATCCATGATATGAGCAAAAAACTTACCAGTAGATCCGAAGATTACTCCAAATGGTATAATGAATTGGTTGTTAAAGCAGATTTAGCCGAAAACTCCAGTGTACGAGGTTGTATGGTTATCAAACCCTACGGTTATGCTATTTGGGAAAAAATGCAAGCGGAACTTGATAGAATGTTTAAAGAAACAGGTCATCAAAATGCATATTTCCCCCTTTTTGTGCCCAAAAGTTTATTTGAAGCCGAAGAGAAGAACGCCGAAGGTTTTGCCAAAGAATGTGCTGTAGTTACGCATTACAGACTTCAAAACGACCCGGATAATCCCGGAAAGTTAAGGGTGGATCCAGAGGCGAAACTAGAAGAAGAATTAGTTGTACGACCTACCAGTGAAGCTATTATCTGGAGTACGTATAAAAATTGGATTCAATCCTACAGAGATTTGCCTATTCTCATTAATCAATGGGCAAATGTCGTAAGATGGGAAATGCGTACTCGGTTATTTTTACGAACAGCTGAATTTTTATGGCAGGAAGGGCACACGGCTCATGCCACCAAAGAGGAAGCTATTCAAGAAGCTAGGCTGATGAACGATGTTTATGCAAACTTTGCTGAAAATTTTATGGCGATTCCGGTAATAAAAGGTACAAAGACAGAAAGTGAACGTTTTGCAGGAGCTGAAGAAACCTACTGTATTGAAGCACTTATGCAGGATGGTAAAGCCTTACAAGCAGGAACTTCACACTTTTTAGGACAAAATTTCGCTAAAGCTTTTGATGTGAAATTTGCCACAAGCGAGGGAACACAAGATTATGTTTGGGCGACATCTTGGGGTGTTTCTACCCGATTAATGGGAGCGCTTGTTATGACACATAGTGATGATAACGGCTTGGTTTTGCCTCCAAATCTGGCGCCATATCAGGTGATAATTGTACCTATATATAAAAGTGAAGAAGAATTGCACGAGATTCAACGGATTTCTAAATTAATCATTTCAGAATTTAAAGATGCCGGAATTTCTTCAAAACTAGACGATCGCACAACAGTAAGACCTGGAGCAAAATTTGCGCAGTACGAATTGCAAGGTGTGCCGGTTAGAATAGCCATTGGTCCCAGAGATTTGGAAAACGGTACTGTAGAAATGGCCCGAAGAGATATTTTAACCAAGCAAACCATAAATCTCGATGTGTTGACACCAACAGTTGAAAAAACCTTAGAAGATATTCAAATCAACTTATATCAACGTTCAATTGCATTCAGAGATTCTCATACTACTGAAGTAAACGACTTTGAAAGTTTTAAGAAAGTATTAGAAAGTAAAGGAGGATTTATTTCAGCGCATTGGGATGGAACAGCAGAAACAGAAAACAAAATAAAAGAATTAACCAAAGCCACAATTCGCTGCATACCTCTTGATAATAGATTGGAAGAAGGCACTTGTGTATACTCCGGAAAGCCCTCAAAACAACGTGTTTTGTTTGCAAAAGCGTACTAAAAAAATATTTTTATTTTACCCTTGCAACATTTAAAAATAGTTGTATTTTTGCAACCGCAATGAAAATCATTGCACGTTTTTTGAAAAGTATTGCAAGTATAATTTTATTACTTTATATTTGCGCTCTCAATAACCAAATGGCCCGTTCGTCTATCGGCTAGGACGCCAGGTTTTCATCCTGGTAAGAGGGGTTCGATTCCCCTACGGGCTACTTTTTTAATATATAATAAGGTAAATGGCAAATCATAAGTCAGCGTTAAAAAGAATTAGAAGCAACGAAGCTAAGCGCTTAAGAAATAGGTATCAACATAAAACTACACGTAGTGCTATCAAGAAATTACGTGATTTAAGTGACAAGAAAGAAGCAGAAGAATTGTATCCTTCTGTAGTGTCTATGATTGATAAATTAGCAAAGAAAAACATCATACATGCTAACAAAGCGGCCAACTTAAAATCGGGTTTGGCCAGTCATGTGGCTTCACTTTAAGTAAAGTAGAAATATAAACTTAGAAAGACTCACTTTTTGGTGGGTCTTTTTTTTATGTAATGAAAACAAAAAAGCCTTGAAAATTCAAGGCTTTATTATATGTATTCAAAGAATGAGTTATCCGTTCATGGAAATTAAAAACTCTTCGTTGTTTCGGGTTTGTTTTACACGTTCATTGATAAACTCCATAGCTTCTAAAGGATTCATATCTGCCAGGTATTTACGCATAATCCACATACGCTGAATGGTATTTTCATCCAACAATAAATCGTCTCTTCGTGTACTGGAGGAAATTAAATCAATGGCAGGGAAAATTCTTCGGTTTGCTATACGTCTGTCCAGCTGAAGTTCCATGTTTCCGGTGCCTTTAAACTCTTCAAAAATTACTTCATCCATTTTTGAGCCGGTTTCGGTTAAGGCAGTAGCGATAATGGTCAAAGAGCCGCCGTTTTCTATATTTCTGGCCGCTCCAAAGAATCGCTTGGGCTTGTGTAATGCATTGGCGTCAACACCACCGCTGAGTATTTTACCCGAGGCGGGTTGTACGGTATTGTATGCTCTGGCTAGTCTGGTGATACTGTCAAGCAAAATGACCACATCATGCCCGCATTCTACCAAACGCTTTGCTTTTTCCAGTACAATGTCAGCAATTTTAACGTGTTCATGCGCTTCTTTGTCAAAGGTGGAAGCAATAACTTCGCCTCTTACATTGCGCTGCATATCAGTCACTTCTTCCGGGCGCTCATCAATAAGCAGTATCATTTGATACACTTCCGGATGGTTTGCTGCAATTGCATTGGCCACATCTTTCAATAGCATGGTTTTTCCTGTTTTAGGTTGCGAAACAATCATACCGCGTTGCCCTTTACCTATAGGAGAAAACAAGTCCATAATTCGGGTGGAAATGGTACTTTGTCTTTCGGCTATGTTGAATTTTTCTTTTGGAAACAAGGGAGTTAAGTGCTCAAAAGCTACACGATCTCTTACTACTTGTGGATCTAACCCATTTATTTTGGTTACTTTTATTAAGGGGAAATATTTTTCGCCTTCTTTGGGCGGACGCACATTTCCCAGCACGGTATCTCCTTTTTTAAGGCCGAATAATCGAATTTGGGATTGTGACACGTAAATATCATCCGGTGAGGACAAATAGTTGTAATCAGACGAACGAAGGAAGCCATAGCCATCTTGCATAATGTCCAGTACGCCTTCACTTTCTATAATGGCATCAAACTCAAAATCGGGTTCTCTGTAACGGTTTCGGTTGTCCTTATTTCCGTTATTTCCGTTATTCTTGTTTTGATTTTGGTTCTGATTCTGATTCTGATTCTGATTCTGATTCTGATTTTTGTTTTGGTTGCTTTTTTGTTGATGCTCCTTTTTTTGATGTTTCGGGGTTTCGTTTTTATTTCCGGAGGATTTAGAAGGTGCATTTGCAGAGTTTGACTCCTTGCTTTTAGGGTTTTCAGAGGTCTTTTTTTCTTGTGGAGAAGCCTCTTTTTTTGGCGTTTCAGGCTTTTCTTCCTGTTTGTTTACTTCTTTAACTGCCTTGGGATTTGCGGCTTGTTTATCAAGAATTTGGTAGACCAAGTCTAGTTTTTTAAGCGAGCGATATTTGGAAATATTTAATTGCTTGCCGATTTCCTGTAACTCAGGAAGTTTCATTTCTTTTAATTGTGAAATTTCAAACATTGATGTAATTGAATGACGTTGATAAAAATTTATACTATTTAGAATTATTCCGAAGAAAATGTTTTGAAAAAATTCTGAAGAAAATACAAACCTAAATCTGTGAGAGTTACGGTTTGTTCTTGCAATAATACAAATTTATTTTTAATAAATAGCATAAAAAATTAGTTAAGAAAACTTATTTTTGCAACCGAATTAGTTATAAAGTATGTTACAGCGTATACAAAGTATTTATTTGCTATTGGCCGCCTTGGTGTCTTTAGGACTTATTTTTGTGTTTAGTTTATGGACCAATAATGAAGTGGAAATATTTGCTAAAGATGTTTATCTTGTGTTTGCCGGGTTTGTGCTGTCCGGAGTGTTGGCCATAGTTGCTATTTTAAAATATAAAAACAGAAAACTACAGTTTGTGTTAGGTAGACTTAACATAATACTGAACCTTTTTTTACTAGGATTTTTCGTATATCAATCTCTAAATTTATCCGGAGAAATTGTTGTTTCTGAGAAGGGTATTGGGATGTTTCTTCCTATTATTTCTATCGTATTGTTGGTGTTAGCCAACAAGGCCATTAAAAAGGATGAAGATCTTGTAAAATCTGTAGACAGATTGCGATAAACCTAACATCTTAGTAGTATTAGTGCGTGAAAAACCCTGGCTTTTGCCGGGGTTTTTTTATTTGTTTTTACAATAATCTCTAAAAAAGCAAAGTGAATTTTTAATGACTTAAAACCTATATTTTATGTTCAAAAGTAAGTATCTTGGGAGTATGCTATAGTTTGTTTCATTTCGTTGAAATTCAGATATAAAAATGTCTTTAAATTCAGTAATATTTGATAGGTTATTAACAAAAAATCTGTAAGAAAATGGGCTTTTTTCGGGGTTATAATTCAGGTTAAAATTTGTAAACCAATAGTCATTAGTGTTCATAGCATAATAATTGTTTTCAAGTTTAAATAACCATTGGTTAGATAGTTTTAATGTCGTATCAAAATTTCCCTCTAAATAGTCATTTGTTGAGATTTGATTGTCAAATTTTCCTTTAGAATAGTTGTATTGAAATCCAAACTTAAAGTTTACAGGAAGTTTAAAATAGGTCGTGCCTTGTATTCTGTAATTGGCATTGTAATTAACAACTTCGCTTATGATGTTGTTAATGATAATTGGGTTATTCGACCAAGATTGTTGAGTACTGACTTTTAAAGTACTGGAAAATGCTTTTAAGTACCTTGTAATACTCAGATTATAATTGGTCAATTTTCCACCGTCAATAATTTGGTTTTGGTTAAAATTAGTTTGTTCTGTTACTTGACTGTTTAACCCATAGCTTTTGTTTGCAACACTATACAACAGAAAAGAATTGATTAAAAATTGCTTTTTGTAGTTGTTGAAGGTATAAAATAAACCAAAACTATGGTTGTTAATTTGTTGAATGTCTCTCGTTCCTCTGTTAAACGTTCTGTAATTGGTCAGGAGAAAATCTTCTGTTAAATATCGAGCTTGGGGTAAATTATTTTGATAACTGTAACTTACCCCGAAATTGCCAATCTTTGTTTTTTTAGTATGAAATCTAATTTTTGGATTGATAAAAAAGAATTTTTTTTTAGCTTCATTTACACTTAGAAAGTTTTGAGAAATGCTTAATGAGCTACTTATTTTAAACAACCTTGAAATATTATAATTGTATTTGCCAGTAATTGAAAGTTTGGAATTTTTATAATCTGTGTTATTCGATAAGGTGTCAACTGGTGTTTGATTGTCAAACCTAAAATTAGCCTCAATCTTGTCTTTATCTACAGTCGCCAAAAATTCCAATCCATATTCAGATTTCGTTCCTTTTGAAATTATTTCAGAAATTAGACCATAGTAATTTAAAGGTGTGTTACTATTTTGGTTTATAGTTAAATTTTCATCGTTGTTAAAAACATCGTTAAAAATATTAGGCTGAATAATAAAATCCTGCTCTGTATGGTTTATACCTAAATACCCATAAGCCGAAAAAAGCGTATTGTCTGTTACTTTTTTTGTGATATTTAAATGGTTAAAGAAATTATACTGCTTGTCATTTTGAACTTGAGAAATATTATCACCGTTAAAAATTAAGTTTCCTCTTGCTTTGGTTGGGTTGTTCTCAAAAGTAAAATCATAAGTTAAGTAAGTGTCATTTTTAGAATAGTGTTTTAATTCTAATTCTGTGGCAAAAGACAAATCCTTAATGTCAATTCTGTTCTGTTCATTAAACGAAATGGACTCAGGCTCAATAAAATATTGTGTTAGATTATTGTTTTGTTTTTCTATCTCATCGTAAGTAAAATAAGTGAGGTTTCTTAACTTGGTCTGTTTTGACAGACTGGTAACAAAACTCAAAGAATTTAAAAACGAGTTATTGAAAATATCCTCGTTGTTGGAAAAGTTTGTAGATGATAAATTATCGATACCTACAGGTTCATTATTGGGTTTTTCAATTTTTTTATTGGTGTCAAAACTACTAAAATTTAACGTTCCTGTATTTTTAACCTGTGAAATGGCCATTCTGCCAATACTATTTGTATTAGTTAGGTTGAAAAGCTTTATTTTCTTTTTTAAAAGTCCAATATTAGTTGTGGAATTGTAACGATTATCTGTACCATAACCCAAATCTATATTGCCAAACCATACGTTTTTTTTATCTTCTTTTAGTTTTAGGTTCAATGCCACTTTTTCTGATTCTTGAAAGTTTTTTAAAACAGGATTATCCTCAAAATTGTTTAATACTTCAATCTCATGGATATTGTTGGCATCTAAGTTTTTGGTCAACAATTTGTATTTATCATTAAATAGATCATCACCTTCAATCAGTAATTTATCTATGGCTTTACCGTTTACTTTAATATTCCCGTCTGTCAATACTTCAATTCCGGGAATATTTTTTAGTAAATCTTCTACCACACGCTCCGAGCCATCTTTGAAAGCAGAAACTTTATAAGTGATTGTATCTCGGTTCACTTTAATTTTTTCCCAAGCTTCCAAAACTACTTCACTAAGTTGCTCTGCTTTTTCTTCTAAAATAAAGTCAACTGTAAAGTCAGCGTTTCCGTCTATCAAAATTAGTTTTTCTTGTTTTTGGTAGCCTAGACTATTGACGGTAAGTTTTAAGTTTTTATCTATTCCTTTTTTTAAAGGAAATACGGTTTGGTAATATCCGTTTTCGTTAGAATAGGTATAATTAATTATAGTGTTATCTTGATAAACTATTATTGTAGCGTTTGAAATAGGCTGGTTGGTTGGAGAATTTAAAGTGCCGGAAATTTTTATTTCTTGTGAAATCCCTAAAAAGGAAAAAAGAAAATAGAAAGGTATAAAAGTAAGGTGTTTAGCCATTTAATTCTCTTGAAACACTTCAATATAAGAATTTCCCATAAAAGTATTGCTGTCATCAGACTCCATTGCACTATCATTTTGCTCAACGAACATCCTGCCATTTTCAATGGCAGTTTTATAACTGTTTATTAAAAAGTTCTTATATCCAGATAATCCTATCCAGTCTTTACCTTCAGTTTTAGGGTTTGGACAGGTTATTTTCATTTTGTTTTTTGAGGGGTATTCCAAGGATTTGAAATAAAAATAAACTTCTTTATTTGTGTCGTATGCCTCTAGTATTAAACCGGGAAGCCCTTGTAGTTTCCATGGGCCGTAGGGCAGTGGAATGGAAGTTGCAAACCATGCTGTATATTCTCTGCCTCTGAAACATCCGGTAGCCTTAGTGCAATCAAAATTTCCTATAGTTTTTTTCTCATTTGTTATATTCCATTCAATTTTTGGCAAGTCTTCTTTCACATATGTAAATCCAATATCTCGAGATAATAATAATCCTTTACTCCTGTCTAAATAGTACTCAAAACCTAATTCGGAAGTACTTTTTGGTACGAAAAAAATGTTGTCATCATCTTTGTTTATCATAACAGATTCTCTGATAGGTTTGCCTTCCAATGAATCTTTAGCAAAGGTATATTTTGATTTTTGTGAGTCAAAAATTAAAACTGCATTGTAGTCAATACCAATGGGTGCGCCCATGCCCATACTTTGTTTGTGCCCGTATATAACAGAGCCTTTTTGGGCTAGTGAATACATATTTGCAGATAATACAAAAGCAATTATTAAAGCTGTTTTTTTCATAAAATCTTTTTGTTTAGGGATTGAATTTAAGAAAATAAAAGCGATTCTAAAGGTTTAAAAATGTTTAACAAGCATCCACAAATTGTTGTATCATAGCAGAAGCATGTTCGCGGCATACCTTCCCACTATATGAATAATCCACAATACCGTCATTATCACAATCTATGTCGACACTTAATTTTACAACTCCTTCTTCACAAACATTATATTCAGACATAACTACGGTAATAGTCCCACTTTCAATAGGAAACGTTTTTACCTCTAAAGGTAAAATAATTTCTGTACTTTCTTTAACAGAAATAGGTTCGACATTTGCATTTGTAAAAGCAAAACTTACAAATGAGCATAGTAAAATAAAAAGTCTTTTTTTCATAATTTAGTTGTTTTTAAGTTAGAAATATTTAGAATCGCTTTAGGTTAATAGCTTTTTAAATTAATAATCAATATTTATTTTCATCATTTTTTCTCACTAATTGTTTTGTTCTTTTAGTAGTAACAAAAAGTCTGTTTTGCAAGACAACTTCACATTGAAAGGTATTTTTTAAAAATTTCAGTTGAAGATATAGAATAAATTTTAAAATGACAAATAAGTCATTAATTTTTAGTTAACTTATGATGAGATTGTGTTTTCAAATGGCACAATCAACAAATCCAATATTAAACAAAGCAATAGCAGAAAAAGTAAAGCAGTTGAGAATGCAAAAAGGGGTAACTTTGGAAATTTTCTATTTTGACACAGGAATTCATTTGGCTCGAATTGAACAAGGAAAAACTAATATCACAGTGGCCACTTTAAAAAGTATATGTGATTATTTTGATACAGATTTAGCAACATTTTTTTCTGAAATAAATATTACTATCTAAGTAAACTCAACAACCTCTAAATTATCAATCTTATTTCCATCTATGGTAAATCGAAGCATGGTTCTTACATTTTGAAACCCGTATTTCCCCACGGCACCCGGATTCATGTGTAGTAAATCCAGCGTCTTGTCATGCATCACTTTCAAAATATGGGAGTGTCCACAAATAAACAATTTAGGCGGGTTTGCGGTAAGTTCGGTTTTTACCTGCCGGTCATAACGTCCGGGATAACCGCCTATATGTGTAATCCAAACCTCAACACCTTCGCACATAAATCGGTTGTTTTTAGGGAATTCGGCGCGTACTTTTGCATCATCTATATTGCCGTACACGGCCCGTAAGGGTTTTAAGGCTTTTAGCGTATCAGTAACTTTTATATCGCCAATATCTCCGGCATGCCATACTTCGTCCGCTTTTTTAACATGATTTAAAATAGCATCATCAAGATAGCCGTGTGTGTCTGAAAGCAATAAAATTCTTCGCATGATAAAATGTTAAGGAAACACCGTTTCCTGTTAAAACTATTTATATTTGTACGAGAACAAAAGTATCAAAAAAAACAGCTTGAGGTATTTTATTGAAGTAAGCTATAACGGAAAGGCATATCACGGTTGGCAAAATCAACCCAATGCAGTTACGGTACAAGAAATTTTGGAACACGCACTCACAACCTTGCTGCAAGAATCTGTGGCAGTTGTGGGAGCCGGCAGAACCGATGCCGGAGTTCATGCTTTACAAATGTTCGCCCATTTTGATACGGCAAGTACACTAAAGGAACAAGATTTGATATTTAAGCTCAATGCCTTTTTGCCCGCAGCTATCTCCGTGATAGCTTTGTTTAAAGTTACCGAAGAAGCCCATGCGCGTTTTGATGCGTTAAGCAGAAGTTATTTGTATAGAATTTCGACGACCAAAAATCCGTTTACCATAGATTTTGCTTACCGTTTTACACAAAGCTTGGATGTAGATGCCATGAATGAAGCTGCCAAAATACTGTTACAGTATGTTGATTTTCAGTGTTTTTCAAAATCGAATACAGATGTAAAAACCTATAACTGTAAGATTAAACATGCTATATGGAAACAAGTAGATGATGAACTACATTTTGAAATTACCGCCGACAGGTTTTTGCGAAATATGGTACGCGCCATTGTAGGAACTCTGATTGAAATTGGAACAGGAAAACTGCAGGTTGAAAATATGCATACCATAATAAAATCTAAAAATAGAGCAGAAGCCGGGTATTCCGTTCCGGCGCATGGACTATACCTAACCCAAATAACCTATCCGGATAGCATAAAACAACAATGAGCAAAGACGCAATACTAAATACACATTTATTCAAACGCCTGTTGGCTTACATAAAACCCTACCAATGGGCTTTTGTGGGTTTACTGGTAGCAGTAGTGTTATTGGCGATTTTTGGTGCGGTAAGACCCTATATCCTGCAGCAAGCCATAGATAATAATATTGCAAAAAAATTAACCGAAGGATTTTTACCCTATATCGTTTTGATGGGTGTTATCTTGCTTCTGGAAGTTATTTTTCAGCTCTTGTTTATATTTTATGCCAACTGGTTAGGACAATCAGTAGTGAAAGACATTCGCGTAAAACTCTTCAATTACATTCTTAGTTTCCGAATGAAGTATTTTGACAAATCTTCAGTAGGCGTATTAATTACACGATCGGTGACTGATATGGAACGTATAGCCGATATATTTGGCGAAGGTCTTTTTATGATTTTTAGAGATGTACTTACCATGCTGGTGGTTTCTGCCGTAATGGTTTTTATGAACTGGAAATTAAGCCTTATTGTTTTTTTAATGCTGCCGGTAATATTGTACGCTACCCGTTTGTTTCAAAAGTATATGAAAAGAGCTTTTGAAGAAGTAAGAACAGAAGTGTCTAACTTGAATTCGTTTGTTCAGGAACGGCTAACCGGAATGAAAATTCTGCAACTTTTTACCCGGGAAGAAACCGAATACAAAAAGTTTAAAACCATAAACGAACGTCACCAAAAAGCATGGTTGAAAACCGTTTGGTACAATTCCATTTTCTTTCCTATAGCCGAGCTTTCTTCGTCTATAACCATAGGCTTGGTTGCCTGGTATGGCGGTTTGGATTTGGTGCTTCGCGAGGTGTCTACACTGGGCGACCTTACCGCATTTATTATGATGATTCCCATGCTGTTTAGACCGTTACGTCAAATAGCAGATAAGTTTAATACACTCCAAATGGGTATGGTTGCTGCAGAACGTGTTTTTAAAGTACTCGATACTACATCGCATATAGATAACAACGGAACCTTGAAGGTAGCCAAGCTGAAGGGTGATATTGAATTTAAAAACGTGCGGTTTAGTTACGTGGAAAACGAAGAAGTACTGAAAGGGATTTCCCTGAAAGTTAATCCCGGAGAAACAATTGCCATAGTGGGTGCTACCGGTGCCGGAAAATCTACGATTATCAATTTACTGAACCGGTTTTACGACATCCAGTCCGGTGAAATTTTAATAGATCATATTAATATTAAGGAGATAGATTTACCCTCGTTAAGGAAACAAATAGCCGTAGTACTGCAAGATGTATTTTTGTTTGCAGATACCATTCTTAATAACATCACGCTTAACAATTCTTCAATAACAGAGGCTCAGGTTATCGCTGCCGCCAAGGAAATAGGCATTCACGATTTTATCATGAGTTTGCCAAACGGATATCATTATAATGTAAAGGAACGTGGCGTTATGCTTTCTTCCGGTCAAAGACAACTTATCTCTTTTTTAAGAGCTTATGTTACCAATCCAAGTATTTTGGTTTTAGACGAAGCTACTTCTTCAGTCGATTCCCACTCTGAACAACTCATTCAAAACGCTACCTACAAAATTACCAAAGGAAGAACCTCAATAGTAATAGCTCACCGCTTGGCCACCATAAAAAAGGCTGATAAAATTCTAGTCATGGATGCCGGTGAAATTGTAGAAGAAGGTACCCACAGCCAGTTGCTTAAAAAACAAAACGGATATTACAAAAACCTGTATGAAGTACAGTTTATGTCTGAAGAAGTAAGTTGACATCACCTAGGCTTAGGCTAAATCTTCCCTAATTAAAGCAATCAATTCCTGAGTGTCTTTAAAAATAATAAATTCACCGTCTTTAAAATAAGATACCTGACCGGTTTCTTCACTAACTACAAGGGCTAAAGCATCGGTTTTTTCGGTAACACCCACAGCAGCCCGATGGCGAAGTCCAAAGCGATGGGGTAAATTTTTGTCATTGCTTACAGGCAGGATAACTCGGGTGGCTTTTACTTTGTTTTTTTCAATAATAATTGCACCGTCGTGTAGCGGACTGTTTTTAAAAAAAATACTTTCTATTATAGGCTGAGTGACTTCTATATTCATTCGGTCACCGGTATTGGTTAAAAAATCCAGATTGTTGTTGCGTTCTATGATAATTAATGCGCCGGTTTTGGTGGTCCCCATTTTGTTGCAGGCATTAATAATGGCTTCAACATTGGTTTGCGTAATGCTTTCGGTTTTTAAAAAATTAAACTTTTTGAAAAACGAACCTCGTTTTCCAAAATTAGTGGAACCGACCATCAATAAAAACTTTCGGATTTCCGGCTGAAAAACAACAATAAGCGCAATAATTCCTACTTTCATAAAGCCGCCAAAAATCCGGCTTAACAGTTCCATTTTTAAAAAGTCGGTAAGCAACCAGGTAAGATAAATTATGATAATGCCTATAAAAATGTTTATAGCTACGGTGCCTTTGATAAGTTTATAGACATAATAAAGCAGTATGGCTACCAGTATTACGTCAATAATATCAATTACATTAAAATCCAGAAGGTCTTTAAAAATATCCAAAATATCGGGTTTTGGTAAATTTAATAAATATTGTTTTAGTTAAACCGAATTCCTTACTTTTTGATGTAAAGTAATACATTCCATGGCTTCTTTTACATCGTGTACGCGTAAAATGCAAGCTCCTTTTTCAAGCGCAAGGGTATGGAGTACGGTGGTGCCGTTTAGGGCTTCCTGAGGTGAAATTTCCAAAGTTTTGTAAATCATCGATTTTCTTGAAAGTCCAACAAGCATAGGTTTTTCTGCAAGTTTTAATAAGTTTAACTGCTCGAGTAAGGCAAAGTTTTGTGCTGTGGTTTTAGCGAAGCCAAAACCGGGATCCAGCACCACATCTACAATATGGTGTTTTCTTGCTGTCTCAAGACGTTCTGAAAAATAGTACAGCATTTCGTGAATAAGGTCTTTATAAGCAGTATGATTTTGCATAGTTTGTGGAGTGCCTTTCATATGCATCATTATGTAGGGTATTTGCAACTCACCTACAATTTTTAACATATTGGGGTCCAGCAATCCGGCCGAAATATCATTAACCATACAGGCGCCATATACAACAGCTTGTTGGGCTACTGTACTTCTGAATGTATCTATGGAAATAAGACTATCCGTAAATTTTTCTCTTAACAGGCGAATTACCGGAATGACCCGTTGCAATTCTTCACTTTCAGAAACATTTTTTGCTTGAGGTCTTGAGCTGTAGCCGCCAACATCTATAAACGTTGCGCCGTCTTTCAGTAGTTGTTCGACCTTAAGTAGAATGGTTTTGTCGCTTTTGAGTTTACCGCCGTCATAAAATGAATCCGGAGTTATATTTACAATTCCCATTACGCGCGGAATGGATAAATCTATAAGTTGCCCGTTGCAGTTTATTGTCATTTGTTAGCGTCCTTTTAAAAACTTTAAACCTTAAACTTTGAAGGTTAAACTTTTTATGCGAAATTTACGCAAAATACTATTTATTAATGCAAGATACTTCAAAACAATACGACGCAGTGATTCATACCTGCAGAACATTATTTGAAAAAAAGATGAAAGACTACGGAAGTGCCTGGCGCATTTTAAGACTTCCGTCTTTAACCGATCAAATTTTTATAAAAGCACAACGCATTCGCAGTTTACAAAAAAATACGGTAAGAAAAGTAGATGAAGATGAAGTAAGCGAGTTTATAGGAATTGTTAATTATTGTATTATGGCATTGATTCAGTTGGAAAAAGGCGTGGTTGAACAACCTGACATTTCCCTGGAAGAAGCACTTGCCTTGTACGATAAAAATGTTGCAGATACCAAACAGCTTATGGAAAACAAAAACCACGACTACGGTGAAGCCTGGCGAGACATGCGCGTAAGTTCACTTACGGATTTAATACTGCAAAAACTCTTGCGCGTGAAGCAAATTGAAAACAATAAAGGAAAAACACTGGTTAGTGAAGGAATCGCTGCAAACTACCAGGATATGTTGAATTATGCCGTATTTGCGTTGATTCATTTAAAAGAATAAAGTAACTCATAGATTTTAAAAAAACTTTTACCATGAAAATTTTTATCACCATAGCCCGATTAATTGTAGGTAGTTTGTTTATCGTTTCCGGATTGATAAAATGTAATGACTCCATAGGATTTTCGTATAAACTGGATGATTATTTTGCCGCCGACGTGTTAAATCTAGAGTTTTTAATACCTTATTCTTTAGGACTTGCCGTAATAATTTGCGTGGTAGAAGTAGTTTTGGGTGTAGCCTTACTATTTGGACTAAAAAGCAAGCTCACAACATCACTGGTTTTACTCATGATGCTATTTTTTACCTGGCTTACCTGGTATACATCAAACTGCTTGCACAATCAGGAAATTGCTGCTCAACTGGGAGAAGAGTTTTCCAAAAACTGCGTTACCGATTGCGGTTGTTTTGGCGATGCACTAAAGCTGAAGCCTATTGAGTCTTTCTATAAAGATTTATTTTTACTGGTATTTACTATTCCTTTATTTTTTGCGGCCTTCAAAAGAACAATCACTGAAAACAAACCGAAACAGGATGTTTTTTACATCGCGGCTTCGTTGTTGCTTATTTTAGCGTTTGGTGTGTTTGTAATAGGTTGGTGGTTTACCGTATTGTTTTCGCTGGTATTGTTCAGCATAGTATTTTTGGTGAAAAACAAACTAAAAAACCAATGGGTCACCTTGCTGTCAGCATATAGTATAGCAATGGCCTTTACCTGGTATTGTTTACAGCATTTACCCATAAAGGATTTCAGACCCTATAAAATAGGAGCCAACATTCCTGAAAGTATGATTTACCCCGAAGATGCTCCAAAGCCCATACAAGAGTTTACATGGAAATTTAAAGTAGATGGAGAAATAAAAGAATTTGTCACCAGCGGAAGCTATCCCGAAGTAGATGGCGAATATGTAGGTGTGGTTTCAAAAGTAATCGATGAAGGCTACGAACCGCCAATTAAAGATTTTTCTATTGAATCCGATACCGGCAATTTAACCGACCAATACATGGAAGTAGAAAAACTACTCATGATTGTGAGTTACAACATTAACAATGCCGATAAAGAAGGTCTGGGAACCTTAAAAACCGTTTCAGATTTGGCAATTAAAAACGGATATACCGTAGTTGGGATTACAGCCTCAGGAAATTCCGAAAAAGAAACCCTGAAAAATAATAAAAATCTGGACTTTGAATTTTATTTAGGCGACGAAAAAGCCCTGAAAACTATCATTCGTTCCAATCCGGGATACTTGATACTGAACAAAGGAACAATCAAGCAAAAAGCCCATTGGAATGATGTAGATAAATTAAAATTTTAGCTATCTAAACAACATAAATATTATACCGTATTTACTAAATAAACTGCTTTATGCATTTATTACACTTTTTGGTGTGGTAGTGGTTATTTTCTTGTTGTTCAATGTGTTGCCCGGAGATCCTGCACAAATGATGCTGGGACAAAATGAAGACAGTGAACAACTGGCTATGGTAAAACGCAAATACGGATTTGATAAGCCTGTGCAAACCCAGTTTCTGTATTACCTTAACGACCTTTCACTGCTCTCTTTTCATTCAAAAAATACAGCCGATTATACTTTTTTTGACGAAAATAAATACACAGGAAAAAAACTTTTGTCTTTCAGAAATACCTCACTTGCATTAAAGTTTCCGTACCTTAGAGAATCGTTTACTAAACAAGGAAAACCGGTAAGTGAAGTGCTGAAAGAAACCTTGCCCAATACTTTTGTTCTGGCCGTCACGTCTATTTTTATAGCCATTCTGTTAGGTTTGATTTTTGGTGTGATTTCAGCATTAAAAAAAGATACCTGGATAGATAAAAGCATACAAATAGGTAGCACTGTAGGAATGAGTGTTCCTTCATTTTTCAGTGCCATCCTTTTTGCCTGGATTTTTGGTTTTGTATTGCATAAATACACAAATCTTAACATGACCGGAAGCCTTTATGAACTGGACAATTTTGGAGAAGCTTATACCATACGCTGGAAAAATTTACTGCTACCGGCTTTAGTACTAGGTATCCGACCGCTGGCAGTAATTATTCAGTTAATGCGAAATTCGCTACTTGAAGTGTTTACACAAGACTATATAAGAACCGCCAGAGCTAAAGGCTTAAGCGAGTATAAAGTAATTAAAAATCACGCGATTAAAAATGCTCTAAATCCTGTGGTAACAGCCATTTCAGGGTGGTTTGCTTCCATGCTTGCCGGTGCCGTTTTTGTGGAATATGTGTTTGGATGGAACGGTTTGGGAAAAGAAATTGTGAATGCTTTAAACACGCTGGATTTACCGGTAATTATGGGTTCGGTATTGGTCATTGCCACCCTATTTGTAATGATTAATATTTTTGTCGACATACTTTATACGTGGCTGGATCCCAAAGTGAAATTAAACTAACTGCAAACACATGAAGCACATTAAACTTCTCTCTTTATTTTTTTTATTTTTAAGCTGTAAAGGTCAGGAAGTTCCAACACAATTTTCTCAGGAAGCCCTGAACGACACCTTTATTTCGCTGCAAGATGAAAAAGTAACCTTTGGTAATATACTCAATGCACATAAAGGAAAAACAATTCTTATTGACGTTTGGGCATCGTGGTGTAAAGACTGTATCGTAAGTCTGCCGGAATTAAAAACCTTGCAAAAGGAGCATCCAGAAATAGTGTTTTTATTTTTATCTTTAGATAGAAGTACCGAGAAATGGAAAAGAGGAATAGAAAAATATAATATCTCCGGCGAACATTACTATATGAAATCCGGCTGGAAAGGAGCTTTCGGTAAATTTTTAAACCTGGATTGGATTCCCAGATACCTGATAGTAGACCCGAACCAGAATATTAAACTCTTTAAAGCCGTTAAAGTAAACGCTACCTTAAAACAAAATTTACAATGAGAAGAAAAATAGTTGCAGGAAATTGGAAAATGAACAACGATTTGGCGCAAACCGAAACCTTAATATCTGAATTGAAAAAACAAATTAGAACCTCAAACGCTGAGGTTATGATTGCACCGGCATTTACCAATTTATGGCACGCCTTTGAAGCCTTAAGACAATCCTATATTGAAGTTATTGCTCAAAATATGCATCAGGCTGAAAACGGTGCCTTTACAGGCGAGATAAATGCGGACATGCTAAAGAGTATTGGGGTAAACACTGTAATTTTAGGGCATAGCGAAAGACGCGCCTACTTCAATGAAACGGATGAAGTTTTGGCAAAAAAAGTGGACATGGCGTTACAAAACAATATGCAAGTTATTTTCTGTTTTGGAGAAGAATTAGCCGACAGAAAATCGGGAAATCATCAAGCTGTAGTGGCATCACAAATTCAAAATGCCTTGTTTCACTTAGATGCATCTGCTTTTAAGTATATTATCTTGGCTTATGAACCTGTATGGGCAATAGGCACAGGAGAAACTGCAACACCAGAGCAAGCTCAGGAAATGCATGCATTTGTGCGAGCTACTTTAGCAACTCGTTATGGCGCGGCTGTTGCCGGTACGGTAAGCATCCTATACGGCGGCAGTGTTAAGCCCGGTAATGCCGGTGAAATTTTTTCTCAGCCCGACGTTGATGGCGGATTAATTGGTGGAGCTTCACTCAATGCATCAGATTTTTATGCCATTGTTAATGCGTTGTAATCCAGCTTTTTTCAGTTTTTAGAGTAAACTATTCGCTTGTTGAAACAGTCGAGTATAAAAAACTTTTAGTTTGCAACGTTTCTTTGACCCAACTTCTTTTAGATAAAATGAGGATTTACTTTAATTTTGTTAAAAATAAGGTACAGTGAATTATTTAGAATTCAATTTTAAAGTGAAACCGCTTCAACCGGCTGTTGAAATTTTAATGGCCGAACTGGGCAATGTTGGTTTTGAAAGTTTTGTGGAAACCGAAAAAGGTGTATTGGCCTACATTCAAAAGAAAGAATGGAACGACACACTGTTAAAGGATATATTTATACTTCAATCAAACGAGTTTAAAATTTCATATACCATTAAAGAAATCAAACAAGAAAACTGGAATGCCAAGTGGGAACAATCCTTTTCTCCAATTGTAGTAGATAACATCTGCACGATTCGGGCGCCTTTCCACAAAGAAACAAACACGCTTTACGATATAATAATAGAACCCAAAATGAGTTTTGGTACCGGACATCATGAAACCACTTACATGATGATAGCACACATGCTGCAACTTAATTTTGAAAACAAAAGCGTACTGGATATGGGCTGTGGCACCGGTGTGCTAGCTATTTTAGCCGAAAAACTCGGTGCCAAAAAGGTAACAGCTATAGATATTGACAATTGGTGTTATGAAAACAGTATGGAAAATGCAGAAAAAAACAACTGCCAAAAAATAACGGTTTTAGAAGGAGACGCAACCCTTTTAGGTACTGAGACCTATGATATTATTTTGGCAAACATCAACAGAAATATATTAATCCGGGATTTACCGAAATATATAACCTGTTTGAATAAAAATGGTGTATTGGTGCTAAGTGGTTTTTATCAGAATGACATCGAGAGTATTGTTGAAGTTTGCGAAAAAAAATTGTTAAAATTAACCGGAACACGTGAAAAAAATAAGTGGGTTTCCTTAAAATTTTTAAATTAGATAAAAATTTAATCATGGCACTCAAAGAAAAAACCATCGAAGAAACGCTATTGGATGAAAAGAATGCAAACCTAAACGAATTGGTTTTGTTTAATGATGATGTAAACACTTTTGATCATGTAATAGAAACCTTGATTTACGCCTGTGACCATACCCCATTACAAGCCGAGCAATGCTCGATTATTGTACATCATAAAGGCAAGTGCACCGTAAAAACCGGAACCTACAACGACTTGGAACCGCGTTGTACTCTACTTCTAGACGCAGGGTTAAGCGCAGAAATCGTTTAGTTTGTTTTCTTGCGCGTGTTTATACCCAAAGGCTTGTAAAGTGGACAAAAGCTGATAAAGCTTGTCAACACAAAAGCTAAGGCTAGCACCAGCAAAACATAAGCCAGCGTTCCCTGAATAACTTCAAAGTAGTATAACAAAACAATACCTATAGCAATAAGCACTCTAAGGCTTTTATCGGCTGTTCCCATATTTTTTTTCATAAAAAATAATATTTTTAGGTTACTGAAAGATACAAAAATGAAACACGCGTCCGAAAAAAAATCGCAAACTTTTTCTTTTGGACAATAAAAAGAATGCCTTATATTTGCACCCACAAAAAAGGCCTCGTGGCGCAACTGAATAGCGCACTTGATTACGGCTCAAGAGGTTGCAGGTTTGAATCCTGCCGAGGTCACTACTTTTGAACAATTTTGACGAAAGAAGACCAAAAAACCTCACTATTTGTGGGGTTTTTTCTTTTATTGATTGGACAAAATTACCCAAGATTACCCAATTGTATTTCCCCTATAATTTCCCCTTTGTAAAAAACCACTATTTTTTTACTGTATTTTCTTACACATCAACCCACTGAAAATACACCCTCTTACTGGGTGTTAATAACTTTTCGAATTTCTTGAAACCCTTGCCACCAAAGGGATTTCTTTGATTTTTGTAAAAATTAATAGAATTTAATACATGAAGAAATTTCGTTTCCGAGCTATTATATAAGAAACAAAAGCTTTGGAACAGCATTGTAAATTATTAATCTAAATGTATTAAAATGAAAACCGTTAGAACTGTAAAGACTGTATTAAGAAATGACAAAATGAAAGCCAATGGAGAATGCCCCTTGTATTTCCAAATTATTTTTAATTCTAAAGTGTTAAAGCTGCCAACAGGTGTTTCTTTAGAGCCTAAATTTTGGGACAGTAGTAAAAACTATCCAAGAGGTAGAAATGTTTTGACTAAGAAGCTTGAAAAGAGGGAGCAAGAGATAAGGGATTTTATAGACGATTGCGATTTGCAAGGAATCATCGTTACCAAGGAACAAATTAAAGAGTTCTATAATGGAAAGGGGCAAAAAGATGACTTCTATTACCACTTTGATAAGTTTACTTCTAGGAAGTTTAAAAAGATTAAGAATGGAACTAAAAACCATTATTCGCTACTGAAAAAGCAACTAATGGATTTTAAACCAAATATCCTAATTAAGGATTTGGATACTAAACTAATGGAAGACTTTTTTACGCATTTAAAGAAAAAGGGAATTGGAAATAGTGGTTTGGCTATGCGTAGAAAAAATTTGATTACTGTTTTGGAGGACTTCAAGAAGCAGAATTTAATAAGAGATAATTATTGTAAACTGGCTATTGAAAGATTTGAAGAGAACAAAAGGGATGTCTTTTTAAATAAGTTGGAAGTAAAAAAGATAAAAGATGCTAATCTGGAAATAGGCAGTTTGGCTAATGGTCTTAATCTAACAAGGGACTTATTCTTGTTTAGTTGTTATACTGGCTTAAGGTATTCTGATGTTGTCACTTTAGATTGTGAACATATCGTAGATGAAATGATTGTTAAAGAATCTATTAAAACAGGAAATAAAGTGGTGGTTCCATTAATTAAGGAAGCTTTAGGAATATTAAAGAAGTATAATTACAAAAAGAAAAAAGGTAGGATATTTCCAGAGCGATGTAATGTATCTGTAAACAGAGATTTAAAAATTATTGGAGTTAGAGCGAAAATAGATAAAATAATAACTTTTCACGTGGGAAGACATACATTTGGTTCTAATCTAGCGCATAGCAATGTACAACCGTTTTCCATTATGAATTTAATGGGGCATAGAGATGTTAGAACAACAGAAAGGTATGTGAATTTTAATACTGATATTTTATCTAAGGAAGTGAGAAAATTAGAATACCTATAAGTTGTTAAAGAAAGTATTACTTTTACTATTGTAAAAAAATTATTAGCGTAAGCTATTTATTCTTGTTCAAGAAAACTGGTAATTTTTTAGTCCACGAGGTAAATAGACTTCCGCTCACGTTACGGCGTGGGCTAAGTTTATTTGTGGACAGGTATACCAGTACCTCTTGAACGGTAGGCTTCAGTTCCACGCTTTTTTTATTGTCTAACTTTTCGCTTGGGACTGGCATAAACTGATATTAATAATGCGAGTAAAGGTATTTTTGTTTGGTACTCTTTTAATGGTTTTTTCTTGTAAAAATTTAGAAACAACTAAATGTGATGGAGAGTTGGAATTAGAGGCTTTTAAAACTGCCCTTTTTAATGAGTTTACTTCGGAGATTAAAAGTGATTTTTACTCTGGTTTAGGGATGGAGAATATGACTGAATACACCAAGGAATTTTTTAAAAACTATGTAAAAATAGACCTTATAAGGACAACTAATTTAGATAAGGAATTAAATAGGTGTAACTGTTCGGCAAGGGTAAATATATTACCTGTGACAAGAGATATAAATACAGAGCTACTGCCTAAAATGTATGACGCACAAATTGGTGTTTATCTTATGGGAGCGTCATTACGAAAAGATGTGCAAATGGTTTCTAATGAAAGTGGTTTAACTTTTAGAACTTTTAATGATGTTAGTCTTAATTTAAACTATGTTGTACAAAAAATAGAAAGTGGTGAACTTATTATTGAGTATAATGATAATCTTGAATTACTATCTACAATCTTAGTAATGCATTATTGGGATGATAAGTTAAATAGATAAAACAAAATATAGGGCATTGCTAACGGCATTAAACGTAAACAACGACAGATATGTCGAATCTTCCATAAAACCACCTAAAACCACCTTAAAAGTTGATAATACGTCAGATGAATTAGCTGAATGGAAAAAAGCTAATCCAAATACTTCTATAAATGATTTTTACAGGAAAAGGAATAAGCTACTTTTTGTAACTTTTCTCTATATTGCAGATGTATTCTTTTGATTGATAGCCTTTAAAATTTAATTGATTATGAAGCAATTTTATATTCTATGTATTACTGTATGTTTATCCCTATCTATACAGGCTCAAGTTGGATTTAATGAAAACATAATTTCTATGGAATCTTACCGTTTGTGGGTCGTTGAATCAGCCGATTTTAATTCTGATGGTAATTTGGACATTGTTTTTTTTGATAGAGATACATTCAAGTTAGTACTGGGATTAAAATTAGAAATGTCTAATCATTATAGTTATACTAATATACCAATAGAGAATATGGAATTTATATATTCCAATGCTATTAAAGTTGTTGATATGGACAATGATGGGGATATTGATATTATTTTACAAGATGATTATAGTGCTTCCCTTTTTTGGTTAGAGAATGATGGAATGGCTTCTTTTAATATAGGTCATTTAATCTCAGATGATAATATTACTCAATCTGGTCGTATAATTACAGCAGATATGGATAATGATGGAGATTTGGATGTGATAATAGATGACTGTTGCAATATTGAGTGGTATGAAAATATTAATGGGTTTGGAGATTTTAATAATAACGGTTCAGTAATTCATAGTGCTAGTAGTAGTGTTAAATATTTTCAAGTTGGAGATTTTGATAACGATGGCGATTTGGATGTTGTTTCAAATCATGGATTATCGATAAGATGGTCTAAAAATATTGATGGACAGGGGACATTTGGTGAAACAACAATTATAGATTATGAAGGAAGTAACTCAGATTTGAATATTGTTGATAGAGAATTAGATGGAGATTTGGATATTATTGTGCTTGGAGATTTGGGTAGTATTTCATGGTATGAAAATATCGATGGAACGTTTATGGATCAGCAATTTCTTTATCAAACGTCATTGTCTTATTTATCTAATTTAAAACAAATTGACATTGATTCAGATAATGACATGGATTTTGTTGGAACTTCAGCAGGAGATAATACTTTGATAATAGTAAAAAATGATGGGAATGGAAATTTAAGTGAGTTCACTACAAAGCCTATTTCTAATACTATAATACTTGAGTTTGGAGATTATGATGGTGATAATGATGTAGATATATTTTTAAAAGGTGATTCAAACGGTATGCACGGTTGGTATGAAAATATTGATGGGAATGGAAATTTGGGAGAGTTTAATTTCGATGGTATTCCTTACACTTCACTAAGAAACGGAACTTTAGATTTTAATGACGTTAATAATGACGGAATAAAAGACTTGCTATTTTCTGCTGGTCATGGTATTTATTTATTTAAAGGTAAACAGGAATTAGGAACTTATGAACCTCCTATCTTGATTTCAGAATTAGTTCCTTCTCATGTTAATTCAGTTAAATATAGTGACTTAGATGGTGATGGCGATTTAGATATTATTGGTGCTTTTGGAGGTATAGATAAATTATTATGGTTTGAGAATTTAAATGGAGAGGGCGTATTTAGTAATTTTATACTTATTGATAATCTTGTAGAACCTGAATATATTAATGTCGCTGATGTAGATGGAGATGGAGATAATGATATTTTAGTTTCAAATTTTGATGGTTCAAACGGGAGTGCATTCAACTGGTATGAAAATATTGATGGACTTGCTAGCTTTAGTAATGCAATAAATATTTTAAATGTATGGGCAATAGAAACTATCATGATAGATGTTGATTTAGACAGTGATATTGATATTGTAACCGTATATTCCACTGGTTCAACAATTAAATTAGTGTGGTTAGAAAACTCTGATGGTCTTGGCACTTTCACTACTGAACATTTAATTTCTGATTCAGTAAATTCAGGGGGAATTGATTCTTCGGACATAGACGGAGATGGAGATATTGACTTTATTTATTCTAATAATGTTGGCGGAACAATTACTTGGTTTGAGAATAATGACGGTTTTGGAGGTGATTTTATTAGTCATTCAATACCTAATTCTTCTTGTAAAAAGGTTAAACTAGTTGATGTTGATGGAGATGGTGATAAGGATATAATTTACTCAAAACCTGGATCTGGAAATAATGAAAGCTTTCTTGGGTGGTATGAAAATGATAATGGATTGGGTAATTTTAGCTCAAACAATATAATCGGTTATAATGAATATCCATCTTTTGCAAATTTTTTGACATCTGATATTGATTTAGATGGCGATGTAGACTTTTTTGTTGTCCGAGTTGCAACAAATACTGATCAAGAGTTAAATGTTTTTACCTCTTGGTATGAAAATCTTGGATATTTAGGAAATTCTATTCAAGGACAAGTTAAGTATGATATTAATTTAGATGGGTGTTCTACTGGAGATTTAGGAGTGAACTATGTTTTAGTTACAGCACAGAATGGAGATCACAGTTTTTCAACCTTTACTAGTTTATCTGGTAGCTATGAAATGCCAGTTGATGAAGGAATGTTTACAAATCAAATTTCATCTGAGCTTCCTAGTTATTTTACAGTTTCCCCATCCTCTTATAATTTTGATTTTGTAGATTTTGGGAATGTAGAAACCAACAATTTCTGTATTTATGGAAATCAAGAAACAAGTGATTTGTCAATAGTAATTTATCCGCCTTCAGAATTAAGAGTTGGTTTTAATACAGTATATACAATAGTTTATAGAAATAGTGGAACTACTTCACAAAATGGACAAATTATTTTAGAATATGATACTGCTCTTTTTGATTTGATAAGTACTAATGGGGACATAAGTTCCCAAACAACAGACTCAATTACCTTTGGGTATTCTAATTTACTTCCTTTTGAAACTAGAAGTATTGAGGTCATATTATCTCCTAGTATTGAAAATATATCAGTGGGTGATGTCTTGAATATAACAGCTTCCATTTTGCCAAGTGAATTTGATTTTAATGAGGAAGACAATATATTCAACTTAATTCAGGAGGTTGTAAATTCTTGGGATCCTAATGATATAATTGTCCTAGAGGGAGAAGAAATTTATTATGATGATATTGATAAGTATTTACATTATTTGATACGCTTTCAAAATAATGGTAATGCAGACGCTATTAATATAAGAGTCAACAATAAATTAGATCAAAAGTTAGATTGGTCTACAATTCAATTAGAGACAATGAGCCATGAAGGACGGGTTGAAATAGTTGACGGGGGAACTATTGATTTTATTTTTGAAAATATACACCTTCCTGATAGTACTTCCAATGAACCTGAATCTCATGGTTATATAGCATATAAAATCAAACCTAAACAGGATGTTGAAGTTGGCGATATCATTTATAATTTTGCAGATATTTACTTTGATTTCAATTCCCCAGTTAGAACAAATACTGTGTCAACAGAGATAGTAGAAAGTTTATCCGTTGCTGAAAATGAATTGGAAAATATTAAGCTCTATCCAAATCCAACAGATGGCTTATTGTATATTAAAGCAATTAGTAACATAGACGTAATAGAAGTTTACAATTTGCTAGGGCAAAAAATGATTGAATCCAACCCTAATGCTACAAATGATGAAATAGATTTGTCTAAGTTAAATAATGGTACTTTTTTGATTAAAATTCTAACCAATAATAAGATAGCCGTTTTTAAAATTATTAAAAATTGATTCCGTTTTTATAAATGTAGTTGATGATACTTCCTCATTCTATTTTTCTAATCTTCCTAAAGATGGCATAGAACCAAGAAAGCAAATTATAGGGCATTGCTAACGGCATTAAACGTAAACAACGACGGATATGTCGAATCTTCCATAAAACCACCTAAAACCACCTTAAAAGTTGATAATACGTTAGATGAATTAGCTGAATGGAAAAAGGCCAATCCAAATTCTTCTATAAATGATTTTTACAGGAAAAAAGTGTCAAAATAAACTGACATGAATGTAATAAATATTTGATTTTTAAAGATTTGTTGAGGATTTCCGTAAAAGAACGTATGACAATCTGACATTATTCTAAGAATTTAAGAATTTTAAGAATCCCTTAACAATTTGGCATAATGCTTGACTTAATTATGAGAAATAAAAAAGTCCTAACCCGTTACTGAAAGGACTTTAATTTGGATTAAAGAGCGGTTTGCTTTGAAAGGATATACCGCTCATATTTTTGTCGGGCAAATATAATATATTTTTCTTTCCGCCAAAATCATTGTGATTTCCTTTCTCGGTTAATGTTAGCCCCGATAAATGCTGACTTTATTTAAATGATTAATAGCAGATGAAAAATTATCATTTAGTCTACGAGGACAACAAGTACAAGGTAAAAAAGGAGAATGCTGAACGAGCATCTAAAGTAATTGATTCTAATAAAGTTGATGCCATCAAACAGGCAAGCAATTTTGTTAAGTCGCAAGGAGGAGGTTCATTGAAAATCCATAAAAACAAAGGGGGATTTCAGGAAGAAAGAACTTATCCGAAATCTAACGATCCACGAAAAAGTAAAGGTTAGAGTATGGAAAAAAATTACTTTAAATATATTCACCCTGGCATTTTGGTAAGTCTAATTATTGTCTTAGGTCTAGTAATTGAACTTGTAACTGATTGGTTATTCCCAATCATTAATCAATACCTTTCAAATCCATACTTAAAGTTTCCTTCTACAGTTGTTGTGGTAAGTGGCATTATGTTTCTAATAGATGAATTTTTATGGAACTGTCCTCCATTTAAGTGGTTATATAGGGTAGACGATTTTTCTGGTACTTATGAGGGGGTTATTGAGTATCAGTATTTAGATAGAAAGAAGAACTTGAAAACTGGCAGAAAAAGACAGGTAAAAGTTATAAGGCAATCAGGTAGTAAAATTGCAATTTCTACAAAAACATATGATGAGAATGGGGAATTATCCTCGCCATCTGTAAACCAAAATATGTATGTTGAAAAGTGTAAAAGTGGAAACGGCTATACGTTGATTTATAATTATTTGAATGATGGTAAGCACTTAAGTAAAAACCTAAATACTCATTTTGGTACTGAAATTTTAAAGTTTGAAAAAGATGGTAAGGTTAAAAAGTTAAGTGGTAGGTATTATACAGAAAGAGATCCATACATGAGTAAGGGAATTTTAAAAGATTTTATTAGTAAAAAATAGGCGAAACATGGCAACATTAAATAAAGAATATAACGAGTTTGATGGAGTTGTAAAATTAACTCCTTCAAAAAAAGAAAGTTTAAAGACAAGTAGTAAAAATTTAAGAACTAGAATTCAAAACTGGTTTAAAGAAAATAAACCCAAAGAGCTACAGCCCAAGTTTCATAGTCAGGGTTCAATGAAGATGAATACGAGCATTAATCCTATTGTGGAATATGACGAAGAAGGTAATAAACTATATAAATATGATTTGGATGACGGAATATACTTTATTGAAAAGGAAGGGGAAAACAATAGAAAAAGTATTGACACATGGCATGACTGGGTATTCCAATCCGTAGATGGATATACAAGCAAAACCCCAATTAGAAAAACAACTTGTATTAGGGTTGTGTTTTCCGATGGACATCACATAGACTTACCTATATATTACAATGATGAAGAAATAGAATTAGCGCATAGGTCTAAAGGTTGGATATTGAGTGACCCAAAAGCATTCTACCAATGGTTTAACAATGAAAAGAAAGAGAAGTTTAGATTGGAAGCTATTGTTAGGTGTCTTAAGGCTTGGAAAAACTTTAGAGAGAATAAGAATTCCAATTTAAAATTGCCAAGTGGGTTTGAACTAACCATTTTAGCAACCAACAATTATGTTGATAAAGATAATTTAGATGATGCATTTAGGTTGACTGTTAAAGCAATTTTGGAAACATTAAATGAGAAATTTGAATGTTTTAGACCTACAACTCCTGATGATGAAGATTTGTTTCAGAGCTATTCGCAAACTAGGAAGGAAAACTTTATGAATACACTTGAGAGTTTAGTAAATGATTGCGAAAAAGCTAAGGAAGAGGATAACTTTAAAAAGGCTTCCGAGATTTTGAGAAATAACCAATTTGGAGATAGATTTCCACTTGGTAAAGATGAAGACGAAAAGACGAGGAGTAATATGTTGTCTAGTGCATTAGGCTCAGCTACAATAACACCAAAACCGTATGCTGATACAGAAAGAAATTGATGATGTTTTAAAGAATAATAAAGATCTAAACTTCGATACTTCCAAAAATGAGTTTTATGGTAAAATCTGGATTTCCAATAGTGATTATTATGATGTTGTAATATCGCTTAATGGTTATCCAGATTTTTTCCCCGACGTGTATGAAGTCGGAAACAGAATACCTTGGAAAATGGATAGACATATTTATCCAAAATCAGGGGGTTGCTGTTTTACCACAACTGCAAAGTCCCAAATTCTGTTAAGAACCAAGATTAAGTCTTTACAATTGTTTATTTCACATATTGTGATACCTTTCTTTAGAAATAACTCCTATTACGAGATACATGGAAAGTATTTTACTTCTGAATACTCGCATGGTACTTTTGGGATATTGGAAAGTTATCAAGACATACTTAAAATAGATAACAATTATAAAATTGTGCAGACAATGTATGATTATGTAAATGGAGATAAATTATCCATAAGAGATGATTGCTTTTGTGGCTCTGGAGTTAAGCTTAAAAAATGTTTTGGAGGTCATCATAATATCGCATACAGAAACTTGCGAATGATTGATAAACGAATAATTGTGGACGACCTAGTAAAGATTGTGGAATTTTTAAAAGAAGATTGATAAGAACATTAGCACTTAATACATTCACTTTGTATATTTATTGTCCAACTAAACAATAAGAATGTCTCTATTTCAAAACTCCGTAGTTTCCAAATACCTACAATCACAAAACACTTCTGATATAGAATGAAGTTGATGGGTATGTTACAACTTATACAATAGATATATGGAAATTGAAATATTAATAAGCTTAAAAGATAATCCAATACAGGTAGGAGTTGGACATACCTTTGTTAATCAGGGTCTTGCTGTGTCTGAAATTGAAGTGTTAGAGCAAGCATGGAATAGTGGTAATCAATTTCCTAAATCACTTAGGGAATTATTGTATTTGGCAGGAAATTTTTGCTATGTCTTAGATTACAGTATTTGGCAGAGTCAACAGGAAATGCAAGACGAACTTAGGAATGAAATGCAAGAAGATGGAAACATACTTAACCGTCCATTTTATATAATAGATAACTATGCTAGTGATCAATTTTTGTTTGTGTATTTAGATGAAGATCAAATTGATCCAATGGTATATTCATATACTTCAGATGCTATAAGTAGAGAGAGAGCATTAGACGAGCCAATGGGTTATACCTTAAGTCATCTAATTAATTTAGGTATTGAAGCGGTAAAGGAAGGGAGAAACCCTATGTAGGTATTAATTATGGATAGAATAGATATAAATGATCCGAACTTAACATTAGATTTAAAGCCTACCAATTGGGGTGGAGGTATATCATTGTATAACGGAATACCTTTTACTGGGATAATTGAAGAGTATTTCAATGGAACCAGTCAATTATTATCTGAAGGAGAATATAGAGATGGAGTAATTCATGGAAGACAGGTCGAGTATTTTTTAAACGGGCAAATAGAAACTGAATACTACGAAAAATATGGTGGATTTTATGGAGCAAAGAAATATTGGAATGAACAAGGTGCTCTGATTTATCATGAAGAATTCAGTGATGAGGGTGTAAGCCTTTGGGCAAAGAAGTATGATGACCAAGGAAACTTGACCGATCATTGGATTGGACAGAATAAAGTACTATAATGGTAGTAGGTATAGATGTGTATTACAAAAGGGATTTAAACATCATACTTAAGTTTTACACCTGCCAATATTAGATTATGCTTAAAATAACTGAATTTAAGCGATTTAACTAAAATTATTTCTGATAGATTGTCAGTTAGAAAACTGTTAAATAGGTCTGCCGATTTATTACTTATGCTTTAAAAACTAAATTAAGGTGATTTAATTAGAATTATTTGTGAAAGATTGACAGTCAAGCAAAAATGGTATATCCATTGATTTTGCATAAATAGAAAATTTACCACTTCAAACGAAGTGGTTTTTTTATGCCTAGAATTTAAATTTTAACAAAAATTTATGACTGTTTAGCAGTACAAAAAATCGGCTTGGAGATATAAGTTAAATATATAAACATTTTAAATTTTATAATTATGAAAACAATTGAAAAAGTTCAGTCTAAGACTGACAAAAAAGTAGAAACAAAAAAGAAAAAGTTAGACATAGACGAAGCTTTCTGCGCTATTCAAGATTGCATTGAATTGCCATCAATTTCTCTGGAAAATGAATGGGTCAGGTTAAGAGATAGCGAAGAGTATGAAGAGTATCCTATGATTAAATTACGTGCATTAGGAAGTCTATATGAAGATTATGACGATGAGGAATATGGCGACGGGGGGGTTGCGTATTCTATAACCGTGAGAGGTGTGGTTCTTAATTATTCAAAAGGTTATTCTAATACTACACAGGAAAGATTAGAATTACTTGCCATAATTAATGGACTTGAACAAATTAGAGTATCTAGTTATTTAAAAATTTATACAGAATCTAAAAACATTATTAATGCTATTTCATTAGGAGATACTATTAAGTGGGCGCAAAATTATTGGAAAACAGAAGATGGTCTTAATGTAAAAAATAGAGTTTTATGGCAAAGGCTATTAACACTTTTAAGGGGACATCAAATGGTAAGTTTTTCTTTTTTAAGTGATTCAAATGAGAGAGAAAATTTGAATGAAGATGTTAATGTAACTATGTGGAGACAAACTCATATGGGAGACCTTTTTGAAGTTAGGTATTAAGTAGTATTAAACCGCCTAACATTAAGGCGGTTTATTTTTTCTTTTTAATCCTTTGATGGGTATAATGTTTAATTACAAAGAGTATGGAAAAACCAAACAGAATTGTTAGTAGAGAGTTTAAGATTTATGCTTTACAAAATCTACAAAAACTAAAGAAGGAACTCAGACTATTGCAAGAAGAAAATATGCGATTAAAGTCTTTGGATGAACTCCTAACTATAAACGAAATAGAACAGGAGTTTAAAGTAAGTAGAAAGACCGTAGATAGGTGGTGAGGTAATGGATTAAATACCTCCCAAATTGGCTATGGTAAACTAATAAGAATTAGGAGAGGGGATATTGTTAATTTTTTAAATAAAAAGACAAAGCTATGATAGATAAAATGAAATCAAAGGGAGTGCTATCTAAATATAGCTTACTGGGGTTGTCATGGACTAGCTCATACAATAGTACAAATGGTATAAAGGTCAAATACAGTATTCCAAGCAGAGCCAATGTAAATGGTTTATTGTACCTAACCGTAAGGGAAAATTCTAGGATTTTGGACTTAAGTGGTAATTTAAGAAAATGGTGGTTTGGAGATAATGCCTTTTCGGATTTCTCTTATGGAGAATATTTAAAGTGCATGAAATCATTGGCAAGAGTTCTAGATGCTGATATAGTTGAGTTGCTTGACTTTAAAATAAGGATGATAGAGTTGGGTGTTAATGTAAGAATGCATAGGAAGTATGCAAAAATTATCCCAGCGATGAAAAGTTTTCCTAGATTAACCAGAAGAGAGCTTATAAACGGAGAAACAGTAAAGTTTAATGGAGAAAAGCAAATACAAATAGTATATGATAAGCTTACCGAAGTAGGCAAAAGGCAATTAACAAAAAAACCTAAAAAGAATTTAAAAAAGCTAACAGAAAATAATTTTGTGTTGCGATATGAAAATGTAATAAAGAGTAGGTCTGGAGTTAAAATTAGGAACGAAATAAGTACGTTCTTAATGATTATGGACAATTGGAATTTTATTGCAGATTACATAATAGAACAGTTCCATAAAATAGAAGTCGTAGAAGACTATTTGTGTGTAAAGGACAAAGAGCTGGTGGATATGAATTATGTGCAAATTAGGGATTTGTTTTTATTCTTGTTTATGGAAAAATATACAATTGTAGAAGTAGAGAAGTTGATTAACAAAATTGGAAATAAACATCGTTCTGATTATAAGAAGAAGTTTCGTGGGATATACACTAAGCATTTATTAAAAGAAAACAACGAAATTAAATCAGTGGTTAGTAACGAGCTTGTAAAAAGAGTTGTTGCATTAAAGAAACATAAATCTATTAAATCGATATAAATAAAATAGAGAAGATAGACCCGAATATAAGGGAACAATAAGGCTAAAAGGCTAAAAGTAATATAAGGATAAAACAACTAAAGGCTATATACAATAAAGAGCAAAATTTCTGAATCTAAAACCAAGTAAAACCTAGAAACCGAATAACGTGTAATTGACAAGTAAGGCAAGTATGGTAATTCTTATTGCTACCCAGATTTTAATGGTTTATAGGGCATTTTAGCCAAGAGAGAAAGACTTTATAGGACTACGCAGAAATAATTGGTTAGAGGTAAGAATTATCGGTTTTAGGATTTGGTTACTTGTTGAGTGATATATTGACTGTTTTTCCCCTATAATTTCCCCTTTGATTTTTTGAAGTAGTGAAACGCCCAGTATATGTGGGAAAATTGAATTAAGTTATATCCCTGCCGAGGTCACGAATAAATAAAAAACCGAAAGCAAATCAATCTCGCTTGAATTTGTCTTCGGTTTTTTTATTTTCAAGGCTGGGATTTGTAGGAAATGCAATCCTGTATTATGGCAGGAATTTTTTATGAAGCTCTAATCCGGAAGTGAAATAAAATTTGCTTGATTCAATCCAGTGCATTTTTAGTCACATAAGCACGCCAGGCAAGAATAGCAAGCTGTAATTTTGAAGCTTTGCTTAAATCCAATTGCTTTTTGGAATAACTGGGAAAAATCAGAGTATTCACTTTTGCCAAAAGAGTAAAAAATGTTTTTTTCATCGTAAGACAAAAATAGAAAATCTGGCACGTGTTTTAGACGTTAAAAGTAAATTGTTAAAAAAACACTTTATTTGTAGTCTAAACTTGCTTAGGTTATACAGATATTTACCTTTGTAAAAATTACCAAGAAATGTTAAAGTCAATCAGTAGCAGCCTTTTATTTCTTGTAGTGCAATTTTCGTGGAGTCAACTTGTGATAAATGAGTTGGATTGCGATACGCCCAGCGTGGACACACAAGAATTTATTGAATTAAAATCAGATACGCCTAATTTTCCTTTGGACGGTTATGTTGTGGTTATGTTTAACGGATCGGACTCTGGCGGAAATACCAGTTATGTTGCGCTTGATTTAGACGGTTATGAAACAGATGTCAATGGACTTCTGCTTATAGGAAGCAATGGAGTTTCACCCGTTCCACAATATTTAATTTCAGAAAGTGTGATTCAAAATGGGGCCGACGCTATAGCTATTTATCAGGCCAATGATTATGATTTTCTTCAAGGAACTGTAGCTACAATAGAAAATCTGGTAGATGTACTTATTTACGGTACTGCCGATGCGGACGCTACAGGACTGATTGACATCTTTAATGATCATCCAAACTTTACGGACATTCAGCAAATAGATGAAGGACCGGCAAACAACACCAATTCTATTCAGCGTAATAATGATGGCACTTACTTTGTAGATACACCAACGCCAAGACAGTTAAACGACGGTAGCGGGATTGTGCTTATAGGAATAAGTATAGCCGTTGCTGAGGCGCAATACGATGAAGGCGAAACCTTTGATATTGTTTTTACGGCCGAACAGATACTTACTGAAGATCTTAACTTTACCATTTCATTAAACAACGGCACATTTAATGCTTTAGATTATACAGGAAACACAAGCCTTACCATTCCTGAAGGAAGCGATACAACTTCTACTACCATTTCCTTAATAGATGATACGGATGATGAAGGTGATGAAGTCTTAAAAATTTCATTACAGGGTTTGCCTGAAACCTACCTTTCTCTGAACAACAACATAAGCATCAGAGTGGTTGATAACGATTATGTCGTGGCACCATTCGGAACACCCATTAATCCAACCTACGGAGTAGTGGAAAGCACACAGCCCAATGGTTATTACAGTAGTTTAGATGGTCTTTCGGGAGCTGATTTAGAGCAAGCATTGCAAGATATTATTGCAGACCCAAATGTAGTAAGAGCACAAACCTACAACGATGTAATTGATATACTGAAGCAAGCCGATCAAAATCCGGAAAACAGCAATCAGGTTTGGTTGGTTTACCTCGAACAAGGTAGACCAAAACTGGACTTTCAAACTACGGCCAGTAGTGTAGGCAAATGGAACAGAGAACATGTTTTTCCACGATCTCGAGGTGGATTTTATAGCATTGAAGCCGATGAAAATGCCGATGGAATTAACGTTTACTGGCAAACCAATGCCGATTCCATACGACATGGAAACAGTGATGCGCATGCGTTAAGAGCTGTAGACGGACAAGAAAATAGCATCCGTGGAAATCAATTTTACGGTCAGTATACTGGTCCTGAAGGTACCTTAGGAGGTTTTAAAGGTGATGTGGCGCGAAGCATATTTTTTATGGCTGTACGCTACAACGGACTCGAAGTAGTAAATGGTTTCCCTGAAGAAACCATTGGACAGTTTGGCGACCTAGCTACACTTTTAGACTGGCACAGAAATGACCCGCCGGACGATTTTGAAATGAACAGAAACAATATTGTCTACACCTGGCAGTATAATAGAAACCCGTTTATTGATCAACCCGATTTGGTTGAATATCTTTGGGGAAATAATGTGGGTGAAACATGGGACGCCTCTTTGCATACTGAGAATTTTGATGTTGACAGGGTAAAACTCTTTCCCAATCCGACCAAAAATGAAGTTACTTTTTCCAATTTACAAACACCGGCAACGGTTGAAATGTTCTCTCAGGACGGAAAGCATATTAAAACCGTTGAAGTGTTCGATGCTCCTTTGGCTTTTGATGTAACTCCCGGAATGTATTTCTTAAAGATAAAAACAGCTCACGGTTTTACAGTAAAAAAACTAATGGTAATTCATTAATCAGGAAACAATTAGATAGCAAATAAGAATCTAGATTTAGGTTAGAGAACTGAACTGCCGGAAGTTGAGCTTATGAATTTCACTCAGGCACACTAATTTAACAAGGTTTATTTCTTTATGCCTAAAATGTATAATCATCTGTATAAAACAATTTCGCTATCTTAAATCTTACTAGTATCTTCGCAAAAAAAATTATATGAGCTTTCTCTTGGTGCTTGCCGGACTAGTGCTTTTGGTTGTGGGTGGAGAATATTTAGTGCGTTCCTCCGTAGCCTTATCGTTTAAATTTAATATTTCAAAGCTGGTAATTGGTCTTACGGTGGTTTCGTTTGCTACTTCCGCACCTGAATTTTTAGTGAGTTTACAAGCAGCGTTAAGCGGATCTTCTGATATTGCTTTGGGTAATGTTATTGGCTCCAACATAGCCAATATAGGCTTGGTTTTAGGAATTACAGCTTTGATTTCGCCATTGGCAATAAGTAAAGATTTTTATGTGCTGAATTGGCCGGTAATGATGCTGGTTTCTGTAATGCTTTATTTGTTTTTAAGTACCGAAAATGAGCTAAGTCGCATGGAAGGTGTGGCTATGGTGGTTTCACTGGTTATCTTTTTAGTGATATTGATTAGAAATTCTATTAAAAGTAGTAAAACAGTAGAAATAGAAGAAGTAAATGAGGCTTTACAGCAGGTGAGTGGTTTTAAAATTACGCTATGGTTACTTATTGGTATTTTAGCCTTGTATTTTGGTAGTGAATGGCTAGTTAAAGGAGCTAAAGATATTGCACTTTCCTTTGGTGTTAGCGAGCGTGTTATTTCACTCACGATGGTAGCCGTAGGAACAAGTATTCCTGAACTGGCAGCATCGGTGATTGCAGCCTTGAAAAAAGAAAAGGCCATTTCATTGGGTAATTTAATAGGCTCTAATATTTTTAATATTACTTCGGTATTGGGAATTACGGCCATCATTCTGCCTATACCCTTAAAAGATGAACAATTGCTTACTAATGATATTTTTTGGATGCTTGGTTTTGCTTTTGTTTTGCTTCCATTGGTTTTTGTGCTTAAAAAATTTCAATTAAGTAAAATAGAAGGTGCATTCCTGTTTGTCACCTATGGAATTTTTGTTTTTCTTGCTTTTGTTTGATTTTATAGGCTTAACCCCTAAAAATTTAGGGTATTGAAATAAAAATATTTTAAAAAGATATAAACACCCCTAATTTTTTAGGGGTATTTTTTTATATTTGCTTCGTAATCTAAAAATATATCCCGTGTCAACATTGCGATTTCATGCCATTACAGAATGTTTAAACCGTAAACCGGTAGTCATTCAAGAAGAAGTAAGACGTTCTTCCCTATTTGGTAAGAATGTTTTTAACGAAAACACCATGCGCCAGTTTTTAACCAAAGAAGCTTTTACTGGTGTTATGGATGCCATTCAAAACGGTACCAAAATTAACAGAGTAGTAGCCGATCATATTTCTACTGCCATGAAAGAATGGGCTATTTCTAAGGGTGCTACTCATTACACTCACTGGTTTCAACCTTTAACCGGAGCTACTGCCGAAAAGCACGATGCGTTTTTTGAGCCTGTCGGTAACGGAAATGCCATAGAAAAGTTTGGAGGTGATCAGCTAGTGCAGCAAGAACCCGATGCGTCCAGTTTTCCAAACGGAGGTATTAGAAACACTTTTGAAGCAAGAGGATATACCGCTTGGGATCCTACTTCTCCGGCTTTTATTTATGGAACAACCCTTTGTATTCCAACGGTGTTTGTGGCTTATACCGGTGAAGCTTTGGATTATAAAACACCATTGCTTAGAGCTTTACAAGCTGTTGATAGCGCGTCTGTAGCCGTGTGTAAATATTTTGACAAAAATGTAAAGAAAGTAAACGCTTCATTAGGTTGGGAACAAGAATATTTTCTTATTGATAAAGCATTGGCAAACTCCAGGCCGGATATTGTGCTTACCGGAAAAACACTCTTAGGTCACGCGCCGGCTAAAGGACAACAACTGGATGATCATTACTTTGGTACAATACCTTCGCGGGTGATGGCTTATATGAGGGATTTAGAAACCGAATGTATCCTGCTGGGAATTCCGGTCAAAACAAGACACAATGAAGTGGCTCCAAACCAGTTTGAATTGGCGCCGGTATATGAGGAAGCCAACCTGGCAGTAGACCACAATTCATTGCTCATGGATATAATGGACAGAATTGCAGAGCGTCATAATTTTAAAGTACTTTTTCATGAAAAACCCTTTGCCGGAGTTAATGGCTCAGGAAAGCACAACAATTGGAGTTTAAGTACCGATACAGGAATTAACCTGCTTAGTCCGGGAAAAACCCCGATGAGCAACTTGCAGTTTTTAACCTTTTTTATCAATACCATAAAAGCAGTTAATGATAATGAAGAGTTGTTACGGGCAGCTATTGCCTCTGCAAGTAATGATTACAGATTGGGAGCTAACGAAGCGCCGCCGGCTATTATATCAGTTTTTATAGGACAACAACTAACCAAGGTACTGGAAGAGTTGGAACATGTTACCTCCGGAAAACTATCACCGGAAGAAAAAACAGAGCTTAAGTTAAATGTAGTGGGCAAAATCCCGGAAATTCTGCTGGATAATACCGATCGCAACCGTACATCTCCATTTGCGTTCACCGGAAATAAGTTTGAATTCAGAGCGGTAGGCTCCAAAGCCAATTGTGCCAATGCCATGACGATGCTTAATGCCATCGTTGCCAAACAATTAATGAACTTTAAGGAAGAAGTAGACACGCTCATCGAAAAGAAGGACATGAAAAAGGATGATGCTGTTTTTAACGTACTCAGAGAGTATATTAAAAAGTCTAAAAACATCCTCTTTGAAGGCAACGGATACAGTCAGGATTGGGAAAATGAAGCCAAAAAACGCAAATTAAGTAACAACAAAACAACTCCCGAAGCCTTAAAAGTAAAGCTTTCTAAAAAAGCCATAGCACTCTTCGATGAACTTGGCGTTATGAATCCTGTGGAAACACATGCGCGCTATGAAATAGAAATGGAAGAATACGTCTTGAGAATTCAAATAGAAAGTAGGGTGTTGGGCGATATTGCCAGAAATCATATTGTTCCTACGGCAGTAAGGTACCAAAACGTATTGGTTAACAATGTAAAGGGACTGAAAGAAATATACGGCACTTCCTTCAAGAAGTATGCAAAAGAACAAATAAACTTAATAGAAAGTATTTCTTCACATATTGAAGCCATAAATTCCAATGTCACCGAAATGATAAATGAACGAAAAAAAGCCAATAAATTGACAAATATTGATGAAAAAGCCGACAGCTATTGCTTTAAGGTAAAACCTTATTTTGATACCATACGATACCATTGTGACAAGCTGGAACTGTTGGTAGACGACGAATTGTGGCCTTTAACCAAGTACAGGGAACTTTTGTTTACAAGATAATTAGCTGGAAGTCAGGTTTAACGTACAGAAAAAGCAGATAAAAATCAAGAATTAAATGGCAGGAAAACATTTCGTCTGTTGTTAATAACTCCTTGACGAAATCAGGAATAAATACATGTTTTTTTGCACATAAAATGGTATCTTAGCTTTGCTATTAATCTATTGAACTTGTATCATGAAAAGGCTAATTGTAAGTACGCTTTTACTGCTGGCGGCAACCTTCATTTTTTCTCAGGGAAACTATGGGAATAGCGATGCCAATGTAAAAAGTACTCAGGAAATGGAAGAATATGTAAATTATAATATTTCTTAAGAAAAAACGTACGTCAAATTTTTTAATCCTCTTAAATTTTCATTAAAAACATGAAAGTTAGAGGATTTTTTAATTTAATATCATTTTAAGTCTCACGCAATAATCCTTACTTTTGCACCATTAAATTGCTTAAAAATGAGTAAGGAAATAAGTAAAAGATATGCAGAACGCGGCGTTTCAGCTTCTAAAGACGAGGTACACGTAGCCATTAAAAATATAGACAAAGGCTTGTTTCCTAAAGCTTTTTGTAAAATAGTGCCCGATTACCTTACTCAGGACGAAAACTATTGTGTTGTTATGCATGCCGATGGCGCCGGAACCAAATCGTCCCTTGCTTATACCTATTGGAAAGAAACCGGAGACTTGTCTGTATGGAAAGGGATTGCGCAGGATGCGCTGATTATGAACATTGACGATTTACTTTGTGTAGGCGCCGTGGACCATATTATGCTTTCTTCTACCATTGGCAGAAACAAAAATTGTATTCCCGCCGAAGTTATTGCTGCTATTATACAAGGTACTGAAGAGCTCATTTCTGAACTTAAAACCTTTGGTATTACCATACATGCTACAGGTGGAGAAACAGCCGATGTAGGCGACTTGGTGCGCACCATTATAGTTGACTCTACAGTTACCGCACGCCTGAAACGAAAAGACGTTATAAACAATGCCAATATTCAGGCGGGTGATGTTATTGTAGGACTGGCTTCCTACGGTCAGGCGGTTTATGAAAAAGAATACAACGGTGGTATGGGTAGCAACGGATTAACTTCCGCCAGACATGATGTATTCGCCAAAGAGCTCGCCAGCAAATACCCCGAAAGTTTTGACCCCGCAATTCCGAAACATTTGGTGTATTCCGGCAAAACCAAACTTACCGATACCGTAAAAGATGTGCCTTTGGATGCAGGAAAATTAGTGCTTTCGCCTACGCGAACTTACGCGCCGGTGATTAAAAAAATACTGGCTGAAATTGATAGAAAAGCCATTCATGGCATGGTACATTGTTCCGGTGGAGCACAAACTAAGATTCTTCATTTTATTGAAAATCTGCACGTAGTAAAAGATAATTTATTTCCGGTACCACCGTTGTTTACGCTTATACAGGAACAATCTCAAACAAATTGGAAGGAAATGTATCAGGTATTCAATTGTGGACACCGAATGGAACTCTATGTCAAACCGGAGATAGCCGATAAAATAATAAGCATTTCTAAGGCATTTCAAGTGGATGCCCAAATTATTGGTAAAGTTCAGAAAAGTCACTCGAAAAAACTCACCCTAAAAAGTCCCTACGGAATTTTTGAATACAGCTAAAAGTAATCTTTGCATGCGTTTTACAAGGATATTAATCATAATGTTGGTGACAACTGCAGGCTATGCACAGCCTGATTCGTTGTTTTTTGCGGAAGAAAGTGTTGACAAACTATTAGCGCCGGTTTGGACTAAAAAAAACACCGCAACACTGGATTTTAGCGAAGTGGCATTTGTAAACTGGAACAGCGGAGGAAGCAATTCTATTTCTGCATTGCTGGGTGTTGCCTTATCCCGGAACTTAAAACAGGACAACTTTACCTGGAACAACAGTATTATTGCTCGATATGGAATCAACAAGCAACAAAATCAGGAATTGCGTAAAACCGACGACTACCTTGAGCTGGTGTCAAATTTGGGATACAGAAAAGACACCTTAACCAATTGGTATTATTCTGCACGATTTAATTTTAAAACACAATTCTCAAACGGGTACAACTATCCCGATACCTCAAAGCCCATCTCTCAATTTATGGCTCCGGGATACTTGTTTCTGGGAGCCGGAGCTGAATACGGTAAAAACATAGAGAAATTCTCCCTTTATTTCTCGCCTTTAACCTTAAAAGCTACTTTTGTTTTGGATGAAGATTTAGCCAACGAAGGTGCTTTTGGAGTTACTCCGGCAGTTTTTGATGAAGAGGGAAACGTCTTGGTTAAAGGAAAGCAAGTAAGAAGGGAATTGGGAATTCTCTTTTCCGGATTTCATGAAACCGTGGTGCTGGACAATGTTAAGCTAATAAACCAATTCAGTTTGTACACAGACTATATAAATAACTTTGGAAACGTAGATATTGATTGGCTTTTAAATGTAGACTTTAAGGTCAATCAATTTGTGCGTGCTACTTTAGGCTCTCATCTAAAATATGATGATGATGTAAAAATTCTGGAACCTGTTGATGAGGTTGAAGGTGAATTTACAGAAAGAGGTGCAAAAGTACAGTGGAAACAGTTGCTCGGGATAGGTGTTATCGTCGATTTTTAAAAAAACAAGACACAATCAGTAAACTTCCCAATAAAAAAAATTTGTTAACTTTTTGATGTTAATAAATTTTTAATTGCCTTATAAATAGCATATTAACAATTGGTATTTGAAAACTTTATGACTTTCGTCATGCAAAGTGTGTTTAATTTTTAGTAAGTTCACAGCTGGTAACTAAAAAACTATTCATCAACTTAAAAAATACAAAAATAATGAAGGTAGATACACTTCCTGTTTCTAAAAAAGTCTATACCCAAGACGAAGCCTTTCAAGCCACATTAAGCTACTTTAATGGCGACGATTTAGCAGCACGTGTATGGATTAACAAATACGCGCTTAAAGATTCTGAAGGCAATTTATACGAATTAACCCCAAACGATATGCACAGACGCATTGCGAAGGAAATAGCAAGAATTGAATCGCGCTATTCAAACCCGCTGTCTGAAGAAGAAATTTTTAATCATATCAAAGACTTTAAGTACATCGTGCCTCAGGGAAGCCCTATGGCAGGAATTGGCAATCCATATCAAATTGCATCACTGTCCAATTGCTTTGTGATAGGAAATGAAGGCAACTCCGATTCCTATGGGGGCATTATGAAAATAGACCAGGAACAAGTACAGCTTATGAAACGTCGCGGTGGTGTTGGTCATGATTTGTCACACATTCGCCCAAAAGGTTCACCGGTAAAAAACTCCGCATTAACTTCTACAGGGATTGTCCCTTTTATGGAACGCTATTCAAACTCTACCCGCGAAGTGGCACAGGACGGTCGGCGCGGAGCTTTAATGCTTTCTGTTTCAATAAATCATCCCGATTCAGAAGACTTTATTGATGCCAAACTGGAACAAGGAAAAGTAACCGGAGCAAACGTTTCCGTAAGAATAGACAATGACTTTATGAAAGCGGTAAAAGAAAACACCACTTATACCCAAAAATATCCTGTTTTTAGTAGTAATCCTAAAGTGTCCAAAACCATTGAAGCCGGAAAACTCTGGAAAAAAATAGTTCACAATGCTTGGAAATCAGCCGAACCCGGTATCTTGTTTTGGGACACAATAATAAACGAATCGGTTCCCGATTGCTATGCCGATTTAGGATACAAAACGGTTTCTACCAATCCTTGTGGTGAAATTCCTTTGTGTCCCTACGATTCCTGTCGATTGCTAGCCATAAACCTGTTTTCCTATGTGGAACATCCGTTTACTGAAAAAGCGACATTCAATTTCGATTTGTTTAAAAAACACATCCATGTAGCACAGCGTATTATGGATGATATCATCGATTTGGAACTTGAAAAAATTGACGGTATTATTGCCAAAATTGACGCCGATCCTGAAAAAGATGAAATTAAAGCCACTGAAAGAAACCTGTGGCTTAATATCAAAACCAAAGCCAATGAAGGCCGTCGAACAGGAATAGGCATTACCGCAGAAGGAGATATGTTGGCAGCATTAGGCATACAATACGGTAGCGAAAAAGGAAATGCTTTTTCTGTCGAAGTACATAAAACGCTTGCTGTAGAAGCCTATCGGGCATCGGTTTACACCGCAAAGGATAGAGGACCGTTTGCTATATTTGATGCTGAACGTGAAAAAAATAACCCGTTTATCTTGCGTTTAAAAGAAGCTGACGAAAAACTCTATTATGAAATGCTGGAACACGGCAGAAGAAACATCGCGCTTTTAACCATTGCTCCTACAGGCACCACCAGTTTAATGACCCAAACTTCTTCAGGTATTGAGCCGGTATTTATGCCGGTGTACAAACGCCGAAGAAAAGTAAACCCCAACGATAAAGACGTTCGCGTAGACTTTGTGGACGAAGTAGGCGATTCCTGGGAAGAATATGTGGTTTTTCACCACAGGTTTAAACAATGGATGGAAGTAAACGGAATAGATACCCATAAGAATTTCACGGAAGACGAACTGGAAAACTTAATTAAGAAATCGCCTTACTACAAGGCCACTTCCAATGATGTGGATTGGGTAAGCAAAGTAAGTATGCAAGGTGCAGTACAAAAATGGGTAGACCATTCGATAAGTGTTACCATCAATCTGCCAAACGACGCCACGGAAGAATTGGTAGGCAAACTATACCTCGCTGCCTGGGAAGCCGGATGCAAGGGAGTTACCGTTTATCGCGACGGATCGCGTTCCGGAGTATTGATTTCAAACAAAGAAAAAACGGAAGACGAAACCCCGGAGTTGTTAACTTCATTCCCTACCAAAAGACCACAAGTACTGGAAGCCGATGTGGTGCGTTTTCAAAACAATAAAGAAAAATGGATTGCCTTTATTGGACTGATAGACGGAAAACCCTACGAGATTTTTACCGGACTGGCCGATGACGAAGACGGAATTTTAATTCCCCGTTGGGTCAATAAAGGGTTGATTATAAAAAGCAGAAACGAAGAAGGTACTTCGCGTTACGATTTCCAGTACAAAAACATCAGAGGTTACAAAACTACTATAGAAGGTTTGTCGCATAAGTTCAATCCGGAATACTGGAATTATGCAAAACTAATCTCAAGCACCTTGCGCCATGGAATGCCTATCGACAAAATTGTAGACTTAATTAACAGCTTGCAACTAGACAGTGAATCTATCAATACCTGGAAAAATGGGGTGGTTCGTGCCCTTAAACGCTATGTTGAAGACGGTACACTGGCTAAAGGCAGATGTAGCAATTGTAACTCAGACAAATTGGTATATCAAGAAGGCTGTCTGACCTGCAAAGATTGTGGTTCGTCAAAGTGTGGGTAACCGGATAATACCCTAATACTAAAAAAAGCATCCTAACACAGGGTGCTTTTTTTATACACATCGTCATTAAGTTCATCACGCAATAAATAAATTATCGTATTTTTGCGCAACAATTTTCAACACTTTATGTTAGACAAATTAAATATGGTAAAACAACGCTTTGATGAGATAAACGATTTGATTATCCAGCCGGAGGTCATTGCAGATCAAAAGCGTTACATCCAACTTAACAAAGAATACAAAGACCTGAAAATTCTTGTAGATAAGAGAGAAATCTACAAAAGTTTACAGGACAATATTAAAGAAGCCGAAGAAATTATTGCTGATGGCAGCGACGCCGAAATGGTAGAAATGGCAAAACTTCAACTTGAAGAAGCGCGTGAGCAATTGCCCGCACTGGAAGAAGAAATTCGTTTTTTGCTAATTCCCAAAAGTCCTGAAGATGCTAAAAATGCGGTAGTTGAAGTGCGTGCAGGAACCGGTGGAGACGAAGCTAGTATTTTTGCCGGAGACCTCTATCGTATGTACACCAAATACTGTGAAAGCAAAGGGTGGAGTGTAAGTGTAGTAGACTATAACGAAGGTACTTCCGGCGGATTTAAGGAAATTATTTTTGAAGTAAACGGTGAAGATGTATACGGAACGCTCAAGTTTGAGGCCGGAGTACACCGCGTACAGCGTGTTCCGCAAACGGAAACGCAAGGTCGGGTACACACTAGTGCTGCTACCGTTATTGTACTTCCCGAAGCCGAAGAATTTGATGTGGAACTAGACATGAGTGAAGTACGTATTGAACGTACTACCTCAACAGGTCCGGGCGGACAAAGTGTGAATACCACCTATTCGGCTATTAAACTGCACCACGAACCTACCGGTATGATTGTAAGTTGTCAGGATCAGAAATCCTCGCATAAAAACCTGGAAAAAGCACTCAAAGTACTGCGTTCCAGACTCTATGAGCTGGAACTGGCCAAAAAAGAGGCTGCCGATTCCGAAAAACGCAAAAGTATGGTTTCTACCGGTGATAGAAGTGCAAAAATAAGAACCTACAATTACCCGCAAGGCCGTGTTACAGATCACAGAATTGGGTTAACTCTTTACGATTTGGCTAATATTATGAATGGCGACATTCAAAAAATAATAGATGAGCTGCAATTGGCAGAAAACACCGAAAAACTTAAAGAAAATAGTGAAATAATATAAACCGAAGCCTCACCTGTTGAGGCTTTTTTATAAAAAATACCCACACGAAATTGACACTGCAAAACCTCACTCAACAAATCCTGAAAAAACAATCCTTTCTTTGTGTTGGCCTGGATGTAGACAGAAACAAAATCCCGGAACATTTGAACGCTAAAGAAGACCCTATTTTTGAGTTTAATAAAGCCATTATTGACGCTACACAGCACGTGGCGGTGGCCTATAAACCCAACATTGCTTTTTATGAAGCTTATGGGTTGCCGGGATGGAAAGCGCTGAAAAAAACCATGGAATATATCAACAGCCGTTATCCCGAAATGTTCACTATTGCTGATGCCAAACGTGGCGATATTGGCAATACCAGTAAAATGTATGCCAAGGCGTTTTTTGAAGATTTAGGTTTTGACAGCGTTACGGTTGCACCCTACATGGGCAAAGATTCTGTTGAGCCTTTTCTGGAGTTTGAAAACAAAATAACCATTTTGCTGGCTTTAACCTCCAATCCCGGTGCTTCCGATTTTCAACTTAAAAAAACCGAAGAAAAGCCTTTGTATACCCACGTTATCGAAACTTCAAAAACATGGAAAAATGCTGACAATTTGATGTATGTTGTTGGGGCAACTCAAGCAGCCTATTTAGAAGAAATTAGAAAAACCATACCTGATAATTTTTTACTTATTCCCGGAGTAGGCGCACAGGGCGGAAGCCTCAGCGAAGTGTGCAAATACGGTATGAATAAGCACGTGGGAATACTAGTGAATGTTTCCAGAGGAATTCTCTATGCTTCAAATGGAACAGACTTTGAACGTGCGGCTAGACAAAAAGCAGAAGCATTGCAGAGCGACATGAGCCAGCAGTTAAAACTTAACGGCTTAAGTATTTAAGTTTGTTGAGCTTGTCCAACAATTTAATGGCTTTAAATTCTGATATGTCACTGATAGCTGAATCTGTTTGTCTCCAGTTGTAAGCCTGTTCAACCAACCGCTTGTATTTACGGGTTAGTTTTTTTTGATTTTTTAGTATGTGTGCATCCCGTTTCATAGAAAATTGAAAATCAAATAAATATAAATTATTTTTTTGATAGTACAATAAAATTGAAATAAAAAATTGCCGGAAATTTTTATTCCGGCAATAGTAATACTAACTAACTAACTCAAAATTAAATAGTGAAGAAACTTTTTTCTTTTGAAAAACAAAGGTCTGCCATTACCGGCAAAATAAAGTTAGCTAAACATTAGCTTTAGGTTATTGTATTGCTAACAGCAGCTTCGCGGGTAAAAAAGAATAGTGTCTTTTACGCTTAATCTTGAAGGGCAAATACTTTTTTTAGTAAATCAGTGGTTCGGGATTCCAGTTGAGTTCGGATGTTTTTTTCTTCTACTGAAATCATGGTATATACTCCTTTAAGGGCTTCCTGGGTAACATAATCAGTCAGGTCTGGGTTTACATCTGTCGTAAACGGAAGGTTGTTGTAACGTGTGATGAGGTTTTTCCACACAGCATCAGCGCCTACTTTGGTAAACGACGAGTGAATTACAGGATTGAATTTTGAGTATAGCGCTGTTTCCGTTTTTTCTTTCAGGTAGGTTGTGGCTGCATAGTCATTGCCCAACAGAATATTTTTAGCATCAGCAAAAGTGATTTCTTTTACGGCTTGCACAAAAATAGGAGTAGCTTCACCTACTGCATCTTCGGCAGCACGGTTTAATACCTTTAGTCCTTCGTCTGCCAGATTACCAAGTCCTATATCGCGTAGGGTTTTGTCAACTTTTTGCAACTCTTCGGGCAACAGGATTTTAACGAGTTCATTTTTAAAAAAACCATCGGTTTGAGCCAGTTTGGTCACTTGCTTGTCTATACCAAAATCCAGTGCCTGTCTTAAGCCGTTGCCTATTTCTTCTTGACTGATACCTTGAGGCATTTGATTTACTACTTGTTGCAACTCGGCACAGGCCGTACTGCAAAATACACATACCATTACAAATAATTTTCTTACCATAGGTCAATTTTTTTACCCCGTATTTTTTAAACTGCGTATTCCGGAACACAGGAAATTCCCGAAGTCACAAAAATAACCATTTTTTCTTGCTAAGCGCTGACAAACTGCCTTATAATACAGCCCGTATATATATTGTCGGATAGGTTCGCTTTTTTTTGAATATTCCGTAACTTGCAGCCTTAAAATAACAGGTTTAGTACAAATGAAACAGATAGCACCCTATCAGCCCAAGCATAAAGTCAGAATAGTAACCGCAGCCTCACTTTTTGACGGTCACGATGCCGCCATAAACATCATGCGACGCATCATACAGTCCACAGGTGTAGAAGTTATTCATCTGGGGCACGACCGCAGCGTGGAAGAAGTGGTAAACACCGCCATTCAGGAAGATGCCAATGCCATTGCCATGACTTCCTACCAAGGCGGGCATGTAGAATATTTGAAATACATGTACGACCTGTTGCAAGAAAAAAATTGTGGTCATATCAAAATATTTGCCGGTGGTGGCGGGGTGATATTACCCACTGAAATAGAAGAGTTGCACCAATATGGTATTACCAAAATTTACAGTCCAGATGACGGACGAGCTATGGGTTTGGAGGGCATGATTATTGACTTATTGCAATTGAGTGACTTCCCTACGGGCAACCAACTAAATGGCACAGTAGGCCAGATTGCCGACAAACGGCCGGCCACTATCGCTCGCTTGATTTCAGCAGCTGAAAATTTTCCGGATAGCGACGAAACCAAAGCCATGTTGCAACAAGTAGCGCAACAAGCCACTGAAAGCACTACTCCCGTTCTAGGAATTACAGGTACCGGAGGCTCCGGAAAAAGTTCCTTAGTTGATGAGATTGTACGTCGCTATTTAATTGATTTTAGTGATAAAACTATTGGCATAATTTCCGTAGATCCTTCGAAACGAAAAACCGGTGGAGCTTTATTAGGCGATCGCATCCGAATGAATGCCATTCGTAATGAACGTGTTTACATGAGATCTATGGCTACACGCCAAAGCAATTTGGCCGTGAGTAAATACATTTACGATGCCGTGAATATTTTGAAAGCAGCCCAATATGATTTAATCATTTTAGAAACTTCCGGAATTGGTCAAAGTGATACACAAATAACCGACTATTGTGATTTAAGCATGTATGTGATGACACCCGAATACGGGGCTGCTACTCAATTGGAAAAGATTGACATGCTTGATTTTGCAGATATAGTTGCTGTCAATAAGTTTGATAAACGAGGTGCCATGGATGCCCTCCGC
>DASRWB010000003.1:0-22789 GCA_035654775.1 Flavobacteriaceae bacterium | reverse complement strand
AGTAATTCCGGTGAATCAAAAGACAGGAAGTTTAAGTGGCAATTACTACATCATTGACGGAACCATACAGTATAACAACGAACTACCATTTACCAAAAAAGACGACGTTTTTATGAACGAACCAAAATTAGCAATACACGGTCTAGCCTCACCAATACCGGCTATGGGATGCCCCGATGTTTGCAGTTGCAATCAGCAACCTGTGGCAATGGGTGGTTTTTTTGATGCAATAGTAGATACAGGATTTTTAGATAATCTTTTTGGTAATATATTCCAAGGAATTAGCTGCATTAACTCTACATACACACCTAATGAAGTCAAAAACAGAATCAACAATATTTTATCGCCATTTGTAGAAAGTGAAATGTTGTTAGTTGATTTTAATAATCCACAAGAAGCCATAACACAGCTACAAAACATTATGCGATATGCAAAAGCAGGAGATAAAGCCTGCATGAGTACAAGCACAGAGGATAAATGGAGTGAATGCAGTAGAAGTGGCTTAAAATCTTTTGCAAAGTGGTGGAATGAAGTTTATGAACGTGTAAAAACTGAAAGAGATACACTTGTATCACAACTAATAGCAAGCGGGTATAGATTAGACTCAAAAAGAGTAACCTATGAAACAAAATTTTGGGATGTAGGGGATAAGCCAAACACCTATGAAGGTGATATTGGGTTACATGCCTACGGAGCTAATTATGATAACCCTGATTATGCAACATTTGAGATTGAAGTATTTAAAATTACATCTTTACCTAATGGAGATTCAACAGGTATAAACCCTTCTGATGTTTATGATGATTTAGGCATGGTTCCAGATAAGCAACACGCCGGATTTGGTACAGTAAGTATGTTACTATTAGGCGGTATAGCTGCCGGAGCCGTTTTCTTAGCCATGAAAAATAAAAAATCAAAATAACCGACGGGTTATTCTGTAGTTTTTGTCAGCCTGGAAGAACACCCGGAAAGTAAACTTTTTTCTGAAAAAACTAACCAGCACGCAAACCCTAGCAATGAAGCGTTAATTGATGTAATAGGTGAGTTCCCGGATAATAAAAAAATGTTTTTTGTGGCTGTTCCTTTGGAAAAGCCACATTAACATCGTTAATTGAGAATATTTCTATTATAGATGGTTGAGTACGTTTTGTATTGGTTTTTGTAACGCACCAGAACCAAACACCATATTTGGTATGTGGTGTTATTAACCTAATAATAAAACACCACAACATGATTTATATAGCAAAGAATAGTTTTTACAATCCTCCCACTTGATCAATATTGAAAAGGACAAGAAAAACAGAAACAGAGTTTTAAAAATATACAAACTCAACAGTTTTCACACCATCAATGGCCAGGAGTATAAGATTTTTATAATAATCAGGGAAACAGTTAGCGGGATTTTGTACTATGATCATGAAGGGGTAAAAATTAAAAAGCACGTTCGACAGACGAGAGGGGCATCAAAAGAAGCCAAATCTACAACGTTAAGTACATCAAACGTGCTTTCTAACGACAAAGTTACAAAAAAAAACAACACACCACAAACACACAAAATATTGTGGTGGCGATGTTTAGTTCTTTATGTATCCCATTGCTTTTTCAATATCTTTAAAGTCGTAACCTAGCTCTCTAAGAAAATAACCCTGTTCGCAAAGTTCTAACCTTCTGGTTTTATCACTTAAAGCCGAAAGAAATAAAGTCAATTCACTAACCATGTATACCAACTCCCTAACTTCACTTTCGGTTAATGGCTTTATTTCGTAATCAGCCATTCGACAATGTAGCAACTCATTAACTGTTTCAAATGGAGATGATGCGTAATTTCTAAAAAAATCTCTTACTAACATAATTAAGTCAGAGGTGTGCTGTTTGATGGCAGGATCATTCTTGATGTCATTTTGTAGTTTCATTATTTAAAGTTTTAAGGATTAATCGATAAAATTTCGGCAAAATAATGAAATAAAAAACCGTAAAAAACTAAATATTAGCTAATTACGGTTTTGTAAAGTACTCGAGGTGGGAATCGAACCCACACTCCCGAAAGAACCGGATTTTGAATCCGGCGCGTCTACCAATTCCGCCACTCGAGCATTTACGGAGCACAAAAATAATGTATTTTCGGTAAAATCCTCCAAAAATAGCCAACTTAATGTGTTTTAGGTTAAAATAAATTTCTAAATTTGCACCTCATTAAAAGCTACGGATTTTTAATGATTAAATATCAACACCTTAGAAATGCCTAATTCCATTACCGAAGCAAAAATTTTTGCCTGTTCACAAAGCACGCATTTGGCTAAAAAAATAGCGGATGCCTATGGTGCTCCTTTAGGTAATGTAATTACTTCCAGATATAGCGATGGTGAATTTCAACCCTCGTATGAAGAGTCTATTCGAGGTACCCGAATTTTCATTATAGGTTCTACACATCCTGGACCTCAGCATCTAATGGAAATGTTATTAATGATAGATGCTGCAAAACGTGCCTCTGCCAGACACATAACTGCAGTATTGCCCTACTTTGGTTGGGCTAGACAAGATCGAAAAGATAAACCCAGAGTGCCTATAGCTGCCAAACTGGTGGCTAAGATGCTGGAAGCTGCAGGAGCAACAAGAATTATAACCATGGATTTGCACGCTGATCAAATTCAGGGATTTTTCGAAAAACCTGTAGATCATCTTTTTGCATCAACTATATTTTTACCCTACTTGCAAAATTTAAATCTGGACAACCTCACGATAGCTTCTCCGGACATGGGCGGTTCTAAACGAGCTTATGCCTATTCCAAAGCATTGGAAAGCGATGTGGTTATTTGTTACAAACAACGCGCCAAAGCAAACGTAATTTCACACATGGAGCTAATAGGTGATGTAACCGGTAAGAATGTGGTTTTAGTAGATGATATGGTTGATACAGCCGGCACTTTAACCAAGGCTGCCGATTTAATGATGGAGCGTGGCGCGCTTAGTGTAAGAGCTATTTGTACACATCCTATATTATCGGGTGATGCTTACACCAAAATAGAAAATTCAAAATTAGAAGAACTAATAGTAACCGATTCAATACCCTTAAAACAGGAATCCAAAAAAATAACGGTTTTAAGTTGTGCAAATTTATTTGCGGAAGTGATGTACAATGTACACCACAACGAATCTATTAGTTCCAAATTTATAATGTAATTAATATTAATATAAACACAAATCAATGAAATCAATTACAATCAATGGATCTCAAAGAGAAAGCGTGGGCAAAAAAGCAACAAAAGCCTTACGTAATGCTGGTCAGGTTCCTTGCGTTTTATACGGAGGCGAAAACCCAGTTCATTTCTCAGCAGACGAACTTGCATTCTCAAAACTGGTTTATACGCCTAACGCGCATACCGTTGTGATTGCTTTAGAAAATGGAGAAACCTACAATGCTATTTTACAAGACATTCAGTTTCATCCCGTTACAGACAAAATCTTACATATAGACTTTTACAGGCTGTATGAAGACAAACCTATTACCATGGACATCCCTGTGCGTTTTGTTGGAAATTCGCGTGGCGTAAGAAATGGCGGTGTGCTTCGTAAAAACAACAGAAGTTTAAGAGTAAAAGCCATTCCGGCTAATTTACCTGACTTTATTGAAGCCGACATCACCAACCTGAAAATTGGAGACAAGCTTTATATTACAGAAGTTGAAAATGAAGCTTATAAATTTATGCATCCCGACAACACTGTGGTTTGTCAAGTAAGACGCTCTAGAGCGGCTATGAATGTAGCAGAGGAAGAAGAAGAAACTGAAGAAACTGAAGCAGCAGAAGGAACAGAGGCTACAGCAACAACTTCAACTGAAGAAACTGCACAAGAATAATATAATTTTGTCGTAATATTGAAGCATCCTAAAATTGAATTTTAGGATGCTTTTTTATTTTTATCAAAGTTACGTATGATGTGGTCTGTACTTAAAAACATTTTTTACAAGAAAAACAGAAAGGAACTAAAACAGGAAACTATGAAAAAATTCTTAATTGTTGGTCTGGGAAATATTGGTGAAAAATATCAAAATACCAGACACAATATAGGGTTTAAAATTTTAGACTACATTGCAGAAAAAGAAGAAAGCACTTTTGAAACAATGAAACTGGGCGACATTTGCCATTTTAAATGTAAAGGCCGATTATTTGTGCTTTTAAAACCAAGTACTTTCATGAATTTAAGTGGAAAAGCCGTAGCCTACTGGTTACAAAAAGAAAATATTCCCATGGAAAACCTACTGATAATTACAGACGACTTAAACTTACCTTTCGGTACATTACGCTTAAAGACAAAAGGAAGTGATGGTGGTCACAACGGGTTAAAAAATATTCAAACTGTTTTGCAAACTCATGCTTACAACAGGTTGCGATTTGGCATTAGTAATGAATTTCCGCAAGGAAATCAAGTGAATTATGTACTTGGAGAATGGAGCGATATTGAAATGGAAAAACTTACTGAACGCATGACGCAGTGCCACAACATCGTAAAGTCATTTGGTACTGCCGGAGTTCAACTCACGATGAATGTTTATAATGGAAAATAAAAAAGGCTCTTAGAAAAGAGCCTTTTAAAATTTACCTGTCTATTATTATATTTAGTCGATAATAATTTTTTTGGTAATTTCTCTGGTGCCATCCATAGCCTTTACCAAATAGATTCCGGATTGTGCGTTTCTTAAATCTATGGTTTGATTAAATTCCAATCCGGTATCAGAAAACACCTTGCTGTAAATGGTACGTCCTCTTAAATCAAAAACCTCAATAGTCACATCATTGCTATAAGTAGCATTAAATTTAACCGTAAACATTCCGCTGTTTGGGTTTGGAAAAACAGTAAATCCGGCAAAAGTGTTCTCATTAACAGACAGAGGTGTTTCTGTAGTAACACAGAATTCCAAATACCAATCGTTTAATATTCCGGTATCATCATTATAAAAATCAACCACAGCTATAGCCCAGTTTCCGTTAGCCTGTAATCCATTAAACACACTTAATGGGTTTGCTGGAGCGTATGTTCCTGTAGTAGGTTGAGCACAAACAATATCCGGAGCATTATCATCAAAAATTATGTCTAAATTGTTTTCACCTCCACAATTTCTAGCCCAAACATTAGTAAAATCATCTCCACCCGGATGCTGAACTTGAATGACTAAATCGTTGATGTACGTGTGTGAAATATCCACATTGACTCTTACATCAGATACTGTGAACGAATCCGATACTTCGATAAAGTCAAAAACCGGTGAGCCGGGAGAATTCGCTCCAGCGCCATCAGGAATGGCTAAATTTATTGCGCCCGAAGCATATTGATTACAAGTAACACTTACTTCATAATCAATAGAAAAATCTATTGTATTTATTGCAAAAAATGTAGCTCCGCTGGGTTTTACCATAACTCTGCAATAAGGTGCCGGCGTATTAGGCACAATAATGTCTTCTGAGCCGTCATTAGGTGTATTTGCCGCCAATACTTCAGTATAGGTAAGACCTCCGTCTAGGGAAAGCAATATGTCTACATTTGAAGCTCCGGCCAAAGTATTGGTGTCATTAACATCCCATGAAATAGTTTCTGTATTTCCATTGTTCCAAATAATCCCCGCTGTATTTTGTGAAGTTACTGTAAAAGGTCCTTTAGTAGCATCCCAGGTTACCATTACATCATCAAAATTAGTGGTTGCTCCTCCAGGTCTGTTGTCTCTTACAGTTAGCCTGAAATCTGCACTTCTGCTCACTACCGGAATTTTTTCCCATGTAGTTCCATTTACTCCATAGACCAATAAATCTTCTAATCTGGGAAAGGTTCTATTAGGGATTTCTGTTGGACTAAAGGATCTGAATAAAGGTTCATTACTATTTGCTAAATTCTCATTCGGATATGCCGTTAATCCATCATTTTCATCAAATTGTTCCCAGCAATACGTTAATACATCTCCTCCATCTGCATCTGTTGCTGACCCTATAAGCATAAAGGGTGTTCCTATGGGTAAGGTCATATTAGTGCCTGCATCTACTACAGGTGCATTATTACCTGTGTCCGTTTGAATATCACAGGGTCTTGATGCGACATGATTGGTTACTTGCAATATTGATATAGCATGAAAGTAAGGGTCTGAGTTTGACTGGAGGTCTGTGGCTCCCGTTATTCCGGCGTAGCCCATTATTGTCGATCCACTTCCCGGTTCCATTTGGGCTATTCCGCCTTCAGAAAAAAAGGAAAAAGTATGATTAGCCCCAAATTGATGTCCCATTTCGTGAGCTACAAAATCAATATCAAAATTTACGCCTCCCGGTACTGTGCTTGTCGTGTATCCACTTCCTTTCACTCCATTAACGCAAATACAGCCTATGCATCCGGCAAAGCCATTATTGCCTATTCCGGCCATTAAATGACCTACATCATAATTAGCCGCTCCTATATTGGCATCTAGTGTGCTTTGTAAAGTTGGGCTATACATTCCGTCGCTTGTCCCGCTGTATGGGTCAGTTCCCGGGTTTAGGTATACTACATTATCGTTTGAAGCCACTAAAACCATGGTAACGTTAAAATCGTTTTCAAAAACTCCGTTTACTCGTGTTAGTGTAGTAGCTATAGCCGCATTTACCTGCGGTAACGTACCTCCGTGATACTGTGAATATTCTCCGGAAACAGACATAGCCAAATCAAATGTTCTTAATATTCCATCGCTGCCCGATCTGTTTGCGTGTATTGATTCACTTAAGTTTTGGGCTAAGTTTTCTTCCATTTCAGTTGAACAAACAAAAGTACTTCTTGTTTTAGAGTTTGATGTTTTGGTAAAAAAACGGGTGTGATTAACCGCTGAAGTGCTTGCTTCTATAACCAAAGTTTCTTCTTTTTTTGCTGAAAGAATAATTCCGTTTATGCCTTTATAGGGTGAAACAGAAAATCTGGCAAATGCAGTAGGGTCGTCTATTCCATATGCAGCATAAGAGCGAATTTCCGGATATTGTTCTTGAAGTTCGGGTGCAAAAACAGAGGCTTCTTCTACCCTGTACCTCATCATTTCTCCTTGGGCATTTGGAAATTCAACAATTGTATTTGAACGTCCTGTATAGTTTCCTCTTTCGGGAGCATACGTTAATGTGGTTGTTAACGCATCAAGATTTGTTACGTAAGTTTTTCCTGAGGTATAACTTGTGTTCGGCGCATCATTGTTGCTTATTTCTCTCCAGGTATTTTGTGCGTTTATCGAGATGCATGCGAGGGAAAAAACAGAAACAATAACACTTTTAAGTGTAATTTTTTTCATGATTTTTTATGCTATTTATTAAATTTCTGCAATTTATATATTTTTTGTTGAAAAAATTAGTTCAATTCATAATATATAAACCCCTATTTGTAGATTTAACATTTTTTTCCTTCACAAAAAAAGGGAAGTTAAATAGCTTCCCTTTTTTAATGCTTTATTCCTTTTTTGTTTATTCTATTATTATCTTTTTTGTGGCTTTTTTATTTCCCTCTGTTAAAACCATCATATACATGCCTGATTGTGCGTTTTTTAAGTTTATTTTTTTACGTTCTGTTGAATTCCTAAATGATGTGTTGAAAATTTTTCGTCCTCTGAGGTCAAAAATATCTACGGTTACATCTGTATTTGAATACGTGTTCAACTGTAGGGTAAATTCTCCATTGTTAGGATTAGGATATACTTTAAAGCTGGAAATTTCTTCTTCTTCAACAGATAGTGAGGCCAAGACATTTACGGTATAATCTTCCACTTCGGCATCGTGATTGTTTTCACAGGCCGTAGCTGCTTCACCATACTTGGTAGCAACCCGCATTGTAGTTTGTCCAAGAACTGCGTCAGCAGGAACAACTATGCTGAGTGGAGAATTGGATGAAGGCCCATTGGCTGTATTGACCGCTTGTCCTAAATCGTACATCTCATTAGCATCAAAGACACAGTTTTGGTTCCAGTCTATCCATACCGTTGTATAACACAGGTAATTTCCGTCTGTGTTCATGTTCACGGTTAAATTATAAGCACTTTCTCTGTTTACATCTGTAGATATATTTGTGTAATCGCTATAACCAGAAGGTTTTCCGGAAGAATTATTAATGGTGTTAAACTGAACTAATGTTGTACTTGTGTTGTAATCGGTATTGGCAATTGAGGTACAAAGTCCGTTTGATACATTCAACGTTACATCAAGTGTTTTTGTCACAGATGTAGAATTGGCGGTAACAGTTATGGTATAATTGCCATTAGAAGCTGAATTAACACCTGATACCTCCATGGTAAATGAACCTGTAGTATTTAAATTGGTAGGTGAAAAAACAACCGCTGTTCCGGATGGATTTCCCGAAGCACTAAAAGTGGTAGTTTCACTAAATCCGTTAACCGCTGTAAAATCTAAATTGTAGGTTACACTATCCGTTCCACAACCTCCGTTTTGATTCGCATTGGAACAAGATAATCCAAAATCGGGATTGTTTGAAATACTGAAATTACTTGATAAAGCGTAAAAAATATTATCTGCAGCTTCTATAAGTATTCTAGCAGAAGTTGTGTCCGGAACATTGGGAACGGTTATTTGCTGTGATCCATCATTGGGTGTATTGGCAGCCAATACGGTGGGGAAAGTCACGCCGCCATCTGTAGAAAATTTAATATTAACATTCTGGCAGTTAATGGTTGCATTGTTGGTGCTTCCTACGTTCCAAGTTACTGTTTGATTACTGTTTGCGCCCCAAGCCGGTGGTGTATTCACAGTAAATGCGGGCACGTCTTCAACCGTTACCGTCATTAAATCTGACGAAGTACTTCCTGCTACAGGAGCGTTATCTCTTACCGTTAATAGAAAGTTCATCGTTCTGCCAACAGATGGTGTCACTTCCCAGGTGGTTTGAAGCAATCCATTACGCACTGTGTTATAGGCAGGCATATATCTGTCAGGAGACGTTGTTGGATCTAAAGACCTGTAAGCTGGTCCTACTGTAGAAGTTGAAACCGGTGGCATTATAGCCGATTCGGTATCTACTTGCTCCCAGCAGTAGGTCAAAGTATTTCCGGCATCAGCGTCGGTTGCTGAACCTTTTAATACAAAGGCTGTAGACTTTGGAATATTGTAATTTGATCCGGCATTGGCTACCGGAGCAATATTATTTGATGAACTTTGAGCAGCACACTGACTACTTCCTGAAGAAATGTTATTCCACATTTGAAGAATGCTTACCCCGTGAAAATAGTCGTCGCTATTAAACTGAACATTAGGATTACATATTCCGGCATACCCCATTATAGTAGACGCACTTCCGGGTTCTACTGCGGTTGATTGGGTTCTTTGGCAATCGTTATTCTGTGTATGTGTAGCTCCATACTGATGTCCCATTTCATGAGCTACATAGTCTATGTCAAAAGAATCTCCTGTAGGTGAATTGGAACCGGTTACTCCGCGTGCTTTGTTTCCGGTAACACAAGGAGAGTTAAGTTGGGCTATGCCACCGCCACCGGTACTAAATACATGGCCAATATCATAATTGGCATTTCCAATTACCAAATCGCAGGTGGTTTGGTTTTGACTTAACATGGCTCCTCCGTTATTATTGGTAAAAGGATCTGTCCCGGAATTCAAATAGATAATGCTTGTGTTATTTGCCACCAGCTCCATTCGTATTGCCACATCTCTTTCAAACACTCCGTTTACTCTGGTCATGGTCGCATTCATAGCTGCCAAAGCACCATTTACTGTACCTCCGTGGAAGGATGTATATTCTCCGGTACACGCCAAGGCCAAACGAAATGTTCTTAATTTTCCATCGTTTGCATTACGCTGTAGCTCAGCGCCCTCGGGCAGCGGAAAATCATCGGCTATATCTTCGGTTTCACATATAAATGAACGGTTACCTTCATCTTCTTTGCTATTAACATATACTATATAGTTTGAAAGGTCTTTGGTGTACGGCTCTATAAAAACTGTTTTTCCTTCATTTAGAAGCATGCTGCTCAATCCTTTTTCAGGCGATAGGCTAAACCGTAAAACTGAACTAGGGTTAGTTAAACTTTTACCTATGTATGCACGTATTTGCGGGAATTGTGCCTGAAGTTCAGGCGCCATATTTGAGGCTTCTTGCACTCGAAACAATTCTAAATTGCCCTCAGCATCAGGAAATTCGACAATAACTGCAGACTCTGTTTGCAGTTCTCTTTTGGGAGCATTGGCTACTGCACTTTTGAAGGCATCTACATTTAATGTAAAAATTTTATGCTTGTTTGGTGTTGCTAATCGTTCTACTTTTTCTGATTTTTCTATGTTTTGACTATTCACCGCGCTCCACATTGATTGCTGTTTTTGTGAAAACCCATAAATTGAAATAACAAAAAATAATGTAAAAAATAAATTTTGTTTCATGTACTTTTGCTTCATAATAATTTAACCGTTGTTTAAAATTAAAGCTCTAAAAATACCTTTATAATTTCTATCTTACAATTTTGAGTGTAAGTAATTTAATTTTTAATGCATTTTTTAACTTTTGTGCTTTTTTTAATTTCTTTTTCTTTTGAAAATTATTAATTCGATTATTAAAAAACCTCTAAAAACGCCTACGGTTGTAACTATCGGGACTTTTGACGGTGTACATATAGGTCATCGAAAAATAATTCAACAATTGGTAGCTACAGCCAAACAGAAAAACCTAGCTTCTTGTGTGCTTACTTTTTTTCCACATCCCAGAATGGTTTTACAAAAAGACGCTGATATTAAACTCATAAACACTATCGACGAGCGCAGTAAACTTCTTGAAGATTTAGGGTTAGACTATTTATTCATTAAAAATTTCACTAAAGGTTTTTCACGATGGACCGCTGAAGATTTTGTTGAAAAACTTCTGGTTAAATCCCTTAATGCAAAAACGGTAATTATAGGGTATGATCACAGATTTGGCAGAAACAGATCGGCCAGTGTTGAAGACTTAAAAGAATTTGGAACCCGCTTTGGTTTTGAAGTTATGGAAATTTCTCAACAAGATGTAAATCAGGTAACGGTAAGTTCCACAAAAATAAGAAACGCATTAAATGCAGGCGACATTGAAACAGCAAACAGCTATTTAGGATATAACTACATGCTTAACGGCACTGTGATAAAAGGCCGACAAATAGGCAAAACCATAGGCTTTCCTACGGCTAATATTGGCATTGAAGAATTCTACAAACTTATTCCTAAAAAAGGTGCTTATATTGTACGTGCCACAATAGAAGAAAATCCCGTTTTTGGCATGATGAATATAGGTGTAAATCCTACTGTAAACGGGGAAAATCAATCCATTGAAGTCCATTTTTTTAATTTTGATAAAACCCTTTACCATTTTGATTTAAAAGTGGAACTGTTATACCGGTTAAGAGATGAACTTCATTTTGACTCGATTGAATCCCTAAAGGCTCAGTTGCAAAAAGACAAAACTTTTTCTTTGCAATATATCAATACACACTATGCTTAATACGCTACTGTTTAAACAAATTGATAACACTGCACTGTTGATTTTCAGAGTGATTTTTGGCTTGTTGTGTTTTTTAGAATCTGTAGGTGCTATTTTCACCGGATGGATTAAAAAAACACTTATTGAGCCTCAATTTACTTTCACTTTCATAGGCTTTGAGTGGCTACAGCCTTTACCCGGAAACGGTATGTATTTCTACTATTTGGTTATGGGGATTTTGGGTCTTTTCATCATGATTGGGTATAAGTACAGGCTTAGCATCATAGGTTTTACGGTTATGTGGACAGCCACATACCTCATGCAAAAATCATCTTATAACAACCACTATTACCTGCTCATTTTATTGAGTGCGCTTATGGTATTTATGCCGGCAAACCGATATTTTGCATTAGATGCAAAATATAATCCAAAACTGCACAGATATGCTATGCCGCAATGGTGTGTTTTGGTTTTTATTTTTCAAATGTTTATTGTTTATACCTATGCTGCTCTTGCCAAAATTTATCCCGATTGGTTGGACCTATCTGTGATGAAAATTTTGATGCAAAGCAAGCAAAACTATTTTTTGGTCGGTTCAATACTTCAGGAACAATGGCTACAAACTATTTTGGCTTATGGCGGAATTTTGTTTGACGGATTAATAATCCCACTTTTTCTGATTAAAAAAACCCGTAAACTGGCTTTTGTTCTATCGCTGGTCTTTCATTTGTTCAATTCCTTTGTGTTTCAAATAGGTATTTTCCCCTATTTGTCTTTGGCTTTTGCTTTGTTTTTCTTTTCAAAAGAAACCATTCATCGTCTCTTTTTAAAAAACAAACCTTTTTACCACAAAGCCGAAGTTATTATTCCAAAGCATGCCTGGGTTATAAAAACGGTTTTGATAGTTTATTTTACCTTTCAACTACTACTTCCTGTAAGGCATTACTTTATTCCCGGAGATGTATTTTGGACCGAAGAAGGACACCGAATGTCCTGGCGCATGATGCTGAGAGTAAAAAGTGGTTTTGCAACCTATACTGTGGTAGATAAAAAATCCGGAGAAAAAACTTTTGTGAAAATGCAGGATTATCTGACTCCAAAACAAATACGTTCTGCCAGTACAAAACCTGATTGCATATGGCAATTTTCGCAATACCTTAAAAAAGAATACCAAAAAAAAGGAAAAGACATTCACGTATATGTAGACTGCAAGGTGAGTTTAAACGGCAGCAGGCACAGTCCTTTTATTGACCCTGAAACTGACCTGGCAAATATTTCCTGGGAACATTTTAAACACAGTTCGTGGTTACTTCCTCAAAAATAGATTCTTCTTTCGGTAACTATAACTTAAAATCTTATTATTTTTGCAGCAAAATGCTAAGGTTTTCTTGGTTAATCTTTTTTAAATTATGCTGCAAATCCCTTTTATTAGAGAACATAAAGACACTATTATTGCAAGCTTGGCAAAACGAAATATGGATGCCAAAAAGCTAATAGAAGATGTTATTTTACTTGACGAATCCCGTAGAAATATACAAACACAACTGGATAAAATAAAAGCTGAATCCAACACGCTTTCTAAAGAAATTGGCACTTTATTCAAAAGTGGAGAAGCACAAAAGGCAAATGTTCTTAAAGAAAAAACAACTGTCCTAAAAGAGCGCGGCAAAACACTGGAAGACGAACTAAATTCAAGCATTAACCGTCTTAACGAACTGCTTTACAAAATTCCGAATGTCCCTAATGCTTTAGTACCTTTTGGTAAAACCGAAAACGACAACGAAGAAGTTTACCGCGAAGGTAAAATCCCAACCTTATCTGAAGACGCTTTGCCACATTGGGAATTGGCAAAAAAATACGACATCATTGATTTTGAATTAGGCAACAAAGTAACCGGTGCTGGATTTCCGGTATACAAAGGGAAAGGCGCAAAGTTACAACGCGCGTTAATCAGCTATTTTCTGGATAAAAATACCCAAGCCGGCTATACCGAATATCAACTGCCATTGTTAGTAAATGAAGAATCCGGATTTGGCACCGGACAATTGCCCGACAAAGAAGGACAAATGTATCATGTTGGGCACGATAACCTATACTTAATACCTACTGCAGAAGTGCCGGGAACAAATTTATTTAGAGGAGACTTACTCCACGAAGCCGAACTTCCTATTGCTATTACCGGCTACACTCCTTGCTTTAGAAGAGAAGCCGGAAGCTACGGCGCACATGTTCGCGGATTAAACCGACTGCATCAGTTTGACAAAGTAGAAATTATACGTGTAGAACATCCCAGTCGTTCTTACCAAGCCCTTGACGAAATGGTAGCTCATATTAAAACCATTTTAAACGAACTTCAACTGCCGTACAGAATTTTACGCTTGTGTGGTGGCGATTTAACGTTTGCTTCTGCACTAACCTATGACTTTGAGGTATTTTCTACGGCTCAAGAACGCTGGCTGGAAATTTCATCGGTTTCTAATTTTGAAACTTTTCAATCTAACCGGCTAAAACTACGCTTTAAAAACAAAGAAGGAAAAAACGAACTGACGCATACCTTAAACGGAAGTGCGCTAGCTTTGCCCAGAGTATTAGCCGGAATCCTGGAAAATTATCAAACTCCGGAAGGCATAAAAATACCTGACGTTTTAGTACCTTACACAGGTTTTGATAGTATTAATTAATGTAGGTTTTTTCTTTCTTTTATAATCCTCATTTAATACATTATTCCGATTAAACGCATTTTTTTTCGGTATTTCGTCGATTTTTTTAATTTTTTCTTGGCGCTTTCGCTCTTTTTTTAGATGTTAGTACTCCCAAATCTATCAACCATGAAAAATGTTAAACGAATTCTGCTGCTTATTACCATCATAGCCGTTGCTCAAAAAGTATTATTTTCTGATTTTGAATTTACTACTTCTGATACAACCCATGATACAGTAGTTGTAAACTCTCTTGATTAGAATATACTTTTTCCCTTATAGTGTTTTATACAAAACCTGTAAACATGCTCTTTCGTGTTTAAGGTTTTCTGTACGCTAAAAAATACTTTCCTTTTTTTATAAAATATTTTACACATTCTACACTTTACAATTGTTATATTTACAAAAAGTGATATTGTGAAGTTTTTCTGCTCCTTACTAATTTTTTTATTTAGCTTTTCGCTTTGGGCACAAGACGATTTTGTGGCTAAAGAATATTTTGACAATGGCGAATTTGAAAAGGCTCGTATAGAATACACCAAGCTTCATAAACAAAAACCGGGCAACATCAATTACACACTTCAGTTGATAAAAACCCTACAGCAACTGGAAAAATACAACGATGCTGAAACCCTTATTTTAGACCAGATATCCCGAATAAACTATCCGGCATTTTATGTAGAATTAGGCTACAATTTTCAATTGAAAAACCATATTGAAGAAGCTCAAAAAAACTATACAATTGCGCTGGAAGCCATAGACCTAAATCCGTCGCATGCCTACACAATTGCACGTTTTTTTGAACAGCATTCATTACTGGAACAGGCAATAACGGCCTATGAAAAAGCAAAATCATTAAACCCAAACTTAAATTTTGACTTACAGCTGGCAAGAATTTACGGCGAACAAGGTGATGTAGAAAAAATGTTCAACAGCTACATTGACTTTGTTGAAATAAACGACACACAACTCAACAACATTAAAAGAGCCGTGAGCGAGTTTATTTCTGAAGATGCTACAAACGAAAACAACCTTATTTTTAAAAGAGTTTTACTTAAAAAAATTCAAGAAAAGCCTGTTCTACTCTACAATCAATTACTCAGTTGGTTGTTTGTCCAGGAAAACGATTTTAAAAAAGCTTTTGCTCAGGAAAAAGCCATTTTTAGCCGCCAGCCTGAGAGTTTGGATAGACTGTTTGAATTAGCACATATATGCTATGACGCTAATAACTTTACCATAGCCAAAGAAATTTACACCTTTATAGCAAACACCTCGCAAGATTTAGACACCTTACTTAATGCACATTACAATTTATTAGCTATTGAAGTAGAAACCGCTTTGCCTTCAGTTTATGAAAGTATAAAGCTACAGTACGAAAACTTATTTAACACCCATGGAAAAACTGCAGCCACGCTTAACATTCAAATAGCTTACGCCCATTTTTTAGCCTTTTATTTACATCAACCCGAAGAAGCCTCACGCTTTTTAAAAGAAAGTTTACAGTTGCCCTTAACTCCATTCAAAGAAGCCAACGTAAAAATGGAACTGGGAGATATTTTGGTTTTACAAGAGTATTTTAATCAAGCCCTTATTTATTACACCCAAATACAACGCAACCTAAAAAACAGTACACTTTCACAACTGGCAAGGTTTAAAGTGGCCAAAACCAGTTATTATAAAGGCGATTTTAAATGGGCAGAATCGCAATTAAACGTTCTAAAATCCTCAACCTCACAGCTTATTGCCAATGATGCGCTAGATTTAAAATTACTTATCTCAGACAACAAATATGACGATTCCCTGCAAGTTGCACTAAAGCTATACGCGAAAGCCGACTTATTAGCCTTTCAAAATAAAACTGACCAGGCAATATCTATTTTAAATAAAATTATCGAAGAACACAAAGGCGAAACCATAGAAGACCAAGCCTACTATAAACAAGCTCAACTTTTTGAACAAAAAAAAGAATACGACAAAGCTATTTCCAACTATCAATATATTTTAGCACACTATCCTGAAGATATTTTAGCAGATGACACATATTATGCTTTGGGCGAACTTTATGCTAAAAAACTCCATCAACCTGAAACGGCCAAAACCTTTTACGAAAAAATAATCTTCAATCATGCGGACAGTATCTATTTTGTTGAGGCTCAAAAACAATACAGAAAACTTCGCGGTGATGCCATTAATTAATTCCTTATGTACATATATAACGTAACCCTAAACATAGACGAAAGCATTCATGAATCCTGGTTAAAGTGGATAAAAGAACACATCCCAAAAGTGTTATCTACCGGAAAATTTTATCAAGCAAAACTAACTCGGGTGTTAATTCAAGAAGAAATGGGCGGTACAACTTACTCTATTCAATACTACGCCAAAACCCGTGAAGACCTTGATACCTATTATAAAAATTATGCCGACGCATTACGTGCTGAAGGAGCAAACCTGTTTGCAGACAAAGCCTTAGCTTTCAGAACTGAACTTCAAATCATTGATGAATATGATGTAACCTTCAACTAGAAAATGGCGGTAAAAGCAAAAAAACACTTGGGGCAACATTTTTTAACCTGCGAAACAACCGCTAAGCAGATTGCAGACAGCTTGACTTTAAAAAACTACCATCATGTTTTAGAAATTGGTCCCGGAATGGGAGTTTTAACCAAGTATCTGTTGGAAAAAGAAATTACCACATATGTAATTGAAATAGACGCAGAATCGGTAATCTATTTAAAAAACAAGTACCCGCAACTTCAAGACAAAATTATTGAAGAAGACTTTTTAAGCTATAATCCAACTCAAACCTTCGACACACATCCCTTTGCAATAATTGGAAATTTCCCTTATAACATTTCCACACAAATTGTTTTCAAAACATTGGCGTTACGGCATCAAATTCCGGAATTTTCCGGCATGTTTCAAAAAGAAGTAGCCCAACGCATCTGTTCCCCAAAAGGAAGCAAAGTATACGGTATCTTATCGGTATTGACTCAGGCTTTTTATACCGCTGAGTATTTATTTACCGTACCGCCAAGTGTTTTCAATCCACCGCCAAAAGTAGAATCAGGAGTTTTACGACTAACACGAAAAGAAAACTATACCTTACCCTGTGACGAAGCTCTTTTTTTTAAAGTAGTAAAAACCGCTTTCAACCAACGCAGAAAAACACTCCGCAATAGCTTAAAAACCTTTAATTTACCTGATAATTTAAAAGCAAACACTATCTTTGACATGCGCCCGGAACAATTAGCTGTTTCAGCGTTTATAGAAATCACTCAACACATAGAACAACTATAGCTTATATGTTGGAAGAAAAAGAAAACATACCTTTTCAACTTACAGACGAACTCGTAGAGCGTGTAGAACTTCTTATTGAAAACAAAAACAATAAGGAGCTTAAACAACTTCTGGACGAATATCACTACGCAGACATTGCTGAAATTCTGGACGAGCTTAATCTGGAAAACGCCATGTATGTTATAAAGTTGCTGGATTCTGAAACTACATCAGACGTGTTGATGGAGTTAGATGAAGACAACAGAGAAAAAGTACTTCAAAACCTTTCTGCTAAAGAAATTGCAGAAGAAGTTGAAGAGCTTGACACAGATGATGCAGCTGATATTATTGCCGAGTTGCCGCAAGAGCGCCAGCAAGAAGTAATTTCAAAAATTGAAGACCAAGAGCACAAAGCCGAAATAGAAGAACTACTTGCCTATGATGAAAATACCGCTGGAGGTTTAATGGCTAAAGAGCTGGTAAAAGTTTACGAAACATGGACTGTAGCCGGTTGTTTACGAAAAATAAGAGCCCAAGCCGAAAACGTTACCCGAGTACACTCTATATACGTTGTAAACAAAAAAGAAAAGCTTATTGGCCGTCTTTCCTTAAGAGACTTGATTACTGCCAAAAGCGATCAAAAAATTGGCGATATCTATATCAAAAATGTAGATTATGTCTTTGTAGATGAAGATGTAGAAGAAGTTGCCCGAATAATGGCAAAATACGACCTTGAGGCTATTCCTGTGGTTAACAGAGAGCAAACGCTTTTGGGACGTATCACCATTGATGACATTGTAGATGTCATTAAAGAAGAAGCTGATAAAGATTACCAGTTAGCTGCAGGTATCTCACAGGATGTTGAGGCAGATGACAGTATTTTAGATCTCACTAAAGCACGGTTACCGTGGCTTATTTTAGGTTTATTCGGTGGTTTAGGTAGTGTTTTTATTATGGAAGGATTTGAGGGCGCTTTGGAAAAATACAGAGAACTCTTTTTTTTCACTCCATTAATTGCCGCTATGGCCGGAAATGTCGGGGTACAATCTAGTGCCATTATAGTTCAAGGTTTAGCTAACGATGTTGTGAAAGGCAGTTTGTTTAATCGCTTGATTAAAGAAATAGGCCTAAGTATCATTAACGGATTGGTATTAGGCATTTTAGTTATAATTGCCGGACAATTAATGCACATTGGATTACTGTTTAGTTTTACTATCGCCATTTCTATGCTCTGCGTAATTATAGTCGCAGCATTAGTAGGCACTTTTGTCCCCATTGTGCTAGATAAAAAAGGCATTGATCCTGCCATTGCAACAGGTCCTTTTATTACCACAAGCAATGACATTTTTGGAATTTTCTTGTTCTTCTTTATCGCAAAAATGATCTTAGGTTTCTAAAAAATGAAAATCCTTCACCTTGATACCAACCATCCATTATTATTTCAACAATTAAAGGCTTTAGGTTTTCAAAACGATGAAGACTATACTTCTTCAAAAGAAATCATTGAAGCTAAAATTGAATCTTATGAAGGTATTGTAATAAGAAGCCGATTTACCATTGACCGCCAATTTATAGATTCAGCCAGTCGCCTAAAATTTATAGCACGTGTAGGTGCGGGATTGGAAAATATTGATTGTGAATATGCCAAAACAAAGGGTATTTGTTTAATTGCTGCACCCGAAGGCAATAGAAATGCTGTTGGGGAACACACTTTGGGCATGCTTTTATCTCTGTTTAACAAGCTCCATAAAGCCGATAAAGAAGTGCGCCAAGGCCTATGGAAAAGAGAAGAAAATCGAGGTGTAGAGCTTGATGGAAAAACCGTAGGCATCATAGGGTACGGCAATATGGGAAAAGCCTTTGCCAAAAAACTAAGCGGATTCAATGTTCATGTTATTTGTTATGACATTAAACCCAAGGTAGGAAACAAGTACGCAAAACAAGTTACGTTAAAAGAGTTTCAGGATAACGCCGATGTAGTGAGCCTCCATACACCACAGACTTCTGAAACTCTAAATATGGTAAATTCAGCTTTTATAAATGCGTTTAAAAAACCCTTTTGGTTCCTCAATACCGCAAGAGGCAAAAGCGTGGTTACTCAAGATTTGGTTGAGGCTTTAAAATCGGGCAGAATTCTCGGTGCAGGTTTGGATGTTTTGGAATACGAAAAAACATCATTTGAATCTTTATTTACCGACAAAATGCCCGAAGCACTTCAGTATCTGGTTCAGGCTGAAAACGTTTTGCTCACACCCCATATAGCGGGTTGGACTCTTGAAAGCAATGAAAAGCTGGCGCAGACAATCGTAGATAAAATCAAAGCAAGATTTACTTCCTGATTACTAAGTATTGCTTTTTCCCAAAACCAATGGCGCGTTTGCTGGAAAGATAATTACTATATTTATACCAACTATCAACTTATTCGTATTGAAATCTGCAGCTATTTTGTTTTGTTTACTTTTTGTGTGCGTTCGTCTTCTTGCTCAAGTAGATTCAATACCTAGCTCGCAAGCTTTAGCGGAGTACCAAAAAATTTATGATGAAATGAACCGTGCCTTCCCCGAAGACGATTACCGAACCTACCGAAGAAATTACTTTACAGACAGCGAGTTACAAATGTATTTAACCCAGCTTTTCAAGTTGCAAGACTTACTCCCAAAAATACATGAACAACATACATTGAAACTGGACTATTACCTGCATTCGGGAAATTGGTTTTTTAAAATAGGATTTCCCAGACAAAGTATTGATGCTTACAAAGCTTTTTTTGCATACTATAAAAAACACAAAAAAGACTTACCCCGTCAGGTTAAAACTGATTATATAGACATGATAAATTATGCCTACAGTTTACTGGCCGAAAATTATTCTAAACTAAATTATCCGGATAGTGCTAAACAAGCCCTTATTGAAAATATTAAATTTACCGAAGCTTTACCGGGCATCAATTATCCTTCATCATTAAACAACTACGGGTTGTTTTTTTACTGGACTAAAAAAGATAGGGTTCAAGCAATGGAATACTTTAAAAAAGCGTATCAAATTACGCTGGACAGCTTCCCAAGTCATCCGCTTGTGGGAAGTATTCGGGATAATATTGCTGATATTTATACTGATAATGGTATTTTTTCGGAAGCATTACCGCTTTACAAAAGAAATTTTGAGTTTTATCAATATGTCCTACAAGAAAGAACAGAATCTTCAGACTACCCGCGTTTAATAAGTGCCGGCTCACAACTGGCAACCACCTACGTAGAACTGGACAGTTTAGAAAAAGCCCATGCGATTATGGATTCACTTCAAAACTATTTGTCTACTCATCTCGTTCAATATTCTGCTGAATCTGAAATTGAAATAAAAAAAGCCCAAGAAAAGCTCTACTTTAAAGAAAACAAAACCAAAGAAGCATATACTACTACAAAAGAAATTTTAGCTTTATCAGATAGTATCCACAAGGCTTACAGCCATGCCGATATCAAGTGGCGAAACCAACTCAACAATATTATTTTAGATCGAATAGAGCTAAATGCCAAGCTTGAGCGAATTCAACAAGAAAACAAAATTAAAAACCAAAACCTGAAACTTTGGATTACTACCTTAACTTCTTCCATAGTTGTTATTTTACTGCTATCTTTATTTTTAAGAAGACGTCAACATTTACTGAATGCCAAAAACAAACAGCTACTGGCAGAACAAAAATTGGAAAACTCGCGGCTTAAAGTGAGTAGGTTAAATTCTGAAATCTTATCTAAAGAGCGTGATCTTTCAGATTTTGCCATTAACCTGTCACAAAATCAAGAATGGGCGCAAGTTCTCGCCACGAAGATTGAAGAGATTTTAGCAGCTAATCCCAAAGAGCGTGAACTTTTATTGAAAGAACTCAATCAAAAGATAAAAAGCAAAGTTGAGTTTGATAAAAACACCAAAAGTTTTTTTGAACATCTGGACAGACTTAGTGACTCTTTTTACAGCAAACTTTCTCAGGAATTTCCCTCTTTAAGTAAAAACGAAATCCGCCTTTGCTCTCTTATTCGTTTAAAAATTGAGAGTCGAAATATTGCCACACTTCAAAACATCACACTATCTTCAGTAAATACCAGCAGATACAGACTTCGGAAAAAACTAGGGCTTGATGAAAACACTGATTTAGACACTTTTATACAAAGCCTATAAGCTTCTGCTTCTTTTTATATTATTCATTTGTCTATGGATTGTCTATGGATTGTTTATCGCTTGTCTATGGTGAAAACTATAAAGCTATCTTGTGATTAATTACTTTTATTGCGTTGATTTTCATCAACATAAAACACTCTCTTAATTAATAGCAATAAAAAACAATAGTAACCAAAATAATTTAGGTCATGAAAAAAACAATTCTTTATTTATGTGCATTTAGTATTGCAGGTTTTATATCTGCACAAGACTTAGCCATGGTAACATCCCATGCCGTTGAGCCTGCATCGCTTTCTCTGTGAGCAATAAAAATTATGTTGAAAACAGCATTTTAAACATCAAACGTGTAAAAGAAATGCAATTCAAAGTCGCTTCATTTAATGTGAAAAATTTATCTATTTACACACCAAATGAACCCGCTACTTACCAGGTTAGTTTCAATACAGAAGAAAATAATGTTACGGCAAGTTATAATCACAACGGCGAACTTTTAAAAAGTAAAGAAAAATATATAAACATAAGATTGCCGCTAGAGGTTTCCAGTAAACTTTCTAAAGCATACCCTAATTGGTTTTTTAGTGAAACCGTTTGTACTGTGCAATATGATAAAAACTCCGGAACCGTAGTGAAATATAAAATTATACTAGAAAAAAAGGGAAAGAAAAAAACGGTTTCTTTAACCATTTAATAGCTAATTAACCAACCTTTTTTTCATAGCGGGAAGTTTTTCTTTTGAAACTTCCCGCTTTTTCATCTATTCTTGTTAATTGTCATTCCTGTAAATGCATAGAAAATCGAATACTAAACTTCAAAATCAAGACATCCAAATAGCTTTAGAGTTTGAAATCATTTAAATTTTGGTGCTTTAGTATGGTTCTAATGCCTTTAAAAAATCTTATTTTTGAACCTTACTAATTCAACTAAATACCATGATAAAACAAACCGTTTATAAATATGGTAGTTTCGGTCTAATAACCGCTATCGCCTTATTTCTTCTGGCCTTGACCTTTGGAAGTGGCATGAGTTACACAGCTCAAGAAGTACTTGGGTATCTTACTATTTTAGTTTCACTTTCCTTTATCTATTTTGGAGTAAAACACTATCGCGACAAGGTAAACCACGGTGTTTTAAGTTTGCCAAGAGCACTTGCTATAGGTATGCTTATTGCACTTTTGGTAGGTATA
>DASRWB010000002.1:0-35711 GCA_035654775.1 Flavobacteriaceae bacterium | reverse complement strand
AAGCACTAAAACCCAACACCGTATATAAAAAATTGCTAGTTTTATCCTAAACCAATGTCAGTTGCTTTGTTTGCTAGCTTCTGATTTTCCTTCGGAAAATCCTCGCACACAAACACGCAACTTTCCATATACAACACGTTATGTGGCATTTAAAAAAACAAAACTAAATGAAAACATTTTATTTGATTATTGGACTAGTTTTAGTCGGAAATTTAACATTCGGACAAACTAAAAATTTTATTGACCAACCTTATCTTGAAACGACTGCAAAAGTTGATACACTTGTTAAGCCCGACATAATCTATTTAGACATTCTAATCCGAGAAAAAGATGAACGTAATAAAATTTCCGTAGAGGAAATGGAAACGAAAATGATTCAAAAATTAAAATCACTCGGAATTGACACTGAAAAACAATTGACTCTTTCGGATTTAGCAAGTAATTTCAAAAAATATTTTTTAAAACAAAAAGATATAATGAAAGACAAGGCTTATGAACTAAAAGTATTTGATTCTCAAACAGCAGGTAAAGTTTTAGTTGGATTGGAAGAAATCGGAATTTCAAATGTCAATTTGGATAAAACCGAATATTCAAAAATCGAGGAATTAAAACTTGTGCTTAAATCAAAAGCAGTTGAAAAAGCAAAAAAACAAGCAGATTATTTGGTTAAACCGCTAAATCAAAAAATAACCCGTGCAATTTATATCTCGGACAAATATTATGAACACTACAATAACTTTCAAGGCGAGTTACAAGAAGTAGTTGTAATGGGTTACGGAGGGAAAAGAAAACAAGAATACGAACCACCTGCAATTGAATTTAAACCAATCAAAGTGGAAAGCGAAGTAACAATAAAATTTGCGATTGAATAAAAACGCCACATAACAGCGGCTCCTATGAAAAGCACTAGCCAGATACTTCAAAGTTACTATTTATTTTTTACTTTACTTCATTATGATGCTTTTGTGGTGTTGAAATGTTGATTATTCGGAAGGATTATCAATATTTCAACGGCCTTTAAATAACTTGCTCCGCATCCTATATGTGATACTCGCTCTTGGCGTGTTCACCGGCATCTGTATGAACGCCGTATTGACAGAGCCGGTGGGTTGGGAGATGGGTTAATAGAGGATTGAATGGGGTTTTGGCTTGTGCCTCGACTCCGCTCGGCATGACATTTGATTTTATTTGTGACATTGTTCCGGTGGGTTTGGTCCCGAGGTTTCGGGAGATGGGTTGGGAGACAAGGGCTTGAGATTGCTTCGTTGTGGTTTGCTTCGTTCCTCGCAACAAGCCTCGCAATGACGTTGTAGGTTGGATTGTTATTAGTAACTATAAATTATAACTTTAGAAGATGGATAATCCATTCTTATACTGTTGTTACGGCACGATAGTCCACGGTTGAAACTGTGGGTTATGGAATTAGGAAAAGTTGGGGGTTTACTTCGGGTTCAGGATTTTTCCGTCTACCATGGTTAGTTTTCTGTCGGCCATATCGGCCAGTTCGCGGTTGTGGGTGACAATAACAAAGGTTTGTCCGAAGCGGTCGCGCAGGGAAAAGAAAAGGTTGTGAAGGTTTTCGGCGCTTTCGCTGTCCAGGTTTCCGCTGGGTTCGTCGGCAAAAACCACTGCCGGGTTGTTTATGAGTGCCCGTGCAACAGCCACGCGTTGTTGCTCGCCACCGGAGAGTGCGTTGGGTTTATGGTGGTAGCGGTTTTTCAGTCCTAAAAAGTCCAGCAATTCTTTGGCTTTGGCTTGTGCTTCCTGTTTTGCGGTTCCTTTTATAAAGGCGGGGATGCATACATTTTCCAAGGCGGAGAACTCGGGCAGGAGCTGATGAAACTGAAAGATAAAACCAATGTGGTGATTTCTGAATTTTGCCAGAGCGGTATCGTTAAGCGTGCTTATATCTGTACCGTTTATATGCAGTTTGCTTTTTTCTTTGGGATAGGGTTTGTCGAGTGTTCCCAAGAGGTGCAGGAGTGTGGTTTTTCCGGCTCCCGACGCGCCTACAATGGAAACAATTTCGCCTTTGTTCACGACAATATCCACGCCTTTTAGCACGTGTAAATCGCCGTAGTATTTATGTAGGTTTTCTGCCTGAATCAAGGTGGTTTTCTTTGGTTGTGAAAATACTATTTTAAATAGGGTTGTACAAGTGTATGTGGTTTTTCTTGTTAAAAAAACAGCTTGTGGCGTTTGCTTTGCTAAAATATGTTAAATAATACTTATTTTAAAAAGGTTTATAGGAATTACTACTGCTAATTTTTCTATTTTTAGACAAAACAAACGTATTTATATGCCCTATAAAAAATTTGAGGAATACAACATTCAGGTTACGGATGATGTAAAAGACAGGTATAAACAGATAATAGAAGATTTAGGTGAGAATTCTACTCGTGAGGGTTTGCTGAAAACTCCGGAACGCGCGGCTAAAGCCATGCAGTTTTTAACGCAGGGCTACCATCAAGATGCGGCAAAGATACTAAAGAGTGCCATGTTTAAGGAATCGTATAACGAAATGGTAATAGTAAAGGATATTGAGCTGTATTCGCTGTGTGAGCATCATATTTTACCTTTTTTTGGGAAGGCGCATATTGCGTATATTCCTAACGGTCATATTGTAGGGCTTAGCAAGCTGCCGCGTGTGGTAGATGTTTTTGCCCGACGGTTGCAGGTTCAGGAGCGCCTTACCGAGCAAATTCTGGAGTGTATAAACCAAACGCTCAAGCCTCAAGGTGTGGCGGTGGTGATAGAAGCGGCACACATGTGCATGATGATGCGCGGGGTACAGAAGCAAAACTCGGTAACGACTACTTCGGGTTTTAGAGGGCAGTTTGAAAAAGAAGAAACCCGCAATGAATTCCTGAAACTCATCAGTGAAAAGCTGTCTTAATTTCCGGAAAGACCGGATTTTCAAAAAACACTAAGAATGCATTTATACGGTATAAGTAAATACAAAAAGCTGGTCCTGAGTCTTGTTTTTGATGCTATAGGTATGCTTACCGTAGTAGACCTGATTTGGGCACCGGTTTCGGGGTTTTTAATGAGTGCTATGTATAAAGGGAATAAAGGGAAAATTGCCGGGGTACTTTCGTTTATAGAAGAGGCTATACCGGGACTGGATGTTATTCCTACTTTTACGCTTATGTGGATTTATACTTACCTGATAAAAAGGGAAAGCCCTGCAGATTCTTCGGATAGCACATAAAAAAAGCGACTCTTAAAAAAGAGCCGCTTTTGGGATTAGAGTTTTATACTCATGCCCAGGTTTATATTTCTTCCGCTGTTAAAAATACCTTCCGGTTTTAGTCGGGACAGGTGGGCTATATAGGTTTTGTCCAGCAGATTGGTTGCGCTAAGGGTAAAAGCGAGTTCCATTTTGTTTACACTGAAGCTTCCTCCAAAACCGGCACTGAGCAGATGGTATCCTTCCGTAGGTGTTTCGAAAGCGCTTACACGGGTTTGTTTAAACACGCTTTGGAGTTTTACAAAGGTGTAGCCGCGGTTTAACCATTTGGTGTTAAACTCGGTTCTGAAGGTATTGGTCAGGCTGTTGGCCGGAATAAGCGGTAAGGGGTTGCTGCCCTGTTTTCCGGTTACGGTTTCAAAGCTGCTTTCTATATGGAGCCAGTCCAACGGATGTGGATGGATATGTATACCGGCTTCGCCGCCAAAAAGAGTGGCGTTGTTTTGGGTGTATAAGAATACCGGGTCGTTGTTTATGACTTCGCCATTGGGTTGCAGATAGATGTAATTGTCCACCGCGTTGTAAAACCCGTTGACAAAGATTTCGATATGCCGGTTTCGGTATTCCAGGGCAAGGTCCAATTGAAGGTTTTGCTCGTTGGTGAGGTTGGCGTTTCCTATTTCGTAACGTCCGGTACCTTCATGAGAACCATCGGAAGATAACTCGGCCAGGTTGGGCGCTCTAAAACCGGAAGCGATGTTTGCCCGCAGGGTGAGGCTTTGAAACAGGTTAAATTTAGCTCCCACAGCGGCATTAAAGCTATTGAAGGCTTTGTCCAGTTGTGCGGTGGTGATGTTTCTTCGGTCGTACCGCAAGCCTAATTGCAAATCGGTGGTTTTAAAATGAATGTGTGACGTAATTAAAGCCCCTATATCGTTGATGCGGGCATCGGGAATAAGGAGTTCTTCGCCATAGTTTTTATTTTCCTGAACCATGCCTTGTAGACCTACTATGGTTTCGATTTTATCTGTTTTAGGCAGGTGATACTTGGCGTCGTAGTTAAAGGTTTTTAGCTTCATAAACAAAGCGGGTTCAGAAGGGTCTTCCTCGTGCTCTTCTTCTTCGTGTTCCTCTTCTTCCTCTTCGTGTTCGTCGTGATGGTGTTCTTCAAATTCTTTTCTGTCGTTGTAGGTTAACCCTAAATTTATATCCAGGCTGGAATTATTGAAAAACACAATTGATTTAGAACTTAGCACATGGTTGTGAATATTTTGATAGGGCAGTAGCGGGGTTTTGGCTAAGCTTTGCAGACCAATTTCTTCAGGAATACCCATTCGGGACGCATTGAGATTGTATCGGAGTTCGGTTTTAAAATGGGTATTTTGAAATGCCATACCGGCTTTAAAGTCTTCACTTTTGAAACGGGAATTGGTTACCCGATAATCTTTGGTGTTGTAATCAGAAAAAGCTTCGGTACTTCCGCGAAAGAGGAATTTAAAGTTTTCGCCAGAGCTTTTGTATCCCAGACTGGTTTTTATCCCGTGGTTGTTGGTAAAATAGTCAAAACTTCCGGTGGCGGTTTGGGAGTTTTCCGGGGCAAACTTTTCGGGGTTTATGTAGAGTACGCCGCCCAAGGCATCGCTTCCGTACAATAAGGAAGCAGGACCTTTAATAACTTCGACACTCTCCACACCGGCATCGCTGATTCCGAGGCCGTGTTCGTCACCGAATTGTTGATTTTCAAGGCGCACCCCTTGTGTGTAGACCAAGACCCGATTTGCGCTTAAACCGCGTATGACCGGTTTTCCAATACCTTGCCCGGTACTGATGGCTGATACACCGGCAATTTGTTCCAGACCTTCGTTTAAGGTTAACGCGCCTCCGGCTTTTAAGTCGGCCACTTTTGCGTGTTCAACTTTCATCACGTTTTCGCTTTGCAATTGATGGAAAGGAGTAGAGAGTATAATTTCTTCCATTTCAACCACCGAAGGCAGCAGGGTAATGGTTAGTTCTTCGGTATAGGGAAGCGTTATATTGAGGGATACGGTTTCAAAACCTAAAAAGGAGCAGATGAGTTTGTGGGTTCCGCCGGGTAAATTGTTTATGCTGAATTGTCCCGTTTCGTCGGACAGGGTTCCTTTTTCCAGTTGTGGAAAATATACGTTGGCAAAGGCAACAGGTTCCTGTGTTTCGGCATTTATAATGTGGCCTTGCAGGCTATGTTGTGCAGAGGTGGTATAACACACCAACGCGAGTATACTGTATAGAAAATATTTCATTTTGTAAAAAAGAATTAAACGTTAAAAAAATAGAAAAGGGTGTTGTTTTTTAAACGTTTGCAGGAGGACCTCGTAAAGAGAAATAAAGCGGTGTAAGAGAATAGGAAGAAGTATAGTAAAGGAGAAAGTCTTTTTTAGGGTGTTCTTCAGCGGCAAGGGTAAAGGTGTTTTCGGGGATGGAAAAAGGAGCATTCAGTTTAAATTTATAAAACTCACACTCTTTATCCACTTTATGCAGGTGTTCGGTATGTTCGCCCAAACAGACTTCGTGCCGGTGGTGTTCAAAAATATGCGCAAATTTCACCACAGAGGGAAATAACAAGCACAGGGCTAAAAGCAAAGCCGCTGAAGACAAGATGTTATGCCACTTGAGGTTATTCATTTTCTCTTTTCAGGGACTTAAAGCCGATACGGACTAACATTTTACGCACGATGTTCCAGAAGAAACTATACTGCCCAAAGAGCCATCCAAAGCCCAGCAGGAGAAACTGGTATACAATAAGAATTAACGTTAGCCTTACAATATAATACAAGATGGTAGCCCAAACGGTATGGGTAAAGTTTTCTTTTACCAAACCGGCAGCATCCAGTAGAGGCTCGGTTACAAATAAAGAAGTGGTTCCGGTAATAGAGAATACAATTAAAATGATAAGTATTTGCCAATTAGAAGTAATGCCCCAGCGCTTTTTAAGTTTCTCCATTTAAAAAAATAATTTCCTGCAAAATTAGTGAAACTAACTTAAATTCGAGGTACAAAATTGCTTAATTGTTGCTTGTATTTCAGTTGAAAATAAATAAAATAGTTGTAGAGTTTATAGTTTACTTCATAGCCGTAGTCTATGCCTTGCCGGTAATCTATTTGGAGCTCGTAAAGTCTTGGGTCGAAACGTTGAGGCTGCAATACACGCTGGTTCCATTCGGTAACAAACAAAATATTTCTGGCTTCCATGTACTGCTGCGAGTGAAAGCCTCTGGGTCTAGCCATAGTTTCCAGCCAGGTATTAAATCCGGGATCGATAATGATGATTTCGTATTCTAAATCGTCATTGGCTATTCTTACCGTGTCGTTTTCAACGGTATTACCGGTGCTTGTTTTATCGGTATTTGTTTTTGAGGTTTTGCAACTAAAAGCAAAGGCGAGGAGCACAAGAACATAAAGTACAGCTTTCATCACGAATAATTTTACTTAAAGATACGAAATATACTTTGTGTTTTGCTTGATTTCAACGTATTTAACAAAGCTGTTGGTTTCCGGAGAAGACTACTTTTTACCAAACAAACCGCCCAGCAAACCGCCCAAACCACTTTTCTTTTTAGAACCACCAAGCACCATTCCGGCGACATCATCTATCACACTTCCATCGCCGTCGGCATCCAGGATAGATTCTAAAAAGCTTTGTTCCTGCTGTGCGGAATTGTTTTTTACCAAGTTGTCCAGCAAGCTTTCTATACCGCTTTGAGAAGACACATTTTGTTCTCTTTTTTGTTTGCCTAAAACCCCCATAAGTATGGGTGCAGCCACTTTTAGGATTTGCGCAACATTACCGGCGTCTATTCCTGATTTTTGACTTAGCGCTGTAGTAACATGCTGTTGTTTGTTGCCTAACACGTGGCTTAAAATTTTGCTACCATCATCAATGACTTCCCGGTTGACACCACCGTTAAATAAGTCACTAATATTGTCTAAAATACTGCCGTCGTGTTTTGTATTTAAAGCACCTAAAAGACCATCGGCACCTTGCGGAGTTGCGGCATTGCGTTTCATGGCCTGCATTAAAACCGGAAGCGCCATGGTTAACAGTTGGTTTGTTTTGTCCTGTGGTTGCCCGGTTTCGTTAGACACTCCGTTTACAATGGTTTTGCCCAGGTTGCTGTTTACTAAATCTAAAATTCCTTCCATGTTTTCTAGTTTTGGTGATTGTTATAGAATAATAAGATTAAGGTACAAAAAATGCCTTAATGGTTTTTCTATTAAGGCATTAAATTTTCAACAAAGCGTATCTTATTTAAGAATACGGATTATTTGAGAAGCCAAATCACTAGCTATTCGGTCTTGAGCTTCATTGGTAGAAGCGCCGGTATGCGGGGTAAGGGACAATGCGGGGTTCATTAACAGTTGTACTTCAGGATTGGGTTCGTTTTCAAAGACATCTAATGCAGCTCCGGCTACTTTCCCGCTTTCAATGGCATTTACTAAAGCTACTTCGTTAACGACGCCGCCACGGGCTGCATTGGCAAGAATAACGCCGTTTTTCATGAGATTGAATTCGGCAGTGTCAATGACATATTCCTTTTGTGCAGGAACGTGTAGCGAGATAAAATCGGATTGTTTTAATACGTCTTCTTTTGAGATGGTTTGAATGGTGAAAGAAACTTTTTGCCCGTCAAAAAAATCAAGTACCAGGGTTTCTTTTTCGATAAGCGGGTCGAAGGCAATTACCTTCATTCCTAAACCGAGGCCTATTTTGGCTGTAGCTTGCCCAATTCGGCCAAAGCCAAGAATACCCAGGGTTTTGCCTTTAAGCTCTTTTCCTTTGGCATAGGCTTTTTTAAGGGCTTTAAAATTGCTGTCGCCTTCCAGCGGCATATCTCTGTTTGCGTGGTGTAAAAAACGAGCCAGGCTGTACAAATGGGCAAAAACAAGTTCGGCCACCGCGTGGGATGAAGCCTCTGGTGTATTAATCACATGCAGGCCTTTGCTTTTGGCGTAATCTACGTCAATGTTGTCCATACCTACGCCACCTCTACCTATAATTTTAAGTGAAGGACAAGCGTCGATAAGTTCTTTTCTTGCTGTAGTAGCGCTGCGGACCAGCAGTACGGCAATGTTGTTTTTGTTGATGAAATCGGCGAGTTGTTCCTGAGCTACATTTGTTGTAATCACTTCAAAACCCGCGCTTTCCAGTGCGTTTATTCCGCTTTGTGAAATTCCGTCGTTTGCTAATATTTTCATTTTTTATGCTTTTCTTTCCAATTCGCTCATTACTTCAACCAAAACTTTTACGCTGTCCAGCGAAAGTGCGTTGTACATGGAAGCCCGATACCCGCCTACGCTTCTATGGCCGTTTAAACCGCTAATTCCGGCTTCTTTCCACATGGTATCGAAGGTTTCTTTCAGGTCTTCGTTTTGGAGGGTAAAGGTTGCATTCATCATCGATCGGTCTTCTTTTACGGCATATCCTTTAAAGAGTGGGTTTAAATCAATTTCAGAATAGATAAGTCGTGCTTTTTTGTCGTTGTTTTTTTCAATTTCAGCAATGCCGCCTAAGTTTTTGAGCCACTGTAGGGTGAGCATTGAAGTGTAAACGGCAAAAACCGGAGGTGTATTGAACATGCTGCTTTTTTCGATATGCAACTTGTAGTTCATCATTGAAGGTATTTTACGCGATACTTTGCCCAAGATATCTTCTTTTATAACGACAAGCGTAGTTCCTGCAGGACCCATATTTTTTTGCGCACCGGCATAAATCAAATCGAATTTTGTAAAGTCTAATACCCTGGAGAAAATGTCACTGCTCATGTCACAAACCATTGGGATAGGAGAATCGGGGAAATCTTTGATTTGCGTGCCAAATATGGTGTTGTTTGACGTACAGTGAAAGTAATCGTATTCTTCAGGAATGGTGTATCCTTTCGGGATGTAGTTGTAGTTTGCATTTTTTGAAGAAGCGACTTCATAGATGTCGTCAAATATTTTGGCTTCTTTAATGGCTTTGTCGCTCCAGGTTCCGGTGTTTAAATAACCGGCGCGTTTTTCCAGCAGGTTGAGCGCAACCATTAAGAATTGTGTGCTCGCACCGCCGTGTAGAAATAAAGCTTTGTACCCCTTTCCTTCAAGACCCAGTAATTCCAGTGCAAGTGCTCGGGCGTTTTCCATAATATCTACAAAGTCTTTGCTACGGTGAGATATTTCGATAAGCGAAAGCCCGTTGCCTAAATCTAAAACGGCTTCAGAAGCTTTTTTAATGACTTCCTGCGGCAAGATACTTGGGCCGGCACTAAAATTATGTATTTTCATAGTTGATTGAATTTTGCGTTACAAAGGTGGTAATTTATGACTAATTTTACGGTATACGCGGCATGATTTTTAGGTTAAATTTTTAACAAAAAATCTAAAGTATCCACATTGTCTGCATACTCCCAGAGTTTGGGTTTCTGGGTTTCACCAAAAGCAATTTCGGTTTCCAAAAATCCTTTAGCTACAATACATTGTATTTGTTCTGCATCTTTGGCTACTTTGTTTTTTAAAGCGTCTTTAGTTGAATAAAATTCATAAAACACACTAGCGATAGGCGAGCTGTAACTAGGGTCTTCTTTGAGCATTAAAAATCCGTTTTCCAGCAGATTAAATTCACTCATGAGGTAAACGGCCTTGTTATAGTCATAATTATTGGCGTATTTGGTTTCGTTAATTATGGGATGCCAGTGGTATATCGCTTCAAAAAACGCATTAAAATTATAGCCTTCAGGGACAAAAAGCTTAGAAACATTTCGACAGCCAAGACCGTAGTATCTGAAAATATCATCACTCAGCGCCTTAAGTTCGTCGTGCGTTTCGTTTCCGCTTAATACCGCTACGGAATTTCGGTTCTTTCTGATGATGGCCGGTTTATCTCTAAAATAATATTCAAAATAGCGAGCTGTATTGTTGCTTCCTGTGGCGATAACGGCATCAAAGTTTTCCAGTTTTCCTTCGGTAAAAGAAATTCTGTGAATTAAACTCTCGTCAAGCGCTTGCAGGTATTTAACCAAAACAGGTAGCAGCAAGTTGTCGCCGGATGATTGTTTAATCAGCACCTCATGACCGGAAATAAGCACAGAAATAAAGTCATGAAAGCCAACCAAAGGCAGGTTTCCGGCCATAATTACCGCTACTTTTTTGGGTATTTTTGCATTGAAGCTATACTTACTTATCCATGTGTTAATATTATTGTCAGTCAATGCATTAGCCCATTGTTCAATTGCGAATAATACATTTTCCTTCGTGAACCATCCGTTGTGGGATTCAGCGGAAAGAATTGCCTTTTGGAAAGGTTCAAAAAAAAGAGAGTTGTATGGAATATGCTCTTTTATTTTGATTTCTTCTCGGCTGAACTGACTTAAAAAATCTCCTAATTGTGTTAAGGTTTTGTGCGTATGGTCTATGTTACTCATTATAATTTGTATAACACTTTTTTTGGCTTTACTTTTGCCCTACAAAGTTAGAAAAAACAACTACTATGGCAATTATAATAACCGACGAATGTATAAACTGTGGAGCCTGTGAGCCAGAATGCCCCAATACCGCGATTTATGAAGGAGCAGACGACTGGCGTTATGCCGATGGAACAAGCTTAACCGGAAACATTGTTTTACCTAATGGCACGGAAGCCAATGCCGAAGAAGCTCAAGAACCTATTAGTGATGAAATATATTATATAGTTCCCGATAAATGTACGGAGTGCAAGGGATTTCATGAAGAACCACAATGTGCTGCGGTTTGTCCGGTAGATTGTTGTGTGCCTGATGAAAACCATGTAGAGAGTGAAGAGACCCTTTTGTCTAAACAAAAGTTTATGCATAAAGAATAGAAAAAAAACCGAGCGAAAAGCTCGGTTTTTTTATTCCACACTTTTGAACTGTTTCATTTCTTCGAGAGGCTCAATGGCGTTAAACTCTTTCCATAAGTCCGGATTGTATGCTTTCAGGTATTGATAGGGTATGGTTTTTTCTTCTTTTACGGCGTCAAATTGTTGCGGTGTTAAGGTTTGGGTGTCCATAATAAGCAACTCGCTTTTGTCATAGACATTGCCTTCCAAGAGAAAATCAAAAGCTACTTTGTTTTTTTCGGGACTGTTTTCTTTGAATTTTAGTGGTCTGTGAACATAAATATATCTTCCTTGTTCTTCAAAAAAATACTTTGGTTTGTATTGATAGAGCGTGTCTTTGTTGAACAGTACAATACCTTTTTTGTGGTTTTCAATGTATTTTATGCCTAGCAGCAATCTTACGTTAAATTTTTGTCCCCGTTTGCCTTTGGCAAATTGGTAATCCGCTCTTAAAACTCCGTAATCAACATCAGAAATATAGAGCGTTCCGGAATATTTAGCCTTGCTTTTTTTAGGCGAAAAATGGACTACATAAACAAGTTCGTTTTGGTAATAGGTAATGTCTTCAAGACTAAAGGTGTACCAATCGGGATTTACCAGGTTGTGCATAAAACTTTCCGGATTGAAAAAGGTTTTATGCAGCAAACTGCTTACCTCACTTTTTAGGTTATCAATAGTAAACTCATGCTTGTTTTCCTGTTCTTTTTGCATTTCATCGGCTAGCGAAAGCGAGTCTTCCACTTTAAACAACCCGGATTTTAGTTTATAGGTTTTTGTAGTGTCCAGGTATTTTAGAATTAGGGTTTTTCCTTTTTGTTCTACGTTTTCCAAAGAAAAATCTTTGGCCTTATCGACCAGTAAAGTGGCTTTGTGGGCTTTAAATTTTGGTTTTTTGGCGGTGGCCAAATAGTATTCTCCTGCAAAATCTTTAAAGCTTACAATTTTACTATTCTTTACTGTGTTTGCCAGCGAATCCAGACTTTTATTAGCTTCTTTTAATTTGGTTTTCCGAATGCCTGAAGCTTTGTCTATGTCAAAATCCAGTCGGTCAAAATCCATGTTGTTGGTGCTTCTGTGGAAAACCGAAAACTGCGTATTGTCGTGCTTGTAATTTTTACTTAAGTTTTGATTTACCCGTTTGATGATGCTGTCAATATTTGGCTTTTCGGTATTGACATAAACGGTTTCGAGTTCATTTATTTTTTCGCTTAATAGAATAACCGCATTGGTAGAGAGCCGTGCAGCATCATACACTTTTGTGGTGTAACCCATGCAGGAAATTGTGATTGTTTTGCTGTCTGCAGCCTCAAGGTTTAGCGTAAAATACCCGTCGTCGTTGGAAATAACACCTTTACGGTCGCTGGTTTGTACGGTGGCAAAGGCGATGGGTTTTTGGGTAATAGAATCAACTAAACGTGCAGTATAGCTTTGAGAATAAACAGAAAAAAAGGAAAGACATAAAGTAAAGGTCAGGTAATAATTTAATTTCATGAATGCTGCTTTATTTAGAATAGACGAATATAAAATAAAATTGTTACCCAAATTTAAACAAGGTTTATAAAGACTACTGCAAAAAAGAATTAAATAATTACATTTGCACCCTTAAAATACAACGATATGAAAGCCGGAATTGTAGGATTGCCCAATGTTGGAAAATCGACTTTGTTTAATTGTTTGTCAAATGCCAAAGCGCAAAGTGCAAACTTTCCGTTTTGTACAATAGAGCCCAATATAGGTGTGGTAAATGTTCCCGATCCGCGACTGTCAAAACTGGAAGAACTGGTAAATCCGGAGCGCGTTGTTCCTGCTACGGTGGAAATAGTAGATATAGCCGGATTGGTAAAAGGCGCCAGCAAAGGCGAAGGTTTAGGAAATCAATTTTTGGCAAACATCAGAGAAACAGATGCTATTTTGCATGTGCTACGTTGCTTTGACAATGACAATATTGTACACGTAGATGGTAAAGTAAACCCTATTCGCGATAAAGAAACCATAGATATAGAGTTGCAACTTAAAGACTTGGAAACCGTAGAAAAAAAACTGGAAAAGGTAAAAAGAGCTGCCAAAACCGGAAACAAAGAAGCGCAAAAAGAAGAAGCTGTGTTGCTGAAAATAAAACAAGGCTTGGAAACCGGTACTTCGGTACGGGCATTGACCTTTGACAGCGAAACCTATTTAGAATATGTAAAACCCCTGCAGCTCATTACAGACAAACCGGTAATGTATGTATGCAATGTAGACGAAGCCTCAGCGGTTTCCGGAAATGCTTATGTAGAACAAGTAAAAGAAGCCGTAAAAAACGAAAACGCAGAAGTGCTGGTGCTGGCTGTAGCAACTGAAGCCGATATAAACGAACTGGATGATTTTGAAGAACGCCAGCTGTTTTTACAAGATATCGGTTTGGAAGAACCCGGTTCGTCAAAACTGATTCGCGCGGCCTACAAACTTTTAAAACAACAAACCTATTTTACTGCCGGGAAAAAAGAAGTAAGGGCGTGGACCATTACGGTTGGCGATACTGCTCCACAAGCTGCCGGAGTTATTCATACCGATTTTGAAAAAGGATTTATTCGTGCCGAAGTAATTAGTTTTCAGGACTATGTAGCCTATGGTAGCGAAACCAAAGTAAAAGAAGCCGGAAAAATGAGAGTAGAAGGAAAAAATTACATTGTAAATGACGGCGATGTAATGCATTTTCTTTTCAACGTATAGCTTAGATAAAAACATTATGCAAGCCAATGTTCTCAACAACCTTGGCTTTTTTATTGTTAATTACTTTGTAATTTCCTTATTTCATTTTTTCTGTTGAAACCTTATATTAGCCACTTATCAAAAATGAACTGATACATGTCACAAGAAACCAAATATACCGAAGAAAACATACGCTCGTTAGACTGGAAAGAACACATACGAATGCGTCCCGGAATGTATATTGGAAAACTTGGTGACGGTTCTTCGCCGGACGATGGTATCTATATTCTGGTAAAAGAAGTACTGGACAATGCCATTGACGAGTATGTCATGGGCGCCGGAAAAACCATAGAAATATCCATTCAGGGAAACAAGGTAATTGTCAGAGATTACGGGCGTGGTATCCCGCTGGGAAAAGTAGTAGACGTAGTTTCAAAAATGAATACCGGAGGAAAGTACGACTCTAAAGCCTTTAAAAAATCAGTAGGTTTGAATGGCGTAGGAACCAAAGCCGTAAATGCACTCTCCAACTATTTTAGAGTAGAATCAACACGTGACGGAAAATCAGCCTCCGCAGAATTTGAACAAGGGAATTTAACCCATCAGGAACTGCTAGACGATACCTCAAGAAGAAGAGGAACCAAAGTGTCGTTTATTCCCGACGAGCAGATTTTTAAGAATTACAAATTCAGAAATGAATATGTAAGCAAACTGCTTAAAAACTATGTTTACCTCAATCCCGGGTTGACCATTTTGTTCAATGGCGAAAAGTTTTACAGCGAAAACGGACTCAAGGATTTGTTAAACGAAAACATAAACGAGTCGGACATGCTGTATCCTATTATTCATTTAAAAGGAGACGACATAGAAGTAGCCATAACCCACAGTAAAACCCAATACAGCGAAGAATATCACTCGTTTGTGAACGGGCAGAATACCACACAAGGCGGAACACATTTAGCTGCCTTTAGAGAAGCTTTGGTGAAAACCCTAAGAGAGTTCTACGGAAAAAACTACGAAGCTTCAGATGTTAGAAAATCTGTAGTTTCTGCAGTTTCCATAAAAGTCATGGAGCCCGTTTTTGAAAGTCAGACCAAAACGAAACTAGGCTCAACCGATATGGGCGGCGATTTACCCACGGTACGAACCTACATAAACGATTTTATTAAAACCCATCTGGACAATTACCTGCATAAAAATCCAAATACCGCCGAAAAAATTCAGCGTAAAATCCTTCAGGCAGAACGCGAGCGTAAAGAGCTTTCAGGAATTCGGAAATTGGCCAAAGAACGTGCCAAAAAAGCCAGTTTACACAATAAAAAACTTCGTGATTGCCGGGTTCATTTAGGCGACTTGAAGAATGATAGAAGACTGGAAACCACGCTGTTTATTACCGAAGGTGATTCGGCTTCAGGAAGTATTACCAAATCCAGAGACGTAAATACGCAAGCCGTTTTCAGTTTACGCGGGAAACCCTTAAACTCTTACGGGATGAGTAAAAAAATTGTGTATGAAAATGAAGAGTTTAATCTGCTTCAAGCGGCACTTAACATAGAAGAGTCCATGGAAGACCTTCGGTACAACAACATTGTTATAGCCACCGATGCCGATGTAGACGGAATGCATATAAGGCTGTTGCTTATTACGTTTTTCCTGCAATTTTTTCCGGAGCTCATAAAAGAAGGACATTTATACATCCTGCAAACGCCTTTATTCAGAGTTCGAAATAAAAAGAAAACCATTTATTGCTATTCAGAACAAGAGCGAAATGATGCCATTGAAGAGCTAAAACCCAAACCGGAAATTACCCGTTTTAAAGGACTTGGAGAAATCTCTCCGGATGAGTTTAAACATTTTATAGGAGATGATATAAGGCTGGATCCCGTTATGCTGGACAAAGACATGTCTATTGAAGAGCTTTTGGAATTTTACATGGGTAAAAACACACCCAACAGGCAGGACTTTATTATAAACAATCTTAAAGTAGAACTAGATATAGTAGAAGAACCTCATGCGAACCAATAACGAGAAAATAAAAAATGTAATAATCTCAGTATATTTTATACTTATTGTATTGGCTATTCTCATGGCTACCGTTTTTAGTGCCTTTCAAAATATAACTAAAAATCTGTTGTTGACTTTTAGTATACTTTTTTTGGTTTTTGTGTTGGCTTTTTTTATTGTGCACCGAATTTCAAAATATTTTGAATACGACAGCGATGGTCAGCAAGTTGTAATTATAAACAGAGGTTTGTTGCTGGCAGATTATTTTAATTACCGAGAACACAAAGTAGAATTTTATAAAGAAAACCTCACAGGATTTAAGTTTTTAAATGTTTTTTTCTATAAAACACTCGTGGTACATATTAAAGACAGTAAAGGGAACAATAGAAAAGAAACCTTTAATGTAACTATGGTAGCCAGAAAAAAAAGAAAATACATAAAGCAATCATTAAGTAAAATGATTAAAGAAAATAAAAAAAATAACCTTGTTTAATGGCGGAAGAAAACAACACACCCATTAATGAATTCAATGAAAATCAGGAAACCATTACCCGTGTAACGGGAATGTACAAAGACTGGTTTTTAGACTATGCTTCGTATGTAATTTTAGAACGAGCCGTTCCGGCTATTGAAGACGGTTTTAAGCCGGTGCAACGCCGTATAATGCACTCTATGAAAGACCTGGATGACGGCCGGTACAATAAAGTAGCAAACATAGTAGGACATACCATGCAATACCATCCGCACGGCGATGCAAGTATAGGTGATGCCATGGTACAAATAGGCCAAAAGGATTTATTAATAGACACGCAAGGAAACTGGGGAAATATTTTAACCGGTGACGGCGCTGCGGCACCGCGATATATTGAAGCACGTCTTTCTAAATTTGCTCTGGATGTAATTTACAACCCAAAAATTACCCATTGGCAAGCCTCTTATGATGGTCGAAAAAAAGAGCCTGTACATTTACCGGTAATGTTTCCACTTCTTCTTGCACAAGGCGCCGAAGGTATTGCTGTAGGACTATCAACTAAAATACTTCCACATAATTTCATTGAGCTCATTGAGGCATCAATTAAACACCTCAAAGGGAAACGATTTACTTTGCTACCGGACTTTCCCACGGCCGGAATTGCTGATTTTTCAAACTACAACGACGGCAACAGAGGCGGAAAAGTAAGAGTGCGAGCAAAAATATCGCAGCTAGACAAAAACACCCTGGTCATTACCGAAATCCCTTTCGGAACCAACACCACATCGCTGATAGAATCTGTTCTAAAAGCCAACGATAAAGGCAAAATAAAAATTAAAAAAATTGAAGACAATACAGCGGCCGAAGTAGAAATAGTAATTCATTTGCCTTCCGGATTATCGCCTGACAAAACCATAGATGCCCTTTATGCTTTCACCAGCTGTGAAACCTCAATATCGCCATTGGGTTGTGTAATAGAAGACAACAAACCCTTGTTTATAGGTGTGTCAGAAATGCTTAGGCGTTCAACCGACAATACCGTACAATTGCTTAAAAGCGATTTGGAAGTAAAGCTCAACGAACTGGAAGAACAATGGCATTTTGCTTCTTTGGAACGTATTTTTATTGAAAATAGAATTTACAGGGATATTGAGGAAGAAGAAACCTGGGAAGGCGTTATTGCGGCTATCGATACCGGCCTGAAACCTCATATCAAACATCTAAAACGGGCCATAACAGAAGAAGATATCGTTCGTCTTACCGAAATTAGAATAAAGCGAATTTCAAAATTTGATATTGACAAAGCCCAGCAAAAAATAGAAGCGTTAGAATCGCAAATAGCAGAAATAAAACATCATTTAGCGAATTTGGTAGCTTATGCCATTGCTTATTTTGAAAGGTTAAAACGCGATTACGGAAAAGGCCGGGAACGCCTTACCGAAATAAGACAGTTTGAAGATGTAGACGCGACAAAAGTAGTAATCAGAAACACAAAACTGTACGTCAACAGAGAAGAAGGTTTTGTGGGAACCTCGCTTAAAAAAGACGAGTATGTATGTGACTGCAGTGATATTGATGACATTATCGTTTTTACCAACGAAGGCAAAATGATGGTAACTAAAGTAGATGCCAAAACCTTTGTAGGCAAGGACATCATCCATGTTGCGGTGTTCAAAAAAGGAGACAAGCGCACTATTTACAACATGATTTACCGTGATGGTGCCAAAGGAGCTTCGTATATCAAGCGTTTTGCCGTAACGGCTATTACCAGAGACAAAGAATACGACTTAACAGCCGGCTCAAAGTCGTCTAAAGTTTGGTATTTTTCAGCAAATCCAAACGGAGAAGCTGAAGTAGTTACGGTATTCTTGCGACAGGTAGGAAGTATAAAAAAGCTTAAATGGGATATTGATTTTGCGGATATTTTAATAAAAGGCAGAAACTCCAAAGGAAACAAAGTGACCAAACATCCGGTAAAGCGGATAGAACTTAAAGAAAAAGGACTGTCTACTTTAAAACCCCGTAAAATATGGTTTGACGATGCTGTACAACGCTTAAATGTGGATGGTAGAGGAGAGCTTGTAGGAGAGTTTAGAGGCGAAGACCGCATTCTTGTAATTAATCAATCCGGAACCGTAAAAACCATTATCCCGGAATTAACAGCTCATTTTGATGACGATATGATAGTGCTGGAAAAATGGATTCCCAAGAAACCCATTTCGGCTATATATTATGACGGTGAGAAAGAAAGGTACTTTGTAAAACGTTTTTTAATTGAAAACGAAAACAAAGAAGAAACCTTTATTTCAGAACATCCAAACTCGCAACTGGAACTGGTTTCTACGGACTGGAAGCCTATGGCTGAAGTTGAATTTACAAAAGAGCGCAATAAGGACAGAAGGGACAATCTTGTGGTAAATCTGGAAGAATTTATAGCTGTTAAAGGTATAAAAGCTTTGGGCAACCAATTAACCACCGACAAAGTAAACCAAATCAATTTACTGGATTCGTTACCTTATGAAGCTCCGGAAGAGACGCCTGCTGTGGATATAGAAGTCGTGGATGAAGAAACCCTTGTTTCTGATCAAGATACCGATGAAGACAAAACGTCTTCTGATGATGGGCAGATAACGCTGTTTTAGTTTGCTTTCTTTTTCTTTTGCATTTTGTAGTTTAAAAACTCTACAAACAAAGAAAATGCAATAGCAAAGTACAGATATCCTTTTGGGATGGCACCAACCGTAGTTCCGAAAATTTCGGTATGTGATAAATGTGCAGCCTCGGTAATAAGCATAAAGCCAATCATTATCAAAAAAGCAAAGGCTAAAATTTGAATACTGGGATGCGTATCTATAAACTTACGGATAGGATTGGCAAAGGCAATCATAATAATAATAGAAATTACTACGGCAATAACCATAATGACTAAAGCATAATTTGGGTTAGGATGAAGCCCGTTGGTCATACCAACCGCGGTTAAAATGGAATCAATTGAAAAGATAAAATCAATAATAAGTATTTGGATCACGGCTTGAGTAACCGATTTTATTTTTTTATGTTTCATTTGATCTTCATCATGCTCAGGTGTTTCCAGTTTTTCTTGTATTTCTGAAGTGCTTTTGTATATCAAAAACAATCCTCCGGTAAATAAAATAATGGCTTGCCAACTTATGGCAATGTGTAACCATTCCAGATTTATGGTGTAAAAAGGTGTTTTTAATCCAATTAAAAAAGAAACAAAGAAAAGCAGCACAATACGCTGGAACATTGCTAAAAACAACCCCAGATTGGTTATTTTGCCTCGCTTGTCTTCAGGCAGTTTATTGGCGGCAATAGAAATGAATACAATATTGTCAATCCCCAGTATAATTTCTAAAAAAGTCAGAGTTAATAATGCCATTATGGCGTCCGGACTAAGTAAAAATTCAAGCATAATTATTCTATTTTTTTGGCTTCACCTTTATACACTTTTTGAGGTTTATTAGGGTCTTTTACTGCAAATTTATACTCAAAGGTATAGGTGCTGTCTGTGGTAGTAAGTATTTTCATGTGTATGGCTTTGGCCTCGCTTTTGGTTTGCGGATTCAGTTTTTCCAGTATAAATTCACAGTCATTAATCCAGCGTACCGTTGCAGAATCCACAGTGTTTTCATAATAATCAATGTTGTAATTCAGGGTTCGCGTAAAATGTCCGGTTTTTTCTTTTCCGTCCAGCGTATAGGTGAATTCAAAGTTTCCGGTTTTAAAATGGGAACAATCGCGCCGGATTTCATAACAGGAAGAAGTCAGTGCACAAAGCAGTAGTAAAATAAGCAGTCGGTACATGCTACCAAATGTATTAAATCTTAAAGTAAATTTTCAATACTACTGAAAATTAATTTTTATTGAAACTCTCAAAAGTTCCGTCAGCATAAAAAATAACAATTCGGGTGATTTGTTTTTCGGTGCTTTGGTTTTCTGCTTTTGGATTGTTTACTGTTTCCGTTTGAAGGTTTGAAACGCTCTTTGGGAAATTTCCTTTTCCGTTAAGCAGCCAGTACAATTCTACTTCGGGATAGGAGGATAGAATTTTTAGAACAAATTCTAAACTGGGTTTATTTCTGCCGGATAACAGATGTGAAATACTTGACCGTTGCACACCGATTTTTTCAGCGAATGACGAAGCGTTTTCACCGTAATAATTTATTACTTTTTCCAGTCTTTTGGCAAATTCATCACTGTTTACCATAGTAAACCCATATTTAATACTTTGTAGTTTACAAATGTAGTAAAAGAAAGATTAACAAACTAAATTAGTTATCAAAAGTATCAAATTTCAATTTAATTATAAGTTTATGTTATATAATATAAAATATTGATTTATAATATTTTAATGCTTTAAAATTTTTAGCAATGAATTTTTCGCAAAATACGTGTTGCAGTTTTGAGTTTTTACCATTAAAAATTATACAATTGTAACTTTTTGGAGTTAATTTTTTGTTTACAATTGTAAAAAAACAAATACCTACCTTTGTTTTTACAAATTCATCCCATGGAAGAATCTTTATTAAAATCGCTCTATGTGAAGGCTAAAGAAAACAGTCTTTATGGAAGGTATATTTCAATGGCACATTTGATTCCATTGTTAAAAAAGTTTCCGGTAACTTTCCAATGGGAAATCATTGGGAAAACTGTTTTAAACAAACCTATTTATGCGGTTCGTATTGGAAAGGGTGCAAAAAAAGTATTAATGTGGTCGCAAATGCATGGAAATGAAAGCACGACAACCAAAGCTGTTTTTGACTTGCTTAATGCATTAAAATTTTCCGGAGAAGCAGACATAGCAAGCCTTCTAGACAGCTGTACACTTGTGTTTATACCGATGCTAAATCCGGATGGAGCAGAAGTGTACACTCGTGAAAATGCCAATGATATAGATTTAAACCGTGATGCACAAGCGTTGTCGCAGCCGGAAAGTATTGCGCTTCGTAAGCTTTATGATTATTTTAAGCCGGATTATTGTTTCAATTTACATGGGCAACGTACTATTTTCAGTGCCGGAAAAACTGCTACACCGGCTACACTTTCTTTTTTAGCTCCCGCACAAGACAACGCAAGCAGTTTGACAAAAAATAGAAAAATAGCTATGGAAATCATTTCTGAAGTGACAAAACAGATTCAAAAAAGCATTCCGAATCAAGTAGGTATTTACGACGATTCTTTCAATATAAATTGTGTAGGCGATACGTTTCAAAGCCTTGGTACGCCAACAATATTGGTAGAAGCCGGACATTATAAAAATGATTACCAAAGAGAAGTTACACGCGAACTTGTTTTTCAAGCCTTGCTACTTTCGCTTGATTATATAACCACAAATTCAGTGAATGGAACGAAATATCAACCATATTATGATATTCCGAAAAACGAAAAATTGTTTTATGACATTATTATACACAATGCCTCCGTAAATAATGAGAAAAAAGATATAGCCATTCAGTTTCAAGAAAAATTGGTTAAAGGTAAAATTGAATTTTCACCGAAAATAGAAAGGATTGAAAACACACTTTCCGGCTATTTTGCTCATCGGGAAATTAACGCCAATGGCAATCCGGTTTTTACTCCTAAAAATGAATCGGTTTTTGAGGGTTACGAAAACGATTTCGTAATGATAAATAATGAAAAAATCTCATTAAAAGTGACTTAATTTGAATATTTAATGTCAAATAGTCAATAAAATTGTATTATTTTTGATTTATATTTAATAATACAACTTTTATGGGTAAAATAAAACTTGATGAAATTGACCATCAAATTCTGGATATGTTAATTGATAATACGCGTATTCCTTTCACTGATATTGCAAAAAAATTAGCCATTTCTGCAGGAACAATTCATGTTCGGGTAAAAAAAATGGAAGATTCCGGAATAATCCAAGGCTCATCGTTGACGCTGGACTATAGTAAACTAGGGTATTCTTTTATTGCCTATGTAGGTTTATTTCTTCAAAATACTTCTCAAACCCATTTTGTTTTAGAGCGTTTAAATGAAATTCCCAATGTTACGGTAGCACATATTACGACAGGTAAGTTCAATATTTTCTGCAAAATACGTGCTAAAGGGACAGAAGACGCCAAGCGCATAATCTTTAAAATAGACGACATAGAAGGTGTTTACAGAACAGAAACCATGATTTCTTTAGAGGAAAGCTTAAATGACAAAAAACGCCTGATGCATACGATATTTAATGAAATTTAACGGGTTTTAGTTGGGTTATCGTTAAAAGCGTTATTCTTCTTCGTCAAACTTTAAATCTTCGTTGATTATGATGTTTCCGGCGTCGTCCAGTTCAAGGTCAATGTTTTCGTCAAAATTGGTCATGGTGTAGTGTAACTTACTGCTTACTTTTACCAGGTAAATAGTATCTTCAGTTTTAACCTCAACTGCTTCGATAGTTTCATTTCTGTGGTTGTCAAAGCGAATAATATCGTCGTCGTCATAGCCGTCAGGAAACTTGTCGGTTAATAATTTTAGAATTTCCGGGGTTAGTTTTTTGTAATCAACTATTACTCTTCTCATGGAAACAGGATTTAGTTAAACCTTTTTAGTGTTTAATCACGAGCAATTTTACTAAAAATACAATTTTTTTTAATTCGAACCACTTCATGAATTATAAAATTTAAAAGCTTCGATAATTAATGACTTATCAACCCGGCAGTCTAGTTTGGGTTTTCCAATGTCTTCCAACAGCACAAAATTTACATTGCCAAAAGTATTTTTTTTATCAAATGCAGTCAGTTCAATAATGTCTTTATAGCTGCTTTCCGGGAATATTACTTGTTTAAATTGAGATAAAATAACACGTTTTACTTCATCACAGTCTTTTACCGAAAATGAAGTTAATTTACTGGAAATGTAGGATTCCATTATTATTCCTATAGCCACGGCTTCACCGTGAAGTAAGGGTTTAATTTCCTTTTTGCTTAAAGCATAGGTTTCGATGGCGTGACCAAGTGTATGGCCAAAGTTTAATGCTTTTCTAATACCGTCTTCGGAAGGATCTTGTGTTACAATTTGTTTTTTAATCTGAATAGAATCGTAAATTAAAGGTAAGGAATTAGCATTGGTAAGCATATTGCCTTTGGTGAGTTGAAGCCAATGCTTTTTACTGTCAATAAGTCCGTGTTTAAGCATTTCAGCCATTCCTGATTTTTTTTCGTCTTCAGAAAGTGTTTTTAAAAAAACCGTATCTATAAGAACCATTTTTGGATTACGCACCAAGCCTATTTGGTTTTTTAAGTTTCCTAAATCTACTCCGGTTTTACCGCCTATTGCGGCATCTACCATAGCCAGAAGCGTAGTGGGAATATTTATGTAGTCTATACCACGCCTGAAAGTGCTGGCTACAAAACCGCCTAAGTCTGTAACCACGCCACCACCCAGATTAATAAGCAGGCTTTTTCTGTCTGCTCCCAAATTGGACAATGCTTCCCATACTTGTAACGAGGTTGTGATGTTTTTCGTTTCTTCACCCGATTCTATTCTAATAACATCAACAGAAATAGACAGCCTTTCAGTAAGTAAAGGCAAGCAGTGTATGTGCGTATTATTATCGACTAAAACAAATACTTTTGAATAGTTTTGTTTATGGATATAAGCGTCTAAAACTGTAAAATCCTGATTTACAAAATGAATGCTGCAAGTGTTGTAAGTGATGGGATTTATCATGGTGAAATAGTAGAAATTATGATGTGAAAATAAGGAGTTTTTTTAAATAAGTATTTTCTTATAGCGTATATTTGTATATTATTTGTTTATAAATGGAAAGTTCAAAATTATTTGATGATACCCAAACTGCTTTCTCATTAAAATCTAAAAGCGAGTTAAACCAATCGTATTTAATTTTCAAATTAATTTCAAGCCCAATACTGGTATCTATTGGAACCAAACTTACTTTGTTTAGTCTAAAAACAAACCTTCCTATAAAAGGATTGGTAAAACACACCATTTTCAGGCAATTTTGTGGAGGCGAAACCGAGCAAGACTGTTTAAAGAGCATTCATTTGATGTATGAAAAAAAGGTACATGCCATACTAGATTACTCTGTAGAAGGTAAAGAAAATGAAGCCGATTTTGATGCTGCACTAAAAAAGAAACTAGAATTGGTAGCTTTTGCCAAAACCAGAAAAGAAATACCCTTTGTAGTTTTAAAACCTACTGCATTAGCTCGATTTGCACTTTGGGTAAAGGTTTCTTCTAAAGAAGAATTAACAGAAAGTGAAAGCCAAGAATGGCAGCGTGTTGTAGCACGGTTTGATGCAATATGTAAGGCAACTTATGAAGCCCATTCGCGCGTAATGGTAGATGCCGAAGAAAGCTGGATGCAAGACGCTGTAGACCAACTTGTGGAACAAATGATGCAGCGTTATAACAAAGATCGGGTTACGGTATTCAATACTTTGCAGTGTTATCGCTGGGATAGGCTTGACTATCTAAAAAAAGAGCACAACAAAGCCAGAACGCTGGGATATAAACTGGGAATGAAAATTGTACGAGGTGCCTACATGGAAAAAGAACGCGAAAGAGCACAGGAAAAAGGATATCCGTCACCTATCTGCGCTTCTAAGAATGACACCGATACCATGTTCAATGAAGTGCTAACCTACATTGTAAATCATCTGGACGAGATGGAGCTTTTTGTAGGCACACATAATGAAGCCAGTTGCTACTTGGCCTTAGATTTGATAAAAGAAAAAGGCATTGCAAAAAACACTGATAAAATATGGTTTGGGCAATTGTTTGGTATGAGTGATCACATTACGTTTAACCTGGCTTCAAATGGATATAACAATGCTAAGTTGATTCCTTTTGGTCCTGTAAACGAAGTGATTCCGTATTTAATACGTCGCGCCGAAGAAAACACCTCGGTAGCCGGACAAACCGGAAGAGAGTTAACTTTATTGATGAAAGAGCGAAAGCGCCGGAAAGCTAAAGCTTGATAAAGCCTTTCTTTCTTGCTGATTTTTCTTTTCCGTAGCCGTAGCCGTAACCTTTCTTGTGTACCATGTTATTGATAAGCACAGTAAGGTTTGGCAGTTTTTTATCTTTATGCATGGTTTCCAGCACATCCAGTCTTCGTTTGTCCAGGTATCCGGCTTTTACTACATAAATAAACAAATCGGCATATTTGGTCAAGAGCAGAGTATCTGTTACCAAACCAACAGCAGCCGTATCTACTATTATGTAGTCAAAGTCTTTTATCACGCTTTTAAACAAAATGTCAACACGGTCACTAAGAAGCAATTCAGCCGGATTGGGCGGAATACTGCCGGAAGGTAGCACAAACAGATTTTCGTTTTTTTCATCTGCTTTAAAAATTACATCTTCAACAGAAAGTGACGTATCAGTTATAAAGTTTGTGAGTCCGGTATCGTTTTTTACGTGTAAATATTTGCTGAGTTTAGGTACTCTGATATCGCTTTCTATAATAAGGGTTTTTTTATCTGCAAAAGATAGCGATGCCGCCAGGTTTAAACTGGTATGTGATTTGCCTTCTTTACTTGTGGTAGAGGTTATAAAAATAACTCTTCCTCTATTTTTAACATGATGCAGAAAGAATTCTAAATTGGTACGTATCATCCTAAAGGCTTCGGCTTTTGGCGAATAGTCTGTTTTTTTAACTATGCCGGCTCCGGAAGATTTTGTTTTTGGAATGTCGCCAATGTATGGCAAGTCTACTACGCGTTTTACATCTTCTATGGAATGTACTTTGAAGTCTAATAAATGAAAAACATAGATAAGTCCAATAGGTACGGCTAAACCAAAAATAAGTGCCGCCAGCATAATTAATGCTTTTTTGGGTTTCACAGGAATAGGCGAGGCGTAAGCCGGATCAACTATTTTTGCATTAGGCGAAGATACGCCAAATGAAATAGCCGATTCTTCTCTTTTTTGCAGTAAATACAAGTATAGCGCTTCTTTAATATCTTGTTGTCTTTTTACATCTCTAAATTCCCTGGTTTTACGTGGTGTAGAAAAAATTTGAGAGCGTATTTTTTCATTTTCTTCGTAAAGGTTGCTTAATGTTATTTGGTTTGAGTTCTTTATATTGCTCAGACTTTCTTTTAAGTTTTGCTTTAACGCATTTATTTGGTTGGTTAAATTGACTACAATAGGGTTTATTTCACTGGAATTTTTTAAAATCCTGTTGCGCTCCAAGACCAATTCGTTGTGGCGCCGGGTTATTTGGTCTACGGTATTATCTGCAATGCCTACATTAGCCGGCAAAGTACTGGAAGCATCATCGTTTTCCTCAAGATATTCAGCCATATACTCAATAAGCTGAATTTGATTTTCGGTAGCAATTACCTGAGTTTCGTTTTGAGATTCACTTTGAAGTGCAATGGTTGCTTGTGTAGAAATGTCGGCAATTTTATTGGTGCGCTGTACGGTTTCTGCCGTTAAATCTACAATGCCCAGTTCTTGAGATACTATTTCCAGTCGGTTGTTAATAAAATCGGATGTGGTTTTCACGACCAATTGTTTGTCGTTTATGGCATCTTGATTGTATTCTTGAATGAGTTGATTTAAAAAGATTTCGGCTTTGTCAGGGACTTCATCGTTTATGGAAAGTTTTATGATGCTTGAATTTTCTTTGGTTTCGGTTATTAATTTTGTCTTGTAATCAAAAGTGGCTTTTTTTACAGGGATAATTTTAATTTTTATATTGGCTCCAATTTTGGTGGCATACTTCCCGATATTTGGCGTGATAATAAGTTCTCCAAAGCCAATATTAATGGGTGCTCCAAATTTTTCAAGTTTTGCATCGGCGTCATTAAATTTTCCGTTTTTATCTACTCCGCTGAAGTAAAAGTCTTGCGCTGAATTTATTTTCACATTGTAAGTGGTGTCTATTTTACTTAGAATAGAATCGGCTACGTTAAAACTTAGGCTTAAAGGCGCTTTGGCATATACCTCGTGATCCTGTACTCTTCCTTCTACATAAAATTTGATGTTGAATTTTAAGTCGCGAACTACTTTTTCTATCAATTCACGTGATTTTATAATTTCTATTTCGTCAAGTACATTATTGGCATCGGTTTTAAATAGTCCGTAATTTTGAAGCGCTGATAATTCGGGTAACTTATTTTGTGATTTGTCGTCCTTTATTTTGATAGTGGCGTTGGCCTGATATTGGTAGGTAGCATACCTTAAATTTACATACCCTAAGGCTAGAGCAACAATAACACAAAACAATATAAATTTCCATTTGGAAAGATATAAGCTTAAGGTTTCGCGTAAAAGGTCTTGCTTTTGAGTCATGGGTTATTTAATTAAGATAGCTATAATGGTGGCCAGTGTTGCTACGGCTGAGATAAGCACATTATTGTTTTGATTGTAGTTGGCTGATCTCATTTTTGCTTTGTTGGGCTCAACATACAGTACGTCATTTTGCTGTAAATAATACAAAGGTGAAGTTACTGAATTGATTTGGGTTAAATCTACACTGGTGTAAGTTTTATTGTTGTTTTCATCTTCACGAATTAGAAACACATTTTCTCTTTTTCCGTATATGGTTAAATCACCGGCTAAACCTAAAGCTTGCGTAAGCGTTATGTATTCATCTTCAATTAAAAATGTGCCCGGACTGTTGACTTCTCCTAATACAGTTACAGTGAAGTTTACAACGCGTATGGTTATAATAGGGTCTTTGACATACGGAGCTATTTTTTCTTTGAGCATGGTAATGGCTTCGTCACGAGTTAAACCGGCTATTTTGAGTGTTCCGATTACGGGAAAATCTATAGTTCCTTCGCCGGTGACATAATAGGTTTGTTTGGTAAGATTGCTTTGCGCACTTATGCTGGATTGGCTGTACGAAACCGGAGCGAGGTTGAAGGGCTTGACTACATCTTCATCAATTGCAAAAACATCAATGGTTAATATATCATTGGGTTTGTATTTAAATTTTGCTTGTGTTATCAAGCTGCCGGGTTTTACCTTTTGATCCTGAAAATAAATGATTTTTTTACTAGGAGAACAAGAACTGAAAGTGTAAATGGTGGTTATGGCCAGGAGTATTATTTTGAGTTTCATGGTTGATTTTTATTGGGTTAATTTAAAACATCATATTTGGTGTTGTTTGGAATATATTCAGGGACCAATTCTTTTATTTTAGATACTATATGAATATTTTGTGACGCCGGATTTATCTCACAAAGGTCTAAGATTAAGGGCTCAATATCGCTTATTTGAATTTCTTTGCAGTTTGCAATTAAAATTTTCTCATGATAGGTGGGTTTTATGTTTTCGCCACTTATCAGCAGTTCTTCGTATATTTTTTCACCGGGACGAAGACCAATTACTTCAATATCAATATCGTCAGGGTATTTTAATCCTGAAAGGGCAATTAAGTTTTTAGCAAGATCAAATATTTTCACGGGTTTACCCATATCAAAAACAAAGATTTCTTGTCCAATTCCCATTGCTGAAGCCTCTAAAACCAGTTGGCAGGCTTCGGGAATGGTCATAAAATATCGAATAATATCCTGATGTGTAAGGGTTATGGGTCCGCCGGATTCTATTTGCTTTTTAAAAAGTGGAATTACCGAACCGTTAGAGCCTAAAACATTACCAAAACGCGTGGTGATGAACTTAGTGCTTCCTGTGGTTGCAGATTTCATGCAGCAAATACACATTTCGGCTATGCGCTTGGTAGCTCCCATAACATTGGTTGGGTTCACTGCCTTGTCGGAAGAGATTAAAACAAACTTATCTGCACCGTGTTTGGTGGCAAGATGCGCAGTGTTGTACGTTCCTTTTACGTTTACGGTTACGGCTTCGTAAGGATTTTGTTCCATTAAAGGAACGTGTTTGTATGCCGCTGCGTGAAAGACAATATTTGGCTTGTAGGTTTCAAAAATAAAATCTAATCGCTGGGTGTTTCTAATGTCAAGTACTACACTTTCAAAGTTTTTAACTTTTTGACCTTGTAAATCTTGCTGTAAGTTATATAGCGCAGACTCTGCATTATCTACCAAGATTAATTTTTTATACTTGTAATGGGTTAATTTTCTAACCAACTCACTTCCAATGGAACCGGCAGCACCGGTAATAAGAATTGTTTTATTGTCATATTCTTCGTTTAAAATAGGGTTTTCTATTTTAATAGGTTCTCTACCGAGTAAATCTTCAATATTAATATCTTTTATTTGCCAGGTGCTTAAACTGCCTTCAATCCAGTCTTTAACTTTTGGAACAATTTTTACTTTAAGTCCAAGATCGAATAGGGTGTTGGTTATATAGAGCAGCCTGTTAGGTTCAATATTTTGAATGGAAATAATAACCTCGTCAATTTTGTTTTTTTCAATAAAATAGGGTGTAATGAATTCCAGGCTGTAAACCTTTAATAAATTGATTTTTTTTCCTACTTTACTTTCATTATCATCTATAAAACCTAGAACTTCTATATGACTTTTGGAGTCGTTGGTTATAGCTTCATAAGTTATTATTCCTGAATTTCCTGCGCCGTATATAAGGACCCTTTTATTTACTTCAAATTCAGAAACCACCGCTTTGTATGTTGATTTAATGATGAATTTAAAGGCGACCAAAAAGAAAATATTCAGCAAAAGATGAATGTATATGATGGAACCCGGAATATCATATTGTGTATTGTAATTGTATTTTCTGCTTAAATAAGTAGTGATTATTAAAATAGTGGCAAGGATGTTTACCCCAACAATTATGTTTATTACGTCTTTTACACCGGTAAAACGGACTACGCCTTTGTGAGTTCCTACAATTAAAAAACTGATCGTTGCTGCAATTGCAACAAAGGGTATTTGATTTAAAAAGGTACTTATGTCAAATTCTAAAGTGAAATTAAAACGTATTAAATAGGCAAAGAAAAAAGTACATATTACAACCGTTAAATCAAACAAAAGCACGAGCCACTTGGAAGCGTACCTGTTTGATAGCCTGATTAATATGTTATTCATCTTATTTTTCAAAATACGATTTTATAATGTTGGTTATACGCTTTAAATCTTTTTCGGTTAAACTGGAACCACTGGGCAAACAGAGTCCTTTTTTATATAAATCATAAGATACACCATTGAGGTAGCTGTCATAATTTTTGTAAACGGGTTGTAAATGCATAGGCTTCCATGAAGGTCGGGATTCGATGTTGTTTTCTTGAAGCAATATTCTAATGTCTTCACGCATTTTATGAGTTTTTAAAAGGATACAGGTCAACCAGCGATTGGTGTAAAAACCTTTAGGTTCCTTAAGAAACACAATATCTTTAATGTGATGTAATGCGTTATAATAGTAATCAAAATTTCTTCTTCTTAACGCGATATATTTTTCTAAAACGGTAAATTGTCCTCTGCCAATTCCTGCCGTTATATTTGACATTCTGTAATTGTAACCTATATTTTTATGATTGTATTCTACAGCAGAATCTTTGGCCTGAGTAGCCAAGTATAAGGCTTTGTTTTTTTCTTTTTTACTTCTGCAAATTAAGGCACCGCCACCCGAAGTTGTTATGATTTTATTGCCGTTGAATGATAGAATGGCATAATCACCAAAGGTTCCACATTTTTTATTATGGTATTTACTGCCCAAGGCTTCAGCACTGTCTTCAACAACAGGAATGTTATAGGCGCTGGCAATGGCGTGTATTTCGTTTACTTTATAAGGCATACCATATAGGTTAATTATAATAATGGCTTTGGGCTTTTTACCTTTTTTAATCCTGTCATTAATAGCTAATTCCAGTAATTTTGGACACATGTTCCAGGTTTCAGGTTCACTGTCCACAAATACTGGAACGGCTCCCAAATAACGCACCGGATTTACTGAAGCCACAAATGTTTTGGTTTGACATAAAACTTCGTCACCGGATTTAATGCCTAACAAAATTAAAGCCAGATGAATAGCCGCCGTTCCGGAACTAACTGCCGTTACATTTGAACAGTCACTTAAGTATTTTTCCAGGTCGTTTTCAAAATGTTCAATGTTGCTTCCTGCGGGTGCAACATAGTTGTTTTTAAAAGCCTGTTGAATAAACTCGCTTTCAAAACCACTTAAATGTGGTGGCGATAACCAAATTTTGGTGTTCATATTTGAGGCTTTTATGTGTTAAATATCATTGATTTGTAAGTGTCTATCAAATAAATACGACAAAAAACTAATTTTTACGTTTTTTTGAAAAGCCTTTGAAATAGCACAGCTTTTCACTGTGTTTCATCGTATTTGTATTTCAAAATTAACTTAATATTTGAAATACATCACTTAAAAATAGCGCTAAGTGTGTTTAAAATAATTTTTATATCAGTACTTAAGCTTTGGTTGACGATGTATTTTTTGTGAAGTTTTAATTTTTGAGGTAAAATATGTGTAATGTAATAGGCTTCCGGATTTGTAGCGGTTTTTAAGAGTTCGGCTTCATCTCTAAATGCAATTGAGGCATAGTCTGTAATCCCGGGTTTTAAGTTGAAAATTACACGATCTTCTTCGGTGTAGTAATTCACATAATTGCGAACTTCCGGGCGTGGACCAACAAAACTCATATTTCCTATGAACACATTGACCAATTGTGGGAGTTCGTCCAGTTTATATTTCCGTAAAAAATATCCCACTTTTGTCACTCTGTGGTCACGATCGCCTAAAGTTAGTAATCCTTTTTTGTCAGCATCTACTTTCATAGTTCTGAATTTAAAGATTTTAAAATCCTTGTTGTACTGTCCAACTCGGGTTTGTAAATAAAAAACAGGTCCTTTGGATTCCAGTTTTATGGTCAGTGCCAACACTAAAAACAATGGAGCGGTTAAGAGTAAACCTGCAAAAGAAAAAATGATATCAAAGCCTCGCTTGACCATTAAAGTACTTTATTTATAGCTTTTACTACAGCATCAATGATATAAACCAGCATATCTTGAGTAAGCTGTGGATATATAGGAAGCGATATTTCACAAACGTAGTTGTTTAACGATTTGGGATAATCGTTAATTTGATACCCTAAGTTTTTGAACAAACTCAATAACGGTAAGGGTTGAAAATGCACATTTACGGCTACACCATCTTTTGAAATTAAATTTATGATTTCATCGCGCATGACTTCGTTACAGTTTTTAATTCTTAAGGCATAAAGATGGCATGACGATTCTTTTTCAGGAGTTGAGTATGGTGGAAGTTTGGCCCAGTCGTAGTTTTTAAACGCTTGATGGTAAGTTTCAAAAATGTGTTTTCTTTCAGTAAGGGTGTTTGAAAAATAGTTAGGTAATTGAGCCACACCTATGGCGGCCAGTACATCCGGAAGATTGATTTTTAATCCCGGATAAATAATGTCGTATTTCCAGCCGCCTATTTTGGTTTTAGTAAAAGCATCTTTAGTTTGCCCGTTTAAAGCAAAACAACGTAAAAATTGATACTCTTCAGTATTGTTAAAAGGTTTGGGTAAATTTAAGCATACGGCGCCACCTTCAGCAGTGGTTACATTTTTAACCGCATGAAAGGAAAAAACCGTGATGTCCGTTGCACCGGGTAAGGGTTGGTTTTTGTACGTGGCGCCAATGGCGTGTGCCGCATCGTTAAGAACTAAAATCCGACCTAATTTTTCCTGTCTTTCGCTTGAAGGTTTAAACGTGTTTTTTTCGTTTTCAACCAATGCATTCAGCTCCTCGTAATCGCAGGGAAAACCTGCAAAATCTACGGGTATTATAACTTTGGTTTTTTCTGTTATGGCCTTTTTAATTTTTGATACATCAATATTAAAATCATCAGCTACATCAACCATAACCGGAGTAGCACCTACATGAATAACGGCTAATGCGGTGGCGGCATAGGTATAGGCAGGGACTATAACTTCGTCTCCTTGGGTTACGCCAAACCACTTGAGTGCTAAAATTAATCCTGAGGTAGCCGAGTTTACACAAAGGGTTTTAGGGGCTTTGGTATAATGGCATACCATTTCTTCCAGTTGGTTTACTTTAGGTCCTGTGGTAATCCATCCTGAATTTAAAGCTGCAGTAACTTCCTGTATTACGGCATCGTCTATAAGTGGCGGAGAAAAAGGAATATTCATTTTTTAGGTGTGGTCATTTCGGCTTTAAAGATAGTTATATATTGATTAGCTACACGCTCAATACTGTATAATTGTACTGTTTTTAATGCATTATCAACTAGTTTTTGAGCTAGTGCAGAGTCTTCATAAACCCGTATCATAGCATGGGTAAGTGCTTCGGTATTTTTAGCTTCTATGAGTAATGCATCGTATTCATTTTTTAAAAAACCTTTTACACCAGTTACATTTGTTGAAATTATTGGAAGTCCTGTTGCTGCTGCTTCCAATAAGACTCTAGGCAAACCTTCACCGCCAAATGTTGGTAGAACAAAAGAATGAGCCTTTGGCAACAGTTTGTTAACATCATTTCGTTGACCAAGCCATGCTACAACATCCGTATTATCGGTTAAACTTTTTTTGTTGAATTTACTACTGTTTTCTTCCATCGGTCCAACAAGCAATACTTTGAATTTGTAGCCTTTTTGTTTGCAAGTTCTCGCTGCTTCTATCAAGTGTGTTATCCCTTTTGTGTATACTAAACGAGAAACACAAATAAAGGTAAACGGCTCTGAATCTCTTTTAGCCTTTTCAGTATATTGAGATAATGCTATACCACTGCTCAATATTAAACAGGTTTTTTCTTTCTCTACAAGATTATTGTCTGAAAAGAGTTTTAAATCATCAGTATTTTGAAAAACAGTATTATTTACTCTTTGTTTACAACGTTTATGTAGTATAAAATAAAGCCTGCGAAGGAAAAAATAAATAACTCCGCTATGGGTAAAAATTTTACCAACACCTGTAATGGTTCGGGTAATGGGCGTAGTTGTCTTTTTAAGAGCTAATGGCAGTAAAAATGCGGGTTTTGTATCAAAAGTGTGAATTAAATCAAAGGTGTTTTCGGCAAAAAAATTCTTATACCATTGCATGGTTTTGTAATCGTCAACCGGTGCTAAAGCTCTGTTCAAATGATATTTTACATACCTTATATTATCCGGAAAATCCTGATTGCCCGTACCTAAAATGGTTACATCAAATCCGGCTTTTATAAGATATTGTGAGAGTTCTATTCGCTTATGAGAATCTTCACCGCCAACTAAACATATTTTATGCATAAATCTTTATAAATAACGTTAACATTTTTACCTTAGCCAAAATACTCAGTGGAAGCTAATGGTTAAGTTTTTAAAATATTTTTACCACCATACAAGTTTGGGAAAGCTTGTGTTTAACTGGCTTTTTAAAACATACCATAAGTATAGAATTAATTATGTAAATGAAAAAACTTTTATCTCACAAAATTTTAAAAAGGCTTTTGGCTATACGCTGAATTGGGAAAATCCCACTTCACTCAACGAAAAAATTAATTGGCTAAAACGCTACTATCGAACGCCATTGCAAACCCAATGTGCCGATAAATATGCAGTAAGAACCTATGTAAAAGAAAAAATAGGGGAAACATATCTTATTCCGTTACTCTTTATGACAGAAAATGTAAGCGATCTTGTTGCTGAAAATCTTCCAAATCAACCTTTTATTCTGAAAACCAACCACGGAAGTTCCGGAGGAATTGTGATAAAAAATAAAGAAAACATAGATTGGAATTTCGTACAAAAAGAAATAAAAAATCAACTAAAAACCAATTACTACAAGCAAAGTAAAGAATGGCAATACAAAAATATAAAGCCCTGTATCCTTGCTGAAAAACTTCTTATGGAAGCTAACGGCAATCTGCCTTTTGACTATAAATTTCATTGTTTTCACGGAAAAGTTAAAGTAATACAAGTAGATATTGACCGATTCAGCAACCACAAGCGTAACCTCTATACCGCAAACTGGGAATTACAGCCGTTTACGTGGTCTGTTTGGAAAGAAAATAAACCTTTGTGGCCAAATGGTAAAAGCGTGCCAAAGCCGGAAAATTTGGAGCAAATGATAAACGTTGCCCAAAGATTAAGCAAGCCTTTTCCGTATGTGCGAATTGATTTATACAATTGCAGCGGAAAGATTTATTTTGGTGAAATTACGTTTCATCACGGTAGTGGCACCGAGCGTATTGAACCAAAGGAATGGGATTTAAAGTTGGGTAGTTATTTGCAATTACCTGAAGATGCTGAAATAAGTTCAGCATGATAAATTACTTGTAGTTGTTAGCATACCATTTTTGAAACACATAAAAGGCCCAAACCTGATAACTATTGTCTTCTTTCCTTGAAATATGATTTTCAACTAAGCGTATCATTTCTTTGGTATTAAACAGGTTTTGCTTGATTAAAAAGTTTTTTTCGCTGTATTTTTCAAGTTCTTGTTTTAAGCTGTTTCGTAACCAATCGCCAACCGGAACGGTAAAACCTTGTTTAGACTTGTCTAAAAATCCTTTAGGAAACTCATCTTTAAACGCTTCTTTTAGGATAAACTTTTTATTCCATTTGTTCATTAAAAA
>DASRWB010000001.1:0-28854 GCA_035654775.1 Flavobacteriaceae bacterium | reverse complement strand
CACTGCAAGTGGCTGATTACTAATATACTAAAATTATCGATATTGCGGGTGTATTTTTTTAAAAAATAGGCGTCTTCTGTGGTAGTGGCTTTGTATTTAGTTGACATAGACTTTTTCTAGTAAAGATAACAATTATAACACTTTTATATTCTGGGTGTTGCACGGATTGCAAATCCGCGCTATCGGGAGTACAGCGGTTTGTCTTTAGGTATTGATGAGGTTACCGAAAACGCTAACATTAGCCTGTATCCAAATCCGGTTCAGGATGTTTTTAATTTAAAACTTTCAGCTAAAGCTGCTATAAAAGCATTGACTTTATTTGACCTTAACGACAGACCTGTAACCACATTTGATCCTTTACAAGCTAAGCCACAATATCGTTTAAACGACTTGGCCGAAGGCATGTATTTTTTACATTTGTTGTATCATGACGGAGCTACCCAAACTCTTAAATTAGTAAAAAAGTAACTGTCAACTCTTTATATAGAATCTTATCTGATACCCTTTGACCGCTTAAAAAAAGGCTTATTTATGCTATAGATGACCTTTACATTTTGCGTTGAAGCTGCTTTATTTATGCTTTACAATTGATATCTTTGCTTGTATAGAAGGCATTTTGTTGTATCCCAAAAAACTATTGTAACATGCTAAAACACATAGAAGAAACCACAGCCTATTTGAAAGAAAAAGGGTTTGTTGCTCCGGAAATTGGTATTATTCTGGGTACGGGCTTAGGGCAACTGCTTACTGAAGTAACTCTTTTACACGAGGTAAGCTACAACCATATCCCGAATTTTCCGACAGCAACGGTAGAATTTCACAAGGGGAAATTACTCTACGGAGAACTGGAAGGAAAAAAAGTAGTGATTATGCAGGGTCGATTTCATGTTTATGAAGGGTACACGCTTCAGGATGTTACTTATCCGGTTCGGATTATGGAGAAATTGGGGATTCACACCCTTTTGGTTTCCAATGCATCGGGAGCCCTTAATCCGGCTTATAAAAAGGGTGATTTACTGCTTCTGGACGACCACATCAACCTTCAAGGCGGCTCGCCGCTGGCTTTTAAAGGGGTTTCGTTACTGGGAGAACGGTTTGCCGACATGCATGCGCCGTATGACAAGGAGCTGAATGCGGCTTTTAAGGCGATTGCCAAACAGCATGATATTACTTTACACGAAGGGGTTTATGCCAGTATGGTTGGTCCGCAACTGGAAACCCGGGCGGAGTACCGGATGTTACGAATTATAGGTGCTGATGCGGTAGGGATGAGCACGGTACCTGAAATTATAGTAGCCAATCATTTGGGGTTAAGGGCAGCCGCGGTATCTGTACTTACCGATGAGTGTGACCCGGACAACCTGCAACCCGTGGCTATCGAAGATATTATAGCTACCGCCAAAAAGGCAGAGCCGGCGATGATTGTTTTGTTTAAAGCGCTTATAAAAGCACTTTAAGACTGAAATACCTGGTCTTTACCGGCAAAACATTTAAACTCCAGAATGTACCCGTTGGGGTCTTTTACAAAGAAGGAGTTGTGTTCGCCTACCTTTTCTTTTAAAAACGTAGCTTCCACCTGTATGGCTGCTTTTTTTGATTTTAGGCGTTGGCGCACCATTTTCCATTGTTCTTCTTCCAGAATAACGCCAAAGTGAAACGCGGGTAAAATGGTTTTTTCAAAGGTGTAGTTCGGACTGTTAAAATCATATTTTCCGGCTTTGGTAAAGGTAATCTGGTTGTTAAACAAGTTTACATCCACCCAATTTTGTGCATGTCTTCCCAGAGAAGCACCTACCACGTTCAGATAAAAGTCTTTGGTTGCTTTTATACTGGTGCATGGCAACGATAAATGAAATGCTGAAGCCATCATACTAAAAAAATTAAGTTAACGCATTTTTAAGCTTTCTATTCTGTATATTACTAAATCGTCGTCTGTGTCTTCAAAAACTTCGGAGAAGGTTAGCTGAAATGTTTTTCCTACTAATTCCTTGTCTGTTTTTAGGTTGTACTGGCTAAGCACTTTAGGGTGTGCTTCCTCAAAAACCATATCTTCTCCGTTATCAAATTCAAAAGTGTAGTACCCGTTCTTGTAGGATTTAAATACTGCAATTTCCATTGTTTTATTCAGAAAAAAGTTATTCTTCGTAGTCTTCGGTTTCTTCTTCGGCCTGGTCTATTTCTTCGTCATCGTCGTCGTTTTTCACCTCGTCAAAATCTACGTCGGAGGTATCGTCGTGAGTCTCGCCGCTGTCGTCGCCATAGTCTTCCATGGCTTGAACCAAGCGTTTGCCCACTTTTACCAAGTATATGGTATCGTCGGTTCTTACTTCAACGGCTTCAATGATTTCATTTTGCAGATTTCTAAACGTAACGATATCGGAATCGTCGTAGCCGTCGGGGTATTTTTCAACCAGAAGTTCGAGGATTTCTGCGGTTAGTTTTTTAAAATCTACAATAACACGTTTTAAATTATCGTTTACTCTTTTCATAGTGCATGTTAAGTTTACAGGCTGGGTTTAAATATATAGTATTAATTTTTATTTTTTCGGATTACATCGTAAAAATCTTTTCTTCTGTCTTTTAAATTTTTCACGGCGCCAAAGGCGTGTAACTCTCTCAACAGGCTTAAATCTACATCGGCTACTAAAATCATTTCGGTATTGGTTGTAGCTTCGGCTTTAATACCGCTACTAGGAAACGAGAAATCGCATGGGGTAAACACGGCAGATTGTGCATACTGAATGTCCATGTTGTTCACGTTGGGCAGGTTGCCTACACTACCGGCAATAGCCACATAGCATTCGTTTTCAATGGCGCGTGCCTGGGCACACAGGCGAACTCTGGAGTATCCGTTTTGGGTATCGGTTAAAAACGGAACAAACAGTATATCCATACCTTCTTCGGCGAGCAGTCTGGAGAGTTCGGGGAATTCGGAGTCGTAGCAAATAAGCACGCCTATTTTACCGGCATCGGTTTCAAAGGTTTTTAGTTTATTTCCTTGTTTCATACCCCACACTTTCGCTTCATCGGGAGTCACATGGAGCTTTTCGTATCTTTCCATACTTCCGTCTCTGCGGCATAAATAACCTACATTAAAGAGTTTATCGTCAACCACTTCGGGCATGCTTCCCGAGATAATATTGATGTTGTAGGAAATAGCCAGTTGTTTTAGTTTGGCCACAATGGTTTCGGTAAATTTTGCCAGTTCGCGGATGGCGTCGGGCTCGTGCATGTGGTTAAACTGTGCCATTAAGGGTGCATTGAAAAACTCGGGGAATACTGCAAAATCTGAGCGGTAGGCAGAAACGCTGTCTATAAAATACTCTACTTGCTGCATGAGGTCTTCCAGGCTGTTGTAGGTGCGCATTTGCCACTGAATGAGTCCGAGGCGTACAATGGTTTTTACGGTGGCCGCTTTTTTGTTTTGCTTGGTGTAGTATACGTTGTCCCATTCCATTAACACCGCGTATTCATTGGAAGCGGTATCGCCTTCAAGGTATCCTTTTATTACGCGAAGCGGATGAAAGTCGTTTGAGATTTGAAAGTTTAAAACCGGGTCGTGAATTTCTTTATTTTTAACCTTTTCTATGTATTCTCTGGGCGAGTATTCCTGTTTGTATTTGTGGTAGTTTGGCATTCTTCCGCCAAAAACAATTCCTTTGAGGTTCAGGTTTTCGCAGAGTTCTTTTCTGTAGTCGTAGAGTCGTCGTCCCAGTCGAAGTCCTCTGTATTTGGGCTTGATAAATACATCAATACCGTACAGCACATCGCCTTCGGGGTCGTGGGTTTTAAAGGTATCGCCTTTTACAATATCGGCATAGGTATGGTTGTCTTCAATACTGTCGTAGTCCACAATGAGCGACAAGGCGCATCCAGCGATTTCCCCGTCTATTTTTATCACTACCTGACCTTCGGGGAATATTGAGGTTAGCTGTTCGATATGATGTTTTTTCCAGTAGGAATTCAGCACACCGCCATAGGCTTCGAGGGTCGCTTCTTTTAAGGCTTCGTAGTCTGCTACCTTGAGGTATTCCAGCTCAATATTTTTTATTTCCTGCTCTTTCATGGTTACATGTCCAGTAAATAGGCAAAAATTAGAGGTGCTACAATGGTTGCGTCGCTTTCAATGATAAACTTTGGTGTGTTGATATCGAGTTTCCCCCAGGTAATTTTTTCGTTAGGTACGGCTCCGGAATAGGATCCGTAACTGGTAGTAGAATCGCTAATCTGGCAAAAATAACTCCAGAATGGCGTGTCGGTTCTTTCCATATCCTGATACAGCATAGGCACTACACAAATGGGGAAATCGCCTGCAATGCCGCCACCTATTTGAAAGAATCCGATACCGTTTTTGGAATTTTGGGTGTACCAATCGGCCAGAAAGGTCATGTACTCGATTCCGGATTTCATGGTGCTCGCTTTTAATTCGCCTTTAAGTACGTAGCTGGCAAAAATATTTCCCATGGTGCTGTCTTCCCAGCCGGGAACGATAATGGGCAGGTTTTTTTGGGCTGCTGCATACATCCAGGAGTCTTTTACATCAATTTCATAGTATTGTTCGAGCACACCGGAAAGCAGAAGTTTGTACATAAACTCGTGGGGAAAATAGCGCTCGCCTTTTTCTTCGGCTTCTTTCCATATTTTAAAAATATGCGCCTGTAGTCTTCTGAAGGCTTCTTCTTCGGGAATACAGGTATCTGTAACGCGGTTCAGGCCTTTTTCCAGGAGTTCCCATTCGTCTTGCGGGGTTAAATCACGGTAGTTTGGCACGCGTTTATAGTGGGAATGAGCCACGAGGTTCATCAAGTCTTCTTCGAGGTTTGCTCCGGTACAGGAGATAATATGAACTTTATCGCGGCGAATGATTTCGGCAAAAATTTTACCCAGCTCGGCCGTACTCATGGCTCCGGCCAGTGACACCAGCATTTTTGCTTTGTTGTTGAGTTGCTCTTCATAGCCTTTAGCGGCATCGACCAACGCCGCGGCATTGAAGTGTAAATAATATTTTTCTATAAACTTTGAAATTTCTCCTTTTGTACTCATTATCCTAATTTTTTTAGTTTTTATAGCCTAATATATTTAAAAGTTGTTCGCTTTTTTGCTGTTCGCTAAACAAGGAAGTAACCCAATTCCCTTCGGCGTCCCGGTCAATGAGTATATGCTTTGGGGATGGAATTAAGCAGTGTTGTAAACCGCCAAAACCGCCAATGGTTTCCTGATAAGCGCCTGTGTTAAAAAATCCGATATACAGGGGTTTTTCTTTGTTGTATTTAGGCAGGTATATGGCGTTCATGTGCTGTTCGCTGTTATAGTAATCGTCGCTGTCGCAGGTTAGTCCACCCAGCAATACTCTTTCATAGGTATCGTGCCACCGATTGACAGGCAGCATAATAAAACGTTTGTTAATGGCCCAGGTATCGGGTAGTGTGGTAATAAACGATGAGTTTATCATGTTCCATTTTTCACGGTCGTTTTGTTGCTTTTGGTAAAGCACTTCATAGATAGCTCCACCACTTTCGCCAACAGTAAAGCTTCCGAACTCGGTAAATATATGTGGTACGGCTACTTCTTCTTCTTCGCAGGCCAGTTTTATTTGGTGTACAATTTCGTCTACCATGTATTCGTAGTCAAAATCGAAGGCCAGAGAGTTTTTTATGGGGAATCCGCCACCAATGTTCAGGCTGTCCAAGGTTGGGCAAATCCGTTTCAGGCTGGTATAGACCTTAAGGCATTTGGACAACTCGTTCCAGTAGTAGGCGTTGTCGCGAATTCCGGTATTTATAAAAAAGTGAAGCATTTTAAGCTTTACTTTTTTGTTGTCTTTAATTTGACGGTTGTAAAAGGGTACGATGTTTTTGTAGCCAATACCAAGTCTGGAGGTATAGAATTCGAATTTGGGTTCTTCTTCCGAAGCGATGCGAATGCCAATGTCAAATTTTCGTTTAATGTCCTGGGTAAGCAGGTCAATTTCTTCATAATTGTCAATGATGGGAATGCAGTTTTTATGCCCGTTGTTGATTAGGTTGGCAATTTTTTTGATGTATTCATCTCTTTTAAAGCCGTTGCATATCACGTAGGTTTTGTCGGTGATTTTCCCTTCTTTTTTAAGGTTTTCCACAATATCAATATCAAAGGCCGAAGAGGTTTCAATGTGGATATCGTTTTTGAGGGCTTCGTTTAGTACGTGCTTAAAGTGTGAGCTTTTTGTGCAGTAGCAGTAGTTGTATTTTCCTTTGTATTTGTTTTTTTTAATCGCCTTGGCAAACCAGGATTTTGCTCGGTTGATATTGTTTGATATTTGCGGTAAATAGGTGAATTTAAGCGGTGTACCGTAGGTTTGTACCAATTGCATTAAATCTATGCCGTGAAACTGCAAGTGTTTGTCTTCCAGGGTGAATTCCTCTTGAGGAAAGTAGAAGGTTTGACTTATAAGGTCAATATATTTTGTATTCATTATGTTTTTTTAAAGGGTGAAAATGTAGCTTGAATTTAAAATTTACCGTAAGATAAAAAGAAATAATGAATATCAAACCTGAAGTTTAGGTTGGGTAGTAGGTATAAAGCCATACAAATGCTGGCTTGAAAAAAGCGTTGCGGAAGCTTGTTTTAAAATTCGGTTCTCCAACCGTTGAGCTGCTTTTGATGTTAACTTCCTGTTTTTCAAAAGCCCGAATGTAAAAACACTTTTCAATTTTTGTTTGGTAATGTGATTACAAATGAAATACAAAAAAATGAAAAAGTTTGTTTTTTTTGAAAAAAAAGTTTGTTTTACAACTACAACATTTTCAGCGTATTAACCTCTTGCTGGGTTAAATGTTTCCAATGCCCGCGCGGAATGTCCTTTTTGGTCAGGTGTGCAATAGCCACACAATCTATTTTTATAATGTTGTATTTAAAGTGTTCAAAAATGGTTCTGATAATGGAATTGCCGGTGTTTTTTATTTTCAGTCCTATTTGATTTTTAGAAGTGCCTTCTATATAGCTTATTTCTTCAACGGTAATTTGTTTTCCATCTAACGAAAAACCTTCCTGAATGGTTTTCAGGTCTTCATATTTTACATTTTTATCCAGTTCGACGTGGAATAAACGCGGTACACCGGTTTTAGAATTGGTAAACTTTTTTACTATGGTTTCATCATTTGTGAAAAGCAACAATCCGGTACTGTTTCTTCCCAGTCTTCCAATGGGTTTTATTCTGGACGATGTAGCGTTGGCTACTAAATCCATTACAGTTCTGTCTTTTTCATTGCTGGTTGTAGTGGCAAAACCTTTGGGCTTGTTGAGTAGCACATAGGCTTTGGCTTCGGGATTGATTCTTGCGCCGTCATAGCGCACTTCGTCCTCGGGTTTTACCTTATAGCCCATTTCGGTTACTACTTTTCCGTTAACAGTAACCAGACCAATGGCAATTTGTTCGTCGGCTTCTCTTCGGGAGCAAACTCCGGAATTGGCAATGTATTTATTCAATCGTATTTCCTCGGGATTATTCGCGGTTTGTTTAGGCGCTTTCTTTTTTAAGGGTGCATTACCCCGGGCAAAACTTTTGCTTTTGGCGGTGTCGCGTCCGCGACCGGAGGTTTTTCCTTTTCCGGTTTTTTGTGCTCTACCGGAAGATTTTCCCTTTCCATTTGTTCCCTGCGTTCTGCTCATTTCTTTATTTTTTTTGCAAAGATAGCGGATAATCCTTTGCTTGACGAATTTAAGTTATTTTATTCAGCACCAAATTCAAGTCTATTAAAGGTATGCTCAAAACTCCTGAAACAATAATAAATTTCAGGATATTATGCAGGATAACATACTGTTTTTTACTGTTTGATTTCCAAAGCATCGCCTGAAAAAAGAGCAACAGTAAAATGCTGAAGTAAAAATAGTAGCTCATTTTTCCTACCTGAAACTTGTATATCAGTAATACTGCCGGAATAAGGGTTAAGGCTGTAAGCAGGGTAAGCATTTGCTTTGATGCTTTTTCGCCGTATACTACAGGTATGGTTTTGTAGTTTTGCACCAAATCGCCCTTTATGTTTTCCAGGTCTTTGGTGAGTTCGCGCATGGAAATAATTAAAAACAGAAACAGGGCATGAACAAAAATAACCGGTTCGAAATTTTTATAGTACACAAAAATGACAAAAAAAGGAGTTATGGTAAGTATTGCCGAAGTTAAATTCCCGATAAAGGGAAGTTTTTTTAATTTATGCGAATAAAACCAAATGCCAAAAATGTACGCGGAAAAGAACAGCACCGCCCGAAAGGAAACGTAACTGGCCAGAATAACCGCGACAAAATTCAGCACAAAATAAAAAGACAGTTTGGTGTTTTGACTCACCAGCCTGTCGAGCATGGTTTTTTGCGGCCGGTTGATTAAATCTTTTTCGGAGTCGTAGAAATTGTTGATAATATAGCCACCGGCAATAGCCGCTGCAGACGCCAGTACCAGCATGAGCAGGTTTGTGTCCAGCACTACTTCTCTAAGCGGTAAATGATGGGCTAAAATATATACTGAAGCCAGGTATTGTGCCAGAATGATTATAAAAATGTTGTACCCTCGTATGACAGAAAACATGCTAAAAAACTTTAGCAAAATGTGTTTTTGTTTACGGGAAAGCTTCATTTTTTGAGGCTTTAGAAGTTGTATACCACTTCTACCTTATATCCGGAAAGTGCTTTTTTGGCTTTTTCAATGTCTTCGGTAAAGCCTAAAATATATCCGCCGCCGCCGGAACCACATAATTTTAAATAGTATTCGTTGGTTTCAATTCCTTTTTTCCACAGTTCATGAAACTGCTTCGGAATCATTGGTTTAAAGTGATTCAATACCACTTTTGAAAGTTGTTTGGTATTTTTAAAGAGCGATTTTACATCGCCTTTAAGAAAATCTTCCACACAGGCGTCGGTATGTTTTATGAATTGGTTTTTAAGCATATTACGGAATCCTTCTTGCTTCATGTTTTCCATAAAGATATGTACCATAGGCGCGGTTTCGCCTACTACACCACTATCCAATAAAAACACAGCGCCTTTTCCCTGCGTTTTTTGGGAAGGTATGCCTGTGGCTTCTATATTGTCTTTGGAATTGATAAGAATAGGAATACTCAAATAGCTGTTCAGCGGATCGAGTCCTGAAGATTTGCCGTGAAAAAAAGCTTCCATTTCAGCAAATATGGTTTTTAGTTGCAGGAGTTTTTCACGAGTTAGGTTTTCCAGAACCGTAATTTTATTGTAGGCATATTTGTCGTATATAGCGGCCACCAAAGCGCCACTGCTTCCTACGCCGTAGCCTTGAGGTATGGAAGAGTCAAAATACATGCCTGCGGCTATGTCTTCTTGTAAAGCCTGCAGGTTAAACGTAACCAAACCGGCATCTATGGTTTCTACAAAACGGGCAAACTCCTGAAGCCTTTGGTTTGATTTTTTAGCTTCGTTTGCTAAATTAGCTGAAACTTTTAACGCGCCTTTATAGAAATTGTAAGGAATTGACAATCCTTTGGAGTCTTTGATGATGCCATACTCTCCAAAAAGCAGAATTTTTGAATAAAACAGTGGTCCTTTCATAAGCAATTTAGTGTTAACTACTTGGCCGGTTAACTAAATTGAAATCAAATATACGTAAATAATATTATAATTGGTTTGCTCCCAAGCCAATTTGGTCACAAATATATTGTTCGTTTTGACAATATGCAACTAACTCGTTTTTAATAAATTTTAGCACCGGTTTGGTGTGTTCTTCAGGATAAAGCACATGTACATTGGCGCCTGCATCCAAGGTGAAGCCTACCGGCAAACCGGTATCCTGCCGGTACTTCCAGATTTTGTTAATAATTTCGAGTGTGTTGGGTTTCATCAGAATAAAATAAGGAAAACCGGTCATCATCATGGCGTGAAGGGTTAAGGCTTCACTTTCCATGACTTCAATAAACTGATTTAAGTCTCCGTTTTCCAGAATTCCTTTTAGTTTTTCCAGGTTTTCGTGAGCTTGTTTAAACCGGGTTTTTGCAAAAGGATGGTTGTGCATCAGCTTATGTCCTAGCGTACTGCTTACCTGCTTTTCGCCTTTGTCTACCAGCAAAATGGTATCCTGGTAGTTGTTAAAATTATCGTGTACTTTATACGGGTATTTGGTGCCAAAAAGGTCAGTACTGTCTTTGATGGTTTTGGTTTTTCCCCATACTATCAGGCTTCCTTCCACACTTCTGCAGGCGCTTCCGGAGCCGAGTCGTGCCAGAAAAGAGGCTTTTTTGGTAAAAAAATCCGCTGTCATCTCGGGATGAATCATTTTCTCTATACTAAGTAAACACAGTGCCAATGCGCTCATTCCGCTGGCCGATGAAGCAATCCCGGAGCTGTGTGGAAAGGTATTGGTGGTTTCAATCTTAAACGTATAGGCTTTTAAAAAAGGCAAATACGGTTCAATTCGCTTAAAAAACGTTTCGATTTTGGGCTTAAAGCTGTCTTTTTTTTCTCCATCCAGAAACACTTCAAAAGCAAAGCCTGAGTTATCTTCCTTTATGGAATAACTTAACGTGGTTATAGTTTTACAACGACTCAGTGTAAAACTTAGAGATGGATTTTCCGGAATTTGATTTGTTTTTTTTCCCCAATATTTTACCAGCGCTATATTGCTTGGTGCTTCCCAAGTAATTATTCCGTGTTCCGGTAAAGTTTTATAAGGCTTGGATGTGAAGTCTTTTTCTGTCATTGTAACTGAACCCATTTTTTACAAAGATACTTTTTCTAAATGAGATGTTTGACTCATAAAAACAATGTCTTTGAAATCATCAAAAAGAAAAGGTAAATAACTGTTATTTAAAGTATTAATGTTTTGTTACATGCAAACAAAGCTTGGGTTAGTCTCTATTTTATTGTAGTTTTGAGTACTTAAAAATCAATGAATAAATATTAAATTATAAAATTTTCAAACAAATTTAAAGCTTTACTTGTTTGTTTTTCATTAGTTGGAGGTCTTGTACCGGCACAAACTACTGAACAACAAAAAGTAACCGTATCGGAGATGAACTAGACCAGATTGCCTCTATTTTTCAAAGTGTTCAGCTTATAAACAATCAGGAAAAACAATTAGACCTTCAAAAACAAGCCGAAAAAGCCATTACAGATGAAGGACTTACTTTACAACGCTACCAACAAGTTGCCGCAGCACTTCAAACCGATACAGCGTTGCAGCAACGTCTACAGGCTGCATTGACTGAACAAAAATAGACTGTATTAAAAGTTAATAAAAAAACCTTCATGAATGAAGGTTTTTTTATTGAGACAAGGACAACAACTTTAACATCGTATTGTAGTTTCTTGCCGTGGCAAATGTACCCAACTTGCGTTCAAAAAAATTTATGTTGAATTTGGCTTGACCCATTCCTTTGTCACAGAAGTAATAAATGCAATTGTCTATTATGTAGTACGCTTCACCTTCATAAACTTTTTCTGAGGCTAACCTGACTTGTTCGTCATCCGGAGTATCATGTAGCATCATAAAGTAGCTTTTTTCTATTTTGCCTGCCGGAAAAGGCGATTGCTCAAAAATGTATTTCAGCTGCTTTCGGGTTTTAACCAAGACCTGCACCTCAAATCCAAAATGCTTTAAAAGAGTTTCTGTTACAATTTGCTCAATCGTTTCGGGGTTTTGCTCCTGTGTTTGTAAAATGACATTGCCGCTCTGAATATAGGTTTTCACATTTTCAAAGCCCACACGAGAAAGAATATCACGTAACGCAGCCATCGGTACTTTTTTGTGTCCACCTACATTAATTCCTTTAAGTAAAACGATATACGTGTACATTATGTTTTTTTCAGCGGTCGCATGAGGCCTTCCTGCGCTACAGATGCAACCAGTTTTCCATCGCGCGTAAAAATATTTCCTTTGGCAAAGCCTCTGGCGTTTGAGGCATTGGGCGATTCTATGGCATAAAGCAACCAGTCGTCAAGTTCAAAATCCCGAAAATACCACATGGAATGGTCCAGGCTCGCTGTTTGGGTATTTCCCCAGTGGGCTTTACTGGCATGACGATTCATGGCGGCCGCCAGAATGTTATAGTCAGAAACGTAGGTGATGATTTGCTGTTTCAGGGCTAAATCCAGCACAGCAGTATCTCCTTTGACCTTAAACCACACATTGGTATACGGCGGTAAATCCTTTCTTTGAAAAGGATTTACTACTTCCATGGGTTTAAACTCTACCGGACGGTCAATTTCCATAAAAACCTTGGTACTCTTCGGTATGGCATCGCCAAATTGATGAAGCAAATCTGTCCAGCTTAACAACTCTTCAGGAGGTTTTACACCGGGTTTTATATCTGCTTGGTGATTGTATCCGGTTTCTTGCTTATGAAATGACGCCGAGAGAATAAAAATGGTCGTTTGTTCTTGTCTGGCGGTTACCCGTCTTACGGAAAAACTTCCACCATCACGCATGGTGGCTACTTCATAGGTAATAGGCAATGCCAAATTTCCGGCTTCCAGAAAATAAGAATGCATTGAGTGCAGCACTCTTCCGTTATGAATGGTTTGGTAGGCTGCATTCAGCGCCTGAGCTAAAACCTGACCTCCAAAAACATTGGAACTGCCTACGGACTTGCTTATCCCGGTAAAGGTATTTGGGTCTAGGGCTTTCAGCTGTAAAACATTCAATAAGTCTTGAACAGATGTCATGGGATTTATTTTTATACAAATATATTAAGAACTGCAAGAAAGCATAGAGCAACCTACTTTATGTCTGGCCCATTCCGGACGTTTTGCAAACCACTTTTCGTATTGTGGTTGCTCTGCATAGGGTTTTTTCAGAAGGATATACAGTTCATCCAGCAACTCGTATTTTCCTTTGTTTGCATCGTCAATCGCCAATTGTGCCATGTAGTTCCTGAGTACATATTTTGGGTTTGTGCGGTTCATTTTTTCAGCTCTTTCCTCATCCGACAGTATTTCCCGTTGTAAACGCTCGGTATAGCCGGAAAACCAATCGTTCCACTTTTGCCTGTGCGCTGCCGAAAGGGTTTCGGCATAAAAAGCTTCTTGTATAAGGAGCAATCCGTTTTCGGGTTTTGTTTTAGCTAATGCGGAAAGCTTTCTAAAAAAAATGGTCATATCGGTTTCCGTCAGCATCAATACCTCTTCCAGGTTTTCAATCAGTTTTTTATCTGAAGACTCTTCTTTATGCAGTCCTAGTTTACTTCGCATCATTTGCAGTGATTTTTTCTCAAAATCTGTTTTAAACTGATGCAGTGTATCTTCCAGCGGTTTAGTTTCTTCAATTAACGGGTATACTGCATTCGCCAGCTGGTAGAGATTCCACAAAGCGATATTAGGCTGATTTCCGAAGCGGTATCTTTTTTCCCGGGCGTCGGTAGTGTTTGGCGTCCAACCAAAATCAAATCCTTCCAGCCAGCCGTAAGGTCCGTAATCCAGCGTTAATCCCAGCACCGACATATTGTCGGTATTCATCACGCCATGAACAAAGCCTACGCGCTGCCAATGAATAATCATTTCCAGGGTGCGCTGTGATACCTCGGCAAATAACTTCGCATAGCTCTCTTTTGAAGGCGCTCCTAAATGCGGAAAAAAGTATTTCAGCGTATAATCTGTAAGCTTCTTCAGGGTATTTATGTCATTTCTTGCTGCAAACAGTTCAAAATTTCCAAACCGAATAAAGGTTGGTGCCACACGGCATACTACAGCTCCTTTTTCATATTCGGGATGGCCATCATAAAGCATGTCGCGAAGTACTTTATCGCCTGTTAAAGCCAAAGATAAAACTCTGGTGGTAGGAATTCCCAGGTAATGCATGGCTTCGCTACAAAGGTATTCTCTGATAGAGGAACGCAACACAGCCCATCCGTCGCCCTGGCGTGAATACGGTGTTTTTCCTGCTCCTTTTAGCTGCACTGTCCAACGATTATCTTTTTGATATATTTCAAAAAGATTTATGGCGCGACCGTCTCCCAATTGTCCGGCCCAATGTCCAAACTGATGTCCGCCATAATTCATGGCGTAGGGTTTGGTTTGAGGATACATGTTGTTTCCCGTTACCAAATGAAGAAACGCTGTTGTGCTAAGCTCTTCTTGGGCAAAGCCCAAGTTTTCAGCAACATCCCGAGCTACATGAATAAGCTGAGGGTTTGACGTTTTTAAAGGTGATACATAAGAAAAACAAGCTTTTTCCACCTGCCGAACATAATTCTCGGGTATTAAATCGGCCGGAAGTTTTGCTGTAAAGCTATTGTCAATGTTAAGTTTCACCTTTAGTGTTTTGAAGTTTATCCTACAAATTTAGGTAAAACCTATGCCAAATACTATTTCATAAGGCTTATTGCAAATCCGCCACCTTCGGCCAACTTTAGTGTATGCTTGGTTTTACTTGAAACCTGAATTGTTTCCACTTTTAAATCCGTTGGGTTTTCATCCCAATGAGCATCATCTCCATCCTGATAAATAGTGGCTGTATAAGTTGTCTCGGCATCTAAAAAACTAAAATCTATTTCGAGTGTTCTGCTATTTTCATCTGTAATTCCTCCAACAAACCAGTTTTCGGTGTTGCGTTCTTTTCTTGCGATGCAAACAAAATCGCCAACTTCTCCATTTAAAACAATTGTTTTTTCCCAATCTACGCCTACCTCTTTTATAAATTGAAGCGCTTCGGGATTGGCTTCATAATGTTCGACCAAGTCAGCAGCCATTTGAACAGGGCTGTAGATAACTACATATAAGGCCAGCTGCTGTGCCAAGGTAGTATTCACCTGATTTTCCGGTTTATAAGCGTCAAATTTTATATTAAAAATACCGGGGGTATAATCAATTGGTCCGGCCAACATTCTGGTAAAAGCGACTATTGGCAGGTGTTCCGGCGGGTTTCCTCCATCGATTGCCCAGGCGTTAAATTCCTGTCCGCGTAGGCCTTCGCGTGAAATGGTATTGGGATAGGTTCGGCGTAATCCTGTGTCTTTTATAGGTTCATGTGCATTAATAGCCACCTGATATTTTGCCGCTTTCTCAACGGTTTGATTGTAATGGTTCACCATATACTGCCCGTGATGGTATTCACCTTTGGGTAGAATTTTACCCACATATCCTGTTTTTACCACATGCATACCATAGTTTTGCATCAGTGCAAATGCCGTATCCTGTTGTTTGGTATAGGTTTCCGTAGCTGCCGAGGTTTCGTGGTGCATGATAATTTGCACTCCTTTTTCTTTGGCATACCGCGTTACTTCGTTTATATCGTAATCCGGATACGGGGTTACAAAATCGAATACTCCTTCGCGGTCTTCAAAACCTATCCAGCGTTCCCAACCGGTATTCCATCCTTCAACCAAAACGCCACCTATATTATTTTCTGCTGAAAAATCGATAAACTTCTTCACATTTTCGGTAGTGGCTCCGTGACGTCCGTGCCCTTTTCCGGTGTCTATCCATTTGTCTTTTTCATTTTTCTCCATTCCGTAATCCCAGGTGGATTTCCCCAGATGCATTTCCCACCAAACTCCTGTATACTTCATAGGTGTAAACCAAGATACATCTCCTAATTTATTAGGTTCGTTCAGGTTAACGATAAGGTTTGAGGTTATTAAATCGGGTGCATTGTCAGTAATTTGAAGGGTACGCCAAGGTGTGTTGAAGGGTATTGTGCGTTTTACTTTATAGTTTGTGTTTTCACTGCCTACCAGTACACTATTGAAATCCAGATTCTCGGTATCCACCTGTAAGGTCATACCGGCGTAATTTATCAAAGCGGCTTCGTGAAAACTCAGGTGAATTCCGTCATTACCTACCAAGGTTACCGGCGTATTTACTGCGTTGTTTGGTATATAGGTTTGTGCCAGATTGGGATGGTTTCGCTTGCTAGTCGCATCAATCTCTGACAGTTTTGTGGTGTTGTACAAATGCTCATAGATATCCCAATCTCCCGGAGTCCAATAGGTTTTATAATCTTCGGTTAAGTTAAACTGTGTACGCTCTTCTGCAATTAACGCCTCTTGAAAATTTTCTTGTTCGGGAAATTCATACCGGAAACCCAGGCCGTCGTTATAGACTTTAAACACCAGATTGAGTTTTCTGTTTGGTTTTGACATTTCCTGCAATTCTACTTTTAATTGGTTGTACTTGTTTTCCACTTCCAACTGTTCGCCCCAAGGCATTTGCCAGGTTTCATTAAAAGTTGAAGAAGTTACATTCAGCACATTAAAATTGCTTTTCAGGGGTTGAGCGTCTATAAAATCGAATCCCAAGTACGAGGTGTCTATAACGGTTTTATTCTGAAAAGCAACTGTATAGAACGGTTCGCCTTTCGGGTTAAGATTAAACCCAACCGCAATGCTTTCGTTTGGTGAAACAACCTGAAGTTGGCGTTGATTTTCTTTGTCACAACCTAAAAGCAACAATGCTGTGATAACTAAAGCTATTGTATTTCGCATTTTATTTTATTAAAATTTTAAATTCCCAGGGTTGAAGGGTTATGGCATTATCGTCTAATGTTACTGTTTCGTCTGTAAGGTAGGCTGTAAATGTACCTGTAACTTCAGGAGTTATCTTTTGTTCTTCTTTTGTAAAATTCCCAATAAAGAGTATTTGATCACCGGCTTTTTCTCGCTTAAATACCATTACCTTTTCGTTTTCGGTATTTAGTCTTTGATAGGCTGCTGCTTGTTTACCTCCATGAAGTGCCTTGTTGTTATTTTTTAAATGACCTAATTTTTTTAACAACTCGAAATATTTTCCCTTCGTTTTTGGAATGCTATCTTTTTCGAAGAATTTCAACCTGTGGTTTAGGTCGTATTCTTGTCCTGAGTACAGTAGCGGCATTCCGGGTATAGTATAGGTTAAGGCCGTAAACAGCTCTTTATTTTCCGGCATTCGTTCTTGTAGCGTTCCTGCCCATGAGTTTTCGTCATGGTTGGTTACAAAATACATATTGATATCATCATCTTCCAGAAGGGTATCTATTTTTACTAAATAATCGTCAAGGGCTTTAACCGTTTTATGGCCTTTGGCAATGTCGTTAAAAATATGATGAGCTTCCCAACCGTAGTGCATATCAAAACCGTTTTGCAGTAAATCAGGTTGTTCTGCTTCGGCCAGCATAAATACCGGTTTAACGGCTTTTAGCGTGTCTATCGCTCGTTTAAAAAAATCCACCGGGACTTTATGAGCCACATCCATTCGGTATCCGTCAATATTTACTTCTTCTACCCAGTATTTCATATCGGAAATCATCGCATTTTGCATGTTTTGATTGTCGTAGTTCAGGTCGGCAACATCGGTCCAGCCCCAGGATTCGCCGGTGTCGGGGTTTATGGGGTCAATAATTTCTCCGTCTTCATTTTGGGTGTAATATTCAGGATGCTCAGTAATCCACGGATGGTCCCAACCGGTATGATTGGGCACCCAATCTACGATTACATAAATTCCGTTTTGATGAGCCGTTTCAACCAGTTCCTGAAAATCTTCCAGCGTTCCGAATTCGGGATTTACGGAGCGATAATCAGATACCGAATAGTAGCTTCCCAGGTATTTTTTGCGTTCTTCCGCATCTTCAATATCGCTGGTGAATGTATCTCCGGTAGCTTTACGTTTTACTTCGGAAATCCGATTTATGGGCATAACCCATATAATTTTCACTCCCAAATCTTTCAAAACCGGGATGTCTTTGGTAAAGGCGTCAAAAGTGCCTTCCGGTGAATATTGTCTGATGTTTGCTTCATAAATTACGGCTTGTTCTTCAACTTCCGGAGTAATGTCCGGAAAAACTTGTGTTTGTATTTCTTCTACCTTTTCGGCTTCTTTTTTATCGCTTTTACACGATACGACAAGGCTTGCTACTAGTAAAAAGAGCGTTACTTTTTTCATTGTTTATGATTTTAGTTTAAGTGTAATGGTTTTTTCTTTTGAGGTGTTCCACGTAAATGAAACATGCACCCTTTTTTTTTCTGAATGATAACGTATTAAAGCACGCTTTCCTTCTATTTTTATTCTTTTTGGTTTTTCAATGAGGTTATGGATATAGAGATTGATGGTTTTATTAGTGGGTTGATAATTTTCACCCCATTCGGCTTCAAAATCTATTTCGAGATTGTTCCTTTCTTTTTCGGCTTCAAAGGTTAACATTTCGTATTGACCGTTTTTGTAGGCGTTGGGTGTAATTCCGTCGTCATTGTATAATTTACCTTCCGTTTCTTCTTCGATAGTTTCATCAAAATAGTAGTGAATTTCCAGTTCATTTCCGGTATATTCTTTGGTGGATTGCATGGTTTTAGCCAAGGGTATAAAACTACCGGTGCGAACAAAAACAGGAATGGCATCTTCTGTTACTGTAAGCGTTTGAGTGGTTCCGCCTTGATATTTTTTACCTGTGTAAAAATCTATCCAGTTTGCATCTTTGGGAAAATAAATTTCCTGACTTTCTACTCCTGACGCAACGATGGGTGATACCAAAATATGTTCGCCCCAAAGGTAAGTGTCTGCTATTTCTGCCAGAATAGGGTGATGTGGTTCTTCAAAAAACAAGGGACGCATGAGTGGTTTTCCTTTTGTGTGATTTTCAAAAACCAAATGGTAATTGTAAGGTAGCATGCGGTAACGCAATTCGATTGCTTTTTTTGCCAAAGCCTTAGCTTTTTCACTTCTAAAAACAGGTTCGCTGGGTACATCTTCTTGTGCATGGGGTCTAAAAATGGGTTGAAACACACCATACTGTAACCAACGAACATACAATTCATCATCCAGATTATCGCTGGCAAAGCCACCCAAATCGCTATGCATATACGCCATTCCCTGCATTCCCATTTGCAGTGAAATTTCGGGTTGACTTTGCAGACCGCCCCAAGTTCGTTTAACATCGCCGGACCAAGGTACCATTCCATAGCGCTGTGAGCCGGAATAGCCGGCGCGCATTAAAATAAATGGCCTTAGGTGTGGCGTGGCTTCATGAAATGCCTCTTGTACGAGTTTTGCCCAATCGTGTCCATAAATGTTATGCACTTCATCGGCAGTGCCTGTGGCATGAATTAGATGTGAAGGATGCTCTTCCGGTTCGCCTAAATCACCCCATATTCCGGTAATGCCCATTTGTAATAATTCTTTATTTATGGTTTTAAACCAACGGTATCCCGACGAACTATAGAGGTCAATAAGCCCTGTATTTCCAAAGAAAAAATCAAAAGTTGCCGGTTTTCCCAGACTGTCTTTAGCCAGTACACTGTTGGCTACAGCTTCTTCCCAGCGGTTGGAAGTAGTCAAGATAAACGGTTCGGTAATGAGTATGGTTTCTACCTGCTGATTGCGCAGGGTTTTAATCATCCGGGTTGGGTTGGGAAAAGAATCGGTGTCAAATTTCAAATTCCCCATGGTTCCCATTACTTCCTTACCAAACCAGTACAAGTCCAGAATAACAGCATCTACCGGGATGTTTTCGTCCTTAAATGCTTTGACGGTTTTGAGCGCTTCTTCCTGTGAACGGTAACCAAAACGACTGGCAAAATTTCCCAAAGCCCATCGGGGCAACATGGGTTGTTTTCCGGTTAACCCTGTATAGGCTTCCAGTATGTCTAACCAGGTTTGTCCTGCAATTACCTGATAGGTTTTTCTTCCTGATATGGTTTCGTAGGTTAAGGTGTTCGTATTATTACTGTCAAGGTCTAAATACCCAATAGATGCATTGTCAAAATGGACCAGGTACATTTTGGAAGATAAAACCAAAGGCATGGTAAAGTTCATCAACGGGCTATGCGTTTCGTAACCGTAATGTGCCTTGTTGTAGAGTTTTAAGCGGTGTCCGCGACGGTTCATCCCTAAGGCTCTAGCACCACCGCCATAGAGAATTTCGTCTTTGGTAAGATTAAATTCGATGGTTTCCAGACTGTCGTTTTTGACATAGCCTTTTTTTTCAGAAAGCATAGTTTGTCCCCGGTAATGATAGGAAATTTGAAAGGGTTGTTTTTGAACGTGCACTGTAATTTCCGGCGAGCTTAAAAAGATTTGGTTTTCATCCACCACAGGTAACAACTCCATTTCTTCTGCTGAAGCAACAACTGCATGCGATTCGACAGTAAACGTTTCGCCTTGCGGAATAAAGGTGGTTTCTACCACCTGTGGGTTATAGAATTTTATTTGATAGAAGCCGTCATTCACTTCAATTTTTGCACCTTCTGTTGTTTGCATAAATTTTTTAAAAATACGGTCAGGATTTTGTGCCCAGAAAACTTGACTGCAAAAAAGAAGTATGTAACAACAAGCTTGTTTCATATCAGATAGTAGCGTTTCATTTTATGTTATTTATAACCATACTTTCTCTCAAGCTGTATGGGTTACTAAAATTAATTTGTATTTGTCAACAAGGTAACCCCTTTATTGTTGAGCGTTAATGAACCATTCCATAAAACAGAATCCCCGGTAATCACATTTTTAAATGTTTTTCCGTCTAGGTTCATTTCAGTAAAACGGTTTAAATCCAGCTCAACCGGCTCGTCATTTCTATGTAAAATACAAACCACTGTTTCGTTGTCCTGTGCTCTAAAGAGCACATATATTTTATTCTCGGGAGCAAAGTGAATGGTTTTTCCACTACGAATGGCTTCACTTTGCTTTCTGAAGTTCATTACTTTTGATACAAATTGTTGCATTTCTATTTGTTCTGCAGTCAAGCCTTTTCCGGTAAATGCATTTGCTGCATCGTTTTCCCAGCCTCCGGGGAAATCGGTTCGGATTAATCCGTGATCGCCGGGTTTTGCTGCATCGCTAAGTAACACTTCGGTACCATAATACACTTGTAACGTTCGTGGCATGCATGCCATATAGGCCAGTGCCATTTGGGTTTTGGTGATGTTTTCACCCAGTTGGGTATAGATACGGCTCATATCGTGATTGTCCGGAAAAATTAAAATATCTTTCGGCCGGGTATATGAAAAATCGTTAGCCAAGCCTTCATAGATACGCACCAATCCGGTTGCCCAGGTTTCTTCTTCATTTAAGGCCTGCACAATAGCTTGTTGCATAGGAAAATCCATAGTGGATTTCAAATGAGATTTATACCCATCTTTATTGGGATGACCTTCCTGCCAATACGCTACCAGCAGGGGATTAACACTCCATTCTTCACCCACGATATTAAAATTGGGATATTCGTCCATAATGGCTTTGGCCCAGTCGCTCATAAAATTCTTATCAGGATAGGGATAGGTGTCCTGACGAATACCACCCAACTGTAAGGTTTCTATCCACCAAATGTTATTCTGAATAATGTATTTTGCCATAAACGGGTTACGCTGATTAAGGTCGGGCATAGCACTGACAAACCAACCTTCATTCATATCAGATAGGTCTCTGGTTGAAGCGTAGTGGTCCTGATTTACGGTTCTGCGATGATTTGAATTTCTTAAGGTTTGGTTTTCCAGCAGTGCCTTTTGTTGATTCACCCAATCGGCAAACGGCAAATCATCCATCCACCAATGCTTACTTCCGCAGTGGTTGGCTACCATATCCATAATCAACTTCATGTCTTTCTCTTTCATTTTTTGAGCCAGTGTTTTGTACTCTTCCAGTGTTCCAAAACGCGGGTCTACACGATAAAAATCGGTTATGGCATACCCGTGGTACGAGGCTTGCGGCATATCGTTAATTAACAGCGGAGTTGGCCAAATGGCTGTAAAGCCCAAGTTCTTGATATAATCCAGCCGGTTCATTATTCCTTGTATATCACCGCCATGACGTCCGTAATCGTCCTTTCGGTTTATGGTTTTTTCCCGTAAGGTTTCATCAGTGTCATTTGCATAGTCTCCGTTTGCAAAACGGTCGGGTGTAATTAGGTAAATAGCGTCATTACTGTTAAACCCCGTAAAATCTTCGGCAGCTTGTGTTCTGGATTTTAACTCGTAGGTATGTGTTTTTTTATTTCCATTTTCATCTGTAAACAAAATATCGAACTTCCCGGGTTTTGCTGTTTTGGAAATGGACAAATCGATAAACACGTAGTTTGGACTTTGTGCGCGGTGTATGTTTTTGAGAGCAACACCGGGATAGGAAATTTCCGGAACAAAACTGCCAATTCCATTTTCTTTCACCAGAAGTTGTACTTCGGGGTTCTCAAATCCTATCCACCAATGAGGCGGTTCAACAACTTCCAAAGTTGTGTGGGTAACCGGAATGTTTTGAGTAGAAGGTTGTGGATGTTCCTGTTTACAAGCGATGAACGCAAATAGTAAAAGCGGCAACAGTTTTTTTGAAAGTGTTTTCATGATTACACGGTTACAAGGTTATTGGGCAAGAGCGTGACTAATGCATTGTTTACATAAATTTCCAAAGGAATTTTTCCTTCGAGTTCAAAGGTTGTTTTTTGCTGACTTATGCTTACTTTAAGGATTTGATTTCTAAAATTAATTTTGAATGAAAATCCTTGCCATTGTTTTGGTATTCTGGGATGAAAAGACAATTTGTCTTCCTTGATTCGCATACCGCCAAAACCTTCAACTATACTCATCCACGTACCTGCCATGGATGTAATATGTAACCCTTCGTGAACTTCTTTATTGTAGTCATCCAGGTCTAATCTTGAGGTTCTTAAATAAAAGGTATACGCCTGTTCCATTCTGCCTAATTTGGCCGCCTGAATGCTGTGTACACAAGGTGAAAGCGAGCTTTCATGAACGGTAAAGGGTTCGTAAAAATCGAAATGTTTTTGCAGTTCTTTTTCAGTAAAATGGTCTTCAAAAAAATAAAACCCCTGTAATACATCGGCTTGTTTAATGTAGGGCGAACGCAAAATACGGTCCCAGGACCACTTTTGGTTTATGGGTCTTTGCGCTGGGTCTAAGTGTTTTACGGTTATCCACTCTTTATCCAAAAATCCATCTTGCTGCAAGAATACCCCATATTTTTCAGAATAAGGAAAGTACATGTTTTCAGAAACTTTTTTCCATTGACTGATTTCTGTTGCTGAAAGATCTACTTTCTCCATGATTTTGGTATAGGCTAAAGGGTATTCGGCCTTCACCTTTTCTATATTTTCGATGGTGTAGGCAATGCACCATTGGGCTATGTAATTGGTGTACCAATTGTTGTTTACGTTGTTTTCGTATTCGTTTGGTCCGGTAACACCCAAAATGACATATTTGTTCTTAGCGGTTGAAAAGTTGGCGCGTTGCTGCCAAAACCGGGCAATTCCAATTAACACTTCAAGGCCTTTTTCCGGGATATAACTGTAATCGCCCGTGTAGCGATGGTAATTAAATATGGCAAAAGCTATAGCGCCATTTCTATGAATTTCCTCGAAGGTAATTTCCCATTCGTTATGGCATTCTTCTCCATTCATGGTTACCATAGGATATAATGCGGCTCCGTTTGAAAACCCGAGTTTTTCGGCATTTTCTATGGCTTTTTGCAAATGATTGTATCGATATTCCAGCAGGTTTCTGGCTACTTTTTGGTTTTTTGTAGCCATATAAAAAGGAATGCAATAGGCTTCGGTATCCCAGTAAGTGCTTCCCCCGTATTTTTCTCCGGTAAATCCTTTTGGTCCAATATTCAAGCGTGCATCTTTGCCTAAATAGGTTTGGTTCAACTGAAAAATATTAAATCGAATGCCTTGTTGTGCTTCAACATCGCCTTCAATGGTAATGTCTGACATGTTCCAAATCTTTTCCCAGGCTAGTTTTTGTTTTTCCAATAGCGCATTAAATCCTAAGGTTGTGCCTTTTTGCAATACCGTTTTGGCAGCATCAATTAAACGAGTGGCTTCGTAATTTCTATCAACAGTATAACCTCCAAATTTATGCAGTGTACAGGATTGGCTTTTCTGTACCTTAATCTCGTATTCAAAAACTATCTTGTTTTGAGAGGCAGACGTTTTTGGTGAAATGACAAGTTCGTTTTCATCTAAAAACACTTTGGATTGCATAAACGTACAGGTATGAAAATGTGTTTTCATGGTGTGTGCTTCAATGAAAGCCTGTTGGTTTTCGTGAGCCACTTTGGTGGTGTTCCAAAAAATATCGTCCCAGTTGGTGTCTTCGTTTGTTATTCCTGCATCAAGATAGGGAGCAAAGCGTATTACAGCATCACCACTTAGTGGTGTAATTTCATACTTGATAGCGCCTAACTCTTCTATATCCAGTGACAGGAAACGTTTGGTTTTTACCTGAATGTGAACATTATTTGATAATACGGCCGTAAAGCTTCGGGAAAGCCAACCTTGCTGCATGTTCAATTCGCGCCGGAAATCTTTGACTTCTTTACAGGTATTCAGGTCCAGTTCCTCATTGTTTATAAACACTTGAATGCCTATCCAGTTTGGTGCGTTCAGCACTTTGGCAAAATATTCCGGATAGCCGTTTTTCCACCAGCCAACACGAGTTTTATCCGGATAATAAACGCCGGCAATATAACTACCCTGAAAGGTTTCGCCGGAGTATTTTTCTTCAAAATTAGCGCGTTGCCCCATGGCGCCATTGCCCAGGCTAAACAAGCTTTCTGAAGATTTTACTTTGGTGCTGTCAAATCCTTTTTCGATGATTGACCAAGTATCCGGCAGAATATATTTTTGATTCATTTTGTAGTGTTTACTTCTTTAATTTCACATGTCTGTGAGTCTAAATGGTTTGGTTTATTAATTTTTCTATAAAACTCAAAGGTATTTCTGTGAAGTCTTTAAAAACAATATCGGCTTCATAAAGTACTTCTCTATCCCCAATACCAATGGATTTCATGCCGGCCAATTTGGCGGCTTTAATGCCTGCTAATGAGTCTTCGAAGACGATGCAGTTTTTTGGACTTATCTGAAGGATTTCAGCAGCTTTTAGAAACACTTCGGGATTAGGTTTGGCTTTTGTAACGCTATTGCCATCCACTACGGTTTGAAAAACGGTATCGAGTTTCACTTTTTTGAGAATGACAGGCGCATTTTTACTTGCCGACCCTAAGGCTATGGGGATTTTATTTTCAACTAGGTAGTCTAGTATTTTTTTTACTCCGGGAAGAATCTCAGCTTCTGTCATTTTATTGATATAGCTCAGGTAATCTTCATTTTTTAGGGCCATGAGTTCGGTGAATTCTTCTTGATCAACGCTTTTGTTTCCCCATTCAAGAATTTTTTCTAATGACTTTACGCGACTCACACCTTTTAGCTGCTCATTTTCCTTTTCGGTGAAATCAATTCCTATACTGTTGGCCAGTTTTTTCCAGGCCAGAAAATGGTATTTTGCGGTATCAACAATTACGCCATCAAGATCAAATATGAATCCTTTTGTGTTCATTTTAATGTTGTTTACTTCTCTAATTGGTCATTGATTTTAAATGATAACAACCCTGCAAGTATGAAACTTACACCGCTTACAATTAATGCAAAAATGGCTTGATCGTTGTAAAGGTATTTTACCAGTGGACCTCCAATGATTCCGTTTATTATTTGTGGAATTACAATAAAGAAATTGAAAATCCCCATATAAACACCCATTTTTTTGGGTGGTATTGAACCTGCCAGCATGGCGTAAGGCATAGACAAAATACTTGCCCATGCAATACCTATTAAGAGCATAGGTAAAATTAATGCGGTTGTATCTGAAATAAAATAGATTGAAATTAATCCCAAGCCTCCTAAAAACAATGCGTAAGCGTGTGTTCTTTTTCTTGTTAAGGTTTTTGCTATTGACGGTAATAAAAAAGCGAAAATGGCAGAGACGCCATTGTAAACACCAAATAAAATTCCAACCCAATTACCTGCTTCTTGATACGCCTCGCTACTGGAGTCTGAAGCTGGCAATCCGTAGATATGTTGTGCTATTGCAGGCACTGCAAACACCCACATGCCGAACAGTGCAAACCATGAAAAAAACTGCACCCAACTGAGTTGACGCATAGTTTCCGGCATTGTCGCAAAATCCTTAAAAATATCCGTTAGGCTTGCTTTTTGCTTTTCAGTAGCTTGATCTTTCTTATTGGTCAGTTCATTGTTTTCAAATTGTTCAAGTTCTTCCGGGGTATATTCCTTGGTTGTAAAAATCGTCACCAAAATAGACCCTACCAAAACAATAGCTCCAATAATAAATGACCAAAGCAGGTTTTCCGGCACGGTACCTTCGGCTGAGGTCTTGGCAAGCCCAAACCAATTGGTAAGTACCCACGGTAACCAAGATCCTATTACGGCTCCTATTCCAATCAATGCTGTTTGTACACTAAACCCTTGAGTGGTTTGCTCATCCGAGAGATTGTCTGCGACCAAAGCGCGGAAAGGCTCCATAGCTATATTGAAAGACGCATCCATAATCATTAGCATTCCTGCTCCAACCCATAAAGCCGGAAGAATGGCTATCATAAAATCTGCCTGGGGAATGAGTATCATCCCTATCGAGGCCAATACGGCTCCAAGTAAAAAGAAAGGTTTTCGGCGACCAAATTTTGTCCACGTATTGTCGCTGTAATGTCCTATTATAGGCTGAACAATCAAACCCATTAGAGGTGCTATTAACCAAAACCACGAAAGTTGATGCACATCAGCACCAAAAATCTGAAGTATTCTGCTGGCATTAGCATTTTGAAGGGCAAAACCCATTTGAATTCCCAGAAACCCAAAACTCATGTTCCAGATTTCCCAAAAACTTAGGCTGCGCTTTTTCATAATAGTATAGCGTTTGTTAATACTATTTTGACAAGCCTAAACTTATCAAAACTTATTTGAGTGAGAAGTGAAAATATAAGTTTTGATAGTTCAAAGATATAAAAGTTTTTAATTTGATACTGTTAAATTTTGTTTTGTTGATTCTCTTACAATCAATTCGGTAGGAATAACTAGGGTTTTTATCTGGTCTTCCTGGTTTTCATTTTCTATTCTGTTTATCAGCAATTCGGCTGCTTTTTCTCCAATTTTTTCGCCGTGCTGACTTACTGTTGTTAATCCGGGAACCGCATGTCTGGAAATAACACCATCGGTAAATCCGATAACCTGAAGATCGTGGGGTATTTTTTTTCCTAATTTTCGAGCTACTTTCATGGCTGTAATGGCATAAATCTCATTTACAGCAAACACACCGTCTATTTCAGGGTTTTGGATAAACATTTCTTGTATTTCTTCTTCCAAACTCGTTAAATTGTATTCGGAAAGCGATTCGTCATCCACTTTTAAAATATACTCTTGTTTAGGCAATACATCAAAGGCTTCCAAAGCGGCCAAGTAGCCATGGGTTCGGTATTTCCCAACGTTTACATAATCTTTTGTGGTGATAAGTGCAATGTTGGAACACTCATTTTGCAGCAGGGTTTTTACCGCATTTTTTGCCCCTTCAAAGTCATCGACAATAACCTTGTCGCAGTCTATTTCATTTACCACTCTATCAAACATGACAATAGGCATTCCTTGATTGATGGTTTCGTTAAAGTGATGGTAATCCTGAAGCTGTAAGGTTTCTTTGGAGATAGAAAGTATAAATCCGTCTATACTTCCGTTGGCCAACATATCCATATTGATTACTTCTTTGTCAAACGATTCGTTGGAGAGTCCGACAATAACATTGTAGCCTTTCTTGTTGGCATACAATTCTATTCCTCTGATTACTTTGGAAAAAAAATGATGCACAATGTCCGGAATAATAACGCCAATCGTTTTGGTTTTTCTGTTCTTTAAACTCAGGGCAATATTATTAGGCTTATAATTGTAAAGTTTGGCAAAAGCCTGTACTTTCTCACGGGTATCTTCACTAATTTCCTTACTGTTTTTAAGGGCTTTGGAAACCGTAGATATGGAAACGTCAAGTTCTTTGGCAATTTGCTTTAAGGTAACCTTTCTTTTCATAAAATTAATATCTGCCAATAAATATAACCCATTTTTGATTATATGTTAATTTTATTGGTTTTTTTTTGATTTCTCATTATATTTTAAAAAGTTTTTAACACGAAAACGTTTTCGAAACCCTTTGCCTCCTGAAATAGGTAAAATTTTACATAGATTTAACCCGAGAAGTGAAAATATAACAGACTAATTTAACTAAATTCTAACAGTAATTGTATGAAAACTATACTTAAACGTGTATTGTTTGTTCTGTTTTTTATTCCATCATTTATTATAGCTCAAACTACAATAAACGGTACGGTAACAGAACAATCAACATCATTACCACTTCCCGGAGTTAATGTTGTCATCAAGGGGACAACAACAGGTACGGCTACGGATTTTGACGGTAATTATCAAATCAACGTAAACTCCGGAGACATTCTTGTTTTTTCCTATCTCGGGTACATTACTCAAGAAATCTCATTTACCGGTCAATCCCGGATTGATGTAGCATTACTTGAAGATGCTTCACAGCTTGATGAAGTAGTTGTAATAGGTTACGGTACCGTAAAAAAAGAAGACTTAACCGGTTCAGTAGATGTAGTAACCAGCGACAATTTTAATCAAGGAGCCATTATTTCGGCCGATCAGCTTTTAATTGGTAAAGCACCCGGAGTGCGAATTACGAATTCCGGAGGACAACCCGATGCAGCTCCAAATATCAGAATACGAGGCGGTGCCTCCTTATCGGCACAAAACAGCCCGTTACTTGTAATTGACGGTGTGGCCATTGACAACCGAAATCCGGCAGGTGTAAGCAACCCGCTTAACCTGATTAACCCAAACGACATCGAAAGTTTTACGGTATTAAAAGACGCTTCTGCCACGGCTATTTACGGAGCACGAGCTTCAAATGGTGTGATAATTATCACCACCAAAAGAGGAACTTCAGGAGAAGTACTGTTTAACTTTTCTGCCAACTCTACCATTAGTTCCGTAGGAGAACAAATTGATATGATGAATGGTTACGAATATACGCGTTTCATTCAGGAGTATTTTGGTGAAAACAACCTTCGAGATCATCGTAATTTATTAGGTGTGCCTGT